>JAMPDJ010000017.1 GCA_023665805.1 Bacteroides sp. | reverse complement strand
CCCTCTGCTTGTAAGGCAGATGCTCTGAACCAGCTGCGCTAATCGCCCATTGTGCGGTGCGGACGGGACTCGAACCCGCGACCCCTAGCGTGACAGGCTAGTATTCTAACCAGCTGAACTACCGCACCGTTTGTTTCTTTTTTTGTTCTTTATTTGGAGCGGAAAACGAGACTCGAACTCGCGACCCCAACCTTGGCAAGGTTGTGCTCTACCAACTGAGCTATTTCCGCATACATGATACCCGTATATTCCGAAGCATCGCTGTTGCAAGTGGGTAGAGATGGATTCGAACCACCGAAGGCGTAAGCCAGCAGATTTACAGTCTGCCCCATTTGGCCACTCTGGTATCTACCCGAAGTGTGACTCCTGCAGGATTCAAACCTGCAACCTTTTGATCCGTAGTCAAATGCTCTATTCAGTTGAGCTAAGGAGCCATCCTCGTTTTCTTGTCTTGTGGGCGATGACGGATTCGAACCGCCGACCCTCTGCTTGTAAGGCAGATGCTCTGAACCAGCTGCGCTAATCGCCCATTGTGCAATCAGTGTTTTCTTGTGTCTTCAGTCGTGACATCTCTTGATTGCGAGTGCAAAGGTACGCCTTTTTGCTTTATTGGCCAAATAATGGAAGACCTTTTTTGCAAAAAAACTCAGATAACTTTTCAATGGGATTGTTGTCTGCGTGTATACATTATTTATATATACTTGGAAATACATGTCGGATAAGGTAAATTTACCGTCCTGTCAAGATGGCGTTGCTGCGTGATGCCAGTATGTCAGCATGTGTCGACAATCGTCAGTAAAAGGGGGATTTCCTCTTGGTTTTAGAGGTTTGCCCGAGTGTCCTCTGCTGGAATGGCCTTATCTTTGCGACATAAAAGATGAATTACTCGGATTGGAGAATACATAATAATAAGAAAGACACATATATAATAGATTGCCAGTGGGCAACAGAGAAAGACACATGTAAGGTATCAATTAAGGTAAAAAGATTGGATTATGAAAAAGATCATGACAATGGTAGCCGCTATGATGATGTTCGCTACCGTAAACGCAAACAACGAAACAACTAACACTGCAAACGAGCCTTTGAAGCTGGCTCCGTTCACGGTGGTCAACGTGAATGTTCCAGCACGTGTCAAATTGGTGCTTGGCGAGGAATATGGGGTGTTTGCTAATACCGCCGACATCTTGGACATAACGCAGTTGGACTATCATGTAAGTAACGGTGTGCTTTATATCAGCACTGACAATGCAGATATGCTTCGGGCCTCCGGACGTGGGACGATAATCACGGTTATCACCCCTGACGATGGTGTCAGCATAAAGACCGGTAGCGATGTCCGGGTCGTACGTAAAAGATAGCTGCTGTATTATCTGTAATTTGGAATATCCGGGTACGCAAGCCTTCAGCTCCACTGCGCATGCATGGGCGAGAGGCTTGTGTTTGTTGGTGCGAGTATGATTCTGTTTCGGAATGGCAAAAGTCTGCGGCCTTGGCAAATTCATTGCTGTCCATGCTTGTTTATTGATGCAAGTTGCTTATCTTTGTATTATCAAGTCAAGTCGACCATGATTTTACTACTATCCAATGCAATCAAATATGGACTGTAACAAGAAATTCTATCTGGAAGCGCCAATAAAAGTGCACACCTATGATACGGACTATATGGGCATAGTCAGCAACACTGTGTATCCAAAGTATTTCGAAGACCTGCGCAATGCCATATTGGATATGTATTTCCCTCTGGAGGAAATGATGAGGGAGCGCAATACTCCCATACTGTCCGAGACGCATATATTCTACAAGCGTCCTCTCACTCTCAACGCGAATCCAGTTGGCAAGGTCAACATTACACTGACGGGGCTTAGTCGTTGGGAGGCTGACATAGAGATAGCAGACGGGGAACGTGTCTATTGTACAGCGCATCAGGCTGGATATTATTTCAACCTGGACAGGAACAAACCGGTGCGTTTCCCAAAGGAGTTTTTGGAGTACTACGAAAGTATCTGACTTGTAGGCGAGGATGTGTTGGGACAGGCTGTCTCGTGTCCACGAATTTGTGCCGTTGTATTCGTGAATTCTTGCGTGCGAATTCGCGAATTCGTTGCCATGAATTCACGAATATCCAACTGGTAGTATTACGGTTGCCTGGTGATGTTCTTCTGTCTGTCTTTTTGCCTCGTCCCACTTGAGAGGAGTCTTGTCCGTCAGATGGCTCACGAAGAAGCCAAATCGTTTTCTTTTCCAGAAGGCCTCGCCCATCGTGTGTTCGACTTTGGGAACCACTACCGGTTCAAAGTCCTTTCCTGCGCGAATCTGCGCATTGGCCACCAGCATGGTGGATGTGCAGTATCCATATTGCCGTCCGGTTCGCCTACGACTGGTAACTATGGGCGTTTCAAACGGTATGTGTTTTCTATGTTGGGGACCGCTATGTATGTGCAGTCCACGGGTAGGCCATTCGCACTGTTCCATCATATCTTGTCTATACGCTTGTCGTGGCAGCCACATGCCGGATAGGCCGCCTTGTAGAACTCCTGGTGGAAGAGTACGGCGGCCATGCCCTCCTGTTATCCGGCCGATGCTCCGGAGATGCCCACCCGGGTGGTGTTCATTTTGCAGGTAACGGTGCGCGGTGGCTTGTGCCCCATATATAGTACTTCTCGCGCTCCATGTGTTGGTCTTTCGCCCTCCCCTCTTTTATGTCATGGTTAATCAATGTAGGGTAAGTTCATGCCATTGCATGCAAAAAAAAAGTCCCAAAGTCATGCGTAGATATATTTTTTTTCGTATCTTTGCACACAGTTACTCGGACAGGCCACCATGGCTCAGTTGGTAGAGCAACGCATTCGTAATGCGTGGGTCGTGGGTTCGAGTCCCACTGGTGGCTCAATATGTGGTAAGTGGTTGATAGACGTGCACTTGCGCAAGGTAAGAGACGGTATTTTTGCCCCCGAAACAGGCATGTTTCACGGGTGAAAACGCCGTTTTTTCCTTTAGTCGCTATTACGAGGAAATGCAGACGAAAACATGTATAACCAATTGATGCACAAGCAACTATGAATATTTTTACGGCGATGCCGTTTTTTGCCCCTCCGGAACGGGGCGATTTTATGCATATTTATGCAATTTCTTTCCGATTGCCTTTCGGCTCACGTGTGACGCTACTTGCGCCATGGTCGTTGTGATACAATGCTAAAACGCATGTTTATAGTATGTTACATGGTGTAATGGTCTTGCGCCGTTGCCCCTTGTCTGCCATGAATAAATTGGCATGTAAATTGCATATTTATTTTTAAGGTTCGTTGATACACAGCCTTTTACGCACTGTTAATTCGTTAGTTATGCATTGTTTTTCGCATAAATATGCGCGAAAATCATGGCATAACTGCCTGTGTATCAACGAACCTTAAACGAAATCAAGGTGTTTTTTCACCGGAACGCCCACTTTTGCGTCAAAAACATATCTATCAACCTCATATACAACTAATTGTATGACTTCATTCAAAAAAGTTCTGATGCCGGTCTCCGGCACCCTCAAAAAGACCTCCCGTGTGGCCGTCGCCATACGTGTCTCCCATCACGGGAAATCCGGCTACATCTCTACCGGCGTGAACGTCGGGTGCTCCCCCTCGGCCTGCGGGAAGATGCTGCCCCATTGGACGGACGGCATGGTCACGTCCGCCGAGCCGGAATGGATAGCGAAGAACCGCGCCGCCGAGGACTTCCTCGTTGCCGTGCGTGCCAGGTACGAGCGTATCGCCGCCCCCGGGCTGATGCCGTGCGCGGAGCTCTGCCGCACGCTTCGCGAGGAGGCGCCGGCGTGCATGCCTGCGGACGCCACCGTCCGGTCGGCCCTCTCCGACTACCTGGAGCAGAGGCGGCAGGACGTGAGCGCCAACTACTGCCGGATGGTCGTCCACTCCGTGGAGAGGCTGTGCGCCTGGGCGGGAAAGGACATCCCGCTGCGCGACATCTCGCCCGAGCTGCTGCGCCTGTACCAGAGGCACCTCGCGGCCCTGAAGCGCGAGACCGTGCAAAAGGAGGCATACTTCTCGCAGAAGTACAGGCAGGTCCGCTACCGCAGGAAGACCGTGACGGCCAAGGCGTTGAGCGCGGCGTCCGTGGGCAAGGAACTGTCACACGTCAAGGCGGTGGTCAACTACGCCGTCTCCGCGGACCTCGTGCGCTACCCGTCCGACCCCTTCTCCTCCGTGGTCATCGGCCGCAGCCGTGCCAGGGAGACGGACGTGGCTCCGGAAATAATCCGGAAAATCAGGGACGCCGTCCTCGACAGTCCGGGCCAGTCGCTTGCCCGCGACACCTTCATGCTGTCGTTCTACCTCGGCGGAATGAACTACAAGGACATGCTGGCCGCCGACTTCTCGGGCGATATTGTGGTCTACTGCCGCGCGAAGACGCGGACCCTCACGGCCGTCCGGCAGACCGTCAGGGTGCCCGTCCTGCCCGAGGCGAGGGAAATCCTCGACAGGCGCACGAAAAAAGGCCGGTGGTGTTCCGGCCTGAAGTTCAGGGACAGCCGCGACGAGATAGGCTACATCGGCAAGCACCTGCGGAAGATGGCGGAGGCGTTGGGATTGCCGCCGTGCACGACCTTCTATTCCGCGAGGAAGTCGTTCGGGCAGTATGCCCTTGAGATAGGCATCTCCGACACGGTCACGGACTACCTCATGGGGCATTCCGACAGCCGCCGCGGCGTGATCTCCTACTACAGCAGGGTGACGCCGCGCATGGCCGGGCTGGCCCTGCGCAAGGTCGCGGACTACATGTCGGAGCCGGAGAAGTACCTCGAGGCCATAGAGCGGGCCATCCTGGCGTGACCGGCTCTCAGACGTACTCCAGCTCCCCGGTGCCCTTCAGCCCGATCGTGTAGCCGGCCATCTCGTGCAGTCGTCCGGAGAGGCTCAGCGATGTGATTATAGCCTCGCCCTTGTACATGTCGCCGGACTTCCCCCGCGTCCGGAGGCAGACGGTGACCGGCAGGCCCTCGCGGAACCTCCTCTCCGTCTCGCTCTCGTCGTCGGAGAGGAGGCACTCGCACGTCGCGGTCCACTCGCACCGTCCGAAGATGAACTCCTTCCACCGTCCGGACGAGGGGGATGCGACCTCCACGGTGTCGGACTTCTGCTTGATCTCGCAGCTCCTTGCGTACGCGAAGGCGTGGAATTCGCCCTCCTCGTCTTGATAGCCGAGTATCAGGTGCGTGCCTTGCAGTTTTTCCATGTTCAGTCGAATTTGATTTCTATCAGTGTCAGTGTCGTCTTGTCCGCCCTCCAGTCTATGCTCTTGGCGGCCGGGAAGAAAGTGCGCGGGGTGCCGTCGTGCGTGGAGCCTATGCGCACGGGTTCGGGCAGCGACCACGGCATCGTGCGTAGCGGCACGGTCAGCACCTGGCGCGATGCGCGGCCCTGCCGCTTCGCCCATTCCCACGTCCTGCGGCAGAGGTAGCGCGCGCCGTCGTTGGTCCCGTCGAAGGTGCCCACCATGCGCGTCTGGAAGTACCGCATGGTGCCGCGCTTGTTGTTGCAGAGGAGTGCGGCCGGGCCGTCCACTCCCCCGAACTTGGTCTTCAGCTCGTATTCCTCCAGCTTGTTGGAGCCTACCGTCTCCTCGAATCTGATGTCCGTCCGCGGCTCCTCCGTGAACGGCTCGCTGAAGTCGTACTCGCTGTCCTGCTCCTCCTCCTTGATGGCGACGCGGAAGTTGTCTATCTTCAGGTACTTGCAGTCGTTCGCGAGGTCCCTGCCTGTCGGCCTCAGTGATATGTCCGGTGCGTACAGGGTCACGGTGACCGGTGCGTCCAGCGCCATGGGCATGCCCTCCGTCATGCCGAGGTACACGTTCTCGCTGAAGGCGTTGTCGCTGTCCTTCGTCCAGAGTATCTCGAACGGCGCCTCCACGCGCGTAAGGCTGCACGAGTGGTCGCCCCAGGTGTCCTTGTACAGGTAGTAGTCTCCCATCCTCACCGATACTGCCAGTCCGAAGATCCCGTCCGTGTCGAACCCCTTCATGCAGTCGATGTCGCTGTACGTCTTGCCTCGGTGCACCTGCCCGCTGATGTTCATGGTGATTCTTTTCCTGTGGCGTCCGCAGTAGGGCAGGAACTGGCCCAGCGTCGAGCGCAGGACTAACGCGGGATGCCGCGTGGTCGACTGTATCGTCCCGAGGAAGATGCTCGTGAAGCGGTAGTGTATGTATTCCTTCGACCTCGTGTAGAAGACGTGGAATCCGCATATCTCCCCGCCTCCGAAGTAGTCCCCGTGCGAAGTGGCGGAACTGCCGCTGCCCAGGACTATGTGCGGGTAGGCGTTGGCGTACAGCATGCTCGCCGTCTCCGGCCGTCCGGCCAGGCTGACGCGGTTCCCGGCCATGTATGTCTTCCCTGCCACCGTCACGCTCCTGGCGAAGTACTGGAACGACTCTATCTCCGCGCTGTCCAGCACCTTCTGGCTCTTGAACGTGGCGGACGTGTCCGTCTGGAACTTGTAGGGCAGGGTGTCCGGCCAGTTGAACGAGGGCGGCGCCCCGTTGACCATGGGGATGCCGGAGACCTTCAGCCAGTCCTCGTTGTAGACGTCTATCACGCTGCTGTTGAACACGTCGTCGCTCCCCTCGAGCGTCACGCGCCCGAATGGCAGCAGCACGTCCATCTTGCCGTCCTTGCCTCCGATGGCGGTGTCCGGCCAGCCGGCTCCGAGCTCCTCTATCTCCAGATTGGCCTGCCGGGCGTATCCCGAGGGGACGGGAGCGGTCTTCGTGAGTTCCTCCGCGCGGTACATGAGGTACTGTCCTCCCGCGTATCCGGGGTCGTCGCATATGAGCGTGTCGCCCTGCTCGCGGAAGACCCATCGGAGGCAGCTGGAGATGCTGGATGCCACCTCGCCGTTGGTTCCTGGCTTCCACAGTCCCGCCTCCGTGTCGGTCGCGTCTTCCCTGTCCTGCAGCTTGATTGCCTCCTTGAAGATTCTCTCGGAGAAGCAGCATTGCAGGGCGGTGGGCGATTCCAGCGTCTCCTCTCCCCACTTGAAGCTGCCGTTCCGCGCCAGCTCGTTGTCGGGTACCAGCACGTGCTTGTACACGTCCCCGCACAGGCGTGCGAGGAACTCGCCCACGCTGACTATGCCGCTGTTGCCGCTGCTGAGATAGTCGTCCATCGCCATGGAAAGGCGGCTCTGCACCGGCAGTTCGAGTTCCCACGGGCCGCTCGTCCATTCCTGGCTGAAGGTCTGCGGGCACAGGTAGCCCTCCCATGCCGTCTTGTCGGAGCGGTCGAACTCGTCCTCGCGAGGATGCCGCACCAGCGTCACTCTCGTCTCGTCCGCCGCCGTGGGCATGAGCTCTCCCTGCAGGTTGATGTCGTCGGTGACGATTGTTATGTACCCCGTGCTGCCGCGTACGGGGGAGAGGATGTCGCTGTCGCTCTCCTCGTCCGTGACCATGGGGTCGGCCCCGCCTCGCAGGGTGACGGCCCCGTCCCCGTCGTATCCTTCCGCCGACGGGTATATGCGTATCTCGTAGCTGTTGCCTTCAAGGCTGACGAACGGTATGCGGTATGAACTCATTGCTTGCTTGTCCTTGACGTGGTCATCTCTCCCCTGCCCGAACGCCTGAGGTAGTTGTTCAGGCCGAGGTATATCTGCTCTCCGGAGACGTACGGGCTGCCCTGCGTCCCGCCCTCGCGCGGTTCCAGCTGCGAGGCCAGGGCCTGCTGCTGGGAGGCGTTCAGGACGATTTCCCCGGCGTTGGCCATGATGGGTACCGCGTCCCCGGTGAACGCTCCTCCCGTGACCGTGCCTCCGTCGGCGTAGGAGTTGGCGTTGATGCTCTTGATGGCCGCGATGGTGCTTATCATCGTTGCCGTTCCGGCGATGCCGGCGGCGATCCACGACCATACGTTCTTCTCGTTGGCGAGGGCGGCCGCGAACGACGAGGCGACGTTGGCGCACGCCTGCAGTATGAGGCCTGCCACCTGCGCTGCCGGGTCGTCCAGCTGCTGCATGGCCGCCCCCATCGTGCCGAAGGCGGTGCTGGTCTTGCCGAGGTTCTTGGCCATGGCCTGTATCTTGTCGTTGGTCTCGTCCAGCGGCTTCGTGGCCTTGGAGCCTCCCGGGATCAGCTCCAGGGGCTGTATCTCGTTGCGCATGCTCTCTCCGAGCATCATCATCTGCTCGTTTATCCTTGCTATGCTCTCCTCGTCCATGCCGAGGCGGAGGGCTATCGGCTGCGCGTCCATCCTGGCCTGTATGTCGGCCAGCATCCTGTCCGCCATCTCGGCGGTGGCGGAGTCGGTGGCCTGCGCCAGCTTCTCCTTCCACTGCCTCTGCATGGCCTCCAGCTGTTCCATGGACGTGGTCATGCTCATGGAGGGCGCGGATATCTGAGCGGTGTCGAACGTGGGGGCCTGCGCGCCACCTGCGCCACCTGCGCCGCCTCCCTTGGGCTTCATGTTCAGCGTCTCCAGATTCTCCCGCATCTTGTTGTAGGCCTGCGTCTGCGCCTGCCATGCCCTCGCGCGCAGCTGCGCCACCTCCTGAAGCTTCGTGTCGTCCATCTCGTTGAAGTTCATCAGGGCCTCGTACAGCTTCTTCTGCTCCTCGTCCGCCCATTCGAGGCGTGACGTCGTGCGCTCGCCGACAACGGTGCCGAACTGCGGATGGACGATGTTCGCCTTCAGTGTGACGGTCTTCGCGTACTTCCTCCTGAGTTCCTCGGCCATCTCTCCGGCCTTGTCCTGCGCGCCGCCTCCGGTCATGAAGAGCTTGTCGAGCACGTCGCTTCCGCCCTGGGCGTTGGCGAAGGAGGCGAGCAGCTTGCTGGCGGCGGTGTCCGCGAGAGCAGATTCCTGCTTGCTCAGCCCGGCAAGTTCTTTTTCCAGCTCCTTCAGGGCGGCTTTCTGTTCCTCGATGTTGCCTATGCCCGCCCTGATGTTGTACTTCAGCTCCGCCTGCATGGCCTCGTTCCTCGCCCTCAGGGGGGTGGCGAAGATGTCGAAGGTGCCCAGAGTGTCGAGCGCGTCGTACGCCTCCCTCGCCTTGCTTATGATGCCGTCCAGGCCGCCGAGGAAGCTCTGGAAGCTGCCCCTGGCGAGGCTCTCGAAGAACGAGTCCACGACGCGCGTGGTGGCCTGCATTGTGCGCCCGAACGCGTCGGTGAGCGTCTGGCTGCTGCCGATGAGCTTGTTCGCCCCGTCCATGGCGACCTTGATCGAGGCTGCGGCCGTGGCGAACTTGGCCATGCTGGCGATGCCGGAGCCGAGGGCCTTGTCCATGCCTCCCGTGCTCTTCTGCATCTCGTCCATGGACTTCCTCGCCCTGCCCATGCCCTGCTCCCACTGCTGCGTCTCCACGCGCATCCTCGCTATAACGTCCTTTGCCATCTGTGCGTACGTGTGTATGATTGTCCTACACATCGCGAGCATCGCGGCATCGGGTTAACAAAGGCGGCCCTGTCGGCGTGATTGCCGGCAGGGCCGATGGTCCTTGCTCATTCCTCCTCCGTGACGATGTCCTCCAGCGGCGGCAGCACGATGTGCCGGGTTGCCTCCTGCCATATCTCGAAGGCCTCCCGGAGTCCCGCCGCCCGTATGAAGCGGAGGGCGGCGTCCCGCGAGCGTTCCATGAATCGGAACTGTTCACGCTTGTTCACGAGGTCGGCCGTCTCCAGGTACGCCCAGTCTTCCGGGTCCTGCTCGAATATCCAGTCGTAGAGCTCCCCGTACTTGACGTTGCGCGGATAGCTGTCGAAGATGCGCGAGAGTCCGGCCAGCGTGACGAAGAGTTCCTGCCTCGGGCGGTCGTCCTCGCCCATGACGGCATGGACGGTGACCTCCTCGCCCACGTCGAGGAGCTTCAGGGTGTGTTCGTAACTCAGATCCGCGGCTTCGCAGATGTCCGTCAGCATGAACTCGGAACGGTCGCCGGTTCCGCTGGCGCGGAGGTCGCCAAAGGCTGGCGAGGTGATTGTGAAAGTTGCCATTGTATACTCAATTTTTGGCAAAAGGGCACGGAAAAACGGCTGCCCTGTCCCGTTGAGTACTCTGTGTTATGAGCTGTGGGGGCATTGACCCTCCACACGGGGGTGGCAGCCGTTGATATGGCATGATAATCCCATACAATCGGCCTGTGGCCAGTCGGCCACGCACGTAAAACACATAAATCGGTATGGCAAAGTTACGTCAAAAAACATGAAACCGCCAAATGTTTTCCGAGGAAAATACAACGCGGTTTTTGCTTATATCTTTGATATAAAAAAGTTTACTTTCTACTAAAAATAATCTTGATTTTATTTGTGTATTTCAAGAAATTTCCGTATCTTTGTATTGTGAGAAAGGGAAATCCGAAAACCTTGAAGAGAGTAGGAAGAAACGTTAAAAAGCCAAGAGAAAATGAAAATCGCAGTTTCATTTAGATTTTGGAAAATCAGAATCTTGATAGAATATCAATTCTGACCCGAAACCGCAGGAGGAGCAACACCTCCTCCTGCCTCTTGGCTTTTCGACGGCAAAAATACGCAAAATTATGGAAACCGCAAAACAATGGGGAGGAAAACGCGAGGGCGCTGGCAGAAAACGCACTTCCGTCAAGTCCTACGCGTTCAGTGCGACGCAGGAGGTGCACGAGATTCTCGAACGTGTGGAGGGCTCGAAGTCGGCCTTCATCTGCGAATGCATCCTCAGGGCGACGCGAGGGGAGTGAGCACGAAGACGGACGGGTGCATGTCGCGTCCGTCCGTCCCTGTCATTTCTTTTTGGAGTTGAGAAGCTTCTCCCATTCCCTCGCCTCCTTCTGCAGCTGCGCCACCTCGTCCCCGGTAGGCGGCCTGGCCGCGGGAGCGTCCTTCTCCCACGGGAATGTGGGCACCTTGTAGTTCTTGGCGAACAGCCGGCCGATGACGGAGGTTATCATCCTTGCCTGGTTGTAGCCGTGGTAGGGCCTGCGGTTCTGTCCGCCCAGATAGTCGTCGGCCTCGCCGTATGTCAGCCGCTCGTGGAAATATTCGGGCGACATGCCTCGTCTCTTCCCCGGGTTCTCCCTCGAGCGTCTCCCACTGCTTCCAGAAGTACTCGCCGATGGCCTTCAGCCTGGCCGTGGTTAGCTCCGCGATGAAGTCCACCAGGTCGGGGACTTCCTTGTCCTTGTTGGAGGCTCTGAGGCAGGCGTAGTACAGCACCAGCAGGTGATACCTGTCGCCGTTGTCGAATTCGCGGCCGAGGATGCGCTCGGCGAGATAGACGAGGCCTACGGTTCCCGTCACGCGGAACTCGTACTCTTCGTTCCTGATAGTTATCTTCATGTCCCTTCTTGATTATGTGAGGCTCGGTTCGCCCTTGCCCGTGAATTCCGCCGTATAGGTGGCGTTCTCCTTGTTGTTGCCGGAGAGGTTGATGCTGCTGCAGATGAAGTCTCCCTGTATCAGCGTCGTGGGGGCCTGCCCCCAGTCTTCCGTCGCCCCTGCGTCCTTGCCCACGGAATCTGGATAGTAGCCGAAGGCGAGACGGACGGTCCTGCCCGTCATTGCCACGTCCAGCATCTCGCTGGCGAAGATTCCGCTGACGCTGTCCGTGCCCATCTTCAGGCGGAGCACGTTCTCTGAGCTCATGCTGATGCTCTTGCCCGTGACCTCCTTGTGGTTGCCGTTGTCGTTGTCGTCCTTGGTGCCGTCGTCCGAGGCCTGCACGCTGAGCGTGAGGGTGTGGGAGGTCGCCGCGGCCAGCGTGTGGAACGTCTTCTCGTCGTCCTGCATGGCTATCATCAGGGCCTTGCCCTTGATCTTGGGATACGTCTTCAGCTCGGGTATCATGCCTGCGCCTGCGCCGGCCTTGGTGAGGGCCGTGCATCCGTCCATGGACAGGGACAGCTTGGCGTAGTCCCCGTTGGCTGCCTGCAGCTGCAGTTGCGTGATGATGGCGTCTCCGCCCAGCACTATGGTGCCTCCTCCCTGGTACTCGCCCATCTGGAACGTGACATGGACGGTGGCGTCTCCGCTGACCACCTTGGTCAGCAGGGTTGTCAGCGAAGCCGGGTCCACGACGAACGACTCGTTGCTGACGGTCCAGTCGTAGTACGTGAACTCGGAGTTGTCCCACATGCCGTTGCCGGGGTCCGTCTTGGAGGCGGCGTCCGTGGTGTTGGCCGTGAGGTCGAAGCTGCACGACGTGCTGGCGGCAATCAGCTTGCCGTCCACGAACAGGTTGACGTCCTGTCCCTTAAGTGATTTGCTCATAAGTGTCTATCCTGTAAATTAGTTTCCTGCAGTACGCCTGCAGCGTGTCGTCGTATTCTTCCGGGCCGGCCCTGAAGCTCATGTCCGCGACCTTCAGCGACTTGTCGTCCCAGTTCCTTCGCGCGTCCGCCATCCCCTTCCTTATCAGGGCGAGGATGTCGAGCAGCTTCTCGTACGTCTCGGCCACCGCCTCTATCTGCACTTCCGTGCTGTCTCCGGCATAGCCGTCCTTGGTCTCGTCCCCGGACATGGAGACGGAGTAGTACCACGCCCACGGCAGCATGCCGGAAGTGTCCTCCGGCAGCTGCACGGGGAACAGCCTGCCGCCTATCGTCTCGTGCAGGCGTGGCGCGTTCTCCCGGCCGAGCGCGTACTTGATGAATCTTCCAATTCTTAAGCTCATGTGATAGGGGATTTACGTCCGGCCCGGACAGGCTTCCCCGTCCGGGCCCGCGCGTCACGCGCTCTTGATCTCGTAGATGGCGAACGCCTTCTGCGCGTTTCCGTTCTCGTCGTGGATGTGGTCGCTGAGGTCGGTGAACGACACCTCGGTGTTCAGCGTGAGGTTGACGCAGTTCTTCTTGGCCATGGCCTTGCTGGTCGCGTCCACGGTCAGCCTGATGTCGCCGTGCTGCTGCACCTTCAGGTACTCGTAGTAGCCTATGCCGAGGTATCTGGCGGTGGTGCCGTAGATCTTGGTGGCGTCGGTGTTGGAGGCGGAGGTCTTCGCGTCTCCGCCCAGCACGGTGTTGATCTTGCTGCTGACGGTGTAGTCGTATCCGCACAGCTTGCCGTTCTCGATGACGTAGCCGGCCACGCCCTTCTGCTTGGGTTCCATCTTGAGGTTTGCCTCGGTGGTGGCGTCGATGGTGATGCACAGGCTGCCCGTGTCGAAGCCCTTGTCGGTGAACGCGGCGATGGCCGTGAGGATGCTCTTGTAGGCGGTGCCTGCCCCGAGGGTGATGTCGCCTGCCTTGGCCAGTCCGGAGAAGCCTCCCTTGTTGCCGCTGAACTTGGCCTGGCTGTAGGTCTTCAGGGCGAGGTACTTCCTCCACGCCTTGGAGAACTTCCTCCGCACGTGGGCGAGGATGTCGAACGCGAGGTTGTCGATGATGCTGTTGCTCACGTCGCAGGACAGGGTGACGCGGTGGGGGCTGACGGTCACCTTGTCGAAGTCCACGTCCTGGTCGTCGAGGACTGCGATCTCGGAGGCTTCCTCCAGCTCCATGTCGCTGGCGTCGGTGGGGTAGACGACGTTGCCGGTGACGCCGTTCACGATGCCGAGGGCGGACGGCAGGCCGTTGCCTTCCTCCAGCGTGGGCACGAGGTCCTCTATGGCGAGGGCCACGGCTCCGCTGGCCTGTCCCTGCGTGCCGAGGGTGATCTCCCTTTCCCCGTTGCCGGCCCTGTTGTTCACCAGCAGCTCGCGCAGGACGGCTCCGGCGTCTCGGGCGGGCTGCTCGCGTCTCTCGCGCTCCTCGCGTTCCATGGTGTCGAGCTGGGCCGCGTTCATGCGGAACTCGCGCTCGGCGCGGTCGAACTCTTCCGCGCGTGAGTCGTCGCTGGCGCAGTCGGCCATGGTGGACTGCAGCTCTCGCTGCCTTGCTCTCAATTCTTCTCTTGTCATGACGATAGTTTTTAGTTGAAAAAAAAGTTATAATGTCGCGTAATATCTCGCCTTGCGTCCGCGCTTCTCGCGTCCTCGGTCTTCCGTCCGCCCTTCCTCTTCTTCTTCCGTGGCGGTCCGGAGTTCCTTGGGGTGCCCCTTCTCCCATTCCTCCCTCGCGTTCACGCTGGTCTGCTCGTACGCCGGGTCCATGGCGATGGTGATGGCCGTAAGCCTTTCGAACGCGGTATGTGTGATGAGATAGTCGTTCTCTCCGCGCTTGGTCACCTCGTAGTCCTTGCTGTAGAACTCGAAGGAGCAGCCTGTGTACGTGCCGTTCCTGATAAGGGCGAGCGCGCGGTCGCCAAGGTCGCACTTGGGGGCCTCGAAGGTGAAGTACAGGCCGTCCTCGCGCACTTCGAGGTTCAAGGCGCCTTCGCCACGGCGGCGCCTGGCCATGCTGGAAAGTCTGTTGTGGAGCAGGTTCAGCTTGATGTCCTGTTCGAGCAGGAATTCTTCCGTGATGCAACTGCGTCTTATGATCTCGCTCTCGCGGTAGTTTCCGTTCTCGTAAAGAACCGTCTCCTTGTCGAAGACGATTCCGCAGCCCTCTATTATGCGGCTGTCGCCTTCGTTCTCTCCGGCCTCGCGGACGTGCAAGCCGGTCGGTGTAAAAGAAATTCTCTTGCTCATATACTCTTGCGTGTTATAGTGATTCCGGTTAACCATGTCTCGTCCATACTTCCTCCACGGCCCTTTCCACCAGTTCCGCGAACTCTCCTGCCGCCTTGTCCAGGGCGGACGAGCTCGCGCCTCCGAACCAGTTTCGGGCGGAGATGCTGCCCCTGCGTCCGTACCTGGTGTGGCGTTCTTCGGTGCCGGCGTTGATGAACCGCAGGATGAATCCGCGGTCGCTGCCGTAGTAGGAGTCCACCTGCTCCGTCCTCGCGCTTCTCTTGCGGCGGTTGCCTCCGCGCTGGCCTGGACGCAGCCCGGGTGTCTTCCTCCCCACGTACATCCTGCCGTTGTTCGTGCGCCTGGACAGGATGTTCACCTGTCCGCCCAGTATCCTGCGGTAGACGGCGTGCCGGACGGCCATGTAGGCCTTGCGGGGGTCCTTGTCGATGTTCGCCCTCGCCTGCCGGCTGACGGCCCGTCTCGCGTCCGAAAGCACCTTGCGGAGGATGGTCCTGATGTTCCTCGACATGCGCCTGTCGTCCACGGCGAGCTCTCCGATGCCGCGGATGATCTCGTCCATGCCTTCTATCTCTATTACCTGTGCCATCTCAGTCCTGCTGGTTGACGTTGTCTATCTCGAATGCCGTGAGCTGGCACTCGTGGCGTTCGCGGCTCTCGTGGAAGGAATCCACCGCATAGTATTTCCCGTCTATCAGCAGGCGGCAGTGCCTGTCCAGGCAGTCGTGGGGGTCGGACCTCACCATTACGGTCTGGTATACCTCCATATGTCCGTGGTGGAGGGCGCGTGCGCCTCTCACCCATGTGACCCACGCCCATATCTTCCTTGCCTGTTCGTAACGGACGGAGGCCTGCCCGAACTCGCTTGCCGTCCTGACGGGGGCGGCCTCGGCCTTGCTCCTTGGCAGCCCCATGGAGGCTCTCACCTCGTCGGCCGTCTTGATTCCCGAATTGACGTATATCTGGGCCGTCTCCGCCTTGCTCTTGTCGGAGTCAAGGCACAGGGCCGAGGTGTCGAAGCGGAAGCGGAATATGCCGTGGTCGTGCTCGCTCTGCGTGTCGGCGTTCTGGCGCATCTCATTGTCGTTGAGCCTGCCGATGCCCTGCAGGCCGCTCATCTGCTCCTCCTGCCGGACTATTGCCTTGAATGTTCCTCCCTTGCTCACGACGTCGAGGCACATGGACTCGGCCGTTGCCGCGAGGGAAAGCGTGTTCGCGGCATAGTGCTGGAGGCTCCGGCCCGACGGCCAGCCGGGCACGGGCATGTTCCTCACCACGACTATGTCGCCGGGGGGGACGTTGGTCCAGCTCCTGCAGAACTCGTCCGAGGTGGCCGTGTACGTGTCGTCCGGCCGGTTCCACTCCACCGATACCGGAATCAGCGACTGTATCCGGCCTCCGGCACGTTCTATGAGTATGCCGCCGGAGCCCTTCAGGTCCCTGAGCAGGTGCAGCCTGGTCCACATCTGGCATGCGGTCATGCGGCTGTTGGGGCGGACCTGCAGCAGCCAGTTCAGGTGCCTGTACTCCTGGCTGCCCTTGCTGAACTCCTCCCACCGCCCGTCGGGGAGCCTGCGCTCGAACCTCAGCACGGCCATGGCCGCGGTGCGGCTCCTGAGGCCCACGGCGTGGTTGAAGGCGGCCACCTGCATGGCCCTGTCCGCGCTGTTGACCCAGACACGCCTGCTGGGGACCGTGGCCCCCTTGCCCGATTCCTTGCCGGCCGACTCCCTCTTCCCGATAAAATTGAATAATCCCATACTTGTACGATATGCTGCTGCTTATCGGACGGAACAGGGGAACGGGATAACCATTAATAACGAATCGAATGACATAAAAGTTTTGTTTTTTTTGCAAACTTTTATATCTAAATGTTTATATATGTCGCTAAAAAGCTGTACCTTTGCATTTAATAAAAATAAAAAAAACAGCAAATATGACCTACGAACAACTTGCCGGGGAATTGCGCTCGATTCGCAAGGCTAACGGCTTGACGCTTGACGACGTGTCAAGCAAGACCGGGATACACAAGACCACGCTGTCTCTCATAGAGAACGGCAAACGCAACTTCTCTGTGGAATCGCTTCTCTCCATCGCGGATGCCATCGGGGCGGAGGTGTCGCTCGGGCTGCACGCGACTACCGGGTACGTGACTTTCAGGGTGTGACCGTTTCTTTTTGAGTGACGACATATCAAGGGGAAAGTTTGTTTTTGCGCAAACTTTCCCCTTGATATGTTTGTGTATTTCAATAAATTGTCGTATCTTTGTATTGTGAGAAAGGAAAATACGAAAACCTTGAAGAGAGTAGGAGAAACGTTAAAAAAAAGCCAAGAGAAAATGAAAATAGCCGTTTCATTTAGATTTTGGACAATCAGAATCTTGATAGAATATCAATTCTGAACCAAAACTGCAGGGGGAGAGGTGCTCCTCCTGCCCCTTGGCTTTTCGACGGCAAAAATACACAAAATTTCGGAAACCGCAAAAACAATGGGGAGGAAAACGCGAGGGTGCGGGCAGAAAACGCACTTCCGTCAAGTCCTACGCGTTCAGTGCGACGCAGGAGGTGCACGAGATTCTCGAACGTGTGGAGGGCTCGAAGTCTGCCTTCATCTGCGAATGCATACTCAGGGCCGTGCGAGGCGAGTGAGCACGAAGGCGGACGGCTGCATGTCGCGACCGTCCGTCCTTGTCATTTCGTCCTGGAGTTGAGAAGCTTCTCCCATTCCATTGCCTCCTTCTGCAGCTGCGCCACCTCGCCCACCACGCGGCTGTACATGCGGCATGCCGTCAGCCTTCCCCCGGTACGTTCTCCTCCTCGTCTTCCTTGGTGGCTCCCTCCAGCAGCTCCCACTGTACCCTTTAGTACTACGCTGATGGTTTTGAACTTGGCGGTGGTGAGGTCAGAGATGAAGTCCGTGAGGTCGGGGAACTTCCTTGTCCTTGTTGGAGACTCTGAGGTAGGCGTAGTACAGCACCAGCAGGTGATACCTGTTTGTGTTGTTGCAATGGCGTATCGAATGGTGACAAATAAAAATGCACTGCCAGTCATTGTTGTAATGAGCAGTGCAGTGCAACTTGTGTGGAGTATCGTGTTCAAGACAACGAAGCCTCTTGCTTCTGTTGTATTATATTCATGCCGTGGCGTATGGCTTCTTCGTTCATGGGGATGAGGTGGTGGTGCCGTTCCGGCAGGGTCTTGTGCAGAGCTTGTACTACGTTTTCCACGGTGACGATCGGGCGGACCTGGATGAGGCCACCTAAAAGGAGCATGTTGAAGACTTTTGCATTCTGCATGTTTGCAGCTTCAGACATGGCTGGAATGCTATAGATGTTGATGTCTGTGCGTGTTGGTACACTAAGTATGCTGGCTGGGTCATAGATGAGTGTACCACCTGGTTTCAGCAGTGGCATAAAACGGTCCAGCGAAGGCTGGTTGAGGATTATGGCCGTGTCGTAAGCATTGAGTACTGGAGAGGTGATGCGTTTGTCCGATAGGATGACGGTGACATTTGCCGTACCTCCACGCTGTTCGGGACCGTAAGACGGCATCCATGTAACCTCCTTGTTCTCCATGATGCCACCATAGGCCAGTATTTTGCCAATGGAGAGAACCCCTTGGCCCCCAAATCCGGATATGATTATTTCTTCTTTCATGGTGTTACTTGTCTAAGGTGTTCTTTAAGTCACCCAAAGGATAGTAGGGCAACATGTTGTCAGCCAACCATTGGTTGCTTTGTTCTGGTGTCATCTTCCATCCTGCGGAACAAGTGCTTACTATTTCCACCAAAGAGGAGCCGCGCCCATGCATGCTGTTCTCGAAGGCCTGACGTATGGCTTTCTTGGCACGACGTATATTGCCGACTGTGTTCACGGCTTGGCGTGTTACATAGCATGTACCTTCCAATGTGGCGGCAATGTCGCTAATCTTCAGAGGAAAACCGTGTAGGTCTGCTTGTCGGCCATAAGGGCATGTGCTGGTTTTCATGCCCATTAGAGTCGTCGGAGCCATTTGGCCGCCGGTCATTCCATAGATGGCGTTGTTGATAAAGATTATGGTGATGTTGTCCCCGCGATTCAGTGTCTGTATGGTTTCGGCAGTGCCTATGCATGCCAAGTCACCGTCCCCCTGATATGTGAATACGAGGTGATTGGGCCACAGGCGTTTCAGTGCCGAGGCACATGCTGGTGCACGTCCGTGTGCCGCCTCTATCCAGTCGATGTCCAAATAGCGATAGGCAAATACGGCACATCCAACGGGACATACTCCTATGGTGTTTTCCTCTATGGCCATTTCGTCCAGGATTTCCGCCACCAGCTTGTGCACCACGGAATGTCCGCATCCAGGACAGTAGTGCATGTTGGTGTCGTTCATCAGACGTGGTTTGGTGTAGACGCAGTGTTGTGGTGACTTGATGTTGTTATATTCCATGACTGTAGACTTGCTTTGTTGGACAAGAGGAAACCGTATTGTTGGTACTGATGTGGTTTCTGGAATAGCCCCGAGGTTGGCGGTGTGATTGTCAGCCTTGAATAAACAATTCGCTGACCTTGCGTGCGATTTCGTCCGGTGTGAGCATCATGCCACCACAATGCCCTATGAAACTGATAGGGCAACGGAACTGTGCCGCCCATTCCACATCACGCAACATTTGCCCCTCGTTCAGTTCTGCCACTATCATATGTCTTACTTTGGAACTCAGTTCCAGTATGTCTTTCTCCGGAAAAGGCCACAGGGTTATGGGGCGTAACAATCCGATACGGTGCCCCTGTTCGCGTAACTCGTCTACGGTACCCATGGCCACGCGAGCTACTGAACCGAAAGCAACGATTATCACTTCTGCATCTTCGGTGAGGTAGTGCTCGGCTCGTGTCTCCTCTTGTTTGATCTTTTCGTATTTGGCATGCAGGGCATGATTGCGCTGCTCCAAGAGTTGCGGATCCAGTTCCAGGCTGGTGGTCACATTTGGCTTCCTGTTTTTTAGGCCCAGACCATTGGTTGCCCATGGGCATTCGCGGCGAATTTCCTCATCCGTCCGACGCGGAGTATATGGAGGCAGCACGCACTTTTCCATCATCTGTCCTATGCTTCCGTCCGATAGTATCATCACGGGGATGCGCCATTTCATCATCAGTTCTTTGGCCAGACCTACCATGTCGCAACTTTCCTGTACGGAACTTGGAGCCAAAACCACCGTATGATAATCACCATTGCCACCTCCGTAGACGGCCTGGTAATAGTCTGCCTGAGACGGTTGTATGGTGCCCAGTCCGGGACCACCGCGTTGTACGGATACGATAAGCCCGAGCACTTCGCAGATGGCCATGTATGGTATGACCTCTTGCATCAGTGAGATACCTATGCTGGATGAGGATGTGAGAACGCATTTGCCAGAACTTCCTCCGGCATATATCATGTTGATGCTTGCCACCTCGCTTTCGCTCTGCAACACTACCATACCGGTGGTCTCCCAGGGGCGCAAGAGTGACAATGTTTCCAATATCTCGCTTTGCGGGGTAATGGGGTAACCAAAGAAACCATCGAAACCATACCTGATGGCTGCGTGGGCTATGGCTTCATTGCCTTTGAGCAAGAGTATTTCGTTGTCTTTCTGCATATATGTGTTAAGTGGGTGGGGAAGTTCATTCTGCTGCACGGTAGACTGTGATGCAACCGTCTGGACATATTATGCCGCATGAGCTGCAACCATTGCATTGTGCCGGTGCCACTTGTACGGCATAGTTATATCCGTGATGGTTGACTCGTGTGGATAATTCTATCAAGTGCAACGGACAGGCCACTGCGCATAGATTGCATCCTTTGCACCGTTCCGTATCTACCTCTATGACTCCTCTGTATTTGGCCATTTTTGTCAGTTAATGTGTATTGGTGGCTTTATAGCGTGGATATTATTGTAAGGTCACGGATTGAGCATATCCTTGTGGTAGAAGGATATGATGCTCATGACCATATCTCTCTTGGCCACAGCCTGGCTTTTGGGGTTGAGGCGTATGGCTTCTGCATAATTGTCAAGGCAAGATTTCCAATCCTGCGCTTTCCACGAGGCATCCCCGAGTTCGATGTGTTTCTGCTCTGTTGTGTCGGATTGCATACACCGTCCTTGTGTTCCTATTATTACACAAAGGTAGCCTGTTTTACTATTATCCATGCCAAAGTTGCCCTAAAATAGTTTAATTATTGCATTTGTGCCGTAATCTGTACAAAAATACGCCCCAATTCTGCACACAAGGTTATACTTGCGTGTAAAATCGGGACGTCATGATGAGATTTCAGCAGACCACGATGTGGGGTGCCATGAGCTGTAGGATGTGATGCGTCAGTCGCGCAGCAGGGCCATCACAGTCTTGCCTTCGGCATTTTTAACCAGTAGAGTGTCGCCTTGAACCGCCATGGTCTTGCTGTCGTTGAGAGCCTGTACTATGGCCGCTTCTATGTCCATGTCTGGACCTGCCATCATGGTCATTCCCATTTTGTCGAAAGACAGGCTGTCACCTTTGGCGGTATAGTTGCCAAAGAAATTGTTGACAGATGCATATCCGTTGACTGTTCCGCTGTCTGTAAAACTTATGAAAGGTGTTTGTTCGGCCTTGTCGGTATCTATGCCACAGGCCTTCACAATGGTCCATTGGCCCTGCAGGTCAATTGTGACATCGGAACTTGTAGTCTTGTTCGTGCTGCAACTGACAAATACTGTGCAGACGGCAAATGCTGTAAGTAATGTTTTCTTCATAGTTGTTGCTTCTTTAAGTGTTATGTAGGTCTCAGGCTGTGGGCTATTATGTGTGCCACACGTTATTCTAATTTGCAAATATAGGTAATCTTTTGCTTCTGTTTATAGGAAAATTCCTAAATGGAAGAGGTGAGAATCGTTCCATATCTTGTCATGTGTGTTCCAAGGATGCTCAATGTCCCTATGCCAGCACTCGGTGTGGCTCATGTGAAGGCACAGGTTTGTGTGTCATTGCTTCTCGTGCGTGCGCGATATATTTATATAAGGTATATGATTTGTGATATACAGGAAAATGCTCGAATGTTCGCTGATGTTGCATAAATACCCTTATTTTGTGCACATAGGTGATTAAAATGTGTTACCTTTGCGACCGAATTGCACAAAAAATAATAAAAGAATGAAAAAGATTGCTATCTCATTGGCCACTGCGATGGTTGCTACAACTGCTTTTGCGGGCGGTCTGTTGACTACCACCAGTCAGAATGCACACTATCTGCGTTTTTTCACGCAGGATGCCAACATTACTCTTTCCAGTCTCTATGCCAATCCTGCCGGTCAGGCCTTCCTGAGCAACGGATGGCACATGGGTATTTCTTCTATGACTGCGATGCAAAGCCGTACGATTGATACGACATTCCCCTTGTTTGCATTGAATACGAATACCCCAGATATAACTCATCGGTATAAGGGTGAGGCTTTGGCACCTGTGGTTCCTTCTGTGGATGTAACCTATAATCAGGACAAGTGGAGTGTCTCTGCACATTTGGGCCTCGTTGGTGGCGGTGGTGCATGTGAGTTCGACAATGGCTTAGGTTCATTGGAAGCTCTCACCATACAGAATATTATTCAAGGGGTTGCTACACAATGGGCCAATACGCCTTATGGAAACACAGGTATGACCATCGGACAGTTTACCGTGGCCAATTATATGCAGAATGGCATGACTCAGGAGGCAGCCATTGCCAAGATGAATCAGGATGCCGCCAAATATGCCGTTGATAATTTCCATGGATATAGCATGAATTCTTATATGAAGGGCAAGCAGTATTATTTCGGACTGCAGATAGGTGGTACATACAAGATTCTTGATAATTTGGCTGTTTATGGTGGTATTCGCGGTGTCTATGCCACGTGTAACTACAATGGATTCGTGAACGATGTAACAGTCAACGGTCAACGTATGGATACCGAACTAAGTCTGAACTGCGAACAGGTTGGTTTTGGGGTTACTCCGATACTTGGTATACACTATAGTCCTAATAAACATTGGAACATTGCCGCCAAATATGAGTTTAAAACACGCATACGTTTGGAGAATAGTTCTCGTATGAGTCAGGCAGCTGCGGAACTGGCTTCAATTCCCGGGCATCTTCTTTCTCAGTTTGCCGATGGCAAGAAGATTGCCGAGGACATGCCTGGGCTGTTGGCCATAGGTGTTCAGTACAGTCCGATTCAGGACTTGCGCATAGCCGGTGCATGGCATTATTATCAGGATAAGACGGCTACCAAGTACGGAGACAAGCACACAAGCCAATACATCAAGGACAATACCATGGAGTTCCTGGCTGGTGTGGAGTGGAAATTCTCCAAATGGGTTACCGCTTCTTGCTCTTGGCAGAATACGAATTATGGACTTACCGATGATTATATGAGTGATGTAAGTTTCAATCTCAGTAGCAATTCCCTGGGACTGGGTGTGCGTATTCATCCTACCAAACTCTTCAATATAGACTTGGGGTACATGCATACATTCTACAAGGACCGTGAGGTTAAGACTGCTACAGCTTTAGGTGATAAGATTGACCGTTATAACCGTACAAACGATGTTATAGGTGTCGGTTTCAACTTTGCTTGGTAGGAATACTTCGTCAGTGGAGGGAACTACAAAGTCATAATATTTATATTGTTATGTTTGCCTGAGCGGTATGCCAATCAGTCCTAAATAGGGGAGGTGAGGTTTCCGCTCGGCTTTTTTATGATAATCAGATGTTCTATAAAAATAAAGTACAGGCTATAGAGCGTACAGCCATAGTTACTCAGTATGGCGAGATTACCTATGGCATGATGTTGGAGCAAGTGCGACACTTTGCTTGTTATACCCCGGATATGCAGGGTGCGAAGACCTTGATTTTGGCCGAGAATTGTGTGGAGTGGATATATAGTTTCTTTTCCATTTGGCAGAATCGTGGTATAGCCATCCCGGTGGATGCCGGTAGTTCGGCCGATGACGTGGCTTATATTCTTGATGATGCCCGCCCGGATGCCATTTGGGTGAATGCCCAGACCGAACCCGTTGTACGCCGTGCCATGGAGCAGAGTGGAGTGCATACGGAGATTTTGCGCATGGATGCTCTCGAATGCTCTTCGGTAAATCCGCATGCTGTCACTGTGGAAATGGGTATCAGTTTCGACGATACAGACGTGGCCGTAATTCTATACACCTCCGGTACCACGGGGTTTCCAAAAGGTGTCATGCTAACATTCAAGAACCTGCTGGTCAATATAGATGCCATTTCCGGCAATGGCGTGCCCATCTTCTGTCCGGACAGCAGCACTCTCATTCTTTTGCCTCTGCACCACATCTTCTCTTTGGCAGGAACGCTTATCGCTCCCATTTTCTGTGAGTCGCAGGTAGTTTTGTGTCCGGCCATGACAGGTCCCGAGATAATGGCCTCTTTGCAGCGTGGCCGAGTGACGATTATGCTTGGTGTGCCTCGATTGTGGCAGACATTGTTCTATGGTATCAAGAAGAAGATTGATGTCTCTTTGATTGGGCGTTTCATGTTTGCCCTGTGCAAGAGGATTGGCAGCCGATGGCTATCCCGTATGGTATTCTCTGCGGTGCACCGGCAGATGGGCGGCCATCTCGTATATTGTGTCAGCGGGGGTGCTGCCTTGGATACGGAGATTGGCGAAGGATTGCGGACTTTAGGTATCAGCGTCTTGGAGGGGTACGGCATGACGGAGACATCGCCAATGATTAGTTTCACCCGTCCGGATGACATTATTCCGGGATGTTCGGGGTTGCCGTTGCCTTGTTGCGAATGCAAGATAATAGACGGGGAAATCTGTGTGAAGGGCGACAACGTCATGAAGGGATATTACAACCGTCCTCAGGAAACAGCTGCCCTGTTTGATGAGAACGGATATCTGCACACCGGTGATTTGGCTCGCCTGGACGAAAATGGCAGAGTTTACATAACCGGGCGCAAGAAGGAAATCATTGTCCTTTCCAACGGAAAGAACGTCCAGCCGGTGGAGATAGAATTCAAGATAGAGAAGTTCGACAGGTATGTGAAAGAGTGTGCCGTTTCCTATCATCACGATAAGCTGGTGGCTGTTATAGTACCTCAGGCCGATATAGCCAGAGGACGTACGGATGCAGAACTGGAAGCCTTGCTAAAGCATGAAGTGCTGGAACCGTACAACAACGAGGCGTTGAACTACAAGAAGGTCATGTCCCTATTCATTCTTCATACCCCTCTGCCACGTACCCGTTTGTCCAAGATACAGCGTTTTCGTGTTTTGGAGATGCTGCAAAGTGGTGTCGGGCATACTGAGGTTGCGGCGTCTGTGTCAACTGACGAATTACAGACACCAGAGTTCCGTATTTTGCGCGAATACATACAACGGGAGAAACGTCTGGATGTCGTGCGGCCGACGGATCATTTGGAAACTGATTTGGGGTTGGATTCTCTGGATAGAGTTAGCATGCAGGAATTCATTGAGCAGACCTTTGGCACGGAGGTGAATGCGGATGCCATTCTGTCTTTCTCCACTCTGCAGTCTTTGGCAGAGCACATCGCTGCACAGAAGACACGTACCGAGGTGGTTGAAGATGTTGATTGGCACAATCTGCTTACGGGGACTGAGGCAGTGTTGCCTTCTCGCCCTACCATGCTGTTGCCATTGTGCGCAGGGGTGATGGAGATGATAAACCGATTGTATTTCCGCCTTTCGGTGAAAGGACGTAAGAACATACCTGCCGATGGCCCCTTTATACTCGCGCCTAATCACCAAAGTTTTCTTGATGGTCCTATTGTGACCTCCGGATTGTCATGGAAGATGTTGGAGGATTGCTATTTCTACGCTACGGAGGAGCACGTCCGTTCGCGCCTGCGCAAGTATATGGCACGTCGTTGCAATATCATTCTTATGCAACGCTCCAACCTGAAGACTTCCATCCAGAACATGGCACAGGTATTGCGTGCCGGCAAGAGCCTTGTCATATTTCCGGAGGGCCGTCGTACCAATACCGGAGAGCTGGGCACGTTCAAAAAGACTTTTGCCATTCTTGCCCGCGAGTTACAGGTGCCCATTGTTCCTGTTCGCATCACGGGAGCATTCGAGGCATGGCCACGACACAGTAGCGTGCCATGCCCTCGTAAGATAGTGGTTGAATACCTGCCGGCATTTCTTCCGGATGCATCCATGTCATACGATAATATAGCCGAGAGGGTCAAACGACAGATAGCCGGGGAATAGCCGATGACCATGCCGGAGGACTTTGTGCCTGCCATGCTGGTATCAGCTACAGACTTAGGTCTTTGAGGTTGAAACATCCCCCAGGAACCTGTAGCAAGGGTTCTTGGGGGATGTTTTTGGATGCATGTCGCTCCGCCTGTAGTGGTGCAGTGGAAATCCAATGACCTGTTATGGATTATTTTTGCATCCGATTCAGTATCTTTTGCAACTCTCGTGCAAATGATGTTGCAGGGTAGTATATCCAAAAGTTGTCGCCACGTGACGTGTCCACAGCAAAGCATGCCAACTCGGTGCTGTGATCTATCATGTATTCCATTTCCGCCTTGGTGAAAGAGAAGCGCGGATAGGCAAAATAGTCACGGTCATCGGTAGTGAACGGTGAGGCGTTGTCTGCCGAGTTATTGGTTGAGACACGTATAAATGGATCCCAGCTCTTTGGCAAACCTTCTTCTGGTACGGCTTCTTCTATACATTTGCCTATTGCCACTGCATGCCCGTTGAAATCCGTTACTGTCAGCTTGCGTCCTATTGGATACTCTTCTACCATGGTTGGCATGCGCACCGGGACCACCAAAGTGTAGGTCGTGTCTGTCAATTGTTCAACCCATGAGATTTGAGGTATGGCCCGATCATTCATTCTTCCTACCAGCAGTTTCGTAGTCTCGTATCGGGCTTTCGCCTTGTCGGACTCTTCCGGGGTGTGGTCTTTCTTCATGTTCACCTGCCAAGTGGTGGCGTGGTTTATCTTTTGTGTGAATTTACGCATTCCCGGTGCCGTCACTCTCAGTGAGGTTTTGCCTCCGGTAACTTTCAGTACAAAATGACCGTTGCTATCGGAGTATGTCTGGTTCAGTATGCGGTGGTTGACATCCATCTCCATTATCTTGGCTTGTTCCAACGGCCGGCCGTTGTGCGATACAGAACCTTGAATGTACGTCTCCTGTGCTGATACGGCAGAAATGTACAAGGTCCCAATCAATAGTGCGGATATAAAATGCTTCATGGCGATATTGTTTATATGTATCAAAAAGTTCTCATGCACTGCAAAAATATGAACAAAGGTACTGTTATAAGAATTAACCGTGCATAATTTATGTTAATGTGCAAAAAAAACTCACGAAAAACAAGCTTTTTCGCCTGAAAGGCTTATCTTTGACGGAAAAATAATCTTACAGACAATGAACAGGTATCTTCTGATATTGCTATTTCTTTCTGTGTCCGCAACTGCGTTTTGCAAAATAGGCCGCATCCCTACCTACAGATCTTTTGTTTATTGGGTTCAAGGTGCCGACACGCTTTATACCGAGGACAATACCATCATGCACGAGTCTGTTTCGCCCGATGGTGCAATCGTAATCCGCGTTCGTCATGAGGCGTGGCCACATTGTGCCACGAACAAGAGTTTGGATCGGTTGGCTCCTTGGCATGCAACGATTGCTCGCAGAACGGGTTTGCGTGCCATCATATATCAAGGCAAGGCCAATACCGATGCCATGATGCCCATGAAGAAGGAACCCGGACTGATGGAGAATGTCTTGAGTATCAGCAGCCTTGCGCAAATGACAGATCGTCTGGAAATGAACTTTGCATGCGAGTACATGATTGAGAACACGGGCACCCAGGAGATTGTAATCAATGATTTGAATCGTGGTCTGGTGTGGTATTTGCCTGCTCAAAGTTACCTTTTGCTTAACATGGGCACTCTTCCTCAAGCCTGTCTGTTGCGTATAGCTAATAATAATTCTTTGCAACCTTCGGTCAAGTATGTTACTATTGGCAGTGCCAGTTTCGAGATGAAACTGACCATAGCCTACGAGGACGATAACTGCTGGATATATTTGCTTAACGAAGAGACAAGTACTGATGGTGGCAAGTTGAATTTCACTCGGGTATTTGGGGGGTCGGACAATGTACTGCTTACCCGTTATATCAAGCGTGACAAGGATACTTTTCAAGAGACGCGCATGACGCAGGATGAGGTATATGCCATCATACGTGAGGCCAAGGAGCGCAAGGACAGAGATAAAAGAAATTGAGGCATACGGCGTAGGGCGCATGTATTGCAGCATCAATAAGTAGTATTGACCATATATATAATAATTTATGAAGAATCTTATAGCAACATTTGTATTGACCTTGTTCTCGGCTATCGGTTGTGCCCAGAATGAGAAGCAGGCGGGATTTCATGATACCCGTCTTGTGACATTGAACGGTGACAGCATATCGTTGTCGGAGTATGTCGGCAAGCACGATTATGTGCTGGTGGACTTTTGGGCAAGCTGGTGCGGACCTTGCATGCGCGAGATGCCAAATGTAAAGGCAGCTTATGCCAAGTACCAAAGCCGTGGTCTGGAAATCGTGGGCATAAGTCTGGATGGTGAACGCCGCGCTTGGCAGGGAGCCGTTACTCGTTTGGGCATGACCTGGCCTCAGCTGACTGATGTCAATACCTCGGGAAGCAAGGCTGCTAATCTTTATGGTGTGCAGTATATTCCTTATACCATCATTTTTGATAAAAAAGGCAATGTCGTAGCCAAGAATCTGCACGGCAAGGAAATGTTGGACAAGTTAGAGGAACTGATGCCGGCCGAGAAGTGAGGTTGCGTTGCTTTTTGGCTATATGCTTGGAGCGCCCTGCCTGTCATGTAGGTGGGGCGCTCCAAGTATGTATGTGAAAAACTATGATTGAGTCGCTTGGCTATTTGTTGACATTTATTTCTGTCAGGTATTCTGCAAAGATACGTGACGCGCTTTCCACTTTGCGGGCGCATGGACGATTCTTGTAGTATTGTGCGTTGCGTTCATCGGGTATGTGACCTTCTGCAGAAGGTGAACATTTGCTGTTGGCCAGTATCTCCGCACATATGATGCTGGTGTTGCGTGTTCGGAACTGCTCCAACAGCCGACGTACTACTTCATAGCAATGGGCTTTGCCTGTGCGGTCGCTGCCATCGGTGGAACCGCATTGCAATCCCACCAATGTTACTATGCCCGAGACTGCACCGCACATCATCCTCAGGCGGCCTACGCCAGCACCGAATCCTGCACCGATGCGCAAGGCCGTTTCGCGATTCACACCATATAGATCAGCAAATGCCGCCACCACGCTTTGGCAACAGCCATATCCGTCCATGAAGTTCTCAACGGCCTGTTGTATGCGCGCCTCCAATTCTTGCGATAGCTCTGTCATGTATTTGGTATGATATGAATGTATACATAATGTACGGGACTTAACAAATTTCCAATTTAAGCATTTCTGCAAGCCTGCGCACGTTGTGGTTCTTTTCGACCATTTTTTGAAACAATGCCGGTTTGCTTGTGATATGCTGCACCTCCTGTGCCTCGGCAATGCGTACCTCCATTTGTATTCCGGAGTTGCCCAGAGCCTGGCGCAAGTAGGTGAGTATGCTCTTTTCCATGTTGCGCAACGATTGGCCTATCTGGTTGTTGTTTGCCACCACCTCAAAAGTAGTGTCGTTTATCAACTTGGGCATCATCACCTTCATTCTCATGGCCATGGCGCGCTCTTCCTTGGGCATGCGTTCGATGTAGGCCTGCCAATGGTAAGTGATGTCTTCCAGAGTGAACGGTTTGTCTGCTGGCGTAGTATAAATCGCTGTGGTTTCTTGTATGTTGGTTTCCCGTTTTTCTTCTGTTTTGTTTATGCTGGGGCCCAATCTACTTATTCTGACTGTCGGTATCTTCGGCTTTGTCGCCTGTGCGACAATAGTGGCTGGTATAGGATGATTGCTTCCTGTGGCCGTGTTGGCATGATGTCTGACATCAGGATTTGTATTGTTACTCGCAGGCACCTGTGGTGTTGTGGCCTGCATGGCTGGCTGAGCCAAGGCTTGCAGGCGGAATATGGGTTTTAAAGTCTTTGCAGGGCAAAGCCCCGCGCCAGTGGCGTCTTCGCTGTCGGTCAGTTGTGCGCATTGTATCAGGCAAATTTCCACCTGAAGTCGCTTGTTGTGGCTTTGCCTGTAAGCTTGGTCGCAATCGTTGCACAGTTTGATTGCCCGGTAGATGAAGTTGTGGCTGCATTTGGAGGCCTGTTCGCGGTACCGCTGACGTGTGCGTTCCGATGTTTCAAGAAGAGGTAACGTGGATTCGTCCTTGGCTACCAGCAGTTGACGTATGTGACCTGCCAGTCCGGCAATGAAATTAGCTCCTTCAAAGCCTTTGTGCAGCACTTCGTTAAAGAGGAGCATGCATGATGGTACATCGTGTGCCAGAAAATGATTCACGAGACTGAAGTAGTACTCTGTGGAGAGGACGTTGAGACTGGCGCAGACGCGCTCGTAGGTGAGTGTGCCACCTGTGAAAGATACCATCTGGTCAAAGATGCTCAAGGCATCGCGCATGCCTCCGTCTGCCTTTTCTGCAATGAGTTGAAGAGCCTCGTCCTCGGTGGTGTATCCTTCCTTCTGTGCCACATTGCGCAGGTGTGAAATGGTATTTTCCACGCTCATTCGCTGGAAGTCGTAGACCTGGCATCGGGATAGAATGGTTGGCAGGATTTTATGTTTCTCCGTGGTGGCCAATATGAATATAACGTATGCAGGCGGTTCTTCCAAGGTTTTCAGGAAGGCATTGAAAGCCTGGGACGACAGCATGTGCACCTCGTCGATGATGAATACCTTGTATTTACCTATCTGCGGGGGAATCTGTACCTGTTTGATAAGTTCGCGGATGTCCTCCACGCTATTGTTGGAAGCAGCGTCCAATTCATGTATGTTCATTGAACGTCCCTCGTCAAAAGCCTTGCAACTCTCGCATTGGCCGCAACTTTCTCCGTCTTCGCGGAGATTGAGGCAATTGATGGTCTTGGCGAAAATACGGGCACAGGTGGTTTTGCCCACGCCTCTCGGACCGCAGAACAAATATGCGTGTGCCAGTTTGTCCGTGGCTATGGCATTTTTCAGTGTGGTGGTCAAGGCAGACTGTCCCACCACCGTGTCGAAAGTCATGGGGCGGTATTTGCGTGCCGAAACGATATACTCCTGCATTGGTGTATGTGTTGGTCTATGGTTGTTGTTATCTTCCTGCAAATATAGGAAAAAGATTGTAGAAATGTGCCATACATGCTTCCTTTTTTATTATCTTTGCATCGAATAATCAATTGCAATGGCGTTCCTGCATCTTGTATAGATGGCTTGGCGTCATGTGTGAACCTATGTCGGAAATATCCTGTCGTGCGGCCTGCTGCCAGATCCATGCACGCATGGGGACTGACAAAACAAGGAGGCATATATATGAAAATCATGCAAAATATCATGCGGGCGCTTGGTGAGAGCCATTACATCAAATATCTCATCACACTGCTGCTCATCGTATTGGTAGTAGGATTTCTTGATGACAATAGCCTGTGGAATCGCCGTGGACGCACCATGGAGATAGCAAAACTGCAGGCGGAGATAGATGCGTTGAAAGCAAAGTTTGAGGAGGATACATACAGGTTGAATTCCATGGACGACCATGATTGTGTTGAACGATTGGCACGAGAGAAGTATCTGATGCACCGTCCGGATGAAGATGTATATATAATAAGGTATTCTACTCCCGAAGAGTAATTTCCTGCCATGCTTACAGTTTTATACCGACTTTACCAATTGTTCGTGTGCGTGCCCTTGTTGGCCTTGGCCACTATCTTGACTGCCATTGTCACTACGGTGGGATGCACTTTGGGCAAAGCTTCTTTTTGGGCATATTGGCCTGCATGTCTGTGGAGCAAATTGATGTGTCGTGTGCCGTTGCTGGAGGTGGAAGTATCTGGTAGGGAGAAGTTGGACAAGGGACGCAGTTATGTTTTTGTCGCCAATCATCAGGGACCCTATGACATCTTCCTGATATATGGGTATCTTGGCCACGACTTTCGCTGGCTCATGAAGAAGGAGTTGCGTAGCATTCCTCTGCTTGGCCGGGCTTGCGAGAGGGCCGGTCACATCATGGTGGACAAGAGTGGTCCCAAGGCTATTGCAAGGACTCAGAGGCAGGCGCGTGAAACTCTGAAACATGGAACCTCCATAGTTGTCTTTCCCGAGGGCAGCCGCACGTTTACGGGACACATGGCGCATTTCCGCCGTGGTCCTTTCTTGCTGGGGCATCAGTTGCAGTTGCCTATTGTACCTCTGACGATAGATGGCAGTTTCGAGGTTTTGCCAAGGCAGAAGGGCTTATATTTTGTGAAACGCCACAAGTTGCGTCTTGTCATTCATGATGCCATTCCTTATCGTGAGGATTTGGACAGCATAATGCATGAGGCTTATGAGACCATAGAGCATGATTTGCCTGCCCACCTGCACGGGTATGTGGAAAACCCCGACCAATAAGAACGGTGCCAGTGCCTTTGGCAACGTTTGTTATTTGATTTATTGACATACAAACCCCGTCCCCGTTGGCAAGCTGTTCTGCTTGCCAACGGGGACGGGGTTTTATATTCACGGATATTCAAGTGGAAATTCGTGAATATGTGGGTGTGAATTCACGAATATGGGACCGCGCTATAGTATAGTCGCGTCCTACCTTTCCGCTTTCTCGTTGAATGGTCTTTGGAAGTCCAGAGGAATGGCTGTTTCAAACCGCAAGTCTTCGCCTGTGACTGGGTGGGTGAAGTGGAGGCGGAAAGCATGTAGGGCCATGCGGTGTATAGGGTCGCGCCCGTTGCCATACTTGCTGTCTCCGGCTATGGGAAATCCCAAGTCAGCCATGTGTACGCGTATCTGGTTCTTGCGTCCGGTATCCAGCTTCATTTCCACGAGGGAGAACCCGTCGTTGTGTTGCAGGCGGTGGAAATGGGTAATGGCCAACTTGCCCCCGTTGTCGGTAGGTGAGGAATATGTGATGAAGGACTTGCTCTCCTTCAGCCATGATTGCACCGTACCGCCCTCCTGTTGCATGTCGCCGCATACGAGAGCCACATAACGCCGGTCGTAGACAAGCTCATGCCAATTGTATTCCAGAATTTGCGCAGTTTCCACATTCTTGGCATATATCATAAGCCCGCTTGTCTCTCGGTCCAGGCGGTGTACCACGTGCGCTGTGCATTTGAAGTGCCTTTTCTCGAAGTAGCTGTCCAATACCGTTTTTACACAGTACTGTTTGGGGGAGGAGGCCATGGAGAGTATTCCTTCATTTTTTTCTATTACCACCAGATCCTTGTCTTCGTATACAATCTTTACATATTTGTTCTGCAGCATGGTGTTTTGGCGATGGCGGGCAACCCTGACCACTTCACCTGTGTGCAATGGAGTGCCATAATGTGTGACCTGCTTGCGGTCCACGGTTACGGCTCGGCCTGTTAACAGGTCCTTGGCACGGTTTTTGGTTATACCCATCTGCTTAAGTAGGAAGTCCATCAATGTGCACTCCTCGCGTACTGGCAGTTCAATGTATTTGCCTGCGGCATATGCCGTTCCGATTGTTTGTTTCACAATAATGCGTCGTGTGTTAGTAACCCTTTCCCGGTGGGGTGGCAGGAATGGGTCGGAGTTATTATTTTCGTTCTTTCAAGTAACCGTTGCGATAGGCGTAGACCAACTCACGAAGGTCGTCTATGTTGTCGCGCAGTTTTTCGCCCAAGTCCGTGTCTCGTACTCTCAGTCGGTGTCCGGTCATCTCCACCAGTTGTTTGCTGGAGTGAATGTCGGTGCCATTTAGTATTGCATCCTTGCGGCTGGTGAATGGTTCGTGCTGGATTAGTTCAAAGCCGCGGCTGTGATAGACCAACGTGTATCCGGCTATGCCTGTGGTGGAGTGATAGTGCTGCGAGAAGCCTCCGTCTATCACCATCAGCCGTCCATCGGCCTTGATAGGGCTTTCGCCTTCTGCCACATGCACTGGCACATGCCCGTTGATGATGTGGCGGTGCTCGCCTTGTATGCCAAAACTGTCCAGAATGTAGTCGCATACCCGAGGATCGTTCCTCAGACGGAAGTAGGCACCCTTTTCCTCGTGTATCAATGTCTTGTCCGAGGTGAAATAGCGTTCGAAAGTAATCATGCGTTCTTTGTCGAACAGTGGTGAGTCCGGACCGCACCATAGGTACATGAGGTAGTCGCGGGCTGCTATGCGTTGGTCATGAGGTGCATAGCGGTTGAATGCCGTGCGCACAACCACGCCGATACGGTCCATCAATTCGCGTCCGCTGCTTTTCTTGCCCATGAGTTCGACTTCCTTCAGCGTACCGTCGTCGTTTAGGGGTATGGAGGCATGAAAAAGCAGGTTGCCGTTGCAGATGTTGTACATGCCTCCGTTGGTCAGTATGCACTTGATGTGCTTCTGCAACCTGTCTGAAACGCGGAAAGAGTGGTTCAACTTGTGCAGCATGTCAGTTTCCTCCGGTGTCAGCTTATACGGGTCTGACCAGTCTACGGTGGGGAACAGCGTGTCTCGCAGCGGATACTCTTTTTCCCCGACCCGGAACGTACCTCGTTCCGGGTCGACATGCTCCAATGTTCCTGCTCTGGATATGGTCCATTCGGGATGGGCTTCAATCATCTGATGTTCCACTTTGAACTGGATGATTGTGATAGCCTTATGCATCTTGCCTATGAGTTCGCGTTGCCTTTCGCTCAGTTTGCCGTATCTGTCGCATGGCAGGAAAATGGTGCAAGGGTCGTCCTTGTAGGCCTCCAATGCCAAAGTGGCCAAAGGCAGGAGATTGATTCCATAGCCGTCCTCCAACGTGTCCATGTTGCCGAAACGAAGGCAAAAACGCAATACCGTGCAGATGCAACAGTCGTTTCCGGCCGCGGCACCCATCCACAGTGCATCGTGGTTGCCCCATGTGAAGTCGAAATTGTGGTATTGCATCAGCGAGTCCATGATGATGTGCGCACCTGGCCCACGGTCCCAGATGTCACCTAATATGTGCATCTGGTCTATGGCAAGGTGCTGGATTACCTGACAGATGGCAGTAATGAAATTGCCAGCCTGGCCTGTCTGTACTATGCTGTCGATGATGCAACGGAAGTAGGCTTGCTTGTTGTTGTCCTCGGCACTCTCGTGCATTAGTTCCTCTATTATATAGGCGAACTGCTTTGGCAATGCCTTTCTCACCTTGCTTCGAGTGTATTTGCTGCAAACGCTTTGGCAGACGCGGATGAGGCGTAAAAGTGTTTCGGAATAGAAGCTGTCTGGAATGTCTTCCTCCTGGGCTTCCAACAGTTCCAGCTTCTCCTCCGGATAATAGATGAGCGTGCACAGTTCACGTATTTGTGCTTCGTCCAGCTCCCTGTCATATATTTCCCTGACTTTGCGTTTGATGTTGCCGGAGGCATTTCTCAGGATATGTTCGAAGGCCTCATGTTCGCCGTGTATGTCGGCCATAAAATGTTCCGTGCCTTTGGGCAGGTTCAGTATGGCCTCCAAGTTGATGATTTCGGTGCATGCGGATTCTGTATTAGGGAATGTTTGGGCCAGCAGACTCAACAGCTTCATGTCGGCATGGATGCGTTCGCTCATGCTTGCGTTAGTATTCTCCATTGCGTGTATAGTATTCAATTTATCAACAAAAGTAACATTAAAAAAGAATTTGGACAAGTATTAACCTCTTTTTTTATATCTTTGTGTCTGAATTGATATTGGGACAGTTGGAGGACAAACGAAAACATATGAACGATAGAGCAAGACGACTGATATTGGCAATAGCAACGGCCTGTTGTGCTTTGACGGCAAATGCTACGAAGACATTGGAACCGGTCCCCAAGGACAGCGTGGTTGTGGACACCATGACAGGGGACATACGTAAATACAAGATTACTGACAAGAAGACGTTGAAACCTTTTTATTGGCTGTATAACTTTTTGGCCAATTCCAACAAGATGCGTAGTGACAGGAATTATGACGGTGGTTTCGTCTTTGGGCCAGCCTATAATGCCAATACGGGGTTTGCCATAGGTGGAGGATACAGTGCATTGTATTCCTTTGACAATAACGACCCCACACTCATGAAGAGCACTGTCAACGGTTTCTTTCAGGCCAGTGTGAAAGGCATCGTGGCTGTTGGAGTTGAGGGGCACAACTATATGAAGGAAGACAAGAAACGTTTCAACTATGAGTTCAGCTTCACTCATTATCCCTCAGCCTTTTGGGGCATTGGATATGATACGTCTATAGAAAACTTTCATAACAGTGTGGCTTGGGACAAGGCCAATTACAATAGCGGCCAGCCTAACCCTTATCGTGTGGACAGCAAGCAGTTGTTGCTGAAGTTGGAGGGAGACTTTACTTGGCGTCTTGCAGATAATTTTTATATGGGGCCCAAGTTGGACTTCCTTTGTTCTTATTTGTACACCAACAGTAATCCTGAACTGATGGACCGCCTGTTGGCAGTGCCTGGCGGGTCGCATCAGCCCTCTACCCTGGTGACTACAGGGTTGGGTTTTACGCTTACTTATGATTCCCGCGACATGGCCACCAATGCTTATAGCGGTCACTACATCAACCTGCAGCAATTGGGCTTTCTGCCAGGGCTGAACAGATACGGTTTTCTCACCACGGATATCAAATACCAGACTTATGCGCCATTGTGGAAAAAGTGTACTTTGGCATTTCAGGCGCACGGTCGTTTCAATTATGGCAATGATGTTATTCCCTGGACTCGTCTGTCCAGTACTGGAAACCAAGGTATGGGACGAGGGTATTTCTATGGCCAGTATCGTGACAAGAATGTGATGGAAACACAATTGGAGTTGCGTCAGCGTTTGATATGGCGTTTCGGAGTTGTGGCCTGGGCCGGTGCGATAAATATATTCGAAGGATTCGACAAAATATACATGAATCATACGTTGCCCACGTATGGCTTTGGTGTCAGGTGGGAATTCAAGCCGCGCGTTAATGTGCGTGTAGACTGGGGATTTACAAAAACGGGCAACAGTATAGTCTTCAACATAGGCGAGGCTTTCTGAGACACTACCGGATTCGATAGGCTGGACATGCCGGCATGAAATAAGCTTTTCAGTTAACCGATAGCAAAGAACGAAAGGAGCAGAAGTATGAAAAGAATCATTGTACCCGCACTTTTGTGCTTGAGCGCAGTGGCAACGCATGCGCAGAGAGAGGAACTTATCAAGTTTGCTGACTTTGAACAGTGGCTGAAGCGTGATATCAAAGAAAGCGCGATAATAGGAGGGGCCACCAAGACGATTTACGAGATAGCTCCCAACGCTCATTGGACCAAGGCCTCTGGGAAGCAGAATGTCGCCTACAAGAATCAGGGAGGCTCGCCTTGGGCTACAAGCAATGTGTATGCCCGTGTCAGTGGAGTGACAAAAGCCAACGTGTCGGTCTTCAAGGATAAACACGGCTCTGGCAGTTGCGCCAAGTTGGAAACTTCGGTGGCCACTGTCAAGGTCCTGGGGATGATAAACATCAGTGTGCTTGCTTCCGGTTCCATCTTTACTGGTGAGATGATAGAGCCGGTTACGGATACTGACAATCCTATGTCAAAGATGAATCTGGGCATGCCTTTTGAGCGCAGGCCCAAGGCCATTAAATTCGACTACATGGTGAAATTGACCGAGGCTGCCAATCGTGTACGCCAGACCGGTTTCTCCAAGGTGACGACGGTGCCTGGCAAGGACATGCCGGAGATGATTGTGATATTGCAACAACGCAGAGAGGATTCCGAGGGTAACATCACGGCCAAACGCGTAGGTACGATAGTTCATAGTTTCGGCAGCAGTACTGACGGATGGGTAGAGGGTGGCACGTTTGAAATCCATTACGGTAACATCACAGACAAGCCTTACTATAACAAGAACATGGCTTTGCGCAGCGGCGAGACAGCACTATATGCCCGCAACAGCAAGGGAAACCTTGTGCCTGTGGAAGAAAACGCCTGGGCTGATGCCGATGCCACTCCGACGCATGCTATTGTCAAGTACGACAGCAGTAGCGGCGGTGCATATGTCGGCAGCGTGGGGACGACAATTTGGCTGGACAATATCAAGTGGGTATACTAATCGCGTACGATATGCCTTCGGATGAAGGTATTGCCATTGAGATAAAAACTACATAACAAGACAGACAGTGAAGACACCATATTATATGATAGAGGAAAGGTTGCTTCGTCGCAACCTTTCGCTTATTCAGGCTGTAGCCAGCGAGAGCGGTGCGGAGATTATCTTGGCGTTCAAGGCCTTTGCGCTGTGGAAGACATTTCCCATTTTCCATGAATATATATCACATACTACGGCCAGCAGTCCATATGAGGCGCGTCTGGCGCATGATGAATTCGGCAGTCCGGCGCATACTTACAGTCCGGCATATACGGAAGAGACATTCCCAGATATTCTCCGTTGCTCCTCGCATATCACGTTCAATAGCTTGGGGCAGTATCTACGTTTTTGGCCTATGGTTGAACGATGGAACATGGAACACGGTGCGGAGCATGGAATCACATGTGGCTTGAGAGTAAACCCGGAGCACTCGCACATAGAGACGGCTCTTTATAACCCAACAGCTCCGGGGGCGCGTTTCGGAGTCGTCGCATCCGACTTGCCAGAACAGTTGCCGACAGGCATAGAAGGTTTCCATTGTCATTGCCATTGCGAAAGCAGTGCCGAGGATTTGGTTGACAACCTTAGGCATATGGAACAACGCTTTGGCAAGTGGTTTCATGAGCTGAAATGGCTCAACCTTGGCGGTGGTCACTTGATGACTAGGCAGGGGTATAATGTCCGTCTTCTCATAGAAACCATACAAGGACTGAGGCAACGCTATCCACATTTGCACATCATTCTTGAACCCGGGTCTGCTTTTGCGTGGCAGACTGGTCCGTTGGTTGCATCGGTAGTGGATATAGTGGAAAACCACGGTATCCGCACGGCTATATTGGATGTGTCTTTCACGTGCCACATGCCGGATTGTCTGGAGATGCCATATTGGCCGGCAGTGCGGGGCGCGGAGACGATAGAGGATCCGGATGGTATTGTCACCTCTGCTGATGACAATGGCGGATATGTCTACCGCCTGGGGGCAAACTCGTGCCTAAGCGGCGACTTCCTCAGCAGTTGGCGCTTCGATCATCCGCTGCAGATAGGAGAACGTATATGTTTTGAAGACATGATACACTACACGACGGTAAAGACCTGTATGTTCAACGGAATATCGCATCCGGCCATTACCATCTTACGCGTCAATGGTGAGCATGAGGTCCTGAGAGAGTTTTCATACGAGGATTATCGCGACCGCATGGATTGATATCTTTTTGCTGCTGTTCGATGGCTTCTGTATGTTGCCGTGTCATTTTTTATTATTGACACCCAGCCATACTATGGACGCGCCCTTGACGATGGTATTGTCATGCTTCCGGCCATATTATGGTCAAGGGTGCGATAACGGTATTGTCAAAAGCGTGTCTCGGCAAGGATTCCAATATGTGTAATAATTTTCAGCATCTTCTTTTCAATGCTAATGGTCATGGCAAAGAGGTCGGGGAGGGATTCTGATGTCTAACGGATTTGGTTAGTTTTTGTGCTATTAGGGCAACTTGTTTATGGTACTATTATGTGCCAGTTATGAATTTAAGGTTATTTTTGTGCGAGTACTTTGTTGGAACGACATAGATTTCATATCTTTGTAATTCAAAATAGAAACGTATGCTAAAATTCATATCCTTCGGCAGTAGCAGCAGCGGCAATTGTTATTACATAGCCACAGAGAAGGCCCGGATACTGGTTGATGCAGGTGTAGGAATGAGAATGCTCAGGCACAGCCTGAAGGAAAAAGGGTTGCTGCTTACCGATATAGATGCCATATTTATTACTCATGATCATGCGGATCATATCAAGGCTGTAGGTAACTTGGCTCATGACTACAAGTTGCCGGTCTATGCTACCGAGGAGGTGCACCGTGGTATTAACCGCAACTATTGCGTGACAACCAAATTGACACCGGAAGATGTTCGTGTCATCCGGAAATTGCAGACAACGCAGATAGGAGACATGAGGATTACGCCATTTGCCGTGCCTCATGACAGTAGTGACTGTGTGGGATACCGTATAGAGGCCGATGGAGAGGTGTTCTTGGTGATAACCGATGTCGGGCATGTGACCGAAGGAATACAGGCCGAAGTATCTGAGGCAAACTATATAGTGTTGGAGTCCAATCATGATGTGAGCATGCTGATGGACGGGCCTTATCCAGCTTATCTGAAAGGGCGGATACGTAGTGGCAGGGGGCATTTGTCCAATGCTGACAGCGCAAAGTTGATTGCCGAGCATGCTTCCCCTGCGCTGAAACACGTCTGGCTATGTCATCTGAGTGAGGAAAACAATCATCCGGAATTGGCACGGAAAACCTACGAGACGGTGCTTAGGGAATATGGTTTAGTGGTGGGAGCGGACTTCAAACTTGACGTACTGAAAAGGAAACAGGCAAGCGAAGTGTTCATTTTGGGAAATATGACGTAAAAACAATAAAAAAACTTGTCCGATTATTTGGCCGTTCCGCATAAAGTCCGTACCTTTGCACTCGGAAAAACAAAACGATGCGTCCTTAGCTCAGTTGGTAGAGCAATTGACTCTTAATCAATGGGTCCAGGGTTCGAGCCCCTGAGGGCGTACTTCAGAAAGGGATGACCTCAAGGTCATCCCTTTTGCTTTGATGGCAACAACGGAAGGTGAGAGAGATGAAATCCAATGATAGATAAATACAAATATAGCATGTTTAGAACAAAGAATTGTGGTGAGCTTCGTCTCTCCAATGTAGGCGAGGAGGTCATCCTAGCCGGATGGGTACAAAGCGTGCACAACTTGGGTGCATTGACCTTTGTGGATTTGCGTGATCGTTATGGCATAACCCAGCTTGCATTCGGCGAGGACTGCTGTGAGGAATTGAAGGCCAAGGCAGGTAAGCTTGGTAGAGAGTATGTAATCCAGGCCAAAGGCAAGGTGGTGGAGCGTTATTCCAAAAACAATAATCTGCCCACTGGAGAGGTGGAGATAATGGTGACGGAATTGAATATCATCAACGAGTCTCTTACTCCGCCTTTTACCATTGAGGAACAGAGCGATGGTGGTGACGACATCCGCATGAAGTACCGTTATCTGGACTTACGCCGTCCTTGCGTACGCAAGAATCTGGAACTTAGGCATAAGTTTGCTTTCGAAGTGCGTCGCTATTTGGATCAACAGGGCTTCTTGGAGATTGAAACACCGGTATTGGTCAATTCCACTCCTGAGGGAGCACGTGACTTCGTGGTGCCTTCACGTATGAATCCAGGACAGTTCTATGCTCTTCCGCAAAGTCCTCAGACTTTGAAGCAATTGCTGATGGTGGCTGGCATGGACCGTTATTTTCAGATTGTAAAGTGTTTCAGGGACGAGGATTTGCGTGCCGACCGCCAGCCTGAGTTTACTCAGATAGACTGTGAAATGTCGTTTGTGGAGCAGGAAGACATCTTGCAGGTGTTCGAGGGTATGAGCCGTCATCTCTTCAAGGAACTGAAGGGTATAGATATTCCTGCCCTGCCACGTATGACATGGGCGGATGCCATGAAGTTCTACGGCAGCGACAAGCCCGATACTCGTTTTGGCATGAAGTTCGTTGAACTGAAAAATATGCAACAGGATAACGCCTCTGACGAGATTGTTGAAAGTATCTTTCCCGAAGGCTTCTCCGTATTTGATTCCGCCCAATATATCGGTGCCATCTGTTGCGAGGGTCAGGCTGTACTCACACGCAAGCAACTGGACCAGCTTACCGATTTTGTCAAACGTCCTCAGATAGGTGCCAAAGGACTGGTATATGCTCGTGTGGAACAGGATGGCAATGTCAAGAGCAGTGTGGACAAATTCTATGCTCAGGATACTCTCTCTGTATTGAGGGACAAGATGAATGCCCGTCCAGGCGACCTCATTCTCGTACTCTCTGGTGACAATGCAATGAAGGTGAGAAAGCAACTATGTGAACTGCGTCTTGAAATGGGACAACGTATGGGACTCAGGCCAAAGGACCAGTTCTCTTGTCTGTGGGTGGTGGACTTCCCGATGTACGAATGGAGCGATGAAGAGCAGCGTCTTATGGCCATGCATCATCCTTTCACTTCACCTAAACCCGAAGATATTCCTCTGTTGGATACCAATCCCGCCAAGGTCCGTGCAAATGCTTACGACATGGTTATCAATGGAGTGGAGGTAGGTGGTGGCAGCATACGTATCCACGATGCCAAGCTGCAGCAGAAGATCTTCGAAATCCTTGGTTTCACTCCCGAGCAGGCTCAGGAGAAGTTCGGATTCCTGATGAATGCTTTCAAGTATGGTGCTCCTCCTCATGGAGGTCTGGCATATGGTTTGGACCGCTTTGTCAGTCTCTTTGCCGAGTTGGACAGTATCCGTGATGTGATTGCGTTCCCCAAGAACAACAGTGGTCGTGATGTCATGCTGGATGCTCCTGGTATTATTGATCAAAAACAGATGGACGAGCTTTGCATATCCGTAAATCTCAGCGATGATGCTATAGCTAATGAGCTATAATGCCATGTCAAGCTAAAGACATCGAGTTAAACTGGAAATAATATGGACAAGTTCCACTTTACTGTTGGGAGCTTGTCCATATTGTAGTTTTGAAGACGTGTTCTTGCATGAGTAGGTCTATGAATAGGGATATATACAGTGGTTCTTGAACTTTTATGAGGATTATGGCAAAATACTATAGTCCGCATTCTGATAAAAATACTGACGATGATTATAATTGAACATAATGCAGCAAAAGGCATATTCTATGCCATGGAGGATGGAAATGAAATAGGAAACATCGAATACGAATTGTCAGATCATACTATGACAATCACACATACCCGTGCTTATGTACAGGGGCGTGGAGTGGGCCGTGTGCTTGTAGATGTGGCTATAGGGTATGCACGCAGCCAAGGAATGAAAATAATACCTCTATGCTCATATGCCAAGGTTTTGATGGAAAGGGTGGAGGAGTATCACGAAATGATACAGAAACCTGTAGAATGAATTGGAACATCGGTGATGTCAAGCCGTTTAAGTAAGTAGCGGAAATTAGTTTATATTTGAGTTTATCTGGCTGAGTTTCAATTTTACGAAGATGGAGTTATGGGCGTTCATAATGACTGATGAGTAAGAACGAGAATCGGCTTGAGAATCTTGAAGAATGGTATAAACCAATTCTCGCTGCTTACTTAAGTTAAGATAGAACTGTCATGTACAAGAAATCGGAATGGACGGGCTGTATGAATTTATTTGTGTCCGGTAAACGTGTTTAGCCTCTTGTTCTGAGTTGTTTTATGCTAAGCCAAGCCCTTCGTTCCAAGGAAAGTACTGTCTGCTAAAAATGTCATCCTTTAACCCGAATCAGTCATTAGATTTCCAATCCGTTTTGCCTTTATGTTCGTTCGTATTGCAACCGTTTTGTCGAAGGCATAGCGAGCTATGGCAAGACCAAACGGGAAGCAAGACGGCGAAGAGAAAGGCAAAAATGGAGGAAAAGGCAATATAAATCATCTGATTTATACAAATTGACGTTCTAATGACCGATTTGGGTTTAAGTGGGGGCGTTGATAAAAATGCTATGTTTGCACATTTCCGGCTCTTTTGATGGATACTTATCTCCAAATGAAGATTCTATGCCTTCAATATGTTGGATGTCTGTGGGGACAAAAGAAAGTCAAGACAGGACTTGTAGGCTTTACCGGATACTAATAATATGAATTGTCGTTTCTATAGAATTTGAAGATTGCTATACTAAAACTATACAGAAAAGCAGGAGATAGATATCAGCGTGTCTATCTCCTGCTTTTCTGTATTTGTAATATGAATTATGGTATACAGTTTCTAAGTTTGATGTACATTAGTAGAACAGGTAACGCTGATCCTCAACATTAGCCTTGCGGTATAGGTCGTTCTGGAAAGTGTTGATGGAGCGTAGGGCATTCTGTGTGAGGGTTGCCTGCTCCTGTTTCTGATCCAATTTGCCTTCACCTTTGTCTGTTGCCAATACTTGGTAAGCGTATACCGCAGCGTTGCCACGAATGCCATTCTTGAATTCGCCCTTTGTCGCTGTGCTGATACTGCCACAGAGTGCAGGTTCCATATTTCCGGTCTTGGCTACGAAAAATGGTTGAGCAAAGGATATGCGACGCAACGTGTCAGTTACGGCCCCTGGAAGCTTGGCTATCTCGGCAACGTTCTTGGCTTCTGCTATCTTTGTCTGGAGCATGGCTGCCTTCTTGTCCTTGATGACCTCTTCTGTCAGGAATCTCTTGACATCTTCTTGTTTCCATGAAAGGTAACCTTTGGGAGTGATACCTGCGAGGATGATGCACATGAGGTGGTCGTTGTTACCACACTCATAGAGAGGGCTTACATCACCCACCTTGGTGTCTTCATTGAATATCCAACGGAGCGCGTCGCGAGTGCCGCTAATACCACCAATGTTATGCTCGGTACCAGGCATATTGTCACGCTGCAATACGATATATCCAGCTTGTTCTGCCGTGCTGTCAATAGATTCGGAATCCTTGCCTGCCAAGAAAGAGGAGAAATTGGAAAATGCCTTGTCGTAAGTCTGTTTGGAAAAATCCATAGCAGTCTTTACGATGGCTACGTCATACTTCTTGACAGGGTTACGGGTCTCTATTACGTTGATAACGAGAACGCTTTGGCCGTCTAACAAGAGCTTCTTCAAAGTACCTGCAGGAGTAGTGGTGATGGCCTCAATGATTTGTCTGTTGGTGTCATCTATGTATGAACCCTCGTATTGAGAAGATGTCATCCACATTTTCTCTCCATTCTGATTGTAATTTTTTGCTATGGTGTCAAAAGGAGCACCTGCATTGATAGCCGTCATAATGCTATCGGCAGATTTTTCAGCTGATGCCATGTCCATACCAGGTATGCCTATAACGCGGTATTGGATACTGTCGGGCATACTTTGCGTAGAGATGAGACGCACGATGTTCATTGTATTGTCCACATTGTTATAGTATGGACCCACCTGCTGGCCTGCACTCATGCTGTCCAATTGATTGGCTATGTCCATGGGCAGAACTTTCTTTGTGACAGGAAGTGGGGAGTAGGCTACGAGGGAGCGTGCTTCGCGAATAACTTTGGCTGGAGCCTGTCCATCGGCCAACTGTTGGGCATATTCCTTCATCTCGGCATTCAAAGCTGCTTCATCCTCTTTGCTGGCCTTCACGGCTATGTCAATATACTTGATGTCGCGAGTTTCGAAAGGTGTTTCAAAAAGTCCTTTCAGTTCTTCGTACTTAGCTTTCAAGTCCTTGTCGGTAAACGTAACCTCGTTGTCCTTTATGCTGCTATAGGGGAGGGCAGCCATTAAAACGGTATTTTCTTGATTACGTGCATCGAAACTCTGCTGTGCGGCCACGGGATTGCTGATGATACTGGCAGCCAAAAGGCTTTGATATTTCTGTGCCAATAAAGAGCTACGCAATGTTTTTTCGATGAACTTCCACCATTGGGTCAAGCTGGTAGCTTCTTCTACAAGGTCGGCAGAAGCGTCCGGTGTGGTAAGAATCTCTCTGCACTGATCCAAGGTTTGCTTTAGCATGGCGTAGTCGAACTTACCCTGTTGATTGCGGAAAGGAGTTTGCATGAGCATAGGGTGTTCGCCCTTGACAATGATTTGCTGCAACTCCTTATCGGTTACAACAAGTCCAAGTTTTTCGGTCTCATTTTCGATGAGCTTACTTTCCACAAGGTTCTGCCATACTTGGTCGCGGATGCCCTGCATCTGCTCATCGGTAAGGTTGGAAATGCCGTTGCTTGTTTTGATGACGTTGGTGTACTCGTCAACCATGTTGTTGAAATCTTGAAGACTTACGCTCTCACCGTAAATGGTGCCTACGGTGTTACGGCTTGAGGTAGTAAAAATCTCTACTACTCTTGTCCAGTCTGATGCAATGAAGCCTATCAGACCGAGAAAGAGCGCGCCTACCACAAATGGGCCGGCATTTCTTACTTTTTGTAAAGCTGCCATAGTTTTTGGTTTCTTATTTTTGTTTATTCTTAATTCTTACAATGCTTTTACGGGTGTCTCTGTATAATATGTAATAGCTACAGCATTTCTGCTACACGCATTTAGATTACAAAGTTAGTGATTTTTATCGGATATACCTTAATGATGGCTTATTTATTTTATATATAGGTATTGGAATTTGACAATGTTGTATATGTATGCCAAATGTTAGGATGTGCTTATCGTGTATTCGTGCTATACGCTCTTTGGGTCTATGCTGTGCCGAAGATGTTCGCGAGATTAGTTGGTTCTGTATTAAAGTAAGGATAGTGTGAATCTTGCTATTGGAATGTTGTTAGGTTGTGCCAAATTAACTCTACATCGGGACTATGCTGGAAATGAACTTTGTGGCTACGGACGGATTTGTGAAATAGTGTGGTTAGCTGTTCTTATTTCTTTTCTTTCTGAAAGTCGTACTTCGTGGGTGCCGGTTCCATTATTGTAGAACCTGATGTGTCGTGAATATGTTGTCGCGTTGCATCGGTTGCATCGGGATGTCTTTCTGATACGATAGAGGTTAATGTGGTGTCGGACTGGGCATCCTGTTGTTCTCCATCTGCATCAGACATGGGGAAGTCGCCCTTGGAGTTCATCACTGAGTAGCGTGTCATATTTTCATTGCTTTGGAATTCCGTGCCTTCCAATGTGCGCTCGGGCGTGATGATGGTCATGTAGGCATGGTTCCACATCTCATGTTTGTTTAGGTCCCAAAAGAGTTCCTCTGTATTGAATTTGGTGCCCTCGATGTTGCGTATGCGTACCCTTCCACGTAGTTCCCAGAGTTTTTGTTGGTGAAGGTATGCTGTGTCGGCTTGGACATACAGGTCCACGTTCAACTCTGTGTCCAATCTTAGCATCAACAGGCCTTTGACGAATTTCCATGTGGCGGCTTGATTGGTTGGTGTATATATATCCCATTCCTCTGCCACCAGATGGTAGCGTATTACTCCGGAGTCTGATATGAGGGTGCTTACGCCAACGCTATGTAACGAAGGCATGGAATCCTGCATATGTGCTGCTGTGGCATTGATTTGTCTTGGGCTATTTTTAGAAGTGGTGTCATGCTTAATAAAGGAATATATCATGGCTGAAGCCAATACCAAGAAGCATCCCATCCCTATGAGGGGTGAGATGCGTATCTTATGTGCCACTTTGTCTTTAAGTGAGGGCCAACGCATGATACTGTGGAGGTTACCGAATCTTGTATTTTATGAACCAAGATTCATTGAAGGCCACCCCAAGATTCAGTACAAAATAGTTTTCTGTAATCAGGCTTGCCGATCCGGGAGCACGACGAAGCCACTGTAGGCCTATATTTATCGTAGAGCGGTTGTATCGATTGCTAATAGGCATTCCTATGCCCAAACTGACGGCCAGCTCATTAGGTCCTTCTTGGGTAGCTGATTGGGTGTTGCCCGTGGTAATGTTCATGTAGGGGCTACTATAGGAGATACCCATACGGTATTTTATGCGCTTGTAATATCTGTTAGTATCGAATGGATTTGGAGTATACTCGGCACCAGCCTTAATCATGAAGTTGTTCTTGTACATCTTGCTGGTACTGGGGTATGAAACCACACCATCGGCAATATCCATCATTGGCATGCGGCAATTACCCCATGATTGGTAATGCATGTCGGCCGATACGATAAGATTGTTCTTGTGCTGCCAGGCTATACCTCCGGCATATGTCATAGGGATATCGAAGGCGTTGTCTTCTGCTTCCACTTTCAGTGTATCTCCGGTAGTCATGAATCTATACAGGGCTGCGTCTCCATCAAATTGGTGTCCAATGCCTATGGTGGCACCTATGGTGAGCCAATCCTGTGGACTGACACGGAAAGCATATTGTAAGCCGAAGTCCAGTTTGTATGTCAGTACATCAGACTGTTGCACAAAGTTGAACCCATCAAAATACGAACTGTTGCTGTTACTTACCGTGAAATTCTGCAACATGAAATGGTTGTATCCTCCCCACATGATTCCGAGGTTAGTACCGATGGAGAAGTTGGAAAATGGTTTCCATCCAACACCTGCAAATACCTGATTCAGGCCACCTGTACCGCGGTATTGTGTGGTGTTGCGTATCAGTTCCCCTGTGATTTCGTCCCTGAATGCATCGGGACTAGTGGTTATATAGTTGTAATCCACGGTGCTGTATGGCTTGAAGCCGAATGATAGTCCCAAGTTTTTTCGCAATCGGAAACCGGCCACAAGGTAGTCAAAGCCAGCACTGTTTACATTCTTGCTGTCATTACCCATTGTCATGCGACCAAAATTACCGGACATGCCTGCGTCTAATATGAAGCTGAGCGAATCCAGATAAGCATACGAGGCCGGGTTCGTGATATTGAGTTTGTTGCCCGACGGCAATGCTACACCAACACCACCCATGGATTTATTCCACGTCTGAGCTTGATCGTTGAGCAATCCCAGGCCGAAGCGCGAATACGAGGATTTTCCGCCCCCGTTCTGTGAATGTGAGTATGCACATGAAAATGTCATGAGCAATGCCATGACAAAGCGGTATGTGTGTGAGAGTCTAATGAAGTTCACGTGAGAGTGCTTTTTGTCAGAAATTATAATATGCGTATGCAAAGGTATAATAAAACTTCCAAACAGCCAAGTGTGCCCAAATACAAATTGTAGCTCCTATACCTATTTGTATATATTTTATGTGCGGAGAAGTATCAGATGCTATATATTTCCTTAACTTTGTACCCCATGAAACGTGTAATCCTGTATATGCTTCTCGTCTTGGGAGTACTTTATGTGCATGCTGCTGGGGATAGCAGGGCCATAGAGGTCAGTGTATTGACCTGTTCTCCTGGCCAGGAGGTTTATTCGCTTTACGGACATACGGCTATCCGTTTTCAAGACAAGGCCAGAACTGTGGATTATGTGTTCAATTATGGGGTCTTTGATTTTAATACCGAATATTTCATCTGGAAATTTGTTCTTGGGAAAACTGATTATCAGTGTGTGGCCGTTCCTTGGGAATACTTCTTGCAGGAATACCGTCAGCGTGGCAGTAGCGTGGTGGCTCAGGTGCTGAACCTTACACAGGAAGAGGCTGAAGCAGTAAAGGCATATCTTTATGACAATATTCGTGAGGAGAATCGCGTGTACCGATATAACTACTTGACCAACAATTGCACTACGCGTGTTATGGATTGTGTGGATGCCTGTGTGGATGGGGAAATATCATATTCATGGGATACAGCCCCCCATACTTATCGACAGATGATGCACGAATACACCAAGGCGTTTCCTTGGGCACAGGAGGGCAATGATGTGTTGCTGGGGGCAGAAGTAGATACTGTTCTTTCGCACAGGGCCACATGTTTTCTTCCAGAGTATTACAGCCGTGCTTTGGCTGATGCCGTGGTGCGTGATGATATCAAGGATACGCGTTGTTTGGTAAAGGAAACGGTTATCGTCCTTGAAGCGAATGCTGCATTAAGCAAAACTGCAGTTCCGGTGAAAGGTTTTCCGTTGACACCGTTGAAGTTTGGCTGTTTGGTCTTTGTCACAGGACTGTTGTTGATGCTTTTGGAATTCCTAACCCGTAAGATGTTTTGGCTTGTGGACGTGTTTTTGATGTTAGGACATGGCCTGGCGGGTTGCCTGATTATGTTTGTTTTCTTGTTCTCCGAGCATCCGTCCTTGGATAGCAACTGGCTGGTAGCCGTGTTGAATCCGCTTCCGTTGGTGGCACTGCCATACGTGGTCAAGGCTGCATGGACTGGGCAGGTTACCTTTTGGCATCACTTCATGGCAATATGGTTGGCCATGTTCCTGTTGTTTATTCCATGGATCCCTCAGCGGTTGGGCGTGTTTGTCGTGACCGTGGTTGCCACGCTTCTCAGCCGTCAGGTGTCATACTTGTTACATTATGGTCGTACTTCCCGTCCTAATTCCGACAAGAAACGTAACAAATCTTCAAGGAGAAAAAGATGAACCACATACATACATATAAGCTGTTTACCACATTGGCTGTGCTGATGTCCTTTTGCAATTCTGAGGCTCAGACTGCACCTGCACTGCCTCGTCTGGTGGTAAACATAATGATAGACCAACTACGTTCCGACTACATGGAGGCCTTTTCTCCATTGTATGGTGAGCGTGGTTTCCGTAGACTCATGCAGGAGGGTTGCTTCTACACCGATGCGGAGTATCCATTTGCTTCACCGGACAGGGCCAGCGCCACGGCATGTTTTTACAGCGGTACCTCTCCTTACGACAATGGTATCACATCAGAGCAGTGGTTGGATCGTCAGACGCTTCGTCCTATCTATTGTGTAGATGACAATGCACATGCCGGTCATCTCACTGCCGAGAAATCTTCTCCTATTCATTTGAGCGTATCCACCATAGGTGACGAGTTGAAGGTAGCAACCGAGGGCAAGGGTATAGTCATCAGCATATCCCCTTTCCGTGATGCCGCCATTTTGGCCGCAGGTCATGCAGCTGATGCCTGTTTTTGGATCAATGATCTTACGGGTCAGTGGTGCTCCACTTCTTATTATGGCGAGTTTCCGTCGTGGGCGTTGGCATATAGCCGTTACAACTCTCTGCCACATCGTATAGGCGATATAGAATGGAAACCTTCAAACGAAGTGGTGGGCAATTTCAGCTACTTCGTGTCTGGGGGCTTGAAAAGTCCGTTCTCGCATAGTTTCAAGGGTGAACGTGCCTATCGCAAGTTCAAGGCGAGTGGGATGGTGAATGAAGAGGTCAACCGTTTCGCCGTCCATTGTATTGCTTCGGCTGGTATGGGACTGGATGCTGTCACAGACATGCTTTCCATAACTTATTATGCTGGTAACTTCGACCATAGTACGGTCAATGAGTGCCCAATGGAGTTGCAGGATACTTATGTACGCCTGGACAATGCCTTGGGGCAACTGATGGATGATGTGGAGAAGCGTGTCGGACAAGGAAATGTTCTCTTTGTGGTTACCGGTACCGGCTACAGCGAGGAACCTGTTGCCGAGGATCTTTCACGTTATCGTATACCTACAGGTACATTTGACATGCATCGTGCGGAGATGCTCCTGAATATGTATCTTGTAGCTGTCTATGGTCAGGGGCAGTGGGTGGAGAGTAGCATGGGTAACGAGATATACCTTAACCGCAAGTTGGTGGAACAGCGTAACGTCAACTTGATGGAGATGTTGGACATGAGTTCCGCCTTCATCATACAGCTTGCTGGTGTAAAAGATGTCTATACCAGCCAACGTTTGGCTATGGGTGCTTGGACTCCAGGTGTTTCCAGGTTGAGGAATGCATACAATCCACATCGTTCCGGTGACATTCTTGTACAGGTATCTCCCGGATGGTCTATATCCGGCGAGAATTGTTCTGGTAAGCAGAACCTCACTCGCGAGGGCTACACGGCTTTTCCTCTATTTCTTTTGGGAACTGCGTTCGATGCATGTAGGGTGGAGACACCGGTCACCATAGACCACGTTGCTCCAACCGTATCCAAGGTACTTCGCATCCGTTCCCCCAATGCTTGTGCTCAGCCACCGCTACTTCAAACCATTTACAACACAAGCATTTCACATAAATCAGAATAAAAACTACGATACATGAATATAGCAAGTTTTTTAGTTAAGCTGTTCGGTGACAAGAAGTCACGAGACATGAAAGCCTATCGTCCTTTGGTGCAGGCGGTGCTGGATGCCTATCCACAAGTACAGGCTATGAGCAACGATGAGTTGCGTGCCCGTGTCCAGGAAATCCGCAGGTACATAGCTGGCAAGGCCGAGCCTCAACGCCAGCAGATTGAGGCAGTAAAGGCACGTATATCCGAGACTGAAATTCAGGAGCGTGCACCCTTGTTTCAGCAGATAGACAAATTGGAGAAGGAAGTGTTGGAAACGCTGGAAGAAGCCTTGGATGAAGTTCGTGCAGAGGTTTTTGCCATAGTCAAGAGTACTGCCGAGCGTTTTACCAATAATCAGGAGATACGTGTATCGGCCACTCAGTTTGACCGTGACTTGGCTGCCACGCACGATTTCGTGGAGATAGACGGTGACACTGCCGTGTACCACAACCACTGGATCGCCGGTGGCAATGATATGCAGTGGGCTATGGTGCATTTCGATGTTCAGCTTTTCGGTGGAACCGTGCTGCATCAAGGCAAGATTGCCGAAATGTTCACGGGTGAAGGTAAGACCCTTACCGCCACTTTGCCAGTTTTCCTTAATGCTCTTACAGGCAATGGCGTACACGTGGTAACCGTGAATGATTATCTGGCCAAGCGTGACTCGGAGTGGATGGGCCCCATTTACATGTTCCACGGTCTCAGCGTGGACTGCATAGACAAGCACCAGCCGAATAGCGAGGCTCGCCGTCAGGCTTATATGGCGGATATTACTTTTGGTACCAATAACGAGTTTGGCTTTGACTACCTCCGTGACAACATGGCGCAGGATCCTGCCGACCTTGTTCAGCGCAAGCACAACTTTGCCATTGTTGACGAGGTGGATTCCGTACTAATCGATGATGCCCGTACTCCGCTTATCATCTCAGGTCCTGTGCCTAAGGGCGATGATCAGATGTATGAACAATACCAGCCTCTTGTGGAACGTCTTGTGGGTGTACAGCGTAATTTGGCAACCCAGTATTTGGCCGAGGCCAAAAAACTCATCGCTGAGGGTACGGCCGAGAATAACAAGCAGAAGACGTCAGATGGCTTCCTGTCCCTCTTCCGTAGTTTCAAGGCCCTGCCCAAGAATAAAGCTCTTATCAAGTTTCTCTCCGAACCAGGCATCAAGGCCGGTATGTTGGCTACCGAAGAGATATACATGGAGAACAACAACCGTCGCATGCCCGAGGCTGTGGAGCCTTTGTTCTTTGTTGTGGAGGAGAAGCAGAACAGTGTTGATCTTACCGACAAGGGCAACGAGTGGCTGGCTTCTCAGGTCAATGATTCCGCGCTATTTGTCCTGCCGGATATAGGTGGCATGATGTCGCAGATTGAGGCCGACAGTACTTTGAACGATGAGGAGCGTGTGGCCAAGAAAGACGAGGTGTATGCCGACTATGCCATCAAGAGCGAGCGCGTACACACTCTGCAACAGTTGCTCAAGGCCTATACTATGTTCAATCTCAACGACGAGTATGTTATTCAGGATGGTGAAATAAAAATCGTTGATGAGCAGACAGGACGTATCATGGAGGGGCGCCGCTGGAGCGATGGTCTGCATCAGGCTGTGGAGGCCAAGGAGCACGTCAAAGTACAGGCCGCCACACAGACATACGCAACCATCACCTTGCAGAACTATTTCCGTATGTACCACAAGCTATCCGGTATGACCGGCACAGCCGTTACCGAGGCGGGCGAGTTCTGGGATATATACAAGCTGGATGTGGTGGAGGTTCCTACCAACCGTACCGTCATACGTACAGATGCAAATGACCGCATCTACAAGACACAGCGCGAGAAGTACAAGGCCGTTATAGAGGAGGTGGAGCAGATGCGTAATAGCGGCCGTCCTGTTCTCGTGGGTACTACCAGCGTGGAAATCAGTGAAATGCTTTCCAAGATGCTGTCAATGCGTAAGATACCACATCAAGTGCTTAATGCCAAATTGCACCAAAAGGAGGCAGATATCGTAGCTTTGGCGGGTCGTAGTACCGATGGCTTGGGTACAGTGACCATAGCCACCAACATGGCAGGCCGTGGTACGGATATCAAACTCTCGCCCGAGGTGAAGGCGGCAGGTGGCTTGGCCATCATTGGTACCGAGCGTCACGAGAGCCGTCGGGTCGACCGTCAGTTGCGCGGACGTTCAGGTCGTCAGGGTGATCCAGGCAGTTCTGTATTCTACGTTTCTCTGGAGGACAAGCTCATGCGCCTGTTTGCTTCTGAACGCATAGCCAAGGTGATGGATCGTCTGGGCTTTGAGGAAGGCGAAATGATAGAGCACTCTATGATAACCCGCTCGATAGAGAATGCACAGAAAAAGGTGGAGGAAAACAACTTCGGTGTGCGCAAGCGTCTTTTGGAATACGATGACGTGATGAACAAGCAGCGTACCGTCATCTATGAAAAGCGCCGTCATGCTCTCATGGGCGAACGCCTCGGCATGGATATTGCGGACATGATATGGGACCGCGTGTGCCACATAATGGAGAGTCGCGACTTTGCCAATTGTCGTGAGCAGTTCTTGGAGATTTTGGCCATGGAGTTCCCCCTTACCCAAGACCGCTATGAGGGTGGTAATATGGATGAACTGGCCGAGGAAGTGTACCAGAAGGCCATGGAGCGTTTCAAGAGCAAGTGCAATATCATTGCCACCAACGCTCACAAGGCAGTGACATTGATAATGGAGAACCCGGACCAGATGCCACGCTACGAGAATATCATGGTGCCTGTGGTGGACGGACGTCGTGTCTATCAAATCAGCTGCAACATTCAGGAAGCTTACGAAACAAAGTCGCAAAGTGTTGTGACGGCATTCCATAAGAGTTTGATTCTGCATACAATAGATGATGCATGGAAAGAGAATCTACGACTCTTGGACGAGTTGAAGCATTCCGTGCACAACGCTTCATACGAGCAGAAGGATCCTTTGCTCATATATAAGTTGGAGTCTGTTAAGTACTTTGACCAGATGGTTAATAAGATTAACGACCGCGTGGTTAGCATTCTCATGCGTGCTCAAGTTCCCGAGTTGCAGATTCGCCAGGCTGAGGCTCCTCAGCCTCCTCGCCAGCAGCAACGTCTTCAGGAAAGCCATGACAGCATGGTAGATGAGAGCATGCGTGAGGCATCCTCACATGACACACGTGAACCTCAACCCGTGCAGCCTGTCCGTCGTGACAATCTCCCAGGACGTAACGACCTTTGCCCTTGTGGTTCCGGAAAGAAGTTCAAGCATTGTCACGGACGCAACCTGTAGGCGTATATCGTCAACCTCTCCGTGCATTGGAAAGCTCCATTCCAGTTCTCTCATACCTTATAGGTGGGTTAGGGGAATGTAGGTAATCATGAGCAGATGAAGAATAGAAGCATACATCAACCATCAATCAACGGTAATATGATTACACCAGAGAAACAAATCCAGCGTGCTCTGCGTCATGTGGCAGAGCGTTTTCCACAGGGGAGTGACCCCGTGCTGACCGACATCATCCTGCGCGTGTTTCCCCACAGCGGTGAGGTAAGGTTCTATGATGATGATGATCGTGAACTCATGCGCATTGTCATCGAAGAGTGGATTCATGGATCCAAGGATGAGGCTTTCTATCAAAAGGTTGCTCCAGTCTTGAGACATGCTATAGAGGAGATACGCACATCGGTGGTAGACACCATGGCTGTGCTTCATCCATTCACCTTTGTCATGCAGGACGAGGATGGAGAAACACTTACCGACATCTATATTGTGGACGATGATGAAACCGTAATCATATCCGACAATCTTATCGAAGGGATTGATGAGGACTTGGATGCATTTTTCACTCAACTGATGAGAGAGGAATAGCTGGGGCTTATTCGTTCAAAAATCAAAATACCGGGTATGAAATCATGATAATGGTTCTGTGCCCGGTATTTTGATGTTTATGCATGAATTTCAATAGTAGTGTCTCCATTAGTGTGTTTGAGAGGTGGTGGATCTGGTCTGCAACTTATCCACAAAGTTGTTAGACAATACTTGTTTTTATCCCAAATCGGTCATTAGAATGTCAATTTGTATAAATCATCTGCTTTATATTGCCTTTTCCTCCATTTTAGCCCTTCTCTTCGCCGTCTTGCTTCCCGTTTGGTCTTGCCATAGCTCGCTATGCCTTCGACAAAACGGTTGCAATACGTACGAACATAAAGGCAAAACTGATTGGAAATCTAATGACCGATTCGGGTTTATGGGTTTGTCATTGTTAGGTTAGAATGGCAAATCTCGCCTATATTCTTCATTGGTTTCATGGAGCATGTCTGTTTCATGGACAAAGGCGAGATCATGGAGTTTTTCTTTGAAGGAGTTGAAGTTTTGGGGAATGTCTATCTCCATGCGACGGGCACGGGAGATGGAAGAGAATTGTTCGTTTTGTTCAATTCCGAGGTATCGGCGTCCGCACAGGTTTGCCGCGATTCCTGTTGTTGCAGATCCGGAGAATGGGTCAAGAATCCAATCTTGGGTATCCGTGCTTGCCAAAATGATGCGAGTCAGTAGTGATAATGGTTTTTGTGTAGGATGCTTTCCACAAGATTTTTCCCAGCGGGCGATTGCCGGGAGACGCCACACATCAGTCATTTGCTTTCCATCATTTATTGCTTTCATTAACTTGTAGTTATATTTGTGAGGAACTTTGGAACATTTACGAGCCCATATTATGAATTCTGTTGAGTAGGTGAAGAAACGACACGAAATGTTTGGTGGTGGATTAGTTTTTTCCCATGTGACAACATTAAGAATTTTATAACCAAGTTCGGTAAGAAGTGTAGCTATTGAGAAAATGTTATGATGTGTACCAGAAATCCAAATAGTTCCATTATCCTTCAATTTGTCTCGACATAATGATAGCCATTTTCTGTTAAACTCAATTATGGAATCTGGAGTTCCTCCTTTATCCCAGTCTCCCTTATCTACACAGACAATTTTTCCGGATTGATAGCTAATGCCTCCATTTGAGAGAAAGTAAGGAGGGTCTGCAAATACCATATCAAACTTAAAATCGAACTGAGGAAGCACATCAAAGCAGTCGCCATGGACAATGGTGAAGGCTCTGTCGTCTGATTTATAGTATGGTATAATCACGATTCTTGTTTATTTTTAGGGTCTGAAAGACCAAGTTTGCAGAGGGGAGTATATATGAAATAATGCTGACAGCCTACAGGGATACTGTTCCGAAAGTTACCTTATAGAGTGTACGTGATTGAATCTAATCGTATAGAAAATGTGCATGAGGCCTGTGTATATAAAACATGTTCATGTGTTCTCGCCATTTGTCACTCCAGCAATCATTTGATTTTTTCAATGAATTTGTTGATGTTGGTGAGATTGTAGATGCACGGTATGTGCTCGAATGCTTCTTCGAGTTTGTTTAGTGCTGATTCCCAGCCTATGCCGTCAGTTATCCAGACGAATTCAAATCCGGGAACAGCATTGATTTTGAGTGCAAGTTCAGAATAAGCTCTTGCCACCTCATTGAGTTTAGAACCTCCTCCTGAGTAGAAGTTGGTTTCGATGAGATATGTTTTTCCGGGTGTATAAACAACGAAATCGAACCTTTTATTATCAACACCAAGAGCTTTTACAATTTCGGTGAATTCTGTGTAATAGACTTCTTGCTCGAATACGATGCCATTTTTAGTGAGTATGTTGGCAACTAATTCTTCCATGATATGGCCCCCGCGATTCTTGCGTGCGTTTGAATCAAGACCCACCTCTACGCCAAAAACGTAATCTACCAAGTTCTTTATTTGTTTGGATTGAAATACTTCAGTAAGTCCGGTCTCATTGAGGAATACCGTGATTTGTTCTGGTGATTTGAAAAAATCTGCTACAAGATGGATGCCTCCATTTGCGTCAATGACTTTCTTTTTGTCTTTTGTACGGACAGCAATCAGAACATCCAATACGGAGAAAACCTTCGGATTCTCATTCCATAGACGTTTAACTGCAGCCGCCATATCGTCTTGCCCAATCAAATAGTTCAGCTGATTTAGTTTAATGGATATGTTTTCCACGTTAGCTGCGACCTTGGGAAAATCCACATAATCACCAAGAGCGAAGTGGGTTTCCTTTAACGATTTCACGAAGTTGTCAAATTCTGTTGTCATGGTTCTTACAAGTTAAAGATGGTGTCATCTGCATCCTGACAGTTATCGTAGTTCCTAATCAATAATTCGGTTAGTATACCACGTTTGGACGGATTAGCATTGATACTTCTTTTGGCAGACACTTGCTCAATATAAAAATCCTGATATAAGTCATAAAGAAAAGTGTCAGCCTCATTGTGTCCTTTCCCGTCTGAATTGCTTAGCATCTCAAAACACCCTTCCTTGGAGAGCATCGTGAAGTAATCTTTCAGACGGAGTTGTTCGTCATCATCAAAGACCTCCTTGACGTATGAGTTGAAACTTGAAGTTGCATCCAATGGTCGGTATGGGGGATCAAAGTAGAAGAACGTGTACCCATTGACATATTTCTGTGTTTGAGCAAAATCGCCATTTATTATTTCCACCTTTTGTAGTAATTCGCTATCCGAGATGATAAGAGTCTTATCACATATTGTAGGATTGGCGTATTTGCCAAATGGTACATTAAACCTGCCTTTGGAATTCTCCCGATATAATCCGTTGAAGCAAGTCCGGTTCATAAAAATCATATATGAAGCCTCCTCTATTTGTGTCATGGCTGCATTGTTGAAACGGTCTCGTATATCAAGATAAAATGCTTTCTGGTTTTCGTATTCTTTAATTTCCCTATATTTTGTTTGCAGCTCAGTCAGAAAATCTATCAATGCGTACGGTTCGTCTCGAATTATCTTATAGGTAGTAACAAGATGTGGATTTATGTCATTGATGATAGCTCTCTTTATATTGGGATACTTTTGGAGCATGAAAAATAGCATGGCTCCGCCACCTACAAAAGGCTCGATGTAGGTTACTTCTTGTTCTTTACTAAATGTTTCTGGAAGAAAAGAGTCAATGGTGTGAAGCAGTTGTGTCTTACCTCCTGCCCATTTAAGAAAAGGTTTGCCCTTTGTCTGTGTTGTAGTTCGTATCATCAAACCTACAATATGAAAACGTAACCCCTCACGTAGTATCTGAAAGCCGACCAAAGCCTGTAACGGACTACTTAGGAGTTTTCTGTAATGTCTTGATTCGTGCCGTATGTTTTGGTTGTTGATGGTTTATCTTCAACTCGGTTTGCCGTTACACTACAAAGATATGGTATTTTTTCGAGATTGGCACTATCTTATGTCATAAAGCATAAAAATAATGGCGTTCCAAATGTATTCATAGAGTTGCTTATTAGGAATGACTTGATGTTACTATGGCCTCCTGTGCACTGTGGCCTCTCACTGTTTTATTTTGTCTCATCTGACGACGAAGTCGCCTGTTAGAAGTTGAGTTAGGAAGGACGAAAGATAAGATCTGTGTAATGAAGGTCCAGTTTCTACCATTTATACTATTGTCCGCATTCCACGTGCCTTTAGCCCTTAAGCCTATAGGTTGCGCAGCGTAGATTATACTTAAAATCAACTTTTTATGCCTTGAAGTAAACTTGTCTTTTAGTATGGCATGCGAAAGAGTAGCATGTCACGGCAGATATGGATTTATTATTGTTTTATACATTTGTTATATATTGGATGGCGAATGGAATCGGGTCAATGGTATTGGCGCTAATGTGTGGAGCGCATGCGATAGCTGCATATTTATGTGATATGTTTTGCTCCTGTTTGCTATGGATTTTCTGTCCTTCATGCTTGTATGTGTGTTCACGTATGGATGTGCATGAGAATACGCGAATTCACAGATGAGAATTCACGATTTCGCAAGTCTGTTTCTGCGAAGACGGCGGTGCGCTTTGGCGAGAAGTGATTTTTATCTCATTGATGGCTTGGCATCGTCAAAAATAAAAATTGGATAAGTTATTGTGAATGAGAGGTGTGCAAGGTGTAGTGCCTTGTCATAACTATTAGAAGCGGGTCTTTTGTGCTGTTTTGACTTCATTTTCATGCCTACGGAATGTAAAATTACGTTTCTCTTTGTGCATCCTGTAAAATGTATGATACTGTGTCAAAAAGTGTGTCTGAGAGTAGGCACTAAAAAAAGGACCAGC
>JAMPDJ010000016.1 GCA_023665805.1 Bacteroides sp. | reverse complement strand
AGGCAATATAAATCAGATGATTTATACAAATTGACGTTCTAATGACCGATTTGGGATTATATCTGACAGTAGAGTATCCTTGCAGGAAGAAAAGGCAATACTCGATGCGTTATACGTCATCCTCGCGGCTGACTTCAAAGCAAACCGTGGCGACAGGCTCTTGGCACAGTCGTCACGGTTGCATTTATGTGGCAGGTATGTGTCTTATTTTGTTTCTTTCAGCAGGTGTTCCACTGCGGCTTTCAGTTGCTGGTCCTCTCCTTGCAGTTCGGCTGCAGGTTCGTTGTATATGAGGATGTCGGGATCCAGTTGCTGGTTTTCGAGATAGTTGCCGTTCATGTCCTTGATGGCCACCTGGGGTATGCCAAAGACTATGGAGGAATCAATCTGCCGTTCCCACCAGACTGCCGTCATGGTTCCGGCCATGGGCGCGCCTATCAGCTTTCCAAGCCCCAAAGCCTTGTACATGAAGGGGAACCCGTGGGCATTGGAATAATTGTCCTCGCAGATGAGAACCGCAGAGGGCTTGTTCCAACGTGAATACGGATCGCTGCCGATGTACTGTCCACGAGGCACGTATTGCTGGAACTCCTTTCCGCTGAGCAGGATACCAAGGTCGTTATGCAACCATCCGCCGCCATTGTGGCGTGTATCCACCACCACCGCTTTCTTGCCACGGCAACTCCCAAGAAGCTCGGAATATACGCGCCTGAAGCTTTCGCTGTCCATGCCCTTGACGTGCACATACCCTATTTGACCGTCGGAGTACTTTTCTGCCAAGGCCTTGCGCTGCTCCACCCAACGTTCGTAGAGCAGATTGTCCAAGGCTCCGTAGCTGACCGGGGTTACTATTTCCTCGGCCTCGTTCTTGGAGCCTTCGTCGATGAAGCTCAGGCGCACTTTGCGACCGGCCTTACCTGCCAGCAATGGATAGTAGTCCTTGCCTTTCTTTATGGGCATGCCGTCTATTTTGGTGATGATGGTGCCCGCCTTGATTTTGCTGTTGGCACGTGTCAGGGGGCCTCGCTTGATTACTTCCTTCACCTTAAGGCCATCGCCCTTGTATGTGTCGTCGAAGAAGGCTCCCAGCGACGCTGTGGGCTGCGATGCCCAGGTGCCGGAATAGCGTGCCCCGGTGTGCGATGCATTCAGCTCGCCCAGAAGTTCGCTGAGCATGTCGGCAAAGTCATAGTTGTTGTTGATATGGGGCAGGAAACGCTCGTAGGACTTGCGGTATGCATCCCAGTCCACACCGTGGAGGTCTTTCACGTAGAACTTGTCCTTGACCTGTTGCCAAGCGTGGCAGAAAATGTATTGTCGCTGTGCAAAGGGACGATAGTCATATGGCGCGGAGAAGTCTATGCCCTTGCTGGCACCGTTGGACATTTCTATGCGCTTGATACTGCCGTTGGACATGTATATGTACTTGGATTCTTTGTCCAGGTCCAGATAGCCTGCCCCGGCTCCTTTGACGAGAATCTTCAGGCTGTTGTCTTTCAGGTCGCGCACCCACAGGTCGTAGTTACCCTCGAAAGCACTGAGGTAATAAAATTTGCTTCCGTCCTTGTCCAGTATGCCATCGGCCAGGTTGGACGAGTTCATTGTCAGGCGCATGATGCGGTTCTGGCGGTTCTCCAGGTCAAATTCCAATGGCTTGGCCGCTTCCGTCTTCTTCTCGTCCTTGGCGGTATTCTTGTTGCCTTCCTTCTTTTTCCCGTTCTTGTCTTTCTCTTTCTCTGCTTTCTCCTTCTCCGCCTTTTCCTTTTCTGCTTTCTGCTTCTCTTCGTACAGTGCCAGGTCTTCCTTGCTCATGCGGAAGCGGTCATAGGCTTCGGCATCGAAGAACATGATATACATGTCGCTGTGCGCGCCCCAGCTGCCGTGACTGCGGTATCCGGCACGGTCCGACTTCCATGTCATGGCCTTGCCGTCCAGCACCCAGCGTGGAGAGGAGTCGCTGTATCCGCTCTCGGTGAGATTTATGATCTCGCCGCTGCCATCTGCCTTGATCAAGGCAATGTCCGTGTTGTTCCATCCGCCCACACTGATGTATTTGGCCAATATCCAACGGTTGTCCGGTGACCAGCAGAATTCCTGGTCGCCATCGGAGTATGAATAGTTGTATTTGCCATCCAGCACGGTACGCGACTTTTTGCTCTTCAGGTTATATACACGGATTTCGGTACGGTTGGCCAGATAGGCTATTTCCTTGCCGTCCGGCGAGAACGATGCCTGGAAGGAAGGTTCCTTGCCTACAATCAGAGGCTCCTCCTTCAATTCTTGTGCGTAGACAAACTGCTTGTCGTCTTCGCGTACTATGTCGGTACGGTATATGCCCCACACCCCGTTGCGTTCGGACGAATATATGAGTGTTCGCCCGTCCGGGCTGATGTCTATGTCCCGCTCCTGTTCGGGAGTGTTGGTTATGCGTTTTGTCGTTTGGTATTCTACCGAGGTGACATACACGTCGCCGGCCATGATAAAGGCTATCTCCTTTCCGTCGGGCGAAGCCTTGATTTTGCCGGCTCCCCATGAACGTGTCTGATATTCCACAGCCTTGTCGATCTCGTCGGAGACGATTTCTATGTTGAGCTTTGCCGGTTGCCCGTCTTCCTTCATGGTATATATTTCACCGTCGTAGCTGAAGCACAGGAGGCCGTTTCGCGAGGCGGACAGATGGCGCACAGGGTGATTGGACAGACGCGTCAGCTGCATGGGACGTGCACTGCTCGTCAGGCTGCCCTTGTATACGTTGAAACTTCCGCTCTCCTCGCTCAGGTAATAGTAAGAGACATCGTCCGCAGCCCACACCGGCTCGCGGTTTTCGCCGTTGAAGGATGTCAGTTGCAGGTATGTGCGTTGCCCGTCGGCCTGCGTCAGCCAGATGTCGCGTGTAATGGGCGAGCGGTGATGCTTGCGGAACGAATCCTCGTATCCCTTCTTGTCCTGATAGAGCACCTAGCCTTGTCCGTTGATGGAGATTTCTTCCATCGTCATGGACGAGAACAGGGTAGGGCGGTTGCCCTCGTCCCGTATGTCTATGGCATATACCTGTGTGGAGCCAGGAAAATGTCCGTCTGCGGCATCTTGCTGTATGTTGGCACGGTACAGGATCGTGTGGCCGTCGCGGAATGTTTCCGGGTATTCGTTGGCCGAATGCGAGGTGATGCGGCGTGGGGAGCCTCCGTTTCTATTGACGACATAGATGTCAAAACTGCCTTCTCTGTTTGAGGCAAAGGCAATCTGCTGCCCGTCCGGTGACCATACCGGATGCGTGTCGTGTGCGGTGTGCGTGGTAATTTGTGTTGCCCTGCCTCCCGTGACCGGAACGGTAAACAGATCTCCTTTGTAACAGAACGCCACCGTTGTACCGTCGGGCGAGATGGCACAGTGGCGCAACCATAGCGGGGTGTCTGCGGCCTGCATTCCCAAGGAGGAGAGCAGAGACAGAGCCGATAGAATTAGCTTTTTCATGTGTGTAAGTAATTATTATAGAATGTCAATGTGTCGTTAGATGCTCATATTGTTTATGAGTGCAAAGTTACATTATTTATTCATTATACACATAAGTGGGAATTGATAATTACTTGCCATATTGGTATTATGTCCAGTCCGTTAATGCTCGCTCTTTTTGCTTGCCGTGTGCTTGTCATTCTAACTGTTGGAATAAGTGTTACATGCCTAAATACACACAAGACGTGTTGCCTGTGTGCTTGTCTGCGTGTAATGGTGTGCAGTCGCGGATTCCTTGATGGCCATTTTGCGGACAACAACAGCATATTGTGTGTGCGTATTTATGCACTCCTCGTTTGTTCTTATTGCTTTGGAATTTTGTTCCTGCATGGTCGCAGGCGATGCCCGGTGTGGACGCTTGTGCGTATTCGCGAATTGGTGTCTGTGAATTCGCGAATGCGCATGTCCGTTCCTATGGGAGCTGTTCCCTATTTTCGCGAGAATCGGGAATTTGTGTCCTGTTGGTTTCGCGTTTAAAAAAAAAGAGTTTTTGCAAGTCTTTGGTAATAAGTGTTTTGGAAGACTGCCGGCTTCCTTGATAATGATGTATGTGTCTGATTGTTGTCCCTTTTGCCTTTTTTCTGCTTTGCGGAATGTTAGATGGAACTTCCCGTGTGTGTCCGGTAAAAAACTACGAAGTGTAATGTATGTCTGTCTTGCATGTTTTTGCGCATATTATTAGCTTGTATCATCTGTCTCCAAGTAGGTCACGAGGTTGCCGGCTCTTCTCATACAGGCATGTCGGTTTCTGTTTCCGCTTGCACGGTATGATTCCGGGAATGCCTTATCGCATGTCGTACCTCAAAAATGTCATGCTATAGGAGGGAAAGCACAGTTGACATACCTGTTATTAGGAAATAATTATGTAATTTTGCGCGTGAAACAAATCAATGAGACAACGACGTGATTTCTATAGACCATCTGTCAGTGGAGTTCAGTGCCCGTCCGCTGTTCAGTGACATATCATATGTGGTCAACGAGCGGGACCGCATAGCGCTGGTTGGCAAGAACGGAGCCGGCAAGAGCACTATGTTGAAGATTATAGCCGGCGTGGAGCCTCCCACCGGAGGCAGTGTTACCATTCCCAAAGGGGTTACCGTGGGGTATCTGCCGCAGGTGATGGTGCTCTCCGACTCGTGTACAGTGCGCAACGAGGCGGAGAAGGCTTTTTCCCATCTGCATGAGATAGAGCGTAATATCCGCGACATGGAGCGCGAAATGGCCGAGAGGGAAGACTACGAGAGCGATGACTACATGCAATTGTGCGAGCGGTTTACCCATGAAAGCGAACGCCTGGCCATGATGGGGGGTGGCGAATACATGGGGCGGCTGGAACGCACGCTCATGGGACTTGGATTCCGCCAGGCCGACTTGGAACGCCCCACCAGCGAGTTTTCAGGCGGGTGGCGCATGCGTATAGAGTTGGCCAAGATACTGTTGCAGCAGCCCGACGTGCTACTGCTGGACGAGCCTACCAACCATCTCGACATCGAGTCCATACAATGGTTGGAACAGTTTCTCGGCACCTATGCCGGTGCCGTAATCTTGGTGAGCCACGATCGTGCCTTCATCAATAATGTCACCAACCGTACGTTGGAAATCACTTGCGGTCGCATATACGATTACCGGGTATGCTATGATGAATATGTGGTCCTGCGTGCCGAACGACGCGAACAGCAGTTGCGCGCCTGGGAAAACCAGCAAAAGGAGATTGCCGACACGCAGGCCTTCATAGACCGCTTCCGTTATCAGGCCACCAAGGCCATACAGGTGCAGCAACGCATACGCCAGCTGGAGAAGATGATACCCATAGAGGTGGACGAGGTGGACAATTCCGCCCTGCACCTCAAGTTCACCTGTTCGCAGCGCAGCGGGGATTACCCCGTCATATGCAACGAGGCCCGCAAGGAATACGACCATGTGGTCTTTGACCACGTGAACCTTACCATTCGCCGTGGCGAGAAAGTCGCCTTCGTAGGCAAGAACGGTGAGGGCAAGTCCACGATGGTCAAGTGCATCATGGGAGAAATACCTTTCCAGGGAGAGGTGAAGGTGGGACACAATGTGCAGATAGGTTATTTCGCGCAGAATCAGGCGCAGATGCTGGATGGAGAACTGACAGTGTTCGATACCATCGACAACGTGGCGCGTGGCGAGATACGTACCAAGATACGCGACATCCTGGGCGCGTTCATGTTCGGAGGAGAACTATCGGAGCGTAAGGTCAAGTTCCTTTCCGGGGGCGAACGCACGCGTCTGGCCATGATAAAGTTGCTTCTGGAACCTGTCAACCTGCTAATTCTGGACGAACCTACGAACCATCTCGATCTCAAGTCCAAGGATGTGTTGAAAGAGGCCATAAGGGATTTCGACGGCACGGTGATAATCGTCAGCCACGACCGCGATTTCCTTGACGGCCTGGTGGAGAGGGTTTATGAATTCGGAGGAGGCCGGGTGCGTGAATATCTCGGAGGCATCTATGACTGGATCAAGCGTCACGAGGCGGAGCAGGCCGGTTCTCTGGCACAGGCTCCGGCGGCAGCTGTAGAGTCCTCTGACATTTCCACACGGGTACAGGCTCCGAAGTCAGACAGCAAACTGTCGTATGAGGAACAGAAGGCCCAGGCGCGTGCCCAAAAGAAGCGCGATAAAATTTTGGCCGAGGCCGAGGCCGAGGTGATGCAGCTGGAAAGCGCCATTGCCATAGTGGAGCAACAGATGTCCACGCAGGAGGGGGCGCAGGACATATCCTTGTACGAGAAGTATAAACGCCTGAAACAGCAGTTGGCCAGTGCCGAAGAGCGCTGGATGGAACTGATGGAGTAGCAGTAACTGCACCTTAATATATATTTATAATATAGCCATTCACACCATACACCATGCCATTGATACTACCGGAAGGATTGCCGGCCATAGAATTGCTTCGTCAGGAGAACGTTTTGGTTCAAGCCAAGGAGGAACAAGGACAAACTTGCTTGAACCATGTAGCGGCGAGGAAACATGATACGAAGTCCAATATCGAAGTGGAGGCACGTATTGGGGGCACATCCCAGACTGCCCGTCCGCTTCGCATAGCCATACTGAACCTGATGCCTATGAAGATAGCCACGGAGACCGACCTCCTGCGAGTCCTCTCTCTGTCGCCGTTGCATTTGGAAATACACCTGATGATGTTGCGGAGCCATACGCCGAAGCATACTCCTGCGGAGCATATGCAGGCCTTCTATCGCTATTTCCACGACATGCGGACAGAGCACTTCGACGGCATGCTCATTACAGGAGCCCCGGTGGAACATCTGGATTATCCGCAGGTCAATTACTGGTCTGAACTGGAAGAGATATTCGGGTGGTGCCGCACCAATGTCACATCCACCATGTACATATGCTGGGCGGCACAGGCGGGGCTATACCATTATTATGGCGTGCCAAAGCATACGTTGCCGCAGAAGATGTTCGGCATCTTTCCGCAGACGCCATTGCAACCACGACTGCCCATCTTCCGCGGTTTCGATGATACGTTCTGCATGCCTCACAGCCGGCATACCGAGGTTCGGCGCGAGGATATAGATCGTGTGCCGGACCTGGAAATAGTGGCCGAAAGCCCCATGAGCGGTGTTGCCGTTGTCATGGCGCACGGTGGCAGGGAGATTTTTGTCACAGGACATAGCGAATATGCACCGGACACATTGGATACGGAATATAGGCGTGACCTGGACAAGGGGTTGCCCATACGGATGCCTTACAACTATTATGTGGATGATGATATGGGGCGCGGCGTGAAGGTAACATGGCGTGCTCATGGCAACTTGCTCTTTTCCAACTGGCTCAACTATTATGTAAATCCGTCAACACCGTATGCCATCAAACAGTAATTCTCCCATATGCCATTCTAAGTCGCCCGTCACTGACGCGAGCATAGGAATAGAACTGCTTGCACCGGCACGCGACCTGGATTGTGCCATTGCCGCCATAGACCATGGGGCGGATGCCGTGTACATGGGAGCAGAGCAATTCGGGGCACGTGCCTCGGCCGGTAATTCAGATGAGGATATTGCCCGTGTGGTCGGTTATGCTCACCCGTTCGGCGTGAAGGTCTATGTCACGCTGAACACCTTGCTGGATAGTGAAGAGGAACTGGGCAGGGCCCGGGACATCGCATGGAGAATGTACGCTATCGGGGTGGATGCACTGATTGTCCAGGACGAGAGGTTGGCTCTGCTGCCTGATTTTCCTCCTATCCCCCTGCATGCCTCCACCCAGATGGACAATCATACCGTAGAGAAGGTTCGCGACCTGTGTGGCCGTGGTTACGGGCAGGTGGTTCTGGCGCGCGAACTGGGCATTGCCGAGATAGCCGAGATACACCGTCAGGTGCCGGAGGCGGTGCTGGAGGTCTTTGTCCACGGTGCCGTATGTGTCAGTTACAATGGCCGTTGCTATGCGTCGGAGGTGTGCTATGGCCGCAGTGCCAACAGGGGCGAATGTGCCCAGTTTTGTCGTATGCCATACGATTTGGAGGATGCCGCAGGTCGTAAGCTGGCCATGAGGCGTTATCTACTGTCGATGCGCGATATGAACCGCACGCAGCATCTGGAGGCTTTGCTGGATGCAGGGGCGCGTTCGCTGAAGATTGAGGGCAGATTGAAGGATGTGGCCTATGTCAAGAATGTCACAGCGTGGTACCGTCGGCAGCTGGATGCCATTTTCCGTAAGCGCAAGGAATACCGCGCGGCATCGTCTGGCAGGGTGGATTTGAACTTTATGCCCGACCCTCAACGCAGTTTCAATCGTGGCTTTACGGACTACTTCATGCAGGGACGCACGTCCGATCTGTGTAATACCGCCACGCCCAAGAGTATGGGAGAACGGGTGGGGTTTGTAAAGGAAATTCGCCGTGACCATGTAGTCGTTGCCGGTACGGCATCCTTTGCCAATGGCGACGGACTTTGTTACCTTGCCGAAGACAATGGACGACCGGAACTTGTCGGCTTTAGAATAAACCGCGCTGATGGCAATCACCTGTATCCACATCGCATGCCGCAGGGATTGAAGGAGGGAACTGTGGTCTATCGCAACCAGGACCAGCGCATGGAGAGCATCCTCGCGGGCGATACTGCCCGCAGGTCATTGCCCTTGCAATGGACGTTGGCCGAGACGCCTGCTGGCTTCCGTCTGGAAGTCACACAGGGAACCCGTACTGTTTCGCGTGAATATGAATATGGTCACCAGGAGGCACGCACCGACCAGTCAGCCTCCATTCGCGATGTTCTCTCGCGTCTGGGAGACACCATTTATGAGACCACTGATGTGAGTGTGGCTTTCTCGTCGCCATGGTTCATTCCGCGCAGCCTGCTGGCTTCGTGGCGCAGGGAATTGTTGCAGGAAATCGAATGCCCGTTGCCACGGCATGACGTTCCTGCCATGTTGCGCGACATCGGACAAGTGGACAATACGCATACGGAACGCTCGCCCCTGATGACATGCCGCTATTGCATACGCTATCAGATGGGACAGTGTCTCCGCGAGAACCCACGGGCCATACGCGGCGACCTGTATCTGCGTGGGGCTGACGGACGCCGCTTTCTGCTGCGTTTCAACTGCCGTACATGTCACATGACGGTGGAAACGGATGACAAGAGATAAACAACCATTTGGCTAAGTATATACCTGACACATACTACCATGAGCAAGACAAAAACCATATACGTATGCGACTACTGCGGCCAGGAGTCTGTCCGCTGGGTTGGCAAGTGTCCCTCGTGCGGACGTTGGAACACCATGAAGGAGATGCGTATACAGCCCGAGAAACCGGTATCTGCCATCACACGTATGGCCATGCAGGCCGCCGGGACGGATGATGTGGCCAACCGTAATAGGCCTCTTCCTTTGGCCGACATCAATGCCACGCAGGAACCGCGTATGGACCTGCATGACGGGGAACTTAACAGGGTATTGGGCGGAGGTTTGGTTCCCGGCAGTCTGGTACTGCTTGGCGGCGAACCGGGCATAGGCAAGAGTACCTTGGTGCTGCAGACCGTCCTTGCCTTGAAGGACAAGCGCGTCCTGTATGTCTCAGGTGAGGAGAGCGCACGGCAAATCAAGTTGAGGGCCGAGCGTCTGTTGCCTGCAGGCAACATCGGAGACGGAACGGATGGCTTGTTGGTTTTTACCGAAACATCTCTGGAACAAATCTACCTGCAAATCCAGGAGACCCGGCCGGACCTGGTTGTGATAGACTCCATACAAACGATTTCCACCGAAGGGGTGGAATCCAGTCCGGGTTCGCTGGCGCAGATAAGGGAATGCGCTGCTTCGTTGTTGCGCTATGCCAAGTCGGGCGGTGTCAGTATCATGCTCATCGGACACATCACCAAGGAGGGTTCCCTGGCAGGCCCCAAAGTGTTGGAGCATATAGTGGATACCGTACTGCAGTTCGAGGGTGACCAGCACTATATGTACCGTATCCTGCGCAGTATCAAGAACCGTTTTGGCAGTACATCGGAACTTGGTATCTATGAGATGAGGCACGAAGGATTGCGGCAGGTGACCAACCCCTCGGAACTGCTCCTGTCCGACAATCGCGAAGGGCTATCGGGCATAGCCATAGCCTCTGCCATAGAAGGAGTGCGGCCGTTCTTGATAGAGACACAAGCCTTGGTCTCCACCGCGGCCTATGGCACTGCGCAGCGCAGCACTATCGGTTTCGATGGCAAACGCTTGAACATGCTCCTGGCCATACTGGAAAAGCGTGTGGGATTCAAGTTGGCACAGAAAGATGTCTTCTTGAACATTGCCGGCGGGCTGCGTGTTACAGATCCTGCGCTTGACTTGAGCGTGATGGCAGCAGTCCTGTCCAGCAATGTGGACACGCCCATAGATACAGGAGTGGCTATGGCCGGAGAGGTGGGGCTGAGCGGGGAGATACGTCCGGTCAGCCGCATGGATCAGCGTATAAGCGAGGCACAACGTCTGGGATTCTCGCGCATACTTGTGCCACATCATAATATGTCCGGCATCAATCCCAAGGCATATACCATAGAGATAGTACCAGTGAAACGTGTGGCTGAGGCCGTGCGAGAACTGTTCGGGTAGCAGTGCTTGTCCAAGGGAAGGGGGGAGCGTTACATGCATTATTGTTTGTTTAGGAATATATACACACCGTGATACACGAACTACAACTACGTATAGGTCCGCGTGAGGCATATGACGAACGCGGCATCATTTCTTTTCTGAAACGTGAGAAAGGCATAAAGGCCGATGCTGTGCAGGTGATGAAACGTAGCATAGACGCACGTCAGAGGACAGTTTATGTGAATCTGTCCATACGTGCGTTTGTGGACGAGAAGCCGCAGGAACAGCTCTTCCAGCCAATCTATTACCCGGATGTCAGTGAGGCGCGTCCTGTCATCGTTGTGGGAGCCGGTCCGGGGGGACTGTTTGCCGCATTGCGTTTGATAGAATTGAGATTGCGCCCCATAGTGGTGGAGCGTGGCAAGGATGTCCGCGAACGCAAAAAGGACTTGGCACGCATACGCCCCGAACAACGTGTGGATTCGGAAAGCAATTATTCCTTTGGAGAAGGCGGTGCAGGTGCATATAGTGATGGCAAACTGTATACGCGTAGCAAGAAGCGTGGTGACGGAGAAAAGATATTGCGTGTATTTGTTCAACATGGTGCCAATCCCAATATCTTGGTGGATGCCCACCCTCATGTGGGCACGGACTGCTTGCCTCGTGTCATAGAGAATATGCGCAAGACCATACTTTCTCGCGGAGGCGAGGTGTATTTCCAGACCAAGATGACATCGTTGATAATAGAGGGCGACGAGGTGCGCGGTATACGCTGTGGCGACAAGGAATTCCGTGCCTCCTCTGTGATATTGGCCACGGGGCATTCTGCCCGCGATGTATACCGCTATTTGCATTCCTGTAAAATAGAGATGGAGGCCAAAGGCTTGGCCATGGGAGTGCGTCTGGAGCATCCCGCTCATCTGATAGACCAGATACAATATCATTCGAGGGAAGGCCGTGGCAAATGGCTGCCTGCAGCAGAGTATTCAATGGTGAGACAGGCGGCTGGCCGAGGCGTATATAGCTTTTGTATGTGTCCTGGTGGAGTGGTGGTTCCTGCTGCCAGCGGGGATGAACAGATTGTGGTCAACGGCATGAGCCCGTCCAATCGCGGCGGACATTGGAGTAATTCAGGCATGGTGGTGGAGGTGCGTCCTGAGGATATCGTGCCTGCTTCCTTGCTCGTGCCATCCGAGATAAAGGGTGCCGGTGTCATTGCCTTGGAACATAGTGCGGCGGAGACGGCAGCAGATGACCTGGCGGATGATATACTGCGTTCTCTCCTGTTGCAGGAACAGTTGGAGCGTGTCTGTTGGTTGCAGGGCAACCGCAAGCAGACTGCTCCGGCCCAACGTATGGCGGACTTTGTCAACAATCGGTTGAGTGCCGACCTCAATGACAGCAGCTATGCTCCAGGGCTAATCGCCAGTCCGTTGCATTTCTGGATGCCACGTTTCATCACGGAGCGGTTGCAGGAGGGTTTCAAGGCCTTTGGACGCAGTTACCATGGATTTCTAACCAACGAGGCCACAATGATAGCCATCGAAACCCGTACTTCTGCTCCGGTGAGGATATTGCGCGAACGTGACACTCTTCAACACGTTCGCATACGTGGCCTTTTTCCTTGTGGTGAGGGTGCAGGGTATGCCGGTGGCATTGTCTCTGCGGGTGTGGATGGCGAACGTTGTGCGGAGATGGCTGCCCTATATAAGGCAAAATGAAAGTAGTGGCGAAAGAATGTGGTGTATCGTTTGCTTAGGCTTGTAAATAATCGTATCTTTGTCCCTATGAAATGGCCTTGTTGCCCCCTTCCGAGCTTAAATGATAAATATAATGTATGGAAGATGTGTGAGGTGAGTATTGCCATGTGAAACAGATCTTATGATTAACATCTGCTGCCTTTGGGCCTTCTCTTTGGCTTGAAAAGGATAACGGTTACCATTGGCGGATATATTCAAGTATAAAGAAACATGAAAGTCCTGAAGTTCGGCGGCACCAGTGTCGGTAGCGTAGACAGCATCCTGAGTGTTAAAAGAATAGTGACGTCCCAGACGGAACCGGTAGTGGTGGTGGTAAGTGCTCTGGGAGGCATTACCGACAGGTTGATAGAGACCTCGCGTTTGGCCATGGAGGGGGACATGCGGTATCAAGAGGTGTTCCAGTTTATAGTGCGTCGTCACGAGGATGTTATTTGTGGTGTCATGCCCTCCGGCCCTGTACGTGATGCTTTGTCGATAGAAGTACATGGACTGTTGGAGGAACTGCGCAGCATCTATTATGGTGTGTATCTGATACGCGACATTTCGTCCAAGACATTAGCTACCATCGTCAGTTATGGTGAGCGCATGTCTTCGCGCATAGTGGCCACGGTGGTGGACGGTGCCCGATGGTATGATTCACGCGAGGTCATTCGGACGGAGAAGAAGAATGGCAAGAACGTACTGTGTGCCAAGGTGACGAACGATCTTGTCCGCAATACATGGAAGACCATCCCCCAGGTGAGTCTGATGGCAGGTTTCATTTCTTCAGATATCGACACCGGTGAGGTTACCAATCTGGGGCGCGGCGGTAGCGATTACACGGCTGCCATAGTGGCTGCCGCATTGGATGCCACTGTGTTGGAGATATGGACGGACGTAGATGGATTTATGACAGCGGATCCCAAAGTCATCGGCACAGCTTACGTCATAGACGAGTTGTCTTACGTGGAGGCCATGGAATTGTGCAACTTCGGTGCCAAGGTCATCTATCCGCCTACAATCTATCCTGTGTGCCTGAAGAATATTCCTATTCGTGTGAAGAATACTTTCAACCCAGATGCACCGGGTACTATCATAAAGAAGGATATTCGTGGTGGTGACAAGCCGATACGCGGTATCTCCAGCATAAAGGGAACTGCAATCATCAATGTGTCAGGTCTTTCAATGGTCGGTGTCATAGGTGTGAACCGCCGTATCTTTACTTGTCTGGCAGACAATGGCATATCGGTTTTCATGGTTTCCCAGGCAAGCAGTGAGAACAGTACTTCCATAGGTGTACGTGACGAGGATGCCAGTGAGGCTTGTCATGTGCTCAATGAGGAGTTCTCCAGAGAGATTGCAGAGGGGGCCATGTATCCCATGTCCGCCGAGGGCGGATTGGCCACTGTGGCCATTGTGGGCGAGAATATGAAGCATACGCCTGGTGTGGCCGGTAAACTTTTTGGTACATTGGGGCGTAGCGGTATCAGTGTGATAGCATGTGCCCAAGGAGCCAGCGAGACCAATGTCTCTTTTGTCATATCGGAGGAATATCTGCGCAAGGCTCTGAACGTCATCCATGATTCTTTTTTTCTAAGCGAGTATCAGGTGCTTAACCTTTTTGTCTGCGGTGTTGGCACGGTGGGCGGCAGCCTTATCGAACAGATATGCCACCAGCGCGAGAAATTGAAACGTGAGTTGCACTTGCAACTGAATGTGGTTGGGATTGCCTCCGGGCATAATGCCATGTTCTCCCGTGATGGGCTGGATCTGGAGAATTTTCGTCAACGTCTTGCAGAAGCTCCTGCCAGCAACATGGAACGTCTGCACGATGAGGTTATAGGCATGAATATCTTCAACAGCGTATTTGTGGATTGTACTGCTTCGTCAGAGGTCGCATCTCTCTACAAGGATTTCCTGTCGCATAACATCAACATAGTTGCTGCCAACAAAATAGCGGCATCCAGCGATTATGAGCAGTACAGCGAGTTGAAACGAATATCACAAACGCGTGGCGTGAAGTTTCTTTTCGAAACCAACGTTGGTGCCGGTCTGCCAATCATACGCACAATCAACGACCTTTGCAATTCGGGTGATAAGATATTGCGCATCGAGGCCGTGCTTAGCGGTACGCTCAATTATATTTTCAATACCATCTCTGCAGATATACCATTCAGCAAGACGGTGGAAATGGCTAAGGTTGAAGGTTACAGCGAACCGGATCCACGTATAGACCTTTCCGGCAGGGACGTGTTGCGGAAATTGGTCATCCTTGCCCGCGAGGCAGGATATCGTATCAATCAGGAGGATGTGGAAACGGAATTGCTTATACCGCAATCTTTCTTCGATGGTACATTGGATGAGTTCTGGAGAAACCTGCCTGCTCTTGATTCTGAGTGGGAACGTCGCCGAGAGGTATTGGAGAGCGAGGGCAAGGTGTGGCGTTTCGTGGCCACATACGAGAGTGGCCGTGCCAACATATCGCTTCGGGAAATAGAAGAGGGACATCCTTTCTATCAGTTGGAAGGCAGCAACAACATAGTTCTTCTAACTACGGAGCGCTATAACGAGTACCCGATGCTCATTCAAGGTTATGGAGCTGGTGCCTCCGTTACGGCGGCAGGTGTCTTTGCCGATATCATGTCGCTTGCCTGATTAGTCATCAGAGGCGATTGCCTGCGATACTTATTATAAACTGCAAGGTTGCTGTTTTTGGAGAAGATACTCAGCGGCAGTATTTCTCCAGAAAACTTCTTACGACATTCGTGTACTCATCGGGGTAGTCGTAAAATGCTTTGGCATGTTGCGAACCTGGAGCTGTCCACATCTCCTTGGGTTTAGGCTTGGCTTCGTACAGCGGGCGAAGCATGCTGTATGGTACATAGGTATCTGCGTCACCGTGGATGAATAGCATTGGACGGGTGCACTTGGCAACTTGGCGTATCGGCGAAGCCTCACCGAAACTCCATCCATACTTCCATTTGCAAAGCAGGCTTGTGGTGTGCATCAGCGGGAAGCCTGGCAGTCCGAACTGCTCCTTTAGCTGGCCGCTGAACTCGTCCCATACGCTTGTGTAACCACAGTCCTCAACAAAGGCGCGAATATATGGCGGCAGGTTTTCCTCACCTGACAGGCACATTGTGGTTGCGGCTCCCATTGATACTCCGTGTATCACCATCCTTGATTCGCAGATGCTGTCACGGAACATTTCTTCGGCAATTTGGGCCCAGTGTAGCACGTCCAAGCGATCTTTCCATCCCATCTGTATGTCCGTGCCATAGCTTAGGCCATGTCCGTGCAGGTCCGGCAATAGGATGTTATAGCCCAAGGCATCGTGGTACATTCTGCCTATATCCAGGAAGCTTTCGCAGTAATCCTTATATCCATGTACTATTATGGCTGTACGCCCCTTGGCAGAGTCGGCGCGCAGGTAGATGGCATGGTGCAACTCCCCGCTTGGCATTACTACGGCAGTGTCAGTCATTGAGTAGGCATAGTCGTGGTGCAGGGACGGTTGTCTGTTGTGTCCGTTATACAATGAGTAATGCAACATGTATGCACTGGCACCCATGATGCTTATGACCGACAGGATGAATGTTGTGGCCAATAGGGCACATATCTTTTTCTTTCCTATATTATTTCGTCTCATGGCAACTGCTTGCTTTATGTTGGTGTGGGCAGAGAATCCTTACCGCTGGCATTTAGTCCCAGTCTTCCTCCTCGCAGTCTTCAATCTCGTATTCGTCTTCATTCAGGAATTCAATGTCCTCTCCTTCTCCCTCGTCCTGCATTTCATTGCGAAGCATGGCCATGTCCTTGTTGCGGTGTACGATGCTTTCCTCGTGGGTGATGGCGGCTATCTTGTTGCTCTCTGCATTGAGAGCGGCCCATAGCATGTCTTTCAGTTCGATGATTCCTTTTTGGGCAACGGCCGAGATGAATATCACAGGCAGGTCTGTAGGCAAGTCTTCTGACAGCATCTGCTGCAACTCTTCATCCAGCAGGTCGCTCTTGGTGACAGCCAGGATACGCTGCTTGTCAATAAGTTCGGGATTGAATGTGGTGACCTCGTGCAGGAGTATCTCGTACTCCTTTCTGATATCGTCCGTGTCACCAGGAATCATGAACAGTAACAACGAGTTGCGCTCGATATGCCGCAGGAATCTCAGTCCCAGTCCGCGACCTTCACTTGCACCCTCTATGATACCTGGAATGTCTGCCATGACGAATGATTGCCCATTGCGGTAAGGCACTATGCCCAAAGACGGTTCCATGGTGGTGAAGGGGTAGTCCGCGATTTTTGGTTTTGCACTGGAAAGGCTTGATAGCAGGGTGCTCTTGCCTGCGTTGGGGAACCCCACCAAGCCGACATCGGCCAGCAGTTTCAACTCCATGATCACCGTCATCTCCTGCATAGGTTCACCCGGTTGGGCGTAGCGCGGGGCCTGGTTGGTGGCCGTCGCGAAGTTCCAGTTGCCCAGTCCGCCACGTCCGCCGCGGAGCAGTATCACCTCCTGTCCGTCCTCCTTCACATCACATATGTATTCGCCCGTCTCAGCATTGTATACCACGGTACCGCACGGTACGTCTATGTAGCGGTCCTCGCCATCGGCACCGGTGGATTTGTTCTTTCCACCGTTTTGTCCATGTGTGGCAAAGATATGGCGGTCGTAGCGCAGATGCAGCAGAGTCCAATAGTTGTGGTTGCCACGCAGTATTACGTGTCCGCCTCGTCCGCCGTTGCCTCCGTCCGGTCCTCCGTTGGGTGCATATTTGGCACGATGCATGTGCATGGAACCACGTCCGCCTTTTCCTGAGCGGCACACTATCTTTACGTAGTCTACAAAATTACTTTCCATCAGTATGTAAGAGTATTGGGGTCGATGCGTGTGCAACGAGAGTTAGTGATGTGTATGTGGCAGATTGTCATAACACCAAGGCAGGGGGAGAGGATGTCCGTTGCGTGGCGGGCTGACCTGTCCCTCTGCCTGAGATATGATGGTAATTGGATTAGGCCTGTTCTTCTATTGCCTTGAAGATGGCTTCGAGCATGCCCTCCTTGGTACCAAGCTCGGCCCAAGAGAATGTGTTGCGTATGCCTTCCTTGGCAAACCACTCGGAGAGAGGTGCTGTCTGTGAATGGTATACGGCAAAACGTTTCTTTATGGTTTCTTCGTTGTCATCGGCACGTCCCTGCTCTACGGCACGTCGCAGAAGACGTTCCATCAGCACTTCCTCGCTTACTATCAGCTCTATCATCATGCCCATGTCGTGTCCGCGTTCTGCAAGCATTTTCTTCAAGGCCTCGGCTTGTGGGATGGTACGAGGGAAACCGTCGAAGATTACGCCTTGGCCAGCTGGGAATTGGTCATAGGCCTCGGCCAATATGTCAATCATCAAATCGTCCGGAAGCAACTGTCCGTTGTCAATGTATCCCTGTGCTGTTTTGCCAAGTTCCGTGCCGGCCTTGATTTGTGCGCGCAACACGTCGCCGGTGCTGATGTGCCCCATGTGATACTTGGCCACAATCTCGTCGCTATATGTGCCCTTGCCTGAACCTGGGGCACCGAAAATAATGATGTTCTTCATAAAGAGTATGTTTTATGTGTATATTTAGAGTATTATGTTCGCGTTATGGAATTATGTCCACACCTGTTTGTGGAAATGTCTGTGCTTTTGCATTGTATGGCATGGTCTTGCCTGTGCGGTGGTACACGAATGCATGCCTCGGTCTGGTAAGTTGGCAATGCATGTAGCGAATCGGACAGAAATCTATGGCAGTATGGTGTATATGTCTTTCAGTCCTCGTCCGAGTCCGTCATAGTCCAGTCCATAGCCTATAATGAAGTCGTTGGGAATCTTCATGGCCACGTATTTGATGTCCAGTTTAACTTCCAGACATTCGGGCTTTAATAGCAGGGTGCATATTTCTATGCTTTGGGGATTTTGGCTTTTCAGCCTGTCTATCATGTGCGCCATGGTTATGCCGCTCTCCACGATGTCCTCCACGATTATTACCGGACGTCCGGTGATGTCGGTGTTCAGCCCGATAATCTCGCGCACCGTACCTGTGGAGGATGTGCCTTCGTAAGATGCCAGTTTTACGAAAGACACCTCTGAAGGGACGCTGACTTCTCGCAGCAAGTCGGCAGCAAAGATGAATGCGCCATTCAGCACTACCAAGAAAAGGGGTGTTTGCCCTTCGTAGTCGCTGTTGATTTCCTGTGCCACTCGCTTCACCTGTTGCAGGATGTCCTCGGCAGGTATGCTGGGCGCGAATTTTTTGTCGTGTACCAGTATTGTGTTCATCGGTTACCTTAGTAGTATGAATTTGGATTTTATCCCTTTTTGTCTCGCCATGGCATAATTCAAGCAAGCTTGTCTCCGCCAGTTTGGCTTAACGAAAACGTTCCCGATAAGCAAAGGTAGTGAAAAAAGTCCAAAGTATAGTGTGCGCGTCGTCGTTGTTTTGATATTTTTTGTACCTTTGTCATGTAAATGCGTTACATGCGATAAAAATACGTTTATGATACAGAGAATTTCCGCTTCGATTAAGTGTGGTTTCCTGCTTTCCGTTTTTACTCTTTCTGGAGTATCGTCATCTGCCCAGACGCAGACCGAGAGGTTTATTCCCGGAGCCACCGTGGATGGCATAAGCTACTTCCTTCCGCGTACAGCCTTGCGAATGGTAGTGACCGTGGAAAAAAGTGTCACCACTCCAGGCAATGCCCACGCTTATGCTTACAAGTACATGCGCCTGCAAGATGTGCCGACGCATGCTTCCGTCACATGGACTGTTAAAGACATCCGGCTGATACCATACGGTATTCCCGACCGCGAGAAGGCGTACAGCATTAAGCTGAAGGGGCGCACCGTGGCACCTCTGGTGAGTCTCAGTTCCGACGGATTGCTTTTGGGCATCAACACCAAGGACGTGGCAGAGACCACGCTCCCTCCGATTCCTCAGCCGCGGATAGTAGAGGATGGCATCAGTAAGTCGGAAGTGGACAAGTACCTTAATCACGAGATGCTACAGGCCGGTTCTACTGCCAAGATGGCCGAATTGGTAGCGCGTGAAATATATGACATCCGCGAGAGTCGCGATGCCTTGTTGCGCGGTGAGGCAGACAACACTCCCAAGGACGGCCAGCAATTGAAACTTATGCTTGACGGTCTGGACCGTCAACAGCGTGCGCTCTGTAGCTTGTTTGCGGGGACTACTGAGGTGACAGAGATGAGTTATGCCTTGGACGTAGTGCCGGCAGAGGAGACGGACAAATTGCTTCTCTTCCGTTTTTCCAAGTGGACGGGATTGGTGGATGCCGACGACATGTCCGGTGCACCGTTTTATATAAGTATCCGGAACAACGGTGAACTGCCGGATCCTTCTGTCGATCCATCTGTTGACTTGAAGAAGTCTAAGTTGCAGAAGGCCGTGTTTTACAATGTTCCCGCGCGCACTACAGTGAGGGTGTACGATGCCGAAAAGGCCTATGCTGAGATGGAAGTGCCCATGGCGCAGTTCGGTTACGAGGAGATACTGTCCAATGTGCTTTTGGACAAGATGCCTGAGACCAGTGTCTCCTTTTTTCAAAGCACCGGTGGCATCAAGGAGATAAATGCAGAAATGAAGAAGTAACATATCCGGTAATGTTGACATACGTTACTCCCGATTGGCTGCAAGCCTGTTCCACCGGCAAGGGCGAGGAGCTGGACGAGTCCCGTGCATACGGTCACGGTAGCCCGTTGGCTTTGCCCAGGCAGACACATTCCGATAATGCATTGCGTGTCACTTCCTTTGGCCGTCCCGAGGATACTGATGCCGTGTTTACAGATATGCCGGGCCTGTGTATCGCAGTGAAAACAGCCGATTGTATTCCTGTGCTGCTTTACGACAAGCGTCTGCGTCGTGTGGCCGCCATACATGCCGGATGGAAAGGCACGGTGAGGTATATTGTGCAGAAGACTATAGAAGCCATGGATTCGGAGGGAAGCGACCTTGCCGCTATCATAGGTCCCGGCATATCACTGGCATCCTTCGAGGTGGGCGACGAGGTGTATGAGCATTTCCGCTCGTCCGGTTTTCCGATGGAGCGCATTGCACGGCTATGGCATCCAACGGCCTGGAAAACAGAACGGCGTTGGCACATAGACCTGTGGGAAGCAAACCGGTGGATATTGGAACAATGCGGCGTACATGACATCCATGTCGCCGGTGTTGACACCATGACATCTCCACTATACTATTCTGCCCGTCGTGAGAGTATCAATACAGGACGTAATTACAATTGGATAGTCATACGTCCTTAGACATTCAAAACCTCCATCCGTAGAATAGGCGGGCGCGCCATTTGACTGTATTCACGCATAGTCGGTCGGACTCGCCTATGGCACTGAAGTTGAATATGAGAGAGGCTCCCATGAAGTTCTGTTTGTAATTCTTGACCAATGCCATGCGTCCTGTGACGATCACATCCGGCACGTGCATCTGTTCCGCACGCCACCGGTTGTCGTCCCACAGGCGGTTTTTGTTCCACACAACCAGTGTTGGCAAGGCCGAAACGTGTAGCAACCATTGCCGCTTCATGGCAAAGTTATAGCCGTAACCTGCACCTATGGCTACGTTGAGACTGTTCAGCTTGGAGACGGATATGTCGGTATCAAATTTATTGTCCGACTCTATCCTTTGCCACATCAGCGAAAAACCTATTAGCCATGAACCTGCGCTGCGCCTTTGGATATAGGATTGGGAGAATGCGGCCGGAAAGGAGAAGCGTCTGTGGTTGAAGGCCAGATAGGCATTGATGTTGGCCGTCTTGCTCCTGACGGAACCATCCGGAAGGAGCATTTGTTCCTGGCCGTCGCGTTGTACCCATCCGCCGGCGCTCTGTTGGTTGTGATAAACCAAATCCACGCCCCAACGGTTGCTGTAGGAGTTGAGGTTGAATTCGAAGTCTTTGTATTGTCCGGCCCATGAGGCGGGGTTGACGGAAAATCCCAAGGACAGTCCTGCGTAACCCACGGAGAGGTTCAGCGTACCCTTTACGTCGGTGTTCATTAGAGACTGGTATCCCTTACCATGTGCCATGCCTTTCAGGTAGAAGGAGGCTCCGGAGATATTTCCGCGTGTTTTTATCACCCACTTGGTCTGCGGACGCACGACATACATGGTGTCCGTGTTGATATGCCGGTAACGCATGGTCAGAATGCTGTCGGCTTTCCACAGCAGGCCAAGTATCTTGCTGCGTTTCCTTTGTGGATACGCCGTCTTGCTCTGTGCGGTGGCCTGCATGAATGCGCAACCGCAAAGGAGCAGGAACATAAGCCATGCCGGATACGTGTTGGCTGTGTGCGGGATATGTCTCATGGACAGGGAGTGTGTGGGATGCCTGGGAAAAACAAAGAATGGTGTGCCATGTCTGCCCTGTTGCCTTGCAGGGCGGCGCACACCATTCCGTTAGGATAAATCATGTCGTTCCCGGGATATGCATGTGTACATAGGTCGGGGACATATTGGAATCAGAACATCTTGTCGGGGTATTGGCCGGCCTTGTGCAGTGCAGCCAGCTTGGCCACTGTCTCCGGACGGTCCTCAGGATACGTCACGCCGAACCACTTTGATGTGGTGTCCAGAACCTCGCATGTTGCCTTGCCCTCCTTGATGAGAGTGTCGACCATGAGAGGGATGAAGAATTCGCTCTTGAGGTTGGCCTGGTTCTTGGGGTCGGAGAGGAATACCTTGAAGAATTCCTCGCTGTACTGGAAGTAGTCGGGAGTGAAACCCCAGAAGTTCATGCTGGTGGGAGCGTTGTCGGGTATGGCGTTCCACTTGCCATCCTCGTCGAGATACTCCACAACACCGTTGTGACGCTCTATCTTGGTGCGCTCTACCACGTCTGTCAGCAGGTGGGTTTCGGGGTCCATCTGGCATATGCCGCGACTCACGGTACCGCTGTCGGACAGGGTGTTGTCCACACGGAAACCTACCATCGCGTACTTGCCTGTGCTGTCCTCTGGCAGTGAGGTGAGGAACTTGGCCATAACCTGGAATGCGTCACGGTCGTAGAAATCGTCGCAGTTGAGTACGGCGAATGGCTCGCGGATTACGTCCTTGCCCATCATCACTGCATGGTTGGTGCCCCATGGTTTTTCGCGACCTTCAGGTACAGTGAAGCCTTCTGGCAGGGCATCCAATGACTGGAAGCACAGCTCGCATGGTACGTGGCCCTCGTACTTGGCCAGTATCTGGGTGCGGAACTGCTCCTCGAAGTCGCGGCGGATTACCCATACGATTTTGCCGAAACCGGCCTTAATGGCATCATAGATGCTGTAGTCCATGATGCTTTGACCCTGAGGGCCGAGGGTGTCCAGCTGTTTCAAGCCACCATAACGGCTACCCATGCCGGCAGCCAAAAGGAATAGTGTAGGTTTCATTGTGTAATAATGTTTAGTTTGGTTAAGTTGTATTCTCTTCGCTACAAATATACAAATAAATTACATAGGTTGTGCCACGAATGAGGTAAAAAAGTACTGGTATGGCCCTAAACACGGTCGGGGAAGCGATGTTTGCGGCTTTGGAGGTGAAAGAAAATAGGTTCCCGTATTATCGATGCCACGCCCATACTATGGACGTGACCTCGACCATAGTATGGCCACGTCCCCGATTATACTATTGTCAAGGTTGTCCCAATAGTATGGGCGAGGCTGGTCTGCGCGAGGATATCACGGATGTCAGAATGTTTCCTGCCTTGTCTTCATCTCCGTAGGATTGCTTTACGTTTCGTCTCGCCATGGTTGGCTGCGTCTTCGGCAAAACGGTCGTAATCCGTAGAATATGACGACAAGGCGGATTTGAAATCTAACCTTGGATTTGCATCGGTGGACAAGTATAAGACAGGAAGCGTACCTCCCGGATGTTCAGAACGGATATCCCACGCCGAAATGGTAGCCGAGTGACTTGCCGAATGAGGTCATGTTGTAGTATCCTTCCTTGCCAGTGTCGTAGGGCGCGTGAATACCTATGCCGAGGTCGAAGCGTATGACGAGGAACTCCAGGTCGTAGCGCAATCCAACGCCTGTACCCAATGCCAGTTCCTTGCCAAGGTTCTTCCATTGGAACACACCGCCAGGACGTCCTGGGTCTTCCCTTGTGAGCCATACGTTGCCGGCATCCAGGAATACGGCACCGTAGAGCTGGCTGATGATGGGGAAACGGTATTCGGCATTGCACTCGAAGCGCAGGTTGCCTACCTGGTCCAGATAGGAATAGCTGCTGTTGGCGGGATGGTAGCTGCCGGGACCTATGCCGCGCACACCGAAGGCGCGTATGCTGTTGGCTCCGCCGGCGGCAAACAAGTCGGCATAGGGAGCCATCTTGTTGCCATAGTTCCAGATGAAACCCAAGTAACCGTGCAACACGAACTGTGTGCGTTGTGAGAGGCGCAACATGTGGGAATACTCGGCCGTATACTTCTGGAACTGTATGGCCTGTTTGGTAAAGAGGGAAACACGTCCCTGGTGTTTTTGTACTTTAGGCGTGGTCCATGTGAAGGCGTACTCCATGCTGGGGACGAGTTTGTCGCGCAGACTCTCGTAGAGGGCGGGGTTTTCTGACATGAGGCTGTCGAAACGTTCCGTGGTTCTGAGCAAGCTGTTGTATTCCACATGTATCGGTGTGAATTCGTGCAGAATGTTTCCGCCCTTCTGGAAAGTCCACTTTATGCGGGCTCCAGCACTGGCACTGCCGTAATATCCTGCACGGTTGGTCCACTTGATGTCCAATTTGAACAGGGTGGTGGCCTGTGTCTTGCGGTCCAGCTTGCGCCATAGGTTGCCGAAGAAGATGAACCGGGGATAGGTGAGATTCAGGTTCCCTCCCAGTTCCCATGAGTTTATGCCTGTATTGTCCCCCTTCATGTTGGCTCCGGTCTGCCATTCGTAGGAACCGTTCACGCCAAAGGTGAGGGTCTCGGCACCTCTGAAAGCATTACGCTTGTTGATGGAGTAGGCCAGCCCAGGCCCCAACAGGCCATTGGTCTTGTTTGTGACCTTGGCTTCGAACTCGCTGTCGTAAGGTTTGTCCAATGTGCACTGTATGTCCAGGTCCAGCGTGTCGCATGTGATAGTTGCGTTGTAGTGGCCGTTGGACAAGGCCGTGTCGCGCGGGATATAGTTGATTTGCACTGAGGAGAATATGCCCATGCCTGAAAGCTGGCTTTGGGTGAGATTGTGCAGTTCCTGGTTATACAGGTCTCCCTTCTTCTGATGCAGGTATCTGTAGAAGGCAGCCATGCGCAGGGATGGCTTTCGCTTTTTGCCGCCACTCCATTTCATTGAGAAGTTCTTTGTCTCAAACGAGTCGGTAAGTTCATGCGTGTTGTATTTCAGTACGGTCACACGTGTTTTGCCCAAATGGAATGGTTGGGTGGCTGCCTGTGTCATGGTAGGCGAGGGAACAACCTGCAATTGCACGCACTCTGTTTTTTGCAGGGTATCTGCACGGTAGGTTATATGGTCGTTGCGGAAATAATAGTGCCCTTGGTTGCGCAATATGGACGCTATTCGTTCGCGTTCGTCCGAGAGCGTGGCCACGCTGAACGGAGCATTGCCCCGGAGAAGGGTCTCGTGCATGTTCCGGCGTATGAGCGTGTCTATGCGTATGGGGAAACCTTTGTATTCTATGCTGTTGAGATGGAATAGTGCTCCGGGCAGTACTTGGTATGAAACCTTTTTCTTGCGTTGGTTCTTCATGTCATCTATGCGGTACTGCACGTCACCGCGGAAGTAGCCGTAGTTGCGCAGCACGTTGCGTGCCACCTGGGTACGTACCTTGGGATTGACTGTACTGATGTACTTTGGCGTGGAGCCAAGCGTGTTCATCATCCATCGTCCGAACCCTTTTTGGCTTTGGCCGTACCTGTTCCATACCCACAGTCCCACCGTGAATGGATGGGTCCATTTGCTTGAACCCATAAACGAACCGTTGGGAGCAAAGGACAAGGCACCGTTCACTTCGTCGCGAGTGGTGTTGGCCGCATCCTCGTCGATTAGCTGTTGTTTGCGGATGCTGTCCTTCTCTTCGCGAGTGAGTTCGCGTTGGAACAAGAGCGTGTTGTCTGCTGCTGTGGCATTGCCGTGAAGCACGTCTTCCACGGCCTTGTAGGCATCACCTATGGCAGTGATTACTCCTGTACTGTCGGCTTGTTTCTTGCGTTTCTCACCCCACCGGTGCCCGTAGGCCAAATCCTTGATGCCGGCATAGAGGTATTCGTCCTCGGGTATGTTCTTGGTCTGATAGCAACTCCCCAAAGACAGGGTGGCGGCTATCATTAGCAGTGTTTTATATACCTTATTATATGATATATGGAATTTCATGTTTGTATGCTATTCTGTGTAGTATGGCGGAAAGCTATCGAGGGCTAATCAGTCGCAGCCTGTTGGCCGGTCGTTTGGGTAGGGGAGGCTTGTCTGTCTTTTCTGGTATCCTTTTTCTGTGCTTGTGCCAGCCTCTTCTTCTTGGTATCGCGGAATATGAAAAGTTCTCCAAGATTCTCGGTCTTTTTCCTCAGCACAAGGCTGGCTCCCATTTCCATCACTTCGGCATCCAGCAACGACTCTGTGTCCTTGTTGTAGAAGGCTTTGACATATCTTGTGCCCGAATTGTCCAGACGATACTCTATGGATACGTTGTTTAGGATGCTCATGCCGGTGTTCTTGGCCTCGTTGCCAGAACTTACCTTTCCTCCGATTATTATGCTGATACGGTTTCCCCAGAAGCGTTTGGCGAAGGAGAAGTTATAGTCTGTCTGTGTTGCTCCGGTTGCACTGGTTGAATTGTCTATGCCGAAACCTATGTCTATGGTGGAAAGGGCTTTGCCGGCAATGTTGGAAATCTGGCTGTTGAGGAATGAATTTAGCGCGTTTGTGGCATCGAAACCGCTATTGCTTTCACCACTGTTGGGAGAAATATACATACCGGTTGTGAGCATTGTCACGGCGGCGCGTCCGCGGTCTTCTGTGGACATGGCCGAGAGTTCGTTGCGCACACTCAGGTCCTCGGGGGCTTTCAAGGTGAATTCCAAGCCGAGGTCCGAGAGTGTCTTGGTAATCTTCAATCCTACATCGAAGTTTACCGAACGGGTGACATTGTTTGTCGTCACGGAGGCCTTCTTGCGCTCACTGGCGCTAAGGTTCAACTTGGGATTCAGCATGTCTCCCATAAATTCCACATAACTGCCGCTATCTATTTGGAAGTTTTTCAGCGACACGATGATCAAGCTATAGTCCATGCGTCCGGACAGTATCGTGTATCGTCCAAACAGACGCATTCCGTTGAGCATGTCATAGGTCATACGCAGTTCACCTCCGCCTTCCAGGTCGATTTTGTCCTGTCCGTCTTCGCTCATGAGGCAATGTATGGTGGTGGCTTCGTCAATGCTTACCTGAATGTCCATCTTGATGTTTTGTTCGGGAAGGCGTGCCGGTTCGGCTTCCAAGGTATCGGAGAAATCGGTAAACGTGACCATGCTGGTTAGTTGATCGTCTACTGTCAGTGGCGAGTCCTTCATGACATAGGTGACGTTGGTACGGCCGTTTATCTTTAGTCGTCCGCGTATATCCAGATTGTCCAGCGTACCCTGTAGGCGGCCAAAGATGTCGGCATATACTTTGCCGTAGGCTTCGGCACCCTTGCGCTTAGGGGCATTGATGAGGTTGAAGTCCCTTGCAACTATGCTTAGGTTCAACTTTGTTCGCTCCATATTGGTGAAGTCCACCGTTCCGTCGAGGGTGAGGGGATTGTTGCCATTGGCATAGGCCTGTATTTTATTCAGGTCGAGGTAGTTGTTACGGATTACGACAGTATCGTCGGGTATGCGCAGGTCTATGCTGTAGGGATCCGAACAGATGTGCACGCTGTCTGTTGCCAGACTTCCTGACATGAGTGGAGAGGAAACAGGACCGTTGATGCTGAGAAGTCCGCTGATGTATCCCTCGAGGCGCAGGATATTGTCTGGAACAAAACCATTGGCCATGTTCAGTGGCAGGCGTTTCAAGAGTGCCTCTGCTTCTACATGGGCATCCTTTTCCGAAGCTACGTATTTGCCTGACAGTTGAACTATTTCACGTTCGTTTTGGGACAATATGCCGTCTATCAGGTGAGAGCCGTCGGCATTTGGGAAATAAATCATGTTCATGCCGATGTCGCCCAAAGGACTGTCCTCGAATCCCATCTGTTTGACATCCATGTCCAAGGAGAAGGTGTATTGATCGTTCTCTTGCAGGGCATGTATGTCACCGTTCAGCATGCCAGTGACCATTGGCATGAACGGCAATACTGCCGAGAGTTCTCCCAAATTGAATTTCCCGATGGAAAGTGTAACGTCCTGGTCGGCACTTTCGTTTGGAGTACTGTATAGGTTCAACGAAGTGCCATCGTCGGCTATGAGATGCATGTCGGCTTTTATGCGTCTGGATTCATCTATGGCAATGTAGTTGCTGTCGTTTACGGTGAATGTACGGTAGGCCAATATCGGATTGTGCGGGAACATGTGGACCCATGTGCAACTGTCCGTTGCATTGGCCATTATGCCCAGGTCTATGCCTTTCCTGCCTTTGGCATCAAGGAACAGCAGATGGCTTTTCAGGAGACCGGGGGAGACGGAGGCAGTAAAGGTGGACTCGAAGTTCACCATCTTGTTGCGCGGACCATTCTTGACGCGTGCCAGCATGTTAATGTCATCATGTTTTTGGCGTATATACCATGAGATACTGTCGATGATTACTGCGGACGTATTCAATTTGTCGAGATGTCCGCGTCCGTTTACTCCCTCCTGCGGGGTAGTTCTCAAGTCAAAGGACAATTCGTTGAAGGTGGTACCCGCCATGGTGCGCAGGATATTTGAGAGGGGATTGTTTTTGTTGCATGCCAGATGCATTTCCATGTGTGGCAACATTCCTCTGAGCGTGTCAGGAGCTATGCGGCTACGGGCAATTTGCGTTTGCATTTCATTGGTCAGCTTGCCTATCTTGTACATCATGCTGTCCAGACCTTCATTGGCATTAAAACTCAGTTCCAAATCCCCCGAACTTGCTACGGCATGCATGCATGTGTCGTTCATCCTCGCGTCCAGTTTCAAGTCCAAAGGGTAGTATGTCGAATCGCTTGTGGCTAATTCCATGCTGTGTATGTTGCCTTGTATGTTATGGTTCTGTTTCAAGTCGGTATTGCCGTTCATAACCAATGTCATGGATGCCGTGAGTGTGTCACGCGTTATTCCCAAGGCATGGAAGTTGATTTTGTTCATGGACAGGGAGAAGTCTGCTGTGGAGTTCTTCCTGCTTATGTCCACTCCTGCACAGGCATTGGCCTCCAGAAGTTCGTTATCGCACAATATGTCTATGGAAGCCCTGCATTGTTTCAGTAGTATGCCAAGGTCGATGTTGTCCACCACCCATTGTTTGTACTCCAGTTTGTCCAGCGATATCCTTCCCCTCAAACCTGTGGCACGTGAATAGATGTCCGTACCATGTCCACGCAGTTCCGCCGTGAGTGATAGACGGCCTATGCTGTCCCGAGGCATGAAGTCGGCTATGTTCAAGTCTCTGACCTCAATGTTGGCACCATATTGTATGTGATTTAGATCGGCCTTGGCCTCCAATTGCACGTTGCCATTGCCACGTTGCAGGTTGGCCTTGGCTTGATAGGTATTGCCTTTGAAATGCGCATCCGCCGACAATTCCATGCCTGGTAGCCTTATGTCGGAAAGCTTGAGGTACCTGAGTAGGAAATCAAGGTTCATGGTCTTTGCATTCAGGGTGAGGTCTCCCCTGCGTATGTCCATGTCCATGATGTTTGCAAGGTGTCCTTTTGCATTGACGGTCAATGCAGTTGGCATGCCTATGTATAGATTTGATAGTAGCAAAGAATCAATGTTGCCACTGGCCGTAATCCGTGCTTCCAATGGCAGGGCAGGGCAGGCTTTTGCCAAGTCCTTGGGAATGAAATCGTGGGCTATGCTTAGGATGTCGGAGTGTGCCAGCGAAAATTCCGCATCTGCATTGAAAATTCCTCCGCTGCCCGGCGTGAAAGCGATGAAGTCCATGCCGATGGCACCACGTATAAGGCTACGGATGCTGTCGGTCTCTCCTGTATAGAGTTCAAAATGTTTCAGATTTATGCCAGCCGTATCCATCATGAAGGAATCCATAGATAGGCTTGTCGTTGGCAAAGGTATGTCGGTTGTGGTTCCTGTGGAGTCTTTCATGCATAACAGCAGAGAGTCCACTGTCAGTCCAAGGTTCCTGACTTGATATACCCCATTACGCAGATTGATGTCTCCGTTCTTCAAATTTGCCTCGCGGATACCTGTGCTCACGGACAGTGTGTCCCCGGCAGTCCCAAAACGTATGCGGCAGTTTTTTATGTCAATCTTTTCCACAAGTATGCTCCATGGTACAGGTGCGCTTTCTGTGGTGTCCACTATGGTGGTGTCGCGCAGGCTGATGTCCACATCGCAGTTGTCTATCAAGGCTCCGCTAAGTCGTGCTATGCCGGCTTTCAAGTCGGTGTCCTCGCGGTTCAGTCGCAACAACCCCATATGTCCGTTGATACAGACCTGTGGAATCATGTCCATGGAATTGAAAATGCCATTGCGTATGGTTATGGACTCCACTCCTATCTTGTTGTCGAATATCTGTCTGAAATCCAAATCTACCACCACCTCATCCGTATGCAGCAATGTATCTTGTTCCTGAATAGCTGTAAGGTTTTCCAGTTCCAAGTCTAACAGGAAAGTCAGTTTCACCCTGTCAAGACTGATGTCCATGCCTGTGGCTTCGGATGCATATCCCATAGCTTTTTGGGCAGCCCAGTTTTGGACTGGTGGAATATACAATATGGACATGAGCAAAACAGGCAGAAGCAATATCCATATCATGGTGATGCCTGCCCATTTCAATACCTTGCGTGCTATGTTCAAAACGCGTCTTTTCGGTGTCGTTGTCACAATGCTTCTATTACAAGTTTGTGGTCATGCCGGGACCACTGCCGTATGGTGAAAACATTTATATCAGACATAAAATCTGCCTGACAGTCTCATCGGTACTTGTGTGGCTCTCCCGTTTCTGTGTTATGGCTCAAGGCTTGCCATAACCTGTCATCGGGAACAGGTGCCGTCACAGATATCTCCTTATGACTGACTGGGTGCTCCAATGTGAGACTGCGTGCATGCAGGGAAATGCTTCCGTCCTGGTTGCTTCTTGGAGCACCGTATTTAAGGTCCCCTTTTATGGGGCATCCTATCTTGGCCAGCTGGCAACGTATTTGGTGATGCCTCCCTGTGTGGAGACGGATTTCCAGCAGGTGATACCTGTCTCCGGAGGCAATCAGCCGATAGTCCAGAATGGCTCTCTTCGCCCCAGGTACCTCATGGTCGTAGGCGCGCGCCGTATTGGTTTTCTCGTGCCTGGTGAGCCAATGGGTGAGTGTTGCATGGGGGGCGGAAGGACGGTTCTGTACTATTGCCCAGTATGTCTTTATAACCTTATCGTGTGTGGCAAACATGTTGTTGAGACGTGGCAATGCCTTGCTTGTCTTGGCAAACAGCACTATGCCAGAGACGGGGCGGTCTAATCTGTGTACAACTCCAAGAAAAACGTTCCCAGGCTTGTGGTGTTGTTCTTTAAGCCATGCCTTAACAATCTCGGAAAGGGGAGTATCGCCGGTTTTGTCTCCCTGCACGATCTCCCCTGCCTCCTTGTTTACTATTACCAGATGGTTGTCTTCGTATAGAACGGTCATCTGTACAGTTTACATGTTCATGCCGCCATCTACCTGTATGACCTGGCCGGTTACATAGCTGGAGAGGTCGCTGGCCAGGTAAAGGGCGGTGTTTGCAATGTCCTCGGTCTTGCCGCCGCGGCGCATAGGAATCTTCTTCTTCCATTCCTCCAGCACATCAGCGGGCAGTGACGCAGTCATGGCTGTCTCTATGAAGCCGGGGGCGATGGCGTTGGCTCGTATACCCTTGGATCCCATTTCCTGTGCCACGCTCTTGGCCAATGCTATCATGCCAGCCTTGGAGGCTGCATAATTGGCTTGTCCGGCATTGCCGTGCACGCCTACTACGCTGGCCATATTGATGATGGAGCCGTTGCGCTGACGCATCATGATGGGCACGCAGGCATGAATGAAGTTGAATGCTGACTTCAAGTTCACGTTTATAACGGCATCCCATTGTGCCTCGCTCATGCGCAGCATCAGGCCATCCTTGGTGATGCCTGCGTTGTTCACGAGGATGTCTATGCTTCCGAAGTCCTCCTTTATCTTCTTTACCGTTTCCTCGGTCTCGGCAAAGTTGGATGCGTCTCCTGCGTATGCCAGGCACTTGACTCCGATGGCTTCGATTTCCTGACGGGTGGCCTCCAGTCCTGCTGCCATTTCGTCATTCAGAACCAAATCAGTGAATGCGATGTTTGCACCCTCCTGGGCAAACTTGATGGCGATGGTCTTGCCTATGCCTCGTGCCGCGCCTGTGATGAGTGCGGTCTTTCCTTCAAGTAGTTTCATTGTCTAAATTCGTTATGTTTGTTATTTGTTATATTTTTTGCTCAGAGAGCGATGTATTATCTTATGCACAACCCCCCGTACCATTCCCTTGGGCATGTCGCCGGCTATGCGGCCGTATACAAAAGGCACTTCCAGACCTCGTACGGAGTACCGTATTATATCAACCATGAGTGAAAGGTCGTCTATCTCGAATTGTCCCTTTTCCATACCCTCGGACAGCACCGTGGTGAGGAGGATTTTCTCGTTTCTGTCAAACCGTTGTCTGATGAGGCTTACACGCCAGATGTCGCGGAAAAATTCCGCACGTATGTTGCCGTTGCGTTGCACCACCTCTTTGACTGCGGCCAAGTGAGCGTAAATGAGTGCCACCAATTTGTCCTCGGGGTCCATTTCCTGTTGGGCGACATCGGCCATCTTGGCTGCCATCAGTTCCAGCTCGTCCTGTACCACGGCATCGTATATGTCTTCCTTGCTCTTGAAGTAGGTATACAAGGTGCGACGTCCCTTTCCGGAGGCCAACGCAATGTCGTTCATAGTGGTCTCGTCTATGCCCTTCTTGGCAAACAACATCCTTGCAACCTCTATCAGCTTGTTCCTTGTCTTCTCTACCGCCATGGTTTATGTATAAATATGTAATAAGGTGTAAAACACGACAAAGGTATGACAATTCCCTCACATGGACAATAATTTGACATTTTTTTGTCGAAACGTTTGGCGGTACAATAAAAAAGACCTACCTTTGCACTCGCAAACGGGGAACAACGTTATGACAGCGCGGTAAACCGGAGGCAATGATACAATATCGCGGGGTGGAGCAGTTGGTAGCTCGCCAGGCTCATAACCTGGAGGTCGCCCGTTCGAGTCGGACCCCCGCAACGAAGTGGTGGTGGAACCCCTTAGTTAAAGATTCGTTCTTTGCTAAGGGGTTCTTTTCGTTCCAAGCGCGTATTAAGCACAGACACGCAATGAAAAGTACTGTTTTATACATACATGGGTTTGCTTCTTCTGGCAGCAATGGCAGCGCCATCCAGTTGAGAAACCATTTTTATCCTATGGGCGTGCAGGTCCTTTCGCCGGACATTCCGGTAGAACCTCTCCGAGCCATACTTTTTTTACGGGAGTTTGTGGCATCCAATCATCCTGATCTCATAATAGCCACGTCCATGGGAGCCATGTATGCCGAACAGTTGCACGGTATCAAGCGTATCTTGGTGAATCCCTCTTTCTGCATGGCACGTTTGCTCACATTCCGTGGAATGGGACGCCAAGAGTTCCGGAATGTTCGTGCCGACGGTGCCAAGGATTTCAAAGTGGACAAGCAGATGGTGGCTGAGTTCAAAGAGGTGGAAAGGCAAAGTTTCCGCGACATAACTTCAGAGGAAAAGCAATTGGTATGGGGGCTCTTCGGTACAAAGGACAAGCATGTGAACTGCCAGCCCGACTTCAGAAAACATTATGGCCAGGCACAGATGTCCTTGTTCGAGGGAGAGCACTATCTAAACGGAGTAGTACTTGATCATGTGGTCATCCCGTTGATGGAGACGCTTCTTGGCCTGCGTTCATAAGCGGATATGCACGAATGGACATTGACAGAGACATAAATCTATAAAAAATAATAACAAACTATGTTTGAAAGCCTATCGGAGCGCCTCGAACGCTCATGGAAAATACTGAAGGGTGAGGGTAAAATCACCGAGATTAACGTGGCCGAAACCCTTAAGGACGTGCGTCGTGCCCTGCTGGATGCCGATGTCAACTACAAGGTAGCCAAGAGTTTTACAGACACCGTCAAGCAGAAGGCGCTGGGACAAAATGTCCTCACTGCCGTCAAGCCACAGCAGTTGATGGTCAAGATCGTGCACGATGAATTGGCCCTTCTGATGGGAGGAGACACTGCCGAACTCAATTTGCCGGGTCGCATAGGCGAACCTACCATAATCCTAATGGCCGGCTTGAACGGTTCGGGCAAGACCACCATGAGCGGCAAGTTGGCCAAGATGCTCAAGGAGAAGAAGCAGAAGCGTCCCCTGCTGGCAGCCTGTGACACATTTCGTCCTGCGGCCATGGAGCAGTTGCGGGTGCTGGGTGAACAGGTGGGCGTGCCTGTATATATAGAGGAAGGTGCCACCGATCCCGTGCAGGTGGCGCTGAATGCCATACGCGAGGCCAAGTCCAAGTCCAACGATGTGGTCATCGTGGATACTGCCGGACGTCTTGCCATAGATGAAGAGTTGATGCAGCAGATTTCCGACATCAAGAATGCCATCAATCCTCATGAAATTTTATTTGTCGTAGATGCCATGACGGGTCAGGATGCCGTGAACACTGCCAAGGAGTTCAATGAACGTCTTGACTACACGGGCGTCATCCTCACCAAGTTGGACGGTGACACCCGCGGTGGTGCCGCACTATCCATACGTACCGTGGTGAATAAACCCATCAAGTTTGTGGGTACAGGCGAGAAGATGGACGCCATAGATCCTTTCCATCCGTCACGTATGGCCGACCGCATCCTTGGCATGGGCGACATCGTATCACTTGTGGAGCGGGCCCAGGAACAGTTCAACGAGGACGAGGCAAGGAAGCTGGAGGCCAAGATACGTAAGAACAAATTCGACTTTTCCGACTTCTACAACCAGATACAGCAAATCAAGAAGATGGGCAACCTCAAGGACCTGGCCAGCATGATTCCCGGTGTGGGCAAGGCCTTGAAGGATGTGGAAATAGACGACAACGCCTTCAAGAGTATTGAAGCCATCATCCAGAGCATGACTCCGTACGAACGTGAGCATCCAGAATGCCTCAACACTTCCCGCCGTCAGCGTATATGCAAGGGCGCGGGTGTGGACATCCAGCAGGTCAACCGTCTCATCAAGCAGTTCGACCAGACCCGCAAGATGATGAAGATGATGACCGACAAGTCCAAGATGGCTCAGTTGGCCGGCATGATGAAGGGTGGCAGGAAATAAATCCTGTTGGTGTCAAGGTCCGGAGAACAAGACGCTTTAGCCAAAATCACACTAATACCATAATAATGCATTATGCAGATAATAGACGGAAAGGCGACTGCCGCGCAAATCAAGGCAGAAATCAAGAGTGAAGTAGAAGGTATCTTGGCTGCTGGCAGGCGCGTTCCCCATTTGGCCGCAGTGCTGGTGGGACATGACGGTGGTAGCGAGACTTATGTCAGGAACAAGGTCCTAGCCTGTGAGGCTTGTGGCTTCCGCAGTACTTTGTTGAGGTTTGAGGACACCATCACCGAGGCGGAGCTTCTGGATGTGGTGGCCGGTCTTAATTCCGATGACACCATAGACGGTTTCATCGTGCAGTTGCCGTTGCCTCCCCACATCGATGAACAGAAGATTACCGAGGCCATACTGCCGGAAAAGGATGTCGACGGCTTTCATCCCGTCAACGTGGGACGCATGTCCATAGGTCTGCCTGCCTTTGTGTCGGCAACGCCGTTGGGCATACTCACATTGTTGAGACGCTACGGTATAGAGACGCGTGGCAAGAAGGTCGTCGTCCTTGGACGCTCGAATATCGTGGGCAAGCCTATGGCTTCTCTTATGATGCAGAAGCAGTATGGCGATTCCACCGTCACAGTCCTGCATTCCCATTCCGATAATTTTGCCGAGGAATGCCGCCGGGCCGACATACTCATTGCAGCAATAGGTCGTCCGGCTTTCGTCACAGCCGATATGGTCAAGCCTGGTGCAGTGGTGATAGACGTAGGTACGACTCGTGTGCAGGATTCCACGCGTCCTAAGGGCTTTCGTCTCCAGGGCGATGTGGACTTTGATGCCGTCTCTACCGTTTGTTCGGCAATCACACCTGTTCCGGGAGGTGTTGGTCCCATGACAATATGCATGCTTATGCTTAATACATTGCAGGCCTACAAGCAACGTGCATGATTTTTCCTCGCTTCCTGTGCAAGGTAGTGCCTCATGTTTGTACTATGAATATGCCCCGACTGCTTCCCCATCTGATGCAGTCGGGATTTTTTTGCATTGTTTCCGGACACCCCGACGTGCCCAAATGTAACTTTGGAAATCATCCTCGTGTAGTTGTGTTTTCGTCTCGGTTTTGTATGTGTCACGACCATGCTGTGGACGCGGCTTCGGGAATAGTATGGTCGTGCCACCGACAATACTATAGTCTGGCATACGACAATACTATAGTCTGACATACGACAATAGTATGGGCAAAAGCTGGCCTCGGTAATGGCACATGCTAATGTAAACATTTTTCCGGCTGTTTCGGTGTTTTAAACCCAAATCGGTCATTAGAACGTCAATTTGTATAAATCATCTGGTTTACATTGCCTTTTCCTCCATTTTTGCCCTTCTCTTCGCCGTCTTGCTTCCCGTTTGGTCTTGCCATAGCTCGCTATGCCTTCGACCAAACGGTTGCAATATGCACGAACATAAAGGCAAAACGGATTGGAAATCTAATGACCGATTCGGGTTAAATGGTCAAATTGGCACTGTTGTATTTCCATGTTCGGTATTTTATTCATATTTTTGTGCCATGGATAGCCGTTTATGTAATTCGCGGGATATAAACGGTGCAGTGAATGAATTTGCATACCAACGTAATATGATTTCAAATCGTGTTTTGACCATGGTGTTATTCGTGTTGCTTACGCATTCCGTGCGTATGAATGCACAATCCATGAAAGCCGAGGCGGACGCATTTCTGAAAAGCATGCCGTCGGACCTGCAACACCGGCAGACCGTGGCCATTCTGAAGGCGGTATCGGGTGATGCCAATGACTTGCTGGCTGTGCGCAACTCGCGCAATACGCAGCCAAAGTATGCTGATAATGTTGCGACAAGGATGCTTACTGAAACAATGCGCATATATGAGCCAAAGGATGGTAGTGGCAAGCGGCTTCCTGTACTGTTGTATCTGCATGGCGGAGGATGGACTTTCGGCAGTATCAACAGTTGCGGCAGGTTTTGCAATGCCATAGCTGCATCAGGAAAGATGAGGGTTGTTGCCATTGACTATCGTCTGGCTCCGGAGCATCCCTATCCTGCCGGACTGGATGATTGTGTAGGAGCAGTTGGATATATCATCGGGCATTCTGACGATTTGCAGATTGATGTCAAGCGAATTGCCATAGGCGGTGACAGTTCGGGAGGCAACCTTGCGCTGGCCACGGCTTTGTCCAGGCAGTGCCGGGGTAAAATCGAATCGTTGCTGTTGTTCTATCCCGTGACCAAGGCTTTTGCCGATGGTTCCGAGTCGTGGATGTTGTATGGTCAAGGTTATGGGCTGGATGCCGAAATAATGGAAGCATTCAACCTTGCATATACGCTTGAAGCCGATGCTTATTCGACGTCCATCAGCGTGGGTTTGTGCGATGATGATGAGTTGAAAGCCCTTCCAAGGACACTGATTATCGCAGCCGAAAGGGACATCTTGCGCGACCAAGGCAAGGAATTGGCGGATAGGATGGGCGACAAGGCCAAGAGAATAGAATACGAGGGGGCGGTTCATCTGTTTGTCACCGTCCCGGGACAGGATGCGGCGTTTGGCAGAGCCGTAGACGATGCTATAACTTATATGATGGAATAAGTTGGATTAGGATAAAAAAGATATGTCTTTTGTGGCATGCCCGGATGTGTCCTTGGGGATGCATTTTGGCAGATTTGTGCAGGCCTGTCTTTGGTGAAATCACTTTTTGTGAAAAAAAACACCTTGAAACTTGGTTGTATCAATAAAAAGCCTTACCTTTGCACTCGCTTTGAGAGAGTAACTGATAAACAAGTTCTCTTGATGGCAACATAGTTCAGATGGTGACTATAGTTCAGTTGGTTAGAGCGTCAGATTGTGGTTCTGAATGTCGTGGGTTCGAGTCCCACTAGTCACCCTCCCTCCCTCCGCCCCTCTTGTTAAGTCTTTTTGATTTGCTTGAGGGGCAACTTTTTTATTTCTGTAGCCCGGTGCCGTGTTTTGTTGTCATAAATGACAATACTGTGGCGGAGTATATTTTTCAAGAAGATGTGTGTATATATAGTGATTTTCCTTATCTTTGTCATGTCTTGTGATTATGCAGGTGGGATTACATGTATTAGTACTGCATATTGGATGTGTCATGCAATTGCGGGCTATGCCATACATATATTATATATATATTTATTCAATAATACACGATGAAGAAATTGTTTTATCTGATTTTGATTTGTTCTTTGTTCGCTTGTTCTGCCGCTCTTCCTGTGTCGGAATCTGCAGATGACATGAGGTTTCCGTCGCTGGCTACAAGCTGGGACGAGAGCGTGCCGTTGGGAAATGCCACCGTTGGTGCCTTGGTTTGGCAAAAGGATTCGGTGATGCGGTTCTCTTTGGACAGGACCGACCTGTGGGACTTGCGTCCTGTGGATAGCATTTCCGGTAGTAACAACAGGTTCTCGTGGGTGTTGGAGCAGGTGAAGAATGGCGATTACCTGCCTGTCCAGAAAAAATATGACTGGCCTTATGACATGTCCCCGGCACCGTCCAAGATACCAGGAGCGGCCTTGGAGTTCTTTGTCAAGGAATGGGGGGAACCTTGTGACGTGCGTCTCTATATCAAGAATGCGTTGTGCTTGGTAAAGTGGAACAATGGAGTGGAAATGAAGACCTTCGTGCATGCCACTAAGCCTATAGGATGGTTTGTGTTCGAGAATCTGCCCGACACGATAGACTTTACCATAGTGCCGCCAAACTATGGACCCGCATCCGGAGTTGCGGCTGATGGTCCGGTGGCAGGGCAGGACTTGCGCCGTCTGGGATATGAACAGGGCACGGTGACGAAAGGCGACAGGAGCATAAGTTTCCATCAAAAGGGATGGGGCGGTTTCTATTATGACGTGAATGTAAGATGGCGTTATGACGGAAATAAGCTTTACGGTGTTTGGGGGGTGTCTTCCTCCATGGCCGACGAGGATATAGCCGACATAACCAAGGAAGCTCTTTCCGGAGGGATAACTAAGGATTATGCCTCGCACTTGTCGTATTGGGACAAGTATTGGGGAGCGTCCTCTGTGTCGGTGCCAGATACCATATTGCAGAAACAATACGACCAGGAAATGTATCGTCTTGGCTCTATAGCCAGAGAAAATTCCTATCCCATTTCGCTGCAAGCGGTGTGGACTGCCGATAATGGCAAGTTGCCACCATGGAAGGGGGATTATCACCACGACCTGAACACGCAACTGAGCTATTGGCCTGTGTATGCCGGCAATCATTTGGAGGAAGGCTTGGGCTATCTCAATACCTTGTGGAGCCAGCGTGAAGTGTATAAGAAGTATACCAAGACATACTATCAGTGCGAGGGTATGAACATACCCGGAGTGTGCACGCTGAGCGGTGAGCCTATGGGCGGATGGATACAATACTCCATGTCTCCCACGGTGAGCGCATGGCTTTCCCATCACTTCTATATGCATTGGAAGTATAGCATGGATGACGAGTTTCTGAAGGAAAGGGCTTATCCGTTCGTTCGTGACGTAGTCACCTTTCTGGAGAATTTTTCCGAATTGGATGCGAACGGTGTGCGCAAACTACCGTTGAGTTCCAGTCCGGAAATGTTCGACAATTCGATAAACGCCTGGTTCGGTACTACGACCAATTACGATTTGGCATTGATGAAGTTTGCCTTCGGGGCGGCTTCGGAAATGGCCGGTGCCTTGGGCTTGTCGGATGATGAGGCGCATTGGAAGCTTATGCAGGGGCAGCTGCCTGAGTTTGATGTCGACGACGAGAACGTGCTTACTATTGCCAAGGGATTTCCCTATAAGTCTTCGCACAGGCATTTCTCACATGCCATGGCCATACATCCGTTGGGACTGGTGGACGTTTCCAATGGTGAAAAGGATGCAAAAATAGTGGATGCGACTTTGGACAGGCTGGCAAATGTGGGACCTGCATGGTGGTGTGGCTACTCATATTCGTGGTTTGCTAATATGAGAGCAAGGAATTTCGATGGCAAGGGTGCGGCTGAGGCGTTGCACACGTTTGCCGAATGCTTCTGCCTGAAAAACGGTTTCCATGCCAATGGAGACCAAACGGCATCCGGCAAGTCCAATTTCACTTATCGTCCGTTCACCCTTGAGGGTAATATGGCCTTTGCGGCTGCCATGCATGAGATGCTGCTGCAAAGTCATACCGGAACCGTCAGGGTGTTTCCTGCCATACCGTCGGAATGGAAGAATGTAAGTTTCCGGTCCTTGCGTGCAATGGGGGCGTTCGTTGTAGATGCTGAAATGAGGGATGGCTCTTTGCACTCATTGGCTATCAGGTCGGAAAAGGGTGCTACGCTGAAGTTGTACAATTCCTTCGGTGACGGATATGTGATGTACAATGGCAAGGACAGAGTGCCTGCGGCAGGAAATGTATGGACGACAGATACGGCTCCGAATGATGTGATCATTGTCAAGAAGGAAATGTAGCCCGTTAAACGCATATGGCATGATTATGTGCTTGCTGATGTGCGTTTTTGGGTATCTTGCATCCTTATGTTGATTTTAATTTGTATCTTTGTGCGCTAAACAAGGTAATTATGAAAAGAATATTTGGTTTTCTGCCTCTTGTTCTTGTGGGTGTTCTATTGTGTTCGTGCGGTAGCGAGGACAAGACCTACGGCGAGCAGAAAGAACAGGAACGCAAGGTGGTAAAGAGTTTCCTCAACAGGGATGTGGTGATGAAGATGGGGGCTGACACCCTGTTGGATTTAGGCAAGATAAATGTTATCACCGAAGAGCAGTTTGAGAAGCAGGACAGCACTACAAATCTGGACAGGAATGAATTTGTGCTGTTTGCCAATTCCGGCATATACATGCAGATAGTGCGCGAAGGTGCAGGCAAGCGCATAGGCAACGGTGAGAACAGACGACTGATTTGCCGTTTTTGGGAATACAACATCATGGGCGACAGTTTGCAGTTGACAAATCGCATTCCCAGCTATGCCACCCGTCCGGAGTATATGAACATCTCCAACAATTCCGGCTACATCAGTGGCAGCTTTGACTTGACCGTGCCTACCGGCAGCTTGATGAATGCCACCTATGGAGACACCAATGTGCCGGACGGATGGTTGAAACCTCTGGAGTATCTGCGTGTAGGTGCGCAAACCGATGAGACACGCATAGCCAAGGTGCGCCTGATCGTGCCTCACAGCGCGGGCCATTCGCATTCCGTAGCGGGGGTCTATCCGTGCTTCTATGAGCTTACGTTCCGGGAACTATGATATATATACACATTCCATTCTGTAAGTCGCGGTGTTTGTACTGCGACTTTTTTTCTTCTACGTCCGGACATCAGAAGGAGAGGTTCGTGGATGCCTTGTTGCAGGAAATGGATTGCCGATCAGCAGAGATGCTTCGCGCACGTGCCGATACTTTATATATAGGTGGCGGTACGCCCAGTCAGTTGTCGGTGCCTCAGCTGCTACGCATCTTTGAACATCTTCGGGATATAGTGCCGGTTGAGGACGGTGCGGAGGTTACGATGGAATGCAACCCGGACGATGTCACTCGGGAATGGCTGCACGGCCTTGGGAAGACACCGGTGAACCGCATAAGTATGGGGGTACAGACGTTGGATGACGGACTGCTGCGATTGCTGAACAGGCGCCATACGGCCTCGCAAGCTCGTTCCGCGGTGGACATGTTGCGCGAGGCAGGATATACCAATTTAAGTTTGGACCTCATGTACGGTCTTCCCGGACAAACCATGGAGATGTGGGCGGAAGATGTCAGGGAACTTCTGGAAATGCATGTGCCGCACCTGAGTGCCTATTCGCTGCAGTGGGAGGAAGGTACTGCCCTGTATCGGATGAGGGAAAGGGGAGAGGTGGCGGAAGCCGATGAGGAACTTTCCGTGGAGATGTATAGGTTCTTGTGCGAGGCCACGGCCCTGGCGGGCATGGAACATTATGAAATAAGCAACTTTGCCATGCCTGGAATGAGGGCGAGGCATAATAGCGGCTATTGGCGTAATGAACCGTATGTGGGGCTGGGGCCGGGGGCTCATAGTTACGATGGAGTACGCCGGAGATACAGTAATCCGGCTGACTTGCACGGGTACATTTCTGCCAATGGGCGGTTGATGCCTGATGTGGAACTATTGGGAGAGGATGAATGGTACGAGGAACAGATCCTGAAGGGGCTTAGGACCAAGGATGGCGTGGAATTGCAAGCCTTGCCTCGGCGTTATGCCGATTATGCCATGAAAATGGCCGGGCCGCATATCGAGGCCGGCCGTATGGTCTTGGACGGTGGTATCCTGCGACTTACCGAGGCCGGCATCTTTGTCTCCAATGATGTCATGTCTGATTTGATGTTGTAAAACATAATGCGTGCCGGCGCATATTTGTCCAAAAAAGTGTATTTTTACGACCGGTTACGGCCAAAAGACGGGCTTTCTTGTCCCGGAGAGAGCCGGCAACAAGTATAAATTACCAATACTAATACGCGATGAAGACCTATCAGACACAAGAAATCAAGAACATTGCCCTGCTTGGCAATGATGGTAGTGGCAAGACAACCCTCACCGAGAGCCTGCTTTATGAAGCCGGTGTCATTAACAGAAGGGGGCGTATCACCCAGCAGAATACGGTAAGCGACTATTTTCCAGTGGAGCAGGAATACGGTTACAGTGTGTTCAGCACTGTGTATCATGTGGAATGGAATGGCAAGAAACTGAACATAATCGATTGTCCGGGCAGCGATGATTTTGTGGGAGCTGCCATCACGGCTCTGAATGTCACCGACACCGCCATCTTGTTGCTGAAGGGCGCGAATGGTGTGGAAGTGGGCACCCAGAACCATTTCCGTTATACCGAGAAATTGGAGAAACCTGTTATCTTTCTGGTGAACCAGTTGGACGACGAGAACACGGACTTCGGCAATATACTGGAGCAGTTGACCGATATATACGGTTCCAAGGTGGTACCTGTACAATATCCCTTGCAGACCGGGCCGGAGTTTAATTCATTGATAGATGTCCTTCTGATGAAAAAATACTCCTGGGGTCCCAACGGCGGTGAGCCTGTCATCGAGGATATACCGGCCGAGGAGATGGACAAGGCCATGGAAATGCACAAGGCTCTGGTGGAGGCCGCTGCCGAGCATGACGAAGGACTGATGGAGAAGTTCTTTGAGAGTGATAGTCTCACAGAGGATGAAATGCGTGAAGGCATTCGCAAGGGGTTGGCCGCACGTGGCATGTTCCCCGTATTCTGTGTTTGTGCCGGCAAGTGCATGGGAGTGCGTCGTTTGATGGAGTTCCTTGGCAACGTGGTTCCTTTTGTGGATCAGATGCCCAAGGTTCACAATACACGTGGCGAGGAGGTGGCTCCTGTGGCCGATGCTCCGGCCAGCCTGTATTTCTTCAAGACCGCAGTGGAACCGCATATCGGGGAAGTGCAGTATTTCAAGGTGATGCAGGGAAAAGTGCATGAAGGCGATGATTTTACCAATGCAGACCGTGGCAGCAAGGAACGCATGGCACAGCTTTTCTGTTGTGCTGGCGCCAACCGCATCAAGGTGGAAGAACTTGTGGCTGGCGACATAGGTTGTACCGTGAAGTTGAAGGATGTCAAAACTGGCAATACCCTTAATGCAAAGGGGGCAGAGAACCGTTTCAACTTTATCAAGTATCCGAATCCCAAGTATTCTCGTGCCATACGTGCCGTGAACGAGAGCGAGACGGAAAAGATGATGAACGCGCTCCAGCGTATGCGTGAGGAAGACCCGACGTGGCAGGTGGAGCAGAGCAAGGAGTTGAAGCAAATTGTCGTTCATGGACAGGGCGAGTTCCATCTGCGCACGTTGAAGTGGCGTATGGAGAACAACGAGAAGATACAGATAGCATTTGACGAGCCTAAGATTCCTTACCGTGAGACCATCACCAAGGCTGCCCGTGCCGATTACCGCCATAAGAAGCAGTCTGGCGGTGCTGGCCAGTTTGGCGAAGTGCATTTGATTGTTGAGCCTTATTATGAAGGTATGCCTGCCCCGGAGAGCTACAAGTTTGGCAATCAGGAATACCGCATCAATCCCAAGAGCACCGAGACGGTGGAACTGGAATGGGGTGGCAAGCTGGTGTTTGTCAACAGCATCGTGGGTGGTTCCATAGACGCGCGTTTTATGCCTGCCATATTGAAGGGTGTGATGCAGCGCATGGAGCAGGGACCGTTGACAGGATGTTATGCCCGTGATGTGCGCGTTATAGTATATGATGGTAAGATGCATCCTGTGGACAGCAACGAGTTGTCGTTCATGCTGGCTGGCAGAAATGCTTTCAGTGCGGCATTCCGCGAGGCCGGGCCAAAGATTCTGGAGCCTATCTATGATGTGGAAGTGTTTGTGCCCAGTGACAAGATGGGCGATGTGATGAGTGACCTTCAGGGACGTCGGGCCATGATTACAGGCATGCACAGCGAGAACGGTTACGAGAAGTTGACCTGCAAGGCTCCGTTGAAGGAAATGTCCAGCTACTCTACGGCATTGTCCAGTCTTACTGGTGGTCGTGCCAGCTTCATTACCAAGTTTGCCAGCTATGAATTGGTACCGGGTGATGTGCAACAGAAACTGATTGCCGAGTATAAGGGCGGTGACGACGAATGATTATGCGGGATACTTGACGTTTTGGCAACTAAAAACTCGCTTAAGCCAAATAAAAGCAAAAAGGGAGGGTGTTATGCGCTCTCCCTTTTGCATTGTATGAACCTGTTGGTTACCTTTGCATTATGAAACGATGGATGATATGGACTATATGTTTGACGATGGGCATCTGCTTTGTGGTGCTGCTCTATCTTCAATTCGGGTATGCCGAAGCGATGATAGCCGTCAGGCGTGAGCAGTTCACGGAGGGCGTGCTGAGGTCTCTGGATGCAACTTCCAGGGATATGGAGCGCAATGAAACGATGATATATCTGCGCGAGTTGGTCAGCGTCCACGGGGATTCCTTGGATTTGTATTCCTCTCCATACTCGTCAGATGTGACAGTATCAGGCATGAGAGCGCTTCAGCGCAGGATACGCAATGCCTATATTTACAGGCGCGAGGTGTTGGACGAGGTTATATTCCGGGTGCTGTATGCCTCCAGCGAGATAGACTTCGAGAAGAGAATCGACAGGGATCTGTTGCTGCAGAGCCTTAGACGTTCGCTTGCCGCCAATGGCATAGACTTGAATTTCCACTATCGTATCTTCGATAGCGAGGGTAAGGAGGTGGCACGTTGTTCCGACTATGATCCCAAGGGAGAAGATTACAGCTTTACACAGACCCTTTTCCGCAATGACACTTCGTCCAAGATGGGGGTTGTGTGTATTCATTTCCCGGAGCAGAACAAGTACATCATGCGAGTGGCCAAGACCATATATTTGGCGTTGCTGTTCACTCTGTTCCTGTTCGTGACGTTTCTGCTCACAGTCTATCTGGTGGTCAGGCAGAAAAAGGTGACGGAGATGAAGAACGATTTTATCAACAACATGACACACGAGTTCAAGACGCCGATATCGACCATCAGCATTGCGGCCCAAATGCTGTCGGACACAAAGTTGCCCAAGTCACAGGAGACATACGAGCGTCTCGGAGGAGTCATTTACGGGGAAACCAAACGCTTGCGCTTCCAGGTGGAGAAGGTATTGCAGATGTCCCTGTACGATAGGGGTAACATAGCCATGAAGCTCCAGACATTGGATGCCAACAAGGTAATAGACAGTGTCATACAAACCTTTAACATCAAGGTGGCGCAGAACGGCGGATGCATAGACACGCGGCTGGATGCTCTTAATCCCAATATCTGCGCCGATGAGATGCACTTTACTAACGTTATATTCAATCTGATGGACAATGCCGTAAAATACAAGCGCGACGATGTGTCCTTGCATTTGGAGGTCTCCACATGGAATACTGACGGCCACTTGTGCATACAGATTAGCGACAACGGCATTGGCATCCCTAAGGATGACCAGAAACGGATATTTGAAAAATTCTATCGGGTGCATTCTGGCAATACGCACAATGTCAAGGGGTTTGGCTTGGGACTGGCCTATGTGCACAAGATGATAACGCTTCATCATGGATCCATCAAGGCTACCAGCGAGTTGGGCAAAGGAACATCGTTCCTCATAACTCTGCCTGTGGATAAGGGCAACGACTAATCAGCCTGTCGGACATGCCTCCGTTCTTGTTCTCCTGTCTCGGAGGGCGTGATATTGGAGGTGCTACCCAATAAAATTATAACTATCAATCAACAACCGTTCCATCTTCTTTCATTACCGCTTCCTGCCGTGGTGTGAAAGGTTAAAGGGACAATAAAAACAACAACTATGGAGACGAAACAGAAAATTCTGCTTTGCGAGGACGAGGAGAGTCTGGGCATGCTTTTGAGAGAGTATCTTCAAGCCAAGGGATATGATGCCGACCTGTATCTCGATGGTGAGGCCGGATATCGTGCCTTCATGAAGGGGCATTATGATATGTGCTTGTTCGATGTGATGATGCCCAAGATGGACGGGTTCGCATTGGCAAAGGAAATACGACTGGTAAATCAGGAGATTCCCATTATCTTCCTTACGGCCAAGAATTTGAAGAACGACATCTTGGACGGTTTCAAGATCGGTGCGGACGACTATCTGACCAAGCCTTTCAGCATGGACGAGCTGGTATACCGTATGGAGGCCATCCTGCGTCGTGTCAAGGGCAAGTCCAAGAAGGCGCAGACGGTTTACAAGATGGGTTCTTACACTTTCGATACACAGCGTCAGCTGCTTACCACGGAGACCTCGCAGACAAAGCTTACCACTAAGGAAAGTGAACTTTTGGCCCTGCTCTGTGCTCACACCAACCAGATACTGGAGCGCGAATTGGCCTTGAAAACCATCTGGATTGATGACAACTACTTCAACGCCCGTTCTATGGACGTTTATATCACAAAGTTGAGAAAGCATCTGAAAGGCGACCCACGCATCGAAATCAATAATGTGCATGGCAAGGGCTATCGCTTGATTGTGCCTGAACAATAATACTGTGAATCTTATTTTACAGTAGCTGCCGTCTGAGTCACAGCAGGATATGCTAACTTCGGAAGATTATGGAAGAATAGCTGCTGTATAACTGCCCCCGCCTGAAGGTCATACTGAAGTGCACCCCAAAAGTTAGACACAAAACTTTTTGGGGGCACTTCACTTTTAGAGGGGGATGTTTTTGTGATACCCATCCGATATTGTTGGATTTAACCCGAATCGGTCATTAGATTTCCAATCCGTTTTGCCTTTATGTTCGTGCATATTGCAACCGTTTTGTCGAAGGCATAGCGAGCAATGGCGAGACCAAACGGGAAGCAAGACGGCGAAGAGAAGGGCAAAATGGAGGAAAAGGCAATACAAATCATCTGATTTATACAAATTGACGTTCTAATGACCGATTCGGGTTTAATCCTTGTTGCTTGTATGTGGGCTTTTTTGTCATGTCCCATGGACGGTTTATTGTACTAATACACTCTCTGCGTTTCCACTTACAGAAGTTACCGTCATGGTATGGCGCGTGGTGTTTATGATTCTATGGGCGCAAGGTTGGATATTCATGAGTTCAGAGACGCGAATTTACGAATATTCACCATGCATCTTGTTGCTTTCAGTTTGGTGTGGCTGACGTTTTTTTGCATAGTTTTCTGTTTGTCCCAGACGCCTTGTCGGATTTCTTTTCGATGTCGTTTTGATATTCGTCGTATTGTACAGGTTTTGTCTAAGGCATGGCAAATTTTGTCGAGACTAAACGGGAAGCAAAATGGTGCGGAGAAAAGCAAACCGGATGAAAGGGCGATATAAACTCTGTTTTTATGCTGATTGACGCTCTCATGAACAGGTTGTGTGTGGCATGCTTTATTGGCAGTCATGCGAGATTGTCGTTGTGGAGACATCCATGTACATATGCATGCATTATATATATGCAACAAGGGCCTCTCAATACGGAGAGGCCCTTGTTGCTGCGGCTGCACGCTATTGTAGCGTTGCTTATGGAGGGCGTTATGCCTTGGAATCCTTGCCTACTACGTGAATGTGCGTGGGCACACCTGCAATAATCAGCAGCAAAGCCAATATCTGTATCCAATTCTGGTCTACGGTTCCCATGTTCAGGAACTTATCTGCTGCATAACTGAGCACCAATATGAGTGCCCCAACCACAATCATGATTATGCCAATGTTCTTCATTAGTGTATATGTATAAATGTTCTTTCGGTGATGTTGTTATTTGTCGTGCGACGTTCCATGGCCACAAAACAGTATGCAAATTAAGGAAATAAATCTGACATTACCTAACAGAGGCTATCAAAAAATGATTGTCGTGCACAAAAAAGGTTGCAAATAGTTGCGTACATCATATAAAAACAGTACCTTTGCACCGCATTTTTGCATAATTATCAACTTATTTAATCTATCAACGTATTATGAACCAATACGAAACCGTTTTCATTTTGACTCCCGTTTTGTCTGACGAACAGATGAAGGAAGCGGTAGAGAAGTTCAAGGGCGTTCTCGCCAATTGCGGTGCTGAGATTATCAGCGAAGAGAATTGGGGCCTGAAGAGACTTGCTTACCCTATCGAGAAGAAGAGCACCGGTTTTTATGAACTCATTGAGTTCAAGGCTGCCCCCGAGAGCATCAAGACCTTGGAGGTTGCTTACCGTCGTGATGAGAGAGTGCTGCGCTATCTTACCGTAAAGATGGAGAAATATGCAGCTGAGTATGCTGAAAAGCGTCGTAACCACAAAAAGGAGGCATAAACATGGCACAGTCTGAAATCCGTTATTTGAACGCTCCTGCGATTGACATCCAGAAGAAGAAGTATTGCCGTTTCAAGAAGAGCGGTATCAAGTATATCGATTACAAGGATCCCGAGTTCCTCAAGAAGTTCTTGAACGAACAGGGCAAGATTCTTCCCCGTCGTATCACCGGCACCTCTTTGAAGTATCAGCGTCGTGTAGCCCAGGCTGTTAAGCGTGCTCGTCACTTGGCCTTGTTGCCCTTCGTAACCGATTTGATGAAGTAAACATATAGGAGAAAGTAGATATGGAAATTATTCTGAAAGAAGATATCATCGGCTTGGGTTTCAAGAATGAAATCGTGGACGTAAAGCCTGGTTATGGCCGTAACTACCTTATTCCTTATGGTAAGGGCATAATAGCAAGTGAGGGTGCCAAGAAGCAGTTGGCCGAAGATTTGAGGCAGCAATCTGTCAAGTTGGCTAAAATCAAGGCTGAGGCCGAGGCTATGGCCGAGAAGTTGAACGCTGTTCATTTGACCATCAGCACTAAGGTAAGTGCTACAGGCCAGATTTATGGAAGTGTAAACAATTTGCATATTGCAGAGGAGTTGGCTAAACTTGGCTTGGAGGTTAACCGCAAGATTATCGTCCTGAAGGATGTCAAGGAGGTTGGTTCTTACGTTGCTTTGGTCAAGTTGCATAAGGATGTAACTGCAAATGTGGAGTTTGACGTTGTTGCCGAGGGCACTACTGTTGAGGCTCCTGCTGAGGAGGCTTAATCTCTACGCGTACAATACTTCGTTTGAAGTGCTTTACATATTTGAAATTATCCCCGGAGCATCATGCTTTGGGGATAATTTTTGTGTAATTATATTGATGTCTCCATGCGGATGGCAGGGGGCGCTTGTATGTGACGAAAAATAAAGGCTGGCCCTAAAAGGCCAGCCTTTATTTTTCGTCACTAATGCGTGACTAATAATTATTCTGCTACAACGCTATCGCATACAACGCTGTCACATGCTACAGTGTCGCAGCAAGCGTCAGTGGGGCACTCGTCACATGCTGTGGTGTCACCGCAGCAAGCAGTGCTGTCTGCGCATTCAGTACCAGTGGTCTTGTTGCCACAAGAAGCGAAAGAAACAGCTACGATAGCTGCGAATACAAAAGCTAACTTTTTCATCTTTTTGGTTGTTTAATATAGTATTACAAACTTGTTTTTTCTCTTTTGCGGTGCAAAGTTACGACAATTTTTCCGATATGCTGCAAGGTTTCCAATGATTTATTTACGTTTTTTTAGGTTTATTTTGCCACTGAGATTGTGATTTGTGTCTAAGATGCTGACAATTAAGGTATTGCTATATGGAATCTTTGTGCTATCTTTCCTGTGTTGAGATATTTTTTATGTTGTATATCATATAATGTGGTTTTGAAAGGGCGTTTTATTGGGGAGTTATAGACGTTTTTGGGGGGCGTTTTTGTTTCCGGTAAGTGCGTTTCAGATAGTTGGGAGGCTGCTTCGTCGTTGTGCTCCATCATGAATGAATTATTTCTAAAAGGCGTATGTTTTCATGTGGCTATAGCCTATATGTTTGTTTTTGCAGGTGTATATTTGGACACCTTTTTGCTATATTTTGTTTTGTACTTCACGTGCTTATTCGTACCTTTGCAGGATATGAACGATATGGAAGACAAGAAGGCGGTGTATTACACTTTGGGATGTAAGTTGAATTTCGCCGAAACCAGTTCTATAGGGGAGGCCTTGAAGTCTCGTGGCATACGCACTGCACGCAAGGGAGAGATGGCTGACGTGTGTGTGATAAATACCTGTAGCGTTACCGAGGTGGCCGACAGCAAATGCCGCCAAGCCATACATCGGCTTGTGAAGAGCCATCCCGGAGCCGTGGTGGTGGTGACCGGATGTTATGCCCAGTTGAAGCCAGAGCAGGTTTCTGCTCAAGACGGCGTTGATTTGGTATTGGGCAGCAATGAGAAAGGCTTGGTGGCGGATGCCATAATTGAACGTCTGCAGATGATGCCTGAAGAACGTGCCGTGGCAGCACACGAATACCGTACGGTACGCACGTCGGACATACGCAGTTTCATGCCATCATGTTCTTGCGGAGACCGCACACGTTATTTCCTGAAGGTGCAGGACGGATGCGACTATTATTGTACTTATTGTACTATACCATATGCCCGTGGACGTTCGCGCAACGGCAGTATAGCCTCATTGGTGGAACAGGCACGCGGAGCCGCTTTGGCAGGAGCAAAGGAGATAGTCATCACAGGAGTGAACATCGGTGACTTTGGCAAGACAACCGGCGAGAGTTTCCTTGACCTGTTGCAAGCATTGGATGGAGTAGAGGGAATAGGGCGTTATCGTATTTCCAGCATAGAGCCGAATCTTCTTACGGACGATGTATTGGAGTTTTGTGCCCGTAGCCGTGCCTTCATGCCGCATTTCCACATTCCATTGCAGAGCGGTAGCGATGAAGTCCTGCGCCTGATGCACAGAAGATATGATACCGGCTTTTTCCGTCGTAAGGTTATGCGCGTACTTGAACTCATGCCCGATGCCTTTATAGGCGTGGATACAATTGTGGGTACCCGTGGCGAGACGGATGAGCTATTCCGTCAGGCCTATGAATATATGGCATCATTGCCCATAGCCCAGTATCATGTGTTTCCTTACAGTGAGCGTCCTGGTACCAAGGCCCTGGAGATTCCGCATCGTGTTCGACCTCAGGACAAGAAGGAACGTAGCAGGGAAATCCTGGAACTTAGCGACCGCCTCACTCGCACGTTCTATAATAAATATATTGGTACAGTGCGTCAGGTTCTGCTGGAGCACAGTAAGGACAGACGTTTGATGCATGGATTTACCGACAACTACATACGTGTGGAGATTCCGTGTATTCCTGGTACTTGGGTAGACAATACCATTGTCGACGTACGTTTGGGCGGGTGGAATGCCGATGGAACTGCCTTGCTGGGCGAAATAATATGATCGAAGCCCTATGAGCAAGTTATCCATAGTGATATTGAACTGGAACGGGGCGGTCATGATGCGTCGTTTCCTGCCATCCGTGTTGAAAAACAGCGGTAACTACGAGGTTGTCGTGGTGGATAATGCCAGTACTGACGATTCCTTGGATATGTTGACTCGGGAGTTCCCCGCCGTAAGGCAAATAGTATTGGACCGCAATTATGGTTTTGCCGAGGGCTACAACCGTGGACTTCAGGAAATCCAGGCCGAGTATTATCTTCTGCTCAATAGTGACGTGGAGGTGCCTTCTGGTTGGCTCGCCCCCATGATGGAATACATGGAGTTGCATCCCGAGGTAGCTGCATGTCAGCCTAAACTGCTTTCCCAATGGAGACCGGAATACTTTGATTATGCTGGAGCCTGTGGTGGATACATCGATTCCTTGGGCTACCCATATTGCCGTGGACGTGTTATGGGGACTGTGGAAAAGGACGAAGGGCAGTATGATGATGTAGCCAATATACTGTGGGCTACGGGAGCATGCCTGCTCATCCGTTCGCATGACTATTGGGAGGCCGGGGCGTTGGATGGGCGTTTCTTCGCGCATCAGGAGGAGATAGACCTTTGTTGGCGCCTGTGCAGTCGTGGACGCGGGGTGGCATGCGTGCCACAAAGCGTGGCATACCATCTGAATGGAGGAACTCTGCCACAAGGCAATCCAATGAAGACGTACCTCAATTTCCGTAACAATCTCCTGTTGCTTTACAAGAATTTGCCAGAGGACCGCCTGCGTCCTGTCATGCGCCTGCGCCGGTGGCTCGATGCCTTGGCGGCACTGCAATTACTCCTGACATTGCAATGGGGGGGGGTACGTTCGGTGTGGCGTGCCCGCAGGGACTTTAGTCGAATGAAGGCCGATTTTAGAAAGGACAGGGAGGAGAATCTCCGCAAGACAGTGGTGTCTCCGGTGCCTGGACAAAGTGCCTTTTCGCTCCTGTGGCAGTATTACGTGAAGGGCAAGAAACAATTCTGCCATTTACCTTGATGCAGACGCATTGGTCTGCTGATTACGCGGATTGTCCTTGCGCCCTTGTGGCTTATTGATTCATATTGCAGTATTTCATTCATGTCCATGTTTATGTCCATTCTTTTGTTTTTTCTTGGGCTTGCCTTAGGCTTGTCAATTATGGGGGTAGTGTATTTTCGTGAAAAGTCGGCCTGCGTGCGGGAATTGCAGTCGGTTCGTGCCAACGTGCAAATTCTGGAGGCGCAAATCACTGCCGAAAGGCAACATAGCGAGGAGACAATGGCTTTGAGCGAAGAGAACCATAGGCGCGCTTTATCTGTTCAAGAGGCAAGTTTTCGCGAAGCCCGTGCATTGAGCGAGGAAAATCATCGTCAGGCTCTTGCTGCGCAAGAAGCGCGCTTCCGTGAAACACTGGTCCGTGTTACCTCGGAATTGAAGACGGCAACGGAGGAGATGCTGAAGCAACGCCAGCAGGAATTTTCCCAAAGCAGTCATCGGGATATTGGCCAAATCGTCAATCCTTTGCGCGAAACCATAGAGGCCATGCGCAATGCCATGAACGCCAGCAACCTGCATCATACGGAATTGTCCTCGGCCATGAAAGAGCAGATTCAATTGCTGATGCGGCAGAGCGAGGCTGCCCGCCATAGTGCGGAAGAGTTGGCACGTGTCTTCAAGCATGGCAGCAAGGTACAAGGCGACTGGGGTGAGACCGTGTTGCAGGAACTGCTTGACAGCCAGGGACTGACCTGTGGAGTACACTATGACACACAGGTGACCATGCGCGATGCCAAAGGGCAGGTGCTGAAATCGGAACATGGAAACATGTTGCGTCCGGATGTCATCATTCATCTCGACCACCATCGCGAGGTAATCGTAGATTCCAAGGTTTCCCTGACGGCCTTCATGGACTACGTAAATGCGGAGACCGAGGAGGAAAGAGCGCAATATCTGAAACTTCACATAGACAGCCTGCAAAAGCATGTCCGTGAACTCTCCGTCAAGGACTATTCGTCTTACATCCATCCGCCAAAGACGCGCATGGATTACGTCATCATGTTTGTCCCACATAGCGGTGCACTGTGGGTTGCCCTCAACGCCCGTCCCGACTTTTGGCGCCGCGCCATGGAGCGCAATGTCTTCATTGCCGATGAGCAGACGCTGTATGCCGCCTTGCGTATTGTCAACCTTACCTGGACCCAGATAGCTCAGGCCGAGAATCACGAGCGCGTCTATGCGCTGGCCAATGAGATGCTGGATAGGGTGGGGCAGTTCATGAAGAGGTACCATGCCATTGGCAAGGCTTTGGATACGGCCCGCAAGGCTTACGAGGACGGAGAAAAGAAACTACTGCCATCCGGGCAAAGTATCATACAGACCTGTGCCAAGTTACAGAAACTTGGAGCCAAGCAAAGCGTCGCCAATCCCTTGTCCCAGATAGATAATGTGGAGGAATGTCTGACGGACGGGAAGCAAGCCGGGGACGAATAGTAACTTCACGAAAAGAGATCGTGTGATATTCCTAATGTATTTCTTATATATAGTATTATAAAGCAATAGCAACATCATGAATGATACACAGCCAGCCATAGGCACCTCTGCAGGGATGTCCCCTGAACCTGCCCTTTACCTTGTTCCGGTCACATTGGGTGATACCCCTCACGACCATGTCTTGCCGTCCTACAACATTATGTTAATCAGTAGTATACGACATTTTGTGGTGGAGGAGATACGCACGGCACGTCGTTTCCTTCGTCGTATGGACCGTACTTTTCCCATTGATGATTGTACATTCTACGAGATGGGCAAGCATGCCGATGCGTCGCGTTTTGCCGAGTATCTTCGTCCCATCTCCCATGGCATGCCGGTGGGCGTGATGAGCGAAGCCGGATGTCCCGCCGTGGCCGATCCTGGTGCGGATATTGTTCTCCTTGCCCAGCATCGTGGATTGCGTGTAATTCCTCTTGTGGGGCCAAGTAGCATGATACTGGCAGTCATGGCATCCGGTCTGGGTGGCCAAAGCTTTGCCTTCAACGGTTATCTGCCGGTGCAGGATGCCGATCGGGCAAAGCGTCTGAAACAACTGGAGTCCCGTGCATGGTCAGAGGGACAGACGCAGCTTTTCATCGAGACACCTTACCGCAATGGCAAGATGTTTGATACTCTTTGTTCGGCTCTTCGTCCGGACACGCGCATGTGCGTAGCCGCCGGCATCACTACTGAAGCCGAGTGGATTCGCACGCTCACTATCCGTGAATGGAAGCGTACCTCATTGCCGGACTTGAGCAAGGTGCCGGCAATTTTCCTGATAGGCAGATGACAAAGAGACCTCCCTGTCCCGCGAACGGGGTAGGGAGGTCTCTGAGGTTCCAATCATCTTTCGTGCTTCTTATTTCGAATTTACCTAAAGGATGATACAGAAGTCTCGACTCTAAACAATCTATAAATTAACCAAAACAATCTTCTTATCCTGTGCCTTTGCGGCTATGCTTATGCCATTTGCTTTCGTCTGTGTGTCCGTGCTGTTTTGCATGGCTTTCGTTTTTCTCTGATGCAAAGGTAATGCCATTTGAGCAATAATGTCATGGGCAAATCTCTAAAATGGATAGGGAAACCCCTCGCACTTGACTGTAATTTCCTATGGAGCGTGATGTCCGGTTGTCCGGCGTGTCCATATGGCATATGTGAGACGGCAGTCAACTATGGCAGCTTTGGCTTGTAGGGACAGGATGTGCTCGTTCCGGTCCTTGGCGTTGTTGGTGGTCAAGAAACTTCTGATATCACTTTCAATGAACATGCCATCGTATATTCGTGAATTCGATGACATGTATTCACGAATACAATGGTGCATATTCGTGAATATCCACCCGGTCACTCGTGGCAACCGGAATATGGCTCCGGAAAATCCTCCTCTTGTGTCTTCTACTGTGATATACAGAGTATGTGGACTGGGGTCTATTGCCAAATGTCGTCCGTCTCCTTGCGTACCTTGGAGGTAGCCTCGTCTGCCGCATAGCCTATGGGAATGAGGGCTACGGGTTCCCAGCCTTGTTGCACGGGAACAGTGTCGCGGAATTGGTTTGTGTCGAAGTTGCACACCCAGCATGTCGCCAGTCCCTGTTCCGTGGCAGCCAGGCATAGATGTTCTATGGCTATGGCCAGGTCTATGTCGGCATGAGGTTTGCCGTCGTAGCGACGTGTCCAGCATTCGGTCTCATTCTTCAGGCACAGGATGACTGCCGGTACGGTGTTTATCCAGTCGCGGTGGTAGGTTGCCTTGACCTGTGCGAACAGTTCGGGCTGTCTGCCGTCTACCAGTATGAAGCGCCATGGCTGGCGGTTGACTGCCGAGGGAGCCAGGCGCACGCATTCGCGGATGTAGTCCAGTTTTTCCTTCTCTATCGGGCGGTCTTGATAATTGCGGCAACTGTAGCGTGCCTGGCAGAGTTCCTTGAAGTTCATGTGTGTATTGTGCATATGTTTGTGTTGTGATAATGTGTTTCTGTCGTAAGCGGTATCCGTATGGACCTTGGTGCGGTGCGCAAGTACGTGTATTCTTGGGTTTGTGTGGTTTGAGGCACTCGTCTTAATGCAAATTTATCAAAAAAAAGCTGCATGAACGGTATTTGAGGAGGAAAAAGCGTATATTTGTATAGAAATAAAATATAAATATCCATATCATGAACAATCATAGGACATATTTGGCATTCAACGTGGATGCCGTGCGTGATAGTCATAAGGAAAATTTGCATACGCTGAATCTTTTAGGCGACTGGCAGAAGCGTTATCCCAACCGCCTTTCGTTCATTAACGTGGACACAATCAACTTCATGGCACAGCATGACGATTTGGTAGAGACATCTGTGAAGACACACTTTTTCCGCTTGATGGAGCAGGCGGACAATCTGATGCTTGTGGTATCCAAGGATACGGACGGCGACAATGCTTGGCTCAATTGGCAGATAAGCCGTGCCGTGAACCGTTACCATCTGCCTGTGGTGGTGGCCTTCAAGGGTGAGACTGTGGTGACGGACGATACGTTGCGCGAGTATTGGAATAATCTGCCGCAGAAGATACGCAAGTACATAGGACGTGACAGTGCGCGTATGTGCTACATCCCTCTTACGCTCACCAAGGTGGAAATGGCTCTTGGGCATTTCAGCGTGCACAGCCAGTCTTATCCTTGCGACAGCACAACAGTATTCTGAACGCGGAAAAACACAGTAACAGCAACTGTCATGGCATACATACGAAAAATAGAGATAGATTCCCTCTGGAGCGGTACCCGGCGTGTGGAGTGGGAGTTGCGTCCCGATGTGAATATACTCAGCGGAGTTAACGGGGTGGGCAAGAGCACGATACTTAACCGTGTGGTGAAGAACCTTCTGAACGTTGATCGCATGGCCAAGGCCGTGGATGGTGTGACACTGACTTTCGTTCCTGAGGATGCCGAACAGGTGAAGTTCGATGTCATCCGTTCCTTTGACCGCCCCCTCATCTCCAGCGACATCCTGTCCAAGGTGGCTGATATCAGCCTGCATAGCGAGCTGGATTTCCAGATGTACCAGTTGCAACGCCGTTTCCTGGATTTTCAGGTGAACATGTCCAACCGCATGGTGGAACTTTTCACCCGTCAGGTTCCCGATGCCCAGTTGAGGGCGCAGGAGATAGCTGCCGAGAAGAACCACTTCTATGATTTGGTGGACTCCCTCTTTGCTGATACAGGCAAGACCGTGTCGCGCACAAGCAATGAGATAATGTTGCTTCAAAGCGGTGAGAAACTCACGCCCTACCAGTTGAGTAGCGGTGAGAAGCAAATGTTGATTATCCTGCTGACGGTGTTGGTACAGAACCGCCAGCCATGCACGCTATTCATGGACGAACCGGAGGTGTCCCTGCATGTGGAATGGCAACAGAGGCTGGTGCACCTTATACGCGACCTGAACCCCAACGTCCAGGTTATCCTCACCACGCATTCGCCTGCCGTCATAATGGACGGATGGGCCGATTGTGTCACCGACGTGGAGGATATATTGTGCTGAGCCAATGTATATATATATAAGGTAGCAGGCATAGTTCATTCACAAGAAAGAAGTCTATGGGAAGAAGACTGGTATCCAACGTCACATCAGAGTATATCGCCGCAGCCAACATGTTGAAGCCCGATAAAGCCAAAAGGTTCGTTGTGGCCTATGTGGAGAGCTACGACGACGTGGCCTTTTGGCGTGATGTCTTGGATGAATACGAGACCGATGCGGTAGGGTTCCGTATCATGATGCCATCGCGTACTTCTTTGCGCAAAGGAAAGAAGTCGGCCCTGATGAACAATCTCGGCCCTTTTATGATTGCCTGTGTGGATGCCGACTATGATTGGCTGATGCAAGGCAAGACTCCCGTCAGTCATGATTTGTGTACCAACAAATATGTCCTGCATACCTATGTGTATGCCATTGAAAACTATATGTGCTATGCTGAAGGTTTGCACCGTGTATGTACACGTGCCACGTTGAACGACAGGGAAGTGATGAATCTCGAGGCCTACATGCAGGAGTATAGCAACATAGTTTGGCCATTGTTCGTGTGGAGTGTCTGGGCTTACCGCATGGGCCGGGACAATGAGTTTGGTATAATGCAGATGGTGGATACTGTAACGTATCACGATGTGAACATATCACGTCCGGAACTTACATTGGAGTATGTCCGCAAGCGGGTGAACAAGAAAATCAATTGGTTGCACCAGCACTTTCCTGAGGGAAAGAAAACCTATGCTCCTCTCAGGGAAGAGTTGCTTGCCAAGGGTTTGACACCTGAAACCACGTATCTTTTTATGCAGGGTCACGGATTGATGGACGGGGTGGTACTGCCTTTGCTCCAGCCTATTTGCCACAAATTACGGCGTGAACGAGAAAGGGAGATCAACAATCTGGCAATACATGAGACCCAGCGTCAGAACGAGCTATCCGGCTATCGCCACAGCAGCCTTTCCATAGAGGAGGCGTTGAAGAAGAGCACAGCGCATCATCATTCCCGTCCTTATCAATGGCTGAGAGAGGATATCATGCGTCTGGTTGCAGAGGTCGGCTCCACTGTCAGCTCAGGAACTGATGGATGATAAAATGCGGCTGATAGTCGATGTCGGCTGTGTAAAATACTTGTCTATCTGGCGTATCATGCCCGCCTTGCTGAATACCACTACACAGTCACCAGGCATGATTGTGGTGTTGCCGCCTATGCTCATTCCTACTCCATCACGCACCAATCCTCCCAGCATTATGCCGGCTGGGAACTTGAATTCCCTAACAGGTTTTTCGGTAATTGGGCTGCCGTCGGCCACGTAGAATTCGGCAATGTCGGCATCGGCAATGGTCAAGCGGCGTATGTTGGAGACATCCGTGTCCAAAAGCATGCGGTAGATATGGCTGGCAGCAATGGCTTTCTTGTTCACGATGGTGCCTATGTCCAGTTTTCCGGCCATTGTCACATAGTCCATGTTCTCCACTTGCGCCACCGTCTTTCTCACACCCAGTCGCTTGGCGGCCAGGCAGGCCAGGATGTTGTTTTCCGTGTTGCCGGTCAGAGCTGCAAATCCCTGCACGTCACGTATGCCTTCGTCTATCAGCAGGTCTGTGTCGCGGGCGTCTCCGTGGATGATCATGATGTCGTCGTTGTCCAGCTGTTCCAGAAGTTCCTGGCAACGCTCTTCGTCCTGTTCGATTATTTTCAGGCTGATATTGTCCGGCTTGGCATGAGCCACGTGCACGGTGATGTCGCCTCCTCCCATTATCATGGCCTTGCGCACATCGGCATATCCCTCCTTGCCTACTATCTTGCGGATGAGCGAAGTGTCCTTGCGTGCTGTCATGAAGTAAGCTATGTCGCCAAGGTGCAACTCCGTGTTGCCGTTGGGGATGATGGTGGTCTCGTCCCTCTTGATGGCCACGATATGGTATGGTGACGTGGGTCCGCAAAGTACTTTCAGCGGTTTGTCCAGCAGGTCGGCGGCTTCTTCTCTAAGCTTGATTCCCATCAGACACAAGGCACCGTTGTGCACTTCCCAGTATTGGCGCACCCACGAACGCTTGAGTCCGTCGATAATTTCCGTAGCGGCCAGCTCCTCGGGGTACACCAGCGAGTCTATGCCCATTTTCTTGAACACCTCGCGGTAGTATTCTGTGGTGTATTCGCTGTTGTCCACGCGTGCCACTGTTTTTTTTGCTCCAAGTGTATGTGCCAATATGCAGCAGGTGATGTTTTTGGTCTCTTCGGGTGTCACGCCGATGAAGAGGTCGGTATGGGCCACTCCGGCCTCCTTCAATCCGCTGATGCTGGTCGGAGAAGCGTTCATTACCAATATGTCATAGTTACCGCCCGACAAGGTCTCTGTCTTTTCCGAGTCCTCGTCCATGAGGATTATGTCATGGTTTTCCTGTGAAAGCAGTTCTGCAAGATGAGTACCTACGGCACCTGCACCAGCGATGATGATTTTCATATCCTATGCTGTATTATTGATATTATGATGGAGGCATTGTCTGGGGTAGGGCAGGGATTATTCCCCGGTGGTGCCATGTATGCTTGTGATGGTCTGCATTATGCCATCCTTGTCCAAGCCCACGATACGGTAGAGCTCTGCCGGCTTGCCATGTTCCACAAAGTTGTCGGGGATGCCAAGGCGTGTCACATGCTTGGAGCAGCCGTGGTCCGAGAGCCATTCCAGTATGGCCGAGCCAAAGCCTCCGTTGCGTGCTCCGTCTTCTACTGTTATGATGTGGTCATAGTTCCGCGCCACTTCTTCCATGATTCCGTGGTCAAGAGGTTTGAGGAAACGCATGTCGTAGTGCGATGGCAACGGGGTGCCATCGCCTTTTTCGCCCAATGCCTTGATGGCCTCTGCCACCACATTGCCCAATGGACCAAGGCTCAGTACCACTGTGTCCGGCTTATTCCCGCATGGTCCGCGTCCGATGCTGACACAACGTCCCGTGCCTATTTTCATGGCTTCCAAAGGACAACGCCAATCGGACATCACTCCGTTGCCTCTCGGATAGCGTATGACGAAAGGACCGTCTTGGCGCTCTATGGCCGTGTACATCAGTCGGCGGAGTTCAGCTTCGTTCATGGGCGAAGCTATGGTCAGGTTGGGCACGGCGCGTAATGCCACGAGGTCGAATACGCCATGGTGTGTGGGGCCGTCCTCACCCACCAGTCCGGCTCTGTCCAGACACATCACAACATGCAACTTGCTTATGGCCACATCGTGTATGATATTGTCATATGCACGCTGGGCAAAGTTGGAATATATGTTGCACACAGGCACCAGGCCGTCAGCCGCCATGCCAGCAGAGAATGTCACGGCATGCCCCTCGGCAATGCCCACGTCAAAGCATCTGCCTGGCATTTCCTGCATCATTATGTTCATGGAACATCCTGTAGGCATGGCCGGTGTAACGCCCACTATGCGGTTGTCCTGCCTGGCCATTTCCAGAAGCGTTTCCCCGAAGACATCCTGATACCGTGGCGGCATGCTGTCGTCATGCTTTCCGATGCGCTCTCCCGTTTCGGGATCAAAACAGCCCGGAGCATGGAACGTCGTGGGATCGTCCATGGCCGGTTTGTATCCAAATCCCTTTTCGGTGTGGATATGTAACAGGCGAGGTCCGGTCATGTTCTTGATGCTGCGTAAAGTGCGTACAAGGGATATGACATCGTGTCCGTCCTGGGGACCGAAATAACGTATGTCTATGCCCTCGAAGATATTGTGGCGTTTATGTATGAATGACTTGATGGAGTTGTTAAGGCGCATTATGCGCTTCTTGCCCTCCTCGGTGAGCCATCCCCAAGACAGCAATTTACGAGCTACTTCCATTCGCAAGCGATTGTACTTGCTGCTGGTGTGCAGACGGTGCAGGTAATTGTTCATCCCCCCCACGGCATGATCTATGCTCATGTCGTTGTCATTGAGGATGATGAGCATGTTGTTGGGGATGTATCCTGCGTTGTTCAGCCCCTCAAAGGCCAGACCTCCGCTCATGGCTCCGTCGCCTATTACGGCTATCACATGCCGGTCGCTGCCTTGGCTATTGGCTGCCACGGCCATGCCCAACGCAGTGGAAATGCTTACGGAGGCATGACCGCATGTGGATGCGTCGTACTCGCTTTCCGATGGGGACGGGAATGGTTTTATGCCTCCCAGATGCCGGTTGGTGTGAAACTGCTCCCTGCGTCCGGTCAAGATTTTATGGCCGTATGCCTGATGTCCCACGTCCCAGACTATGCGGTCCTCCGGTGTGTCAAAGACATAGTGCAATGCTACCGTCAGCTCCACCACCCCAAGACTACTGGCAAAGTGCCCGGGGTTGCGGCTGAGCTCGTCTATGAGGAAAGCTCTCAGTTCATTGCATACCTGCGGCAGTTGTTCCAAAGGCAGTCGCCTTAGGTCGGATGGGTATTTTATTGTTGAAAGCAGATTATGTCGCTTCGTTTTCACGATGGTCTGTTTGTTATTGTTAAGCAAAGATATAAAAAAATAAGTATACCCGTAGCCGCAGTCGCTTCTTTTTTGTACCTTTGTGTTTGAAACTGAAGAAAAGCTTTAGGCAGCATGTTGGACAGGAACCAAAAGTATGTTCTTTTAGGCTCGTGTTTCTCTCAGAACGTTGGTGAGAGGATGCAGGCAGAGGATTATCAATCCGTGTGCAATCCATTGGGCACACTGTTCAATCCCGAGAGCATACGCAATACCGTCCGTCATGCCATTTGCGGGAGGGCTGCCGACCTGCCCATGTTCTGGGACGGGGTCATGTCGGAATGGCGGTGCTGGTGGGCCAATACGCGTTTCCGTCATCCCGTGGAGCACGAGGCGCGGTGTGCGGTGCAAGATGCTTATGAAGAGCTGGGCCAAGCCCTGCGGCAAGCCGATCGGTTGTTCCTTACATTGGGTACCAACGTATGTTACCGTCTTCGTGAAAACGGCATGGTCGTGAGCAATTGCCAAAGGCAGCCGGATTCTCTTTTTACAGAAGATACACTTTCGTTGGAAGATACCGGACATGTCCTGTGTGAGACCGTTGACATGTTGCTTCGCCACAACCGCTTTCTGCACATTACTTTTACGGTTAGTCCCTTTCGGTACAGGAAGTATGGTTGGCACCGCTCCCAGTTGAGCAAGGCCGTCATGCTTTTGGCCATAGACCGCGTGTGCGGAATGTTTCCCGGACAGACGGACTATTTCCCCTCGTATGAGATAATGATGGACGAACTGAGGGACTACGCCTACTATGCGGCGGACGGGCTGCATCCTGCACCCGAGGCCGTGGAGATAATATGGAATAGATTATGCGAATAACTACGATTGCCTCTTATTACGGACTACAGCTACCGAATGAGACGGACATGGATGTGGAATGGCTGCTGACAGACAGCCGCAGCCTTTGTTTCCCCGAAAACACATTGTTTTTTGCCTTGCGCACCAAGCGCGGTGACGGACACCGTTATGTGCGCGAACTCTATGACCGCGGAGTGCGTGCCTTTGTGGTGGATACCCTTCAGGAGGACATTCCGGATGCCGTACAATTGCAGGTACCGGATACTCTCACCGCCCTGCAGCGTCTGGCCGAGCGTCATCGCGAGACTTTCAATATCCCCGTCATAGGCATAACGGGCAGCAATGGCAAGACCGTTGTCAAGGAGTGGCTGTACCAGATGCTTTCGCCCGACATGACGGTGACTCGTTCCCCTCGCAGCTATAACTCGCAAATCGGGGTCCCCCTAAGTGTATGGCAATTGAACTCGAAGAGCGATATTGGTATCTTCGAGGCCGGTGTCAGCCGCCCGGGGGAGATGGTAACTCTGCAAGGGATGATACAACCAACCATAGGTGTTTTCACCGGCCTTGGAGACGCCCACCAGGAGAACTTTGAAAGCATGGAGCAGAAGCGTGCCGAAAAGATGCTGCTCTTCAAGGATTGCCCCGTGGTGTTCTCGGCCGAAGAGTCAGCCGAATGCGATGCATTGCAGAAAGACAAGGAACTCTGTGCCCGTGTTTGTCGCCATTTGGGAATGTCCGAGACGGTGATACAGGAACGGTTGGCCGGGTTGGCCCCCGTGGCTATGCGTCTGGAAGTGAAGCCCGGCCGTCACGGCTGCACCCTCATCAACGATACATGCAACAGCGATCCGGGCAGCTTGGACATAGCCTTGGACTTCATGAACCGTCGCGCCGATGTCCAAAGGCAGCGACGCGTGCTTGTCCTCAGCGACATATTGCAGACCGGTCAGTCTCCGCGTGAACTCTATGCGCATGTGGCACGGCTGGTCGCCAGTCGTGGAGTGGAGCGTTTCATCGGCATAGGTCCGGAGATTGCAGGATGTGCCGACTGTTTCATCCGGACCGGCATGCAGTGCTCTTTCTTCCCTGATACGGCTTCCTTTATGTCAGATGCCGACTTTGCCTCGTTGCGTGACAGTCTGGTGCTGATCAAGGGTGCGCGTGCTTTTCACTTCGATTCCATTACCGAGGCCATGGAGCAGAAAGTACACGAGACCATATTGGAGGTCAATCTTGGTGCCGTTGTGGAAAATCTCAATTACTACCGTTCCTTCCTTTCGCCCTCCACGCGCATAGTATGCATGGTCAAGGCCGATGCCTACGGGGCTGGAGCGGTGGAAGTGGCCAAGACGTTGCAAAGTCAGCAGCAGGTGGCCTATTTGGCCGTAGCCGTAGCCGATGAGGGTGCCATGTTGCGTGCCAACGGCATCACCAAGAATATCATGGTCATGAATCCCGAGATGACCAGCTTCAATACCATGTTCGAGTACAATCTGGAGCCGGAGGTATATAGTTTCCGCATCTTGGATGCTCTCATACATGCTGCCGAGCATGCCGGCATAACGGATATGCCCATACACATCAAGTTGGACACCGGCATGCACCGCATGGGGTTCGATCCTCTTCATGACATGCCGCGGTTGATTGACCGTTTGATGGGGCAGACGGCCGTGATACCTCGCTCCGTCTTCTCGCATTTTGTGGGCAGTGACTGTGATGGTTTCGATGACTTTTCAGCAGAGCAATACCGTCGCTATCTGGCCGGTGCCGATGCCTTGCAGGCTGCCTTCCGGCACCATATCCTGCGTCATATGTGCAACACGGCAGGCATAGAGCATTTTGCCGGACGCCAGATGGACATGGTGCGTCTGGGTTTGGGGCTTTATGGCATAAATCCGCGCAACAACGAACTCCTGAACAACGTTTCTACGCTGAAGACCACCATCCTGCAAATTCACAATGTACCGGCCACTGAGACCGTAGGATACAGTCGCAGCGGCATTCTCACACGCGATTCTCGCATCGCTTCCATTCCCATCGGATATGCCGATGGATGGTTTCGACGCTTCGGTTGCGGACGTGCCTACTGCATGGTGCATGGTCGTCGTGCTCCGTATGTGGGCAATATCTGCATGGATGTTTGCATGATAGACATTACGGACATCCCGGGAGTAAGTGAAGGCGATCAGGTCCTGTTGTTTGGCGAAGAACTCTCTCCAAGCATACTTGCCGATGTGGCCGGCACTATACCGTATGAAATTCTCACGGCTGTTTCTTCTCGCGTAAAGCGCATCTACTATCATGAGTAGCCCGTGTGTCGTATGTGTATTGTCGGCATTCTGACCATAGTATTGTCGCGACCTTGATCATACTATGGTCAAGGCTCCGACAATACTATGCCGCCTGGTGTGACAATAGTATTGTCGGGGGAGGGCGGCGAGAGAGCAAGCAATGTAAATGCTTTTCGCAGCTTCTCGTAATTCCGAATCGGTCCTTTGTACGCCAATAAGATGAAATTTATATGTTTTTTTTGATGAGGCCTTTCTCGCTCATACAACCAAGACGTTTTTGACTGTTGTCAGGAGGTGGCGCTGAAGGTTTGCGGCCTCAGTGTCGTGTTGCCATGCTGCAAGCACATGTGGAGGCAAAGTGTGGAATCAAGCTGAAGAATCCAAATAGAAACGCACAGTTTTGTATGTTTCATTATTTGTAGGAACA
>JAMPDJ010000015.1 GCA_023665805.1 Bacteroides sp. | reverse complement strand
TTGCTTGCTTGCTTGCTTGCTTGCTTGCTTGCTTGCTTGCTTGCTTGCTTGCTAACAAAATAATCCGAACCACCAAGCAATCCGGCGGTTATTTTGGGTTGTATTTTGTTAATTGTCAGCATGACCACATATACTTTTCATCATGTTCGTGCTGCAAATATAAGAAATTTTAACCTAACAAGTCAAGCATTGGCACGAAAAATTTATCATAATCTGCATTTATCAAATGCGGGATGCCTCTTTAAGAAGCACCCCACACACTGTTGCTGTTAATCAACGCCCGTTTACTTGTCCTCGGGCAGCATCACCACGGTAATGCGGTTCTTGCCCTTGAGCATGGCCTTCATCACGCGTCGTATGTCCTTCTGTGAGACACGCTCCAAGGTGGCAAGATAGTCATTCTGAGAATCCATCCCACGGCGATAATAGTCCTCCATGCAGGAAAGCCATGCATTGTTCTGGTTCTGAAGTTCCAGGAATGTCTTCTGCATATACAGTTTCACACGCTGCATGTATTCCGCCGGGATACCCTCTCGAGCCACTCTTTCCAGTTCATTGTTTATGACCGCGAGGCATGTGTCGTACATCTCCGGCTTCACACTGCCCTGCACACTCAGCACATAGTCCCATTTGCCATCGTCCGTCTCGCGCACGGCACCATGGACACCAAGTCCATATGTGGCCCCCAGTTCTTCGCGAACGCTCTTGGTGAAACTCATGTCCAAAGCCTGCCCGAGGATACTCATTGTGAGATTGTCGCGCAGACGTCCACCGGGAGCAGGCGCATGCAACATCAGCACGGCCATGGCCTGAGGCTGCTCCATACGGGTTTTGTAGATGTTTGTCACCTCTCCCTTGGCCATTACAAGGCCGGAATTGACGGGAGCGTCATTACGCTTCACCACCGGCAATGTAGCAAGATAGCGGCAACAATACTGCTCCATGGTATCCTCGTCGAAAGTGCCGACAAACAGGAAAGTGAAGTCCGAGGCATCGGCAAAACGGTCTGCCCATATCTCCAGGGCACGTCCATAGTCCACGTCGGACAGCATCTCCTTGCACATGATGATATTGCGCGGATTGTGGGCATAGAGAGTCGCCGACACGCTGTCGCCATATGCCTGCAACGGGTTACCCTCCTTACCTTGCAGGACAGTATACTGCTGGGACATGAGATTGGCGGCAGCATCCATGTCGGGCTGCAGAGGCTGGAAGTTGAGATATATGAGCTGGAACAAAGTCTCAAGATCCTGACGGGAAGAACCGCCTCCGATGTATTCGTTGCGGAATCCGATGGTGCCGCTTGCCTGTGCCTGCTTGCCAGCAAGCATCTTGCGGATGTCGGTCTGCTTGTAACCTCCCATCTTGGACACGGAGCAGAGGTCCTGGGCCATCTCCAGCGTAACCCAATCCTCCTGTCCGTAACGGGACGTACCGCCCGGACTGTAGGCCTTCATCAGGATTTCATTGTCATTGTGGGTAGTGGGCAGCAAGACTACGCGCACTCCGTTGGAGAGGGTCAGTTCCTTGCCGCCGTAGTGACCTGGCCGACTCTTGACAATGGTGCCCGGAGCGGGCAATTCCTTTATGAGCGTGCCGTCGGCCATCTCGTCCACATAGGGAACAGTCTCGGCCTCCAGACCTGCCATCACGGCCATCAAGAGGCTGTCGGCATCGGGCTGCGTGTATCCGGCCTTGTCGGGATTCATGGCAAAAACAACCATATTGCGCATATCACGGGAGAACATGCGCGCATACATGGCATTGGCCTCCTCCAGGGTGACAGCGGGCAGGACTTCCTTGTATGCAGCCACCTCGTCCTCCAGGGACATGAGGGGTTCGCCATGCAGGAAGTTGTCGAGGCAGTCCTGCACGAAGGACGAGTTCTCGCGCTTGTTGCGGTTCTGGTATTGCAAGTCGATGGAAGAAAGGAACGAAGCCCGGCGGCGGTCCAGCTCGCTCTGCAGGAATCCATGGTCCAGTATGGAACACATCTCGCGCACGGCAGCGGTGACGGCCGGATAAAGCTGCCCCTCCTTGGGCACGATATACGATTCCGTGCACTTGGCCACCTTGGAGAGCAGGAAGTCACCTTCGCCCAAGGAAGCCATCAGATACGGTGTGGCAGGCTTGAGCAGAATGTCCTGCATGCGCGAGGCGAACATGCCCTCCACCATGGCCTGCACGGCCCTGTGACGAATGTAGTCCAGAGTATTCTTTCTGTCCTCCGGCCACAGGGGTTGATGCTTCTGCATCAGCGACACCACGGTCATGGACTGTTCGGGATCGCTGTCTGTCACCACGATAGGCTCTTCGTTATCGTCCACGCCATAGTAGACACGCTCGGCCGGATTCTCGGGCATCGCAATGGGAGAGAACATCTCTTTGATCTTGGTCTCGGTACGCTCGGCGTCTATGTCGCCCACCACGATGATGGCCTGCAGGTCGGGACGATACCAACGGTGGTAGTAGTCGCGAAGGTCCTGATACGGAAAACTGTCCACCACCGACATCAGGCCTATGGGCATGCGGTTGCCCGGACGGCTGCCGGACATGAGCGTGGGCAGCTGGCGGTCCAGGATGCGCATTTGCGCCGAGTTGCGCTGGCGCCACTCCTCGTGAATGACACCGCGCTCCTTGTCTATTTCCTTGTCGGAGAGAGTGAGGTCGTTGCTCCAGTCGTGCAGGATCAGCAGCACGCTGTCCACTGTGGAAGTGCGTGCCGTGGGGACGTTGTCTATGTTGTAGACGGTCTCGTCTATTGAGGTGTAGGCATTCAGCTGTTCGCCGAACTTCACACCTATGCCCTCGAGATAGCGCAGAAGGGCATCGTCGGGATAATGTGCGGTGCCGTTAAAGCACATGTGCTCCAGAAAATGCGCCAGACCACGCTGGTTCTCCTCCTCCAGGACGGAACCTACCTTCTGGGCAATGTAGAAGTTGGCCTGTCCGGGCGTCTTCATGTTGCGGCGGACATAATATGTCAGGCCGTTGGGCAATTGCCCCTTCCTGGTCACAGTGTCCTGTGGCAGGGACTGCGCTGCCGCACCCGTGAATGCACAGAATGCCAGCATCGCCAATAGAATCTGTTTCATTATGCTTTTTCGATTATCAAATCCAAAGGCCAAAGTTATAATTTAACGGCCAAACGGCCAAGGAACCGGGACGAATTTGTTCCGTTACAAGGAGAAAAGAAGACAAAACGCACCAGTAGCCGCGAGGACGGGAACGCATATTCGAGAATATGCGCATTCATATTCACGAATGCAAAGATGAGAATTCGCGAATGCACAAGCGCGGATTCGCTAACAACCACCGCAACATCCGCCACAGTTGCCGCCACAGTTGCCATTGCGCCCGCCACGTCCGCCAAAACGTTGCCAGGCGGCATAGCCGGCCACGACCAACAGGAAGAGCAGCAGGACAAGACTCTGTATGTTCATAATATAGATACCGTCAAATAAGCCATCAGCCATGCGATGGCACACTGGAACACAAGGATAACGACAGCCCACGTGGTGCCCAGCTCCCGGCGGATGGTGGCCATGGCCGCTATGCAAGGAGTGTAGAGCAGGCAGAATACCATCATGGCGCATGCCGTGGCCGTGGTGAAGACCTGTGACAAGGGCACTCCGGCAAACAGAGTGGAGAGGGTGCTGACAACAACCTCCTTGGCCAGGAAACCGCTGATGAGCGCAGTAACGATTCTCCAGTCGCCAAGCCCCAACGGGGCGAAGAGCGGCTGCAACAGTCCTGCCACCCGAGCCAGCATGCTCTGGTGCTCCATGCCCGGAGCGACCATTTCCAGATGGAACGTGAACGTCTGCAGGAACCAGATTACCATGGAGGCCAGGAATATGACGGTGAAGGCGCGGTGCAGGAAATCCCACGCCTTCTCCCACAAGAGGCGCAGTACATTGGATAGCACCGGCATGCGGTAGTTCGGCAGCTCCATGACAAAAGGCACGGCCTCGCCGTGGAACAAAGTCCGTTTGAGTGCCAAAGCCACCACTATGCCTACGGCTATGCCAAGGAAATACAACGCGGCCATCACCCAGGCGGCATGGCCGGGGAAAAAGACCGACGCAAAGAAGGCATATATGGGAATCTTGGCCGTACAGGACATGAAGGGGGTGAGCATGATAGTGAGTCTGCGGTCGCGCACGCTGGGAAGAGTGCGACTGCTCATCACGCCGGGCACGCTGCACCCGAAGCCCATCAACAGCGGCACTATGCTGCGTCCCGAAAGACCGAGACGTCTGAGCGGACGATCCATGACAAAGGCTATGCGTGCCATGTAACCGCTATCCTCCATCATGGAGAGGAAGAAAAAGAGCAGCAGGATGAGCGGCAGAAAGACAATGACAGTGCCCACACCGCTGAAAATGCCATCTATTACCAAACTGTGTATGGCGGGAGCTATGTCCACGGAGTCAAGAAGACGGCCGACCATGGCAGTGAACCATTCCACCCCCCACTCCACTTGATCCTGGAGCCATTTGCCTATGCCCTCGAAAGTAATCCAAAAGACCGCAGCCATGATGACGGCAAAGGCCGGAATGGCAGTCCAACGCCCGGTGAGAATCCTGTCCAGTGCAATGCTGAGCCGATACTCCTTGGTGCCCGAGGGACGCACCACCGTGCGCGAGCATACTCTGTTGATAAAGTCGTACCGCATGGTGGCCATAGCTGCCTGTCGGTCCAGTCCGCGTTCCTCCTCCATCTGGCAAAGTATATGCTCCACGGTTTCCTGTTCGTTCCGGCTCAGGTTCAGGGCCTCCATGACCAAGTGGTCGCCCTCTATCAACTTGGATGCCGCGAAACGCACGGGCAAATTAGCCATTTGGGCATGGTCCTCGATAAAATGCATGATGGCGTGCAGGCAACGGTGCACGGCCCCGCCGTTGCCGTCGGGCGAACAATAGTCGTGGCGCAGTGGAGGTTCCTGGTAACGCGCCACATGCACGGCATGACGGATGACCTCGTCCACGCCTTCGTTGCGCATGGCCGAAATAGGCACGACGGGGATGCCAAGAAGGGCCTCCAGTTCGTTTATGCGCACGGCACCGTGGTTGTTCTTTATCTCGTCCATCATGTTCAATGCCAGGACCATGGGGATGCCCAACTCCATCAACTGCATGGTCAGATACAGGTTACGTTCTATGCAGGTGGCGTCCACGATGTTGATGATGGCCGATGGCCGATGTTCCAGGATGAAACGGCGACTGACAATCTCCTCATGGGTATAAGGAGAGAGGGAATAAATCCCAGGAAGATCCGTCACTGTGGTGTTGGGGTAGCCTCGGATGACACCATCCTTGCTGTCCACGGTGACACCGGGGAAATTGCCCACACGCTGGTTTGAGCCTGTCAGCTGGTTGAACAATGTGGTCTTGCCACAATTCTGGTTTCCCACCAAGGCGAAAGTCAACGGACGGGCCTTGTCCGGCTTGTCGGTCTGAGAGGCGTCGCGCCCCTCGTTCTGTTCACGATGGTAATGTCCTCCTTCGCCCAATCCCGGATGCAGCGGTTCGGGGACAGGTTCGCACAAGGCATCATCCTGAGGGAAAACGTCCGCCACCGGCGTGACGGTTATCTGCCCGGCATCCGCCTTGCGCAGCGTCAATTCGTAATGATGTATCCTCAACTCCATGGGATCACCCATGGGAGCATACTTCACCAATGTCACCGGAATGCCCGGCAGCACGCCCATGTCCAGGAAATGCTGCCGCAGGGAACCTTGCCCCCCCACCTTCAATATAGTGGCCGTCTGGCCGATTTTCAGTTCTGCAAGAGTCATTGTAAATAGCTATGGTTAGCGGTTGGTCTCCCCTGACTTCCGACTAATACTCCACCTTGTCATCCTTCAACTCCCATTCGCGGAAAGCCGGCTGAGCCTCGTCGCGCATGAGGGCATAGAGGGGGATGGAACGCAGATGGCGCGGTTTTTCTATCTCGCGGTAGATGAAGTCGTCTCCAAAACCGATGCTATCGGCATCCTCCTTGGTATTGGCATAGAAAATAGCCTTCACGCCTGCCCAATAGAGGGCGGACAGGCACATGGGGCAGGGTTCGCAGGAGGTGTAGCATACGCAATCCTCCAGCTTGAAGTGCCGAATCCGGCCACATGCCTCGCGAATGGCCGAAACCTCGGCATGTGCGGTAGGGTCGTTGTTGGCGGTGACACGGTTCACTCCCGTAGCCACCACTTGTCCGTCACGTGCTATGACAGCACCAAAGGGGCCTCCGCCGTTGCGGACGTTCTCCAGACTGAGGTCTATTGCCATCTGCATGAGACGGCGGTCGTTTTCGCTTATCTGTAACATAGCTTTGCGGACATTAAAGGTACCATTCCTGTTAATTATCTCTACACAACATCCGGGAACCCGGTGTAAAGCCTGCTGCTCCTTATGGATTGACCGTCCGAGACACAGGCTTTTTCGCCTCGGTATTGCGACAACACAAAGGTACGAAAAAAAGAGCCATTATGTCGTTGCGAGATTCCTTTCTTCATTTTTTTTGTACCTTTGCACCATGAAATCACATGTTTTAGGTAGCGGATTGCGAGTGGTGGCCGCCCCTTGCCCCACGAATACCATATACATAGGCCTGGCAATGGATGCCGGCACACGCGACGAGGAGGAAGGGGAAAGCGGAATGGCGCACTTCACGGAACATCTCAGCTTCAAGGGTACGGCACTACGCTCGTCCAGGCAAATCATCACACGCATGGAATCCGTGGGCGGCGACCTGAACGCTTTTACAGGAAAGGAGGAAACGGTATACTACTGCGCCTGCCAGAAGGAGCACTTCGGCAGGGCCATGGACATACTCTTCGACGTGGTATTCCATAGCCGTTACCCTCAGGAAGAGATGGACAAGGAGGTGGAAGTTGTAGTGGACGAGATAGAGAGCTACAACGACTCGCCTTCGGAACTGATCTATGATGATTTCGAGGCAATGATCTTCAGCGGCCACCCTTTGGGACGGAACATCCTGGGCGATGCGGCACGGTTGCGACAATACAGGAACAAGGATGTCGTCAGGTATGCACGCAGACTGTACACTCCGGACAGGACGGTACTCTTTGTATACGGCAACATCGAGATGAAAGACATCTTGAGCCACATCCCTCAGGAAACACTGCCGCAGGCGGGCACCGGCCTTGCGAGGCAAGCCGTGGAACGCAGGCATGCCCCCCAAGAAAAAGTAATGGAAAAGGGCACACACCAGGCACACATCATGATGGGAGCTCAGGCGTACGGAGGCAACAATGCCGGACAGTTGGCATTGTTCCTTGCCAACAACATACTTGGAGGTCCTGGACTGAGCAGCAGGCTAAACATGGCGCTGAGAGAGAAAAGAGGGCTGGTGTACTCGGTGGACAGCACACTCACGACCTATACCGACACAGGCGTGTGGGCAGTATACTTTGGCTGCGACCACGAGGACAGCGACCGATGCAAGAAACTGGTGAAGAAGGAACTGCAAAGATTATGCGACGCCCCTCTGTCGGCCAATGCCCTAAATGCGGCCAAGAGACAGGCCATAGGACAAATATCATTGTCGTACGACGCTTTCGAAAACGTGGCCATAGGCATGGGTAAACGCATGCTGCATTATGGGCGCACGCAAACGAAGGACGAACTGATTAAGCGGATTCAGGCCCTGACGGCAGAACAGGTATGGCAGGCCGCTACTGACGTATTCGACCCGGAAAGGCTTACCATTCTGGAATACAGGTAAACCGCAAGCCTTCCCCCGTCACCGGATGCACGAAGGCCAGCATGCCGGCATGCAGCATAAGGCGCGAAGCCTTGACATGGCCATACAAGCGGTCGCCAAGGATGGGATTTCCCAGTCCCTCGGCACAATGTACCCTCAACTGGTGGGTGCGTCCTGTGCGAGGCCAAAGCCGCAGGCGGGCATGACCGGAGATGTTCTCAATGACCTTATAACGGGTAACCGCACTTTTGCCATGTTCCATGTCCACCACCTGACGCGGACGGTTGTCAATATCCGGACGGAGCGGCAAGCGTATGTCACCTTCCACGTCCACCGGCATTTCACGTTCGAGGACGGCCTCATAACACTTTTCCACGACATGCTGCTCAAACTGCCGTTGAAGATCAGCCTGCGCCCGCGGATGCCTTGCCAAGACCAGCAAGCCGCTGGTGTCCTGGTCCAGACGATGCACAGGCAGGCCACCGGTGATGCTTTCTACGGACGGAAGGAACTCCTTTCCCGGAACGGACAACAGGCCGGACGGCTTATGAACGACCAGCAAATGCTCGTCCTCATATACCACTTCCAAACGATCTGCCAACACCCCGTAACTGACGAGACGCGGATCGGCCTCGGCATCCAATCCCTTCAACATATATGACAGGATAGGACGGCATCTGCCTGTGCATGGAGGGCAAAACTTTCCGTCTACGGAACTCCATTCGGCCACGGCCAAAGGGCGAAGACCACGACGAAAGGCCTCTTGCAACAGTTTGGGGGCACAGCAGTCGCCGGCTCCGCCTGGCGGAACGGAGGGGGAAAAGATAGCGAGGAGATCGGATGTCTCGCCTCCTATGTTACTGACACGATAACGACTGAACAGCCAACGTTGCAAAGCCCTGGAACGGTTTTTACGCTCGTGCCTCAAGTCACATACCTCGCGCGGCGTGGCTTGTCCGGACTCCAAATAACGGTTGATGGCGGATATTTCAGCCTCTTCGTCCAGGAAATAGCGTCCCTCTCCTTGAATATCAAAAACAGGAGGAACGAAACCTGGTTGACATGTCCTGCCGTCAAGGGTTCCGGAAAAAGCGGCAAGGAAAGCAAGGCCATCCGGCATGGGAACGGAGGCATCCTGCCACGGAAACGGACGGTCGGTACCTTCATAGACAAGAACCCCGAACATTTTACCCTCCGTCACGTCCTTTCGCCACGCCGGTACGGACATGTAGTATTTCCTGACCTGCTCCATGGCGGGCAGGCAACGTTCATCAAGGCTATATATCTTCATAAAACTAAAGGGAGACAGGCATCTACAGATAATAAACCGCCTCCGGCCCCATGTTGAACAACAGGTCCGCAATGCTCAGATTTCCGATAAAACCGTGTCTGGCGGCAAACATCTGGAAATATGGGGCAGCACGACGTCTGTTCTCCGGTATCAACGGAAAAGGATCCAGAAGCCTCATCACAGTGGAGTGCATTGCCTGATTGAAATCAACCAGACGTTCCCACGCCCTTTCGTGATAAAAAGGGAAAAAGTCCTCGGCATAGTATTCGAAATACGGGGTCTGCCCATAGCTCGAAACCAAGGCGTTCCAGTGCCGATGACGCCACTTGCCATGCTCTGAAATAAAGACATCCCCCACAGCGGTACGGCCATGCGGATTGACCACGGGAATGGTGAGGGCAAGCTGACCGTCAGGCGAATCTATGTAGCAACGGTTCATGCCGGTCTGCTTGCGATAGGGTACCGACAAATCAAGGACGCATCCTTCGCGAAGCAGGCGACTATAGTATTGTATGGAGCCGAGATATGCTGTGGTCATAGGACAAAATTATAGCTTTTTATCTCAGATTCAAAGCAGAAGGCGTCTTTTTGCACGCTTATACCTTAATAAAGGATAAAAATGGCAAAACGAGGGATAGGGTTAAAGGAAAAAGGAGTATCTTTGTAAAAGATTATATGCTTTCAAAATCACTTCGGTCTATGTCTGAACTAAGCATCAAACGAATCACCACTAAAGGAGAACTGAAAGATTTCGTCCGCTTCAACTATACCCTATACAAAGATTGTCCCTATGCCGTACCCGACATGCTGGAGGACACGCTCAGATGTTTCGATTCCAAAAGCAATGCCGCATTTGAGTTTTGCGAGGCCGATTGCTTTCTGGCCTATCGCGACGGCAAGATAGTGGGACGCGTGGCCGCCATAATCAACAACCGCGCAAACCAGAAGTGGAACACCAGGACCGTACGATTCGGCTGGATAGACTTTGTTGACGACAGGGAAGTGAGCAAGGCCCTTTTGGACACAGTCGAACGTTGGGGACAGGAACGCGGCATGGATACCATAGTGGGTCCCCTCGGATTTACAGACATGGATCCGGAGGGTATGCTGTATGAAGGGTATGACAAAGCCGGCTCAATATATACCATCTACAACTATCCATACTACAACGACCATATGGAGGCTCTCGGATATAGCACCGATGCAGTGTGGCTGGACAGGACCATCCATATACCGCGGCCCGAAGGGGAGCATGCCGCCAATCAGCAAAAATTTTTCCGGGTAGCCAAACTGGTCCAGGACAGATATGGCTTCAAGGTGCACAAGTTCAAGTCCAAGAAAGAACTGCGCGACAGCGGATATGTGCTGAAACTGTTCGACATCATCAACACAGCCTACAAGGACTTGTATGGCTACAGCAACATGACACAACGCCAAATGGAACAGTATGCCGACATGTACCTGCCACTGCTTAATACCAATCTGCTGTCAGTGGTTGAAAACAAGGAAGGCACTCCCATTGCCGTGGGCGTGTGCATGCCCAATCTGACCAAGGCCATACAGAAAGCCAAGTCCAAATTCCTGCCATTCGGATGGTGGCATATCCTCAAGGCCTTATATTGGAAACACAGCAATATACTGGACCTTGTGCTTATAGGCACGCTACCCGAATACCGGGACTCAGGGTGCATCAGCCTGATGTTTGCCGACCTCATACCCACGGCACAGCGGATGGGGTTCGACATCGCCGAGTGCTGCCCGCAACTGGAAACCAACAGCAAAGCCTTGAGCGTATGGCGTTCCTTGGACTCCGAGGTCACGAAAAAGCGTCATACATGGAAAAAGGACATCACCGTAGAATAAACACCACCACGCCACCATATCCCACCCCATACCATGGAAGAAAAAGAGGAAATACCAACTGAGACGATAATATACGATGAAGCCAATATCCGGCATCTGTCGGACATGGAGCATGTGCGTACGAGACCTGGCATGTATATCGGCCGTCTGGGAGACGGCCAACAAGCCGAGGACGGCATATACGTGTTGCTGAAAGAGGTCATAGACAACAGCATCGACGAATTCAAGATGAATGCCGGCAAACGTATCGAAGTAGAGATAAAGGACAACCTCTGCGCCTGCATTCGCGACTACGGACGCGGAATCCCGCAAGGAAAGCTTATCGAGGCCGTGTCCATGTTGAACACAGGTGGCAAGTACGACTCCAAGGCGTTCAAGAAGAGTGTCGGATTGAACGGGGTCGGACTGAAGGCGGTGAATGCCCTCAGCAGTCATTTCGAGGCGCACTCCTACCGCGACGGACAGGTCAGAAAAACCGTATTCGCAAAAGGCAGCCTCGTGAGCGACACCACCGACACCACGCAGGACGAAAACGGCACCTATATTTATTTCGAGCCAGATGCCTCGCTGTTCAAACACTACAAGTTCCGCGACGAGTTCATAGAGACAATGTTGCGCAACTATACCTACCTTAACACCGGGCTGACCATAATGTTCAATGGCAGGCGCATCCATTCCCGCGACGGTTTGTCGGACCTGCTCAACGACCGCATGGACTATGACGCTCTTTACCCGATATGCCATCTCAGAGGCGAGGACATAGAAATCGCTTTCACACACACCAAGCAGAACGGAGAAGAGTATTACTCCTTCGTCAACGGACAGCACACAACTCTTGGAGGCACCCACCAGGCCGCATTCAAGAAGTACATCGCCGAGGTTATCAAGGAATACTCTGGCAAGAATTACGAATACGGGGACATACGAAACGGACTCGTTGCCGCAATCAGCATAAACATCCAGGAACCTTTGTTTGAAAGCCAGACCAAGGTGAAGCTGGGTTCCCTCACCACGGCACCAGACGGCGGCATCAGCATAGACAAGTTCATAGGAGACTTCGTGAAGGAGCAGGTGGATAATTTCCTTCATAAGAATACCGACATCGCAGACATCATCCTTGCCAAAGTACAAGAGAGCGAAAAGATACGCAAGGAAATGGCAGGCGTAGCCAAGAAAGCCCGCGAAATGAGCAAGAAGGCCAACCTGCACAACCGTAAATTGCGCGACTGCCGCGTGCATTTGTCCGATGCCCGCGGCAGCCAGCAGGAGGAATCAAGCATCTTCATCACCGAGGGTGATTCCGCCAGCGGCAGCATCACGAAAAGCCGGGATGTAAACACCCAGGCCGTATTCTCTCTACGCGGTAAACCCTTGAACTGTTTTGGAATGACCAAAAAGGTATGCTACGAGAACGAAGAGTTCAATCTCCTGCAAGCGGCTCTCAACATCGAGGACGGCCTGGAGGGCCTGCGCTACAATAAGGTCATAGTGGCCACCGATGCCGATGTGGACGGCATGCACATACGCCTGCTCATGATCACCTTCTTCCTGCAGTTCTTCCCCGACCTCATCAAGAAAGACCATGTGTTCATACTGCAAACCCCTCTTTTCCGTGTGCGCAACCGCAAAAGCAAGGTCAACAAGAAGAAGATAGAGTCCATAGAAAAAGAGTTGAAAGCCTATGACGAGGGCGGCGAGACGCAGGAAAGTGACCACAACGGCCGTCCGGAGCCCAGCCACAAGCGTCACATTTCCTTCGGTTCGGACTTCATCACACAATACTGTTATTCCGAGGAGGAACGTCTTCAAGCCATTGCGGATCTCGGTCCGGACCCGGAGATTACACGATTCAAAGGTCTGGGAGAAATCAGTCCTGACGAGTTCAAGAACTTCATCGGCACAGACATGCGTCTGGAGAAGGTCACACTAAGCAAGAGCGACCAGGTGGCGGAGATGCTGGAGTATTACATGGGCAAGAATACCATGGAAAGGCAGAACTTCATCATCGACAATCTTGTCATCGAGGAAGACATAGCCGAAGACTTATGAAAAGAGCCATCTTCCCAGGGTCATTTGACCCCTTTACCATAGGACACGCCAATCTGGTGGACAGGGCGCGAAAACTATTTGACGAGGTCATCATTGCCGTAGGATACAACGAACACAAGACAGGATGGCTGCCAGTGAACGAACGCGTGCGTGCGCTGAGAGAATACTATGGCCACACTGCCGGGGTTCGTGTCGAAAGCTACAGTTGCCTGACGGTGGACTTCGCCATCTCGCAAGAGGCCGGCTTCATACTGCGCGGCGTGCGTTCCGCAAAAGACTATGAATACGAAGCGGACATAGCGGACATCAACTGCAAACTTACCGGAATAGAGACCGTCATACTGCTATCCGATGCCACGAAATCGGCTGTTTCCAGCAGTGTGGTACGCGAATTGCACCACTTCGGACGCGACATCACGCCATGGTTGCCACAGGGACTGGCATATGACATCCCGAAAGATTGACCACCAGCATTCAGGTTCTCCAATGGCATCCTTGACAATACTTGCAAAAGACACAACGGACAATAACATAATTCTTCTATCAATCCAATGCAGAGAATAACCTCATTTTTCATCATCCTGGCAACCGTCTGCCTCAGCATCAACGCCCAGACTGCCTTGGACGAGCAACTGAAAAAACTTATCATCTCCACCGCCACCATCAACGGCCACTATGTAGATTCCGTGGATACGGAAAAACTGGTGGAAGACGCCATCCGCGGCATGCTGGAGAATCTGGACCCCCATTCATCCTATAGCACTGCCGAACAGACCAAGCGGTTGAACGAACCGCTGCAAGGTTCGTTCGATGGCATAGGCATACAATTCAATCTCCTTGACGACACGCTTATGGTCATACAGACCATCACAGGAGGTCCTTCGGAAAAGGCCGGCGTAATGGCCGGAGACCGCATCATTTCCGTGGGCGACACAACCATAGCAGGAGTGAAGATGCCCCAGGAAGAGATTGTGAAGCGGTTGCGTGGCCCGCGCGGCACCAAAGCAGTTCTGGGCATAATGCGCGACGGCATTCCCGAGACACTTCACATAGAGGTTGTCAGGGACAAGATTCCACTTAACTCCGTGGACGCAGCCTTCATGATTACTCCGCACACGGGACTCATCCGCTTCAGCAACTTTGCCATGACCACTCACAAAGAAGTGGTGGAGGCCATCGACAAGCTCAAGGAACAGGGAATGACCAATCTCATCCTCGACCTCACCCAAAACGGCGGAGGCTTCCTGCAGGCTGCCGCAGAAATTGCCAGCGAGTTCCTGCCAAAGGGAGACATGATAGTCTACACACAGGGACGCGCCTATCCTCCACAGCACTTTGCCAGCCGTGGCGGAAATGCCTTTCAGAACGGAAAAGTCATAGTACTCATAGATGAATACTCGGCCTCGGCTGCCGAAATTCTGGCAGGTGCGATCCAAGACCAGGACCGCGGCCTAGTGGTGGGACGACGCTCCTTTGGCAAGGGACTGGTGCAACGCCCCGTGGACCTTCCGGACGGCAGCATGATACGTCTGACCATCTCCAAGTACTACACTCCCAGCGGACGTTGCATACAGAAACCTTACGAGAAAGGCAAACAACGCGAATACCGGATGGATGTCATCAATCGGTTCAATCGCGGCGAACTGACAAATGCCGACAGCATACATTTCCCCGACTCCCTCAAGTACCAGACCCTGCGCAAAGGTCGTACCGTCTACGGCGGAGGCGGAATAATGCCAGACTACTTTGTCCCTCTGGATACCACACGCAACACGGCCCTCTACCGTTGGATCGTAGCCAAACGTATCCTCGTGAACGAGAACCTGCGCTATCTGGCACAGCACAGAGCCGAGCTGAAACGCGAGTATCCCGACTTTGCCTCCTTCCGCAGCAAATATACCGTTCCCCGGTCACTGGTGGACAAGATGATGCAGGAAGGCAAAAAGACCTTCAAGGAAAAGGTTTCAGACAAAGAGGAAGAAAAGACCATCGCACTACTCAGTAACATGGTCAAGGCTCTCACCGCAAGAGACCTGTGGGACATGAGCGAATACTTTGCCATCATTTATGATGACGACGACATTGTCAGAAAGGCGGTACAACTGATGGAAGAACAGCAATGAGTCAGTTCCTCCTCCCTGTAATAATTTAACCCCAATCGGTCATTAGAACGTCAATTTGTATAAATCATCTGCTTTATATTGCCTTTTCCTCCATTTTGCCCTTCTCTTCGCCGTCTTGCTTCCAGTTTGGTCTTGCCATAGCTCGCTATGACTTCGACAAAACGGATTGGAAATCTAATGACCGATTCGGGTTTAAGGTGCAGGCAACGCTTCCGGCACCATAGAATAAACAGATAATCCAATGGACGTCAACATAGTCCATTATCCAGCAACCCGTTATCACTTCAATCAACAAACAGAATGATTACCTACAACACCATCGATGTCCCCATGCCTCCCATCAACCAAAAGGCAACCACGGCATGGATAGGCCGAGTGGCCGCTTCCTACGGCAAGCAAGCAGGCGACATCAACTATATCTTCGTCAACGACGAGGAAATCCTGCGTATCAACCGCCAATTCGTAGGCCATGACTACTACACAGACCATATAGGCTTCGACTATTGCCAAGGCAATATCCTTGCCGGAGACACCTACATTTCCTTGGATACCGTTGCCAGCAATGCCAAGCTGTTCGGTACTGAATACATTCATGAACTCCGACGCGTGGTCATACACAGCATACTGCATCTCTGTGGCATAGATGACGAGACACCAGAACAACGAGCCATCATGGAAGATGCCGAGAACCGCGCCTTGGACATGTACACGGAGTGACCGGCACTTCCCCCGACACAAACACAACCATGTCGCTTGACATGATGGCCGGCAATCGCATAATCCGATTGCCGGCCATCATGTTTTGTCCCTACCGCATCAGCTTTGGCAAAACCGTTCGTCTCACGACCTACGACCTACTTGCCACGCAGCAATGCCAACATCTGTTCATGTCCCAGACGTGCTATAGCCTCGGCCTCGTCATAGTCATAACTGCCATATTCGCCAAGGTTCACATTCAAATATATATCTGGCGGAGTAAGACGCAAAGACATCTCCGTATTGCGCTTCATTAGTATGGAGATTGTATCGTAGGTCAAGGAAATATAGTTGTTGCTCAGGGCATTGAGTCCGGCCTGGAACTTACGCGACAACAGTTCGAACGGTGAGGTCTTTTGCGTCGGACTCATGCTTTTCTCTTCTTCATTGTCCCACTCGTAGTCCTCCAGGTTCACCGCCACCAAGGTGTCTCCCTCGGTACGCACCACACGATCCAGCGGCAGGCCGTTGGTTATGCCACCATCTATCAGCAGCATGTTACCCAGCTCCACCGGACGAAAAAGCATCGGGATGGATATGCTGGCGCGTATGGCATCGTAGAGGCTGCCTTGACGGAAAATCACTTCCTGCCCCTGCTTCAAGTCAGTAGCCACGGCACAAAACGGGATGCCCAGTTCCTCGATATTACAGTCCGGCACCCTACCCTTCAAAGCCTCCATAAGGCGATTGCCCTTGAGCAATGCATGTGAACTGAAAGTAAAGTCCACCAGGCTGAAAACCTTGCTGCCAGTAAGGTCGAACATCCATTCCTTTACCTTGTCCAGTCCTCCGGCAGCGTAAAGCCCGCCTATCAGAGCACCCATGGAAGTGCCGGCAATGGAAGTAATCTCGTAGCCGCACTCCTCCAAGGCCTCAATGGCTCCGATGTGCGCAAACCCCTTGGCACCACCGCTGGCCAGGACCAGAGCCACCTTTTTCTTATCCTGCATAGCCGCCTGATTCTTACTTTATGTTATCCACCAGACGGAACATGCGGTTCCATCTGACGGCAGATAGTCCTCCGCGGTCCGGGTCCATGGAGAGCCATACAACCAAAGGCTTGCCCACGATATGGTCCTCTGGCACGAAGCCCCAATAGCGCGAGTCGGCACTGCAATGACGATTGTCGCCCTGCATCCAATAGTAGTCCATACGGAAAGTGTATTCGTTCGTCTCCTTTCCGTTAATCATAATCCTGCCATCATCCGTCACCTGCAGGTCGTTGCCCTCGTAAATACGTATGGGCCGTTCGTAGACAGGCAGATTCTCCATGTTCAGATGCACTGTCTCGCCCTTGGCAGGAATCCAGACAGGGCCATAGTTGTCGCATGTCCAACCAGTACTCCCGTTCAAGGGATACAGCATGCCTGTCTCGTTCTGGCCATCATAGGTGACGCTCTCCACCAGATCTGCACGCGCCTCCAACACAGCTTTTGCCTTGGCTGTCAACGGCATGCTGCCGGAATTGCGCAACGAGGCGAGGTCCTCCTGCGAGATACCCAGCTCCCGTATCAGCGACTCGGGCAGGGTCTGTTTCAGCACCACCTTGTAGTTATACTGCACGTTGTCAGGTTCCTTGTTGGCCACCCCGTCCAAGTATATTATATGGTCACGTATCTCCAGCGTCTGTCCCGGCAGACCCACACAACGTTTCACATAGTTCTCCCTGCGATCCGCGGGACGCCACACCACCTTCCCGAACTGAGACGGATTGGCCTTGACATAGTCGCTGCCGGCCTGTATGGCATGATTACAAAAACGATATTGCTCCAATGCCGACATGCTGTCCAGATTCTCGGGCACCGGCATGTTGTAGACATACAGCTCCTTGCACATACGGTAGTAGTCGACATTCTGATAGTTGAGAGCCACAGTGTCGCCTGCCGGATAATTGAAAACCACGATGTCGTTCAACGTCACCTTCTTGGGTGAAACACGTTTGTAATCCCACTGCACGCTCTCGATATAGCTCTTGCCCAGACCCATGGGCAGTGTATGCTGGCACAAAGGAGCATGCAAAGGCGTCTGTGGGACACGCGGGCCATAGCTCATTTTGCTGACGAAAAGATAGTCGCCAACGAGCAGGCTCTTCTCCAATGAGCTGGACGGAATGGTGTAGTTCTGAAAGAAATATATATTGACAAAATACACCGCCACCAATGCAAAAACTATGGCATCCACCCATGACATGGCAAAACGCGCCACGGGATCTTCCAAATCCTTCCACCAGCCCCAGTTGATTCTCTTCGTGACATACGCATCAAAGATAAATGGCAATACCACCACTCCCCACCACGAACGTATCCATACGAGGAACGCGACATACAGGGCACAGGCCACCAGCCCCTTGGCCCAATCCATGCGAGTGGGCACATGGCGACCGCGACGTTTTGCGACATTCGTCTTCTTGGCGGCCATGCCGCCGTTGCCAGGCTTATTTGCTTCCATCATCTCAGTCTTGATTTAGAATCGGAACAGGTCCGACATGGTCAATAATCCTGTGTGGGTGGCGGTATACTCCGCTGCCAGCACGGCACCCAAGGCGAATCCGCGACGCGAATGTGCATCGTGGGTGATTGTGATGCTGTCGGCATCGCTATCCCACTTGACCGAGTGTATGCCGGGAACCTCTCCGCGACGGATGCTGTCGATACGCAACTTGTCGGCCGGCACAGAGTCCGCACCCTCGCAGGTTCCATCGGGATTTGTGAGCACACCCATTTCCCAACCGCTCAGCCTGTCCACCTCGGCCACCAATTCCTCGCCCAAAGTGATGCCGGTACCCGAGGGATGATCCAACTTGTGCACATGGTGCACTTCCTCCAGCACCGGAGTGTATGTGTCGAATCCGTTCATTATGCGGGCGAGGTAACGATTGACCGCACGGAAGATGGTCACGCCCAGACTGAAATTGGAACTCCAGAACAAAGTCTGCCCGTGCTCCGTACACATCTTTCTTACCTCCTCGCCATGCTGCGGAATCCATCCTGTACTGCCGCTAACCACCTTGACGTTGTGCCGGAATGCCTTCATATAGTTGTCGTAAGCCGTATGCGGAGCAGTGAACTCTATTGCCACATCGGCACTTCGGAAAGCCTCGCTGTCGAAATCCTGCTGATTGTCTATGTCTATGATGCAGACAATCTCATGACCTCGGCCCAAGGCTATTTCCTCTATCATACGGCCCATCTTGCCGTAACCTATCAATGCTATTTTCATCGCTGTGTGTATGAATTTTACTTCTACAAAAGTACGAAGAAGCACTTGAACTACAAAATAAATTAACGTTAATTGTGATAAGCGCCGGATAACCGCCCTGCCGATTCGGGATTCATTACGAGCCAGTCATTAGAGCGACTATTTGCATTACTCTGATGACATGTGTCGCCTTGTCATCCGTTCTGTCATTTTCTCCTCCGGATTGCTCCCTGTTTCGTCTCCGTATCATCACCCACCCGACCATAGTATGGACGGAACCATGACAATACTATGGTCATGACACCAATTATACTATGGTCGGAAAGTGTTTCTGCCCAAGCAGTCGGATGCAAGATATTTTACGGGTTGGTCTGGGTAATGGAGGATGGAGGCTTGCCATACCCTTTGCCTAACGGCTGCAACCGGACGGATATATAGATGAGGCGGACAGTAAAGACAACAACCGATTGGAGATTGTCACTTCACATTTATTTTCACGCTTCCGGAAGCAGCGCGGACAATATACATGCCCGGGGAAGCGAACGTGCATGACTGTACATTGACAACAACCGCGCGTCCCGACATGTCGTATACGCTGAACAACTGGCCAGAACCAAGGCCGAGCGTGCGACCGTTGAGGGTTATTCCTGCAGAGCCCTCGGCAACGGCAGAGGCAATGCCCGTAGAAGTGTCGTACTTGTATTCTATGATTATCTCCTCGCTACGTGTCCCATCGGCATCCACAGACACTATACTGCAGCCCACGGGCAGACCTTCGGGTGTGTATTTCCACGTAATTACGTCATAGGACTGTCCCTCGGGAGGGGTCACGTCGGCAATTCCATCGGCATAATTCTGCCTTGCCTCGCCAGGACTATCACTACCAACATTAGAATACTCTTCGAAGTAAACGTATTCACGCACAAGGCGTCCGTGTTGTAGTATGAACACCGGACGGTCCTCAATGTCGCGGCATATTGTCTTGTCGCCGGCGTGCGACACAGAGTAATAGTCATCGGGACCAATGTTGAAGAAATAGTACTTGCCGTCGGTTCCCTCACGGAAGGCATCGTCCATAGCAAACCTGTCTTTGCCAACATTCACAACACGTCCTGCCACGGACACCACGATAGTACTGTCTACGGAGAAACCTTCCATGTCCTTCATCACATTTGGACGCACAAAAGCTACATCCTCTTTCTGAATTTCGGAAATGGTAAAACTGCCCCAATCTTCCCATTGATAGTCTGATTTCTTCACTAAATAACGACCGTTCTTCTTCTCGTAATAGGTGATATACTGGCCGTAGCTGCTTTCGGTCGTGGTAATTGTGAGGCATCGTCACCGTACTTGTAGTATGATACCTCGTCATCAGAAGTACCCTCCGACGTATACTTAACGATTTTTCCATCTTTCCAAGTATAGTTGAAATCAGACTTGTCATGGCTCTCGAAATCTCCATTTACCTTCCTACCTTCTTCTCTCACATAACCTGTGATATGACCGTTGGCATCCACGCTGAAAGTGTATTTGGAAGCATACTCCTCATCTGGTGAATCTTCGTTGTGTATGACATCGGTAAGCTTGCCGGATGCATCGCGTACGAAGTCTATCTTGCCAACATAACCGTCGGTCTTGATGTGCATGGAAACCACCGGGCCTTCCATGCCGAACAAATCGTACCAGGAATTGCCAAGGGCGTAGACATCATCGTTGAAATAAGTATATGTCTCTTCATAATCCAATGTCCAATTTATTGACTGCTCACTGTCAACTACTTTTGCTCCATTCGGAACTACCACGTCCACGACACAGTCATCGTCATTGCCGTCATTATACTTCCTGATGGCAGAGATACGCCCCATGTGATCATATACGTACTCGTACTTCTCGACATCATAATACATGTAAGAGTCTCCCTCGCGCGGATACAACATGTATTCGAGCATACGGCCCGTTGCAGAGTCATACTTGTAATGCTGGGAATAAAGAGCAGTGAAATCATAACCTCCGTCATTCCATTGCCCATCATAGTAAGTTATGGTGGAATCGTTGACCTCGCCTTCGTATGTGCGTTTCGTATCACGATTCTGTATTGAGGCATAGCCTCCGTCAGGATAGAATCTTGTTTCGGACACAATATGGCCATTGTAGGAGTCGTAGACGGTATGCGAGGCGAGCCGTCCGTTGTCGTGATAGCCCCAGGATTCTGCAAGAGAGTATTCAGACCAACTATCCTCATACTTGGTGTAGGTGGTAATGCCCTGACCATAGTCCACGAGCACCCTGTAGGATGTAAACCGGGCTTCACCGCTCTTGCCGTAGGTCACGGTCTTGGCCTTTACGCGACCCTGTGAATCGTAATCGTAGGAGTAAGTGCCTATGTCGTAAAGGACCTCGTCTCTCCATTTGCCGTCTATTTTCTCGCTCAGGTAGATAAATACTGTCGAACGCTCCTTGTCTTTGTTGTAGGTGTAGACATACCGGAAGCGACGGTCGTCTTTTACCTCAGAGGCCTCATCGAGCAAGGCCCCGCTCCTATCTATCGGACGTGTGTATGGGGGGGGGTAAAATCCGCTGGTTTAGAAGCAATTGCATCTCCACAAGCTTTCTTGGTTGCATCTGTACGGGCTTTTAGTTCTGCGTGGTGTTTGCCAAATACCAGACCCTGTGCTCCGACACTTGTCGCAATAATCATTAGGGAAATTGTAAAAAACTTTCTCATAGAAATAATATTTATGGTAAAAAAATTAAGCTGCGACTTGCATAAAACATTGATGTTGGATGTGGATAATTCTATTTGCATGACACAAAGATAATGCTTTTGGGAAAAAGTTCTTTCGCAAATCAATTATTTTTTATTGCTATAGTAAGAAACTGTGCGACAACGGTACCCGAGACAAATTTATATGACCAAGAATATCCCTCTTAGTATTAACACATTAGTCGTCAATTTACATAAACTATGACTATGCACCGATAACATTGGGTACCAATATCTTGCAAAACGTTTAGGGTAATATTGCAGTAGCACACCACATTCCATATTTATACCGCGTTTCATTCTCATTTTCATTTCTTTGTTGTACCTTTGCGTACAAATAACGAATATCAAGATGGAGAAACTGCTCCACTATGTATGGATGCACAAACTCTTGCCCAGCAGAACGTTGACCACAACGGACGGGAGAGAGGTGGAGATTCTGGACCCGGGAACTCACAACATCAACAGGGGACCGGATTTCTCCAATGCGCGCATAAGCATGGACGGCATGGTGTGGGCCGGCAATGTGGAGATACACACGTCGGCAAGCGACTGGTTCAGGCACGGACATCACACCGACCAGGTCTACAACTCTACCATCCTGCACGTCGTGGAAGAAGCGGACACGGCTCCCATATTGATGCAGAACGGGCAACCGGTGCCACAGGTGGTAGTGGAAGTGCCGCAAGCGGTGAAAGACAATTACGAGGAGCTGCTTGCCACCACCGACTATCCGCGTTGCCACAGGTTCGTACCGGAGATTCCCTCCCTCAAGGTCCATTCATGGCTGGATGCCCTGCTGGCAGAGCGGATGGAAAAGCGTTCACATCGCATTCTTGATATATTGCAGGAGTACCGCGGAGATTGGGAACAGACCACATTCATCACCTTGGCACGCAACTTCGGCTTCGGGCTAAACGGTGACATATTCGAGATGTGGGCCAGACGCATCCCGCTGGCCGCGGCCGGGAAACACCGCGACAACCTGTTCCAGATAGAAAGCCTGTTCCTTGGAACGGCAGGCTTGATAGACCGCGAAGAGGACGAGGACAGGCGCGAACGCATGCATGCCGAGTACAGGTTTCTCTGCAACAAATTCTCCCTTCCTCCTGCCATGGAAGCCTCGCTATGGCACTACCTTCGCACCAGACCCCAGAACTTCCCGGACGTACGCATACGGCAACTGGCACGCCTCTTTCACGATGGCGGATGCACCATGAGCCGGCTACTGGAGGACGGTTCGTCCGAGGATATAGACAAGAGACTGGCTTCCATGGGCATAAGCAAGGGCAGCCGCAGTCTCATCATGATAAATACTATTGCCAACCTGCTCTATGCCTACGACATACACCACGGAACATACGAGCATAGGGCACGGGCGACGGAATTGCTGGAAAACCTGCCTGGCGAACGCAACCATATATTGTTGCAGTGGAAAGCCTGCGGACTGAACGTAGGCACGGCATACGACAGCCAAGCCTTGATACAACTGAAAAAAGAATACTGCGACCATGCGCGTTGCCTGGACTGCAGATTCGGTTTCGAGTACATTTCCCACACGATGAAGCACCATGGATAAGGAGACTTTGTACATGATGGCGCTGACACGGGTGCCCAAGCTCAACCATGGCCAGCAACGCCGGCTGTTGGAGACGCTTGGCAGCGCCACGGCCGTGTACGAGAACCGGCACGACATCCTGGATGCTGTGCCCGATTCCATTCCGGCCCTGCGCGACAACCTCGCCTTCATGGACACCTGCCTGCCAAGATGCGAGGAAGAAATGAACTGGGCCGAGAAAAACCATGTGGAGTGCATAGGCTTCCTGGATTCGAGATATCCGGCACGCATGAAAGAGTGCGACGATGCCCCCATGATGCTATATTATCGAGGCACTGCCGACCTCAATTGCAAGCGCATACTGAGCATGGTAGGTACAAGAAAAATCACCGACTACGGCCGGCAGGTATGCGACGTGTTCCTGAGAGAACTGGCCGGCCTGTGCCCCGACATCCTGATAATGAGCGGGCTGGCCTACGGAGTGGACATACAGTGCCACAGGCAGGCCATGCAGAACGGAATGGAGACGATTGGAGTCCTGGCCCACGGCATGGACCAGATTTATCCAGTCCTGCACCGGAACACCGCGCGAGAGATGTTGGAACACGGTGGCCTGCTGACAGAGTTCATGTCACGCACGCCTATCGAAAAAAGATTCTTCCTGCAGCGCAACCGCATAGTGGCGGGATGTGCGGACGCCACCATAGTGGTGGAAAGCGCAGCCAAGGGAGGCAGCCTGATTACGGCGGAAATCGCCCAAAGTTATGGACGGGAGGTGTTCGCCTTCCCCGGACGCATGACCGACCGTCAATCCGAGGGATGCAACCGCCTCATAGCCAACAATACGGCAGGTCTCGTCAACAACGCCGGGGACTTTGTCAAGGCCATGGGATGGCAGGACGACATGGCCAGGAAAAAGCAATTGAGAGAGGGAGTGCAGCAGGAACTCTTCCCGGCACTCTCCCCGGAGGAAAATCTTGTGGTAAATGCACTTCGCGACAAGGACCGCCTGCAGCTGAACCTGATCTCCGTTGCCACAGGCATACCGGCCGGTGCCCTCAGCGGCTTGCTATTCACAATGGAAATGAAGGGAATAGTGAGGATGATTCCAGGCGGCATGTACAGACTGAACTGACAATCAGACAACGACAACAATAACACTCATGAACAAGCAAAAGCGTTATTTCCTCACCGAGGAGGAAATTCCCACACAGTGGTACAACATCCAGGCGGACATGCCCAACAAGCCCATGCCAATGCTGGACCCCAAGACCAAAAGGCCATTGACTGCCGAGGACATGTTCCAGCTCTTCTCCAAGGAGGCCAGCAGACAGGAGATGGACCAGGAACACACATGGATCGACATACCGGAACCAGTACTGGAGCAGTATAAATTCTACCGCAGTACACCATTGGTACGCGCATATGAACTGGAAAAGGCCATAGGAACCCCTGCGCACATCTACTTCAAGAACGAAAGTGTCAGCCCCGTAGGCAGCCACAAGTTGAACAGTGCGCTGGCACAGGCTTATTACTGCAAACAGGAGGGAGTTACCAACGTCACCACCGAAACCGGAGCGGGACAATGGGGATGCGCGCTGAGCTATGCCGCCAAGGTCTTCGGTCTGGAGGCCGCAGTGTATCAGGTGAAAATCAGTTACGAACAGAAGCCCTACCGCCGTGCAATAATGAAGAGTTACGGCGCACAGGTCACTGCATCTCCTTCAATGTCCACCCGTGCCGGCAAGGATGTCATCACGGCGGATCCAAACAACAACGGCTCCTTGGGCACGGCCATATCCGAGGCAGTGGAACTGGCCATGACCACGCCCAACTGCAAATACGTCCTCGGATCTGTCATGAGCCACGTGTCATTGCACCAGACCATCATAGGCCTGGAGGCAGAGAAGCAGATGCAGATGGCAGGAGAATACCCGGATGTGGTAATCGGATGTTTTGGCGGAGGTTCCAACTTCTCAGGCATTGCCTTTCCATTCCTTCGCCACAACTTCACCGGAGAACGCCATACACGCTTCATTGCGGCCGAACCGGCATCGTGCCCCAAACTGACCAGAGGACAATTCCAATATGATTACGGCGACCTCAGCGGCCTGACTCCAATGATGCCCATGTACACTCTGGGCCACAACTTCATGCCGGCCAACATCCACGCTGGAGGACTGCGCTACCATGGTGCCGGCACTGTTGTGTCCCAACTGCTGAAAGACGGCCATATCGAGGCCGTGGACCTTCATCAGTCAGAGACATTCAAGGCGGGACTGCTGTTTGCCAAAACCGAAGGCATAATCCCCGCCCCGGAGTCCTGCCATGCCATAGCGGCAGCCATCGCCGAGGCAGAAAAATGCAAGGAAACGGGCGAAGAGAAGGTAATACTGTTCAACCTCTCCGGTCACGGCCTGATAGACATGGCGGCCTATAACCAGTATCTCTGCGGCAACCTGTTCGACGTGGAGGTTTCCGACGAGGAGATTTCACGTAATGTCAATGAGCTGGAGAAAATAATCCAACGCTGACAGTCCCGCCGACAGGATATGAGGACAGGCGGCGCACAGCCCAAACGCCGATTCTACGCCAACGTCCACACCGCTACAATATGGCAAGTATCTCCCGGAGGTCGTGAATTTCATAGTTCACGGCCTCTGTTGCCTTATTGCACTCGGGCGAAGGGTTGAACCACATAACATCCAGTCCGGCCCCCTTTGCTCCCAGTATGTCGGTCTGGAAGTTGTCGCCAATCATCAGCGTGGAGGCAGGCGTGGCACCAGTGACACGGAAAGCGTAGCCGAAGTATGCAGGAAGGGGTTTGTTTGCCCCTGCGTCCTCGGAGAGCACGATAGTATCGAAATAGCCATTCAAGCCGCAGGCCTGGAGCTTGCGATACTGCACCTCGTGAAACCCGTTGCTGCACATATGCAGGCCATATCCCCTGCCCTTCAGGTAGTCCATCACCTCGTAGGCTCCCGGCACCAGGCCAGGCTTAACGGCACAAAGCTCCAGAAAACGGTCGCTCACACGCATGCAGAACCCGGCACTGACATCCTCCAGCCCACGCCCCAGACTCAATGGCCGGCGGAACCGCTCCAGCATCAGTACGTCCCGGTCTATCCGACCGGCAGCGTATTGTGACCACAATTCCACGTTTGCCTGCCAATATGGTACGGTGAAATCCTCCCGACGGGAGAAATATCTATGCAGACCGAACTCGTCATACAGTTCCCCGAGGGCTATGTCCGCATTGCCATGAGTATCGTACAGCGTATCGTCAAAGTCCAGAAATATGTCCTTGTATAATCTATCCATATTTATTGCGTGTTTTACTCATTATGTTACCCAACGACATTCCGTGGACAGCCATGGGCGAAAGCACGTACATTCTCAATGGCCGTGTCCACAAGCCGTTGCCTTGCTTCCGCCGTGGCCCAGGCAATATGGGGTGTGATACGACAGTTGCGTGCCGACATCAGGGGACTGCCCTGGACGGGAGGTTCCTCGGACAGAACGTCCACCCCTGCCGCATAGATGCGCCCCGAGTTCAAGGCATCGGCCAAAGCACATTCGTCCACCAAAGGTCCGCGGCCTGTATTTATCAGTATGGCAGACGGCTTCATCAGGGCAAGGCGCCCTGCATTAACCAGATGACGGGTTTCCGATGTCAGCGGGCAATGAAGCGAGAGCACATCGGCACGGGCGAAGAGGTCTTCATAAGAGTCGGCACGCTCTATGCCCATCTCCCGTAACACATTCCGAGGCTTGCTGCTAACGGCAACCACCCTCATGCCAAACCCCTGGGACATGCGTGCCACAGCAGTGCCCGTATTGCCAAGCCCCACGATGCCCATGGTGCGGCCGTCCAACTCAATAAGTGGAGTATCATAGAAACAGAAATCCTCCGACCCTGTCCAGCGGCCATTCCTAACTGCGGCAGTATAATGAGCCACCCCGTTAGTGATGTCAAGAAGATGGGCAAAAACCATCTGGGCCACAGACATGGTACTGTAGGCCGGAACATTGGCAACCACGATGCCACGATGCCTTGCGGCCTCCATATCAACCACATTGTAACCGGTTGCCAGAACGCCTATGTAACGCAGCATGGGCAACGCCTCCATCACTTCGCGCGTAATCTTCACCTTGTTCACCAGCACAACCTCGGCATCCCGGGCACGCAGCACCACTTGTTCCGGATCTGTACGATCGTACACCATGACCGAACCCAGCGCACGCAATCCTTCCCATGCCATAGGATCCGGAGCCGCGGTATAAGCGTCAAGTATAACTATTTTCATATGTAAGTTTCGGGAATTAGTTTATATTATAATTTGCTGAGGTCGGGGCTGTCCCCGGATTTACGAAGAGGGAGTTATGTGGTGCCATAATAACTGATGAGTAAGTGCGGGAACAGTTCTGAAATCGCTAAAGGATAGTATAAACTAATTCCCGAAGCTTACTTATTATCGGGTTGTATTGCTTTTGACCGGCAAAAAGATTCTGAATGTTTCTACCATCCCATTACTATGCACAATACAGTGCTGAAGTGCGCCATGGCACCAAGCAGTACAAAGATGTGCCATACGGCATGGAAATGAGGACGTGAGTCGTGTGCAAAGAAATATGTGCCTGCGGTATAAAACAATCCCTCGGACAGCAATCCGGCTATGGCAAACGCGGACAGATGCAGGCACACGCTACGAGCCATGAACACTCCGCTCCAGCCCATGAACAGATACAGTCCCAGGGACAAGCGTGGCCACCGGCCCATGGCCGCCAGTTTGTATACCACACCCAGCAGGACAAAAAGCCACTGCAACCCGAAAACCGTCCAACCTAACCATCCTCCCACCACGCCTATGCACACAGGGGCATAGGAGCAGGCTATCATGATGTAGATGCTGATATGATCGCACTTGCGCAGGGCCAACTTGACAGGCCCCGGAGGCAGCATGTGATATACCGTACTGGAGAGGAACATCAGGAACATGCCCGCAATGAAGAAGACGACACCCATGGCCATCTGCCATCCTTGTGTCACGGCAGGCCAGATGAGCCAGATACAACTGAGGGCAAAGACAACACCTGCCAGATGGGTCCAGGTGTTGCCATGCTCAAACGAGGGTTTCTGCATCAGAACGTAAGGGTCTCTATCTTCATCTCCCCGCAGGAGTTGATTATGCCTACGTATTGGATGAATTCAGGTGTCCTGGCGTGACGGTCCAAGGCCTCCTGGTCCTGCCATGTCTCACAGATCATGAAAACATCGGGACGAGTGGCACTCTCGAATACGTCATAGGCACGGCAGCCTTCGTGGCTTTGGCTCTTGGCGGTAAGGGCAATGGCAGCTTGGAGAGCCTCATCGTAACGGCCCTCGGATGCCTTGAAGAAACAATTTAGTCTTAGCATAACGGTATATGTGTTAGTATTATGGTGTCAAAGCTTGGACATGAACTTCACCTTGTTTATAATATAGCGCACGTGTTCACCCTCGCCTATCGTGCCTTGGCTGTCCGCAGCCTCGACGTGGAAAGTGAGTTTGCGCCCATCGCGCTCCACCAAAGTGGCTGTGGCGGAGACTTGAGTCCCCTGTGCAGTAGGGTGCAGATGCGATACGGAAATGCTGCTGCCGACAGTACTCTCTCCATCGGCCAACAGAGGAAGTGCGCATTGCATGGCGGCGTTCTCCATCCATGCCACCATCGTGGGGGTAGCCAGCACAGGCAAATCGCCACTGCCCACGGCAGAAGCAAGATGGTCCGCGGCAACCGTGACGGTGACAGTGCGGGTCAAAAGGGACACCTGGGCAGCTGCGGCCTTGTCGGCAGCAAGAATGGCATCTATCTCGGCACGGAAATCATGATGCAAGGGTGCCTTGTAGACACGATAGCCCAAAGCCGAGGCAGCGTCCACATTGGCCTGGGTATCGTCCAGGAAAAGGCACTCTTCGGGTGAAGCCTGCAGTCTGGACAGCACAGCTTGGAAAATGTCGCTGTTGGGCTTGGCCATGTGCATTTCCTGAGAAAGGAAAAGGCTATGGAAGAACGTCTCCGGATGCCCGTGAAAGCATTCCTCGGCAATGCGCGTCCAGTGCGCTTCGTTGGTATTGGAAAGCAGATGTACCTGATAGCCACGGGAAGTGAGATTGCGGATATAGTCCAGCTTGTATTCCGGGATACTCAGCAGGCAGTCGTTCCACGCCTTCAAGACTTGTTCCGCCGTGGTACCGGGACGGCAAATGCCTTGGATTTCCGCCACCAATCGGGCTGTGGTTACATCGCCTGTCTGGTACATGTCCATGATTCCGCCTGCGACCAAACCGTCGCACAAGGTGGCACCGGCCTTCCCTTCGGCCGGTATTCCGGATACAGGTTGCAACAATGCGCTCATGTCTGCCCCCAAAGCCTTGAACCCGGCCATACTACGGGGCATATCCAAATCCAAGAGGACTCCGCCCAAATCAAATATAACGTGCTTTATCATTTGTTGTATATCAACGTTGTTTCAACGTATTGTATCTGTCAATATAGCTCCAAGTATTCGTAGGTATTGCCTACAATGTCAAGATAGCGTTCAAAATCCTCCAGCCCGATGACTACAGTACCACGACAGTCATTGGGATGAAAACTGAGTGTCTCGGCCTGTTGCAGAGCAGCGTCCAGGAACAGATGCACATGGTGTTCGGCATCGTTTATCAGTCCAAAAGGAGATACGCTTCCTGGCTCCAGGCCCAAATACCGCGCCATCCTCTCGGGAGACGCAAAAGACAGTTTGCCCGGAGCCGGCAGTCCACGGCTCTGCAAAGCAGTCTTCAACCGTTGTTCCAGACTGTGTATATCCAGATTGTGGTCGCAATGGTAACATACCAGATAATGACGGTTACCCTTGTGATTGCGAAGGAAGATGTTCTTGCAGTGCACGCTACCGTCATCATGCCACCACCGTTTGGCCTCCTCTATGGTCTTACCCTCCGGATGGTTGTAGTTAGTGAAGGGGATATCGTGTTCCTTCAAATATGCCAATACCGTCTCCTCTCGTGTCATATATGGATATTTATTGCCACAAAGGTACTGACTTTTGGACGTTTAGCCATAGAATAAGTTTTTTTTATACCCAAGTATGGCTAAATTGACGACAATCAACCAAAATAATACACGACATTCCAAGACAAGGCCTACCATCCAGTGTCGTTTCCAGGTAAAATATCCTTCACTCACACGCAATCGGCACGAGCAAGACATGAAAAAACTGTCCACACACTCATTCAGTTCGCAATGGTTTGGCCATACAAGACTTCCACACGCGAGCATAAGGAGACGATTTTGTCATGGTCAGCCCTCTATCGGGGACAACCCGAAATCAAACGCCCGTTTTGTCAAGGTGTTCGCCCGACAGTTTCTTAACGCCAAGGATTTTGACAAAGGTTGCAAGGAACACGACCGCATGACATCCTCTTTCCTGCCGTCATGGAGTAACTAAACTGCCACAACATAGAAGCATGAGACGATGAGATGTTAAACCCAAATCGGTCATTAGAAAGTCAATTTGTATAGATTGGATGTGTTGATTGCCTTTTCTCCATGTTTGCCCTGAAATCTAATGACCGATTCGGGTTAAAAACAAGTTCAAATGACTGATTAGGTTTGCAAAGTTTCTACCATGGTACAGTACAAGTACGTTTGAATCCTGCGGGAGCAAGGCTGAATATTCGTGAATTCAGCAGCGCACATTCGTGAATATGGTATCGCGAATTCATGAATATTCAACACGTCTCTCCTTGCATCCCGCTTGGCTTAACGGAAAGCCTTGTTTTGGGGATTTTTGAGATGGCTTTCTTTTTAATCATCATCGGTCATCATTCCGTTTCGTCCTTATATCGTTTTGTCGAAAGCATGGCGAACTTATGGCGGAACGAAACGGGAAGCAAGAGAGAATGGTAAAACGGATGAAAAGGCAATACAACTCATCCAATTTATCCCGAATCGGTCATTAGACTTCCAATCCGTTTTGCCTTTATGTTCGTGCGTATTGCAACCGTTTTGTCGAAGGCATAGCGAGCTATGGCAAGACCAAACGGGAAGCAAGACGGCGAAGAGAAAGGCAAAATGGAGGAAAAGGCAATATAAAGCAGATGATTTATACAAATTGACGTTCTAATGACCGATTTGGGTTTATACAAATTGACGCTCTAATGAGGCTGATTCGGGTTGAAAGGCAAAACAAATATCATTGCAGAGCGTTATGTGAAGTTGATATTCCTTGTGGCTTATGTTGACATAAACCGGATATGTTTCTTGGCAAACAAAAATCCCGATAGCACGAATGCGCTATCGGGATTTTCAGAACATTTGATCCTCTTAATGTCATGCAGTGTGACACACACCGTACGACACATTATATATGGATAAGGAACATCATGCGGTTCAGTCAGCAAGTTTCGCCTTGATGAACTCGCGGTTCAGACGTGCAATGTTGGAGATGGTCTCACACTTGGGACACACTGCCTCGCAGGCACGGGTGTTGGTACAGTTGCCAAAACCCAGTTCATCCATCTTGGCCACCATGGCCTTGGCACGGCGTGCAGCCTCCACACGTCCCTGGGGAAGGAGGGCGAACTGGCTTACCTTGGATGAAACGAAGAGCATGGCCGAACCATTCTTACATGCTGCCACGCAAGCACCGCAACCGATACAGCTGGCACAGTCCATGGCCTCATCAGCATCCTCCTTGGGAATGAGTATGGCATTGGCATCCTGAGCCTGACCTGTACGGATGCTGGTATAGCCACCGGCCTGCATTATCTTCTCGAATGCCATACGGTCTACCATACAGTCCTTGATGACAGGGAAACCTGCTGAACGCCAAGGTTCCACGGTGATGACATCGCCGTCATTGAACTTGCGCATATACAGCTGGCAAGTGGTGGCACCACGTTCGGTCTTGCCATGAGGGGTACCGTTGATGTAGAGTGAGCACATGCCGCAAATGCCCTCGCGGCAGTCGTGGTCAAAGACAAAAGGTTCGTTACCGGCTTCGATGAGTTCCTCGTTCATCATGTCGAGCATCTCCAAGAATGAAGTATCGTCGGGAACGTTGTTCATCTTGTGCTGTTCAAAATGACCCTTGTCCTTAGGACCATTCTGCTTCCAAAACTTTACAGTTACTGATATATTCTTTGCCATAATAATCGTTCGGATTAAGGGGATTAGTTCTTATAGTTACGCTGCTGTACCTTGATGTCCTCGTAATGGAGGGGTTCCTTGATAAGTTCCGGAGCGGTGTCGTCGTTGTTCTTGTACTCCCAGCAACCTACATAGAAGAAATTTTCGTCATCACGCTTGGCCTCGCCTTCTTCGGTCTGATGCTCTTCACGGAAATGACCTCCGCAACTTTCCTCACGGTGCAGGGCATCATTGGCAACCAATTCGCCCATGAGGATGAAGTCGCGCAAATGGATGGCCTTGTCCAACTCCACGTTCAGCCCTTCCTTGGTACCCGGGATGAAGAGGTTCTCGTTAAACTCCTTGCGGATGCCCTTCAAGAGCTTCAAGCCTTCTTCCAGACCTTCCTTGGTACGGCCCATACCCACGTGTTCCCACATGATGTGGCCCAATTCCTTGTGGATGGAATCCACGGAACGCTTGCCCTTGATGTTCATCAGACGATCAATCTCGGCATTCACGGCCTTCTCGGCAGCCTCGAACTCGGGAAGTTCGGTAGACAGACGTGGCCACAACTTCTGATCTGCCAAATAGTTCTGGATGGTATAAGGCAGTACGAAGTAACCGTCAGCCAAGCCCTGCATCAATGCGGATGCACCCAAACGGTTGGCACCGTGGTCGGAGAAGTTACACTCGCCAATGGCAAAGAGGCCGGGGATAGTGGTCTGCAACTCGTAGTCTACCCACACACCGCCCATGGTGTAGTGGATGGCGGGGAATATCATCATGGGATAATAGTAGTCCACACCATTGACAGTCTTGGCAAGTTTACCGGGATTAACGTCTGTAATCTCCTCATACATCTCGAAGAGGTTGCCATAACGCTGCAAAATCTCATTGATGCCCAAGCGCTGGATGGACTCGGAGAAATCCAAGAATACAGCCAGGCCGGTATTGTTTACGCCAAATCCCTTGTCACAACGCTCCTTGGCCGCACGTGAAGCCACGTCACGGGGAACCAGGTTGCCGAAGGCGGGATAACGACGTTCCAGATAGTAGTCGCGATCTTCCTCGGGAATCTCATAACCCTGCTTGGTGCCTGCCTGCAATGCCTTGGCATCTTCCAACTTCTTGGGAACCCAAATGCGACCATCGTTACGCAGAGACTCGGACATCAATGTCAACTTGGACTGCTTGTCACCATGTACGGGAATACAGGTGGGGTGAATCTGGACGTATGAGGGATTTGCCATCACAGCCCCCTTGCGGTAGCACTGGATAGCGGCGGTGCAGTTACAACCCATGGCATTGGTACTGAGGAAGTACGCATTGCCGTAACCACCAGTAGCAATAACCACTGCATTGGCACTGAAACGTTCCAACTTGCCAGTTACCAGATTTTTGGCTATGATACCGCGTGCATGTCCGTCAACTATCACAACGTCCTCCATCTCGTAACGGGTGTACAGCTTCACCTTGCCGGTGTTCACCATGCGGCTAAGTGAGGAGTATGCACCCAACAGAAGCTGCTGGCCAGTCTGTCCCTTGGCATAGAAAGTACGGCTAACCTGAGCACCGCCGAAAGAACGATTGGCCAACATGCCGCCGTATTCACGTGCGAAAGGTACACCCTGGGCCACGCACTGGTCAATGATGGCATTGCTCACCTCTGCCAGACGATAAACATTGGCCTCGCGGGCACGATAGTCACCACCCTTCACCGTGTCGTAGAAGAGACGATAAACGGAGTCACCGTCGTTCTGATAGTTCTTGGCGGCATTGATACCACCCTGTGCCGCAATGGAGTGGGCACGACGGGGAGAATCCTGTATGCAGAAGTTATATACATTAAAGCCCATCTCTGCCAGAGAAGCGGCCGCACTGGCACCTGCCAGACCCGTACCTACGACGATAACGTCGAGCTTAAGCTTGTTCTTGGGATTTACCAAACGCTGGTGAGCCTTATAGTTGGTCCATTTTTCAGCAATAGGTCCCTCGGGGATTCTTGAATCTATAGTCTTTGCCATAATTTTGGTAGAATATAAGATTAGTGATTGGGGATACTTAGATTAACAAATGACGATAGTGCTGCAAGAGGTCACAGCCGCGCCGAAGGTGTCGAAGTCGCAAGGACGATAACCGAAGCAGAACGCTACAGCCACAACAGCAAACATCAGGATGATGATGGTGGAAACAATGCAGCTGATAGTACGCCAGCGGTTGAACCAAATCCGACCGCTCCAGCCCAAGGTCTGCATTGCGCTCCACATGCCATGGTTCAAATGCATCCACAAGGCAGCAAGCCATACGAGATAGATTACGGTATACACCGGACAAGAGAAAGTTTCTGCAATCCAGTACACACCGTTGGTAGCCAGATGATGGTCACCGACACAGGGAACCAGCTCAGCAAGCATCATCTTTGCCCAGAAGTTGTACAGGTGCAACCCCATACCCAGAATTACCACGATACCCAGAAACAACATGTTTTGACTACTCCACTCCACCTTGTCGGGAGTGCTGGTCACCTCGTAACGGCTGTTACCGCGTGCACGGCGGTTCTGGATTGTCAGCCAGAAGGCATACAGAAAATGCAGGAGCACCAGGCCAGCCAGACCGATTGTAGCAACCACTGCATACCAGTTGGCACCAAGAAAGGCACAAATCATGTTGTAACCCTCGGCACTGATAAGAGCCACTACGTTCATGGACGCATGGAACAGAAGGAAAAGGATAAGCGCGATGCCGGTTACCGACATTACTACCTTCCTACCGATTGATGAATTGATTAACCACATAGGATTTTGTAATTAAATTAGTGAATTTATTGATTGTTTTTACTGTTTGATTGCTCGTGCACGCGCCGAATGACCGGAGACAAGCCCCAAGCTACAATACACGCCACAAATTTAAGCTTTTTTATTTATTTGTGCAACGCTTTAAAGAAAAAGTCGAAAGAAAAGCCGTACTTTTGCGCGTGGAATACATTACATATAATAGATGGAACTCAATTATGATGTAGTGGTCATCGGTGCAGGTCATGCCGGTTGCGAGGCCGCAGCTGCCAGCGCCCGACTGGGTGCCAAGACATGTCTGGTGACCATGGACATGAACAAAATTGCACAAATGTCGTGCAATCCGGCCATCGGAGGCATAGCCAAAGGGCAGATAGTCAGAGAAATCGATGCACTGGGCGGACACACAGGGGAAGTCACAGACCGCACAACCATACAATTCCGCATGCTGAACCAAAGCAAGGGTCCCGCCATGTGGAGCCCAAGGGCACAGTGCGACCGGACTAAGTTCATCACAGAGTGGAGACGAATCCTCGAGAATTGCGAAAACCTTAATATATGGCAAGACCAAGTACGAGAACTTCTTGTGGACAATGACTCCAAGCGTGTCACTGGTGTGAGAACCTACATGGATGTCACCATACACGCACGGAGCGTAATCCTCACCGCAGGAACTTTCCTTAACGGTCTCATGCACATAGGACGCACAAAACTGGAAGGCGGCAGATGCGCCGAGCCGGCTTCCAAGGAACTTACCGAAAGTATCACTCGCCACGGCATCCGGTGCGGACGCATGAAGACGGGCACCCCTGTGCGCATAGACGGCAGGTCGGTACATTTCGAAGACATGCAGGAACAACCGGGAGACATCAACATACGGCATTTTTCTTTCATGAGCGAAGCACATGCCATGCCTCAACTGCCTTGTTGGATTACCTACACCAATCCGGATGTGCACGAACGTCTGCGCCAAGGTCTGCCCGACTCCCCTCTCTACAACGGCCAGATACAGAGCATAGGCCCTCGCTACTGTCCCAGTATAGAAACCAAGTTAGTAACCTTTGCCGACAAGGAGCAGCATCAACTTTTCCTGGAACCCGAGGGTGCAGACACACAGGAGTATTACCTCAACGGTTTTTCTTCTTCCCTGCCAATAGAGGTGCAACTGGACGCCCTTCGTCGCATTCCCTGTTTCCGCGACGTGCAGGTCTACCGTCCAGGATATGCCATAGAATATGACTTTTTCGACCCTACGCAACTATACCATTCCTTAGAGTCCAAAATGGTAGAAAACCTGTTCTTCGCCGGACAGGTCAACGGCACTACGGGCTACGAGGAAGCGGCCGGACAGGGATTGATTGCTGGTATCAATGCTGCACGCAAACTTCAAGGCAAGGAGGCATTCGTCCTGCATCGCGACGAAGCATACATCGGTGTGCTTATAGACGACCTCGTAACCAAAGGCGTGGATGAACCCTATCGCATGTTCACTTCCCGTGCCGAGTATCGCATACTGTTGCGACAGGATGATGCCGACGCACGACTGACCGAACGTAGTTACAAAATGGGACTCGCCACGGAAGAGCGTTACAACCATTGGCTGGAAAAGAAACTTTGGACAGACAAGCTGACAGAGTTCTGTCGAGACTTCTCCGTCAAGGCCGCCTATATAAACCCGGCATTGGAGAGAATGGGCAGTACACCTTTGCAGAAAGGTTGCAAGCTCATCGACCTTATCACCCGTCCCCAACTTTCCATCATCGGCTTGGCAGAACACATCGCCGCATTGAGACAATTCCTCGACACAATTCCAAATAGACGCAAGGAAATAGTCGAATGTGTAGAAATCCTAATCAAGTACAACGGTTATATCCAAAGGGAACGCGAGGTGGCAGACAAGATGTTACGTCTGGAGAACATCAAGATTCGTGGGCGGTTCGACTATGCCTCCATGCAATCCCTCTCCACCGAGGCGCGGCAGAAACTTCTAAAGATAGACCCGGAGACCTTGGCGCAGGCATCACGCATTCCCGGAGTATCGCCAGCAGACATACAGGTACTGTTGGTGCTGTTGGGCAGATAAGCCACGGTGCACAGGCCATACAGGTCTATGTTTCACGTGAAACAAATACTACACGTCAAATCACATAAACAACTGGCAATGAATAACGAAACACTAAAGAGAAACCTGCGTGTCGTTCTCGACTTCCCCATCAAAGGCATCCAGTTTCAGGACGTATCCACGCTATTCCGCAATCCCGAATGTCTCCGCATAATGGAGGAAGAGGCCCTATCAATATACAGAGGCAAAGGCATCACAAAAGTAGTAGGTCTGGAAAGCCGCGGATTCATGCTCGGTACCCTTCTGGCACGAGGCCTGGATGCCGGATTTGTGATGGCACGCAAACCCGGAAGGCTACCTGGCAATGTGGTGGAGCAGGCCTACGACAAGGAATACGGCACCGACAAGATATGCATCACATCCGATGCCATCACCAATGACGACATCGTTCTGATACACGACGACCTACTCGCCACCGGTGGCAGCATGAAGGCCGCCTACGATCTGGTCAAGAAGTTCAACCCACGCAAGGTGTACATCAATTTCATCATAGAATTGACGGTAGAAGGCCTGCATGGCAGGGATGTTTTCGATAAAGACACCGACATCACCACCCTGATGACCATATAGCGCAGCACACACATGACGGTTGCAGAAACGCCGGATACGCCACAAGTATCAGAGCTTTCTACAACCGTCATGTGCAAAAACATACGCGAAAATCGTTGCACAACAAAACAGGTGCCCCCCACCACATACCATCACGCATAGAACCCGCAAAGCAAAATACATTTCGACGTGAAAAAGGAAGAAATAAACGTTTATCTGAAAGCGATTGTAGGCAGCCTGCCAGAATGTCCCGGTTGTTACCAATACTTGGACAAGGACGGTACCATCATATACGTGGGCAAGGCAAAAAACCTAAAACGACGCGTCAGCAGTTATTTCAACCGTGAACACGACAATTTCAAGACTGCTGTCCTCGTATCAAAGATACATGATATAAAATATATCGTGGTAAATACAGAAGAAGACGCCCTCTTGCTTGAAAACAACCTCATAAAGCAATGGAACCCACGATACAACATACTCCTGAAGGACGGTAAAACCTATCCCAGCATCTGCATCACCAACGAATACCTGCCACGTATCATATACACCCGCAAGATAGACAAAAGAGCCGGAACCTATTTCGGTCCATACAGCCACACTCCCACCCTACAAGCCCTGCTTGACCTAATCAAGAATCTGTACCCCCTGCGCCGTTGTCGCGATAAAATCAGCCAAGAAACCATACAGGCAGGCAAGCACAAGCTATGCCTGGAATACTATATCAAGAACTGCAAGGGACCATGCTGCAATATGCAAAGCAGAGAAGAATACCTCGGTTACATCAATGAAGCACGAGAGATTCTCAAAGGCAATACAGCGGAGATAGAACGCAAGATGCTGGCAGAAATGCAGCGTTTGGCCGCAGAAATGCGCTTCGAGGAGGCAGAGATTATCAAAAAGAAGTATCTGCTTCTGGAGAACTACCGCAGCAAGAGCGAGGTTGTGAGCAACACATTGCACAACATAGACGTTTTCAACATAGAAAATGATGAAACATGCGCCTACATCAACTATCTACACGTCGTAAACGGATGTATCAATCAAGCGTTCACATTCGAATACACCAAGAAACTCAATGAAACAGAAGAAGAACTCCTTGTGGCAGGCATAGGCGAAATGAGAGCACGTTACAAGAGCACCAGTCGCGAGATCATAGTACCGTTCCACGTGGAACTATCATTAGAAAATGTAGTATTCACCGTACCACAACGGGGAGAGAAGAAGAAACTGCTTGCTCTTTCCAAGTTAAACGCCATACAGTACAAGAAAGACAGACTCAGCCAAAAGGACAAATTGAACCCGGAACAGAAGCAGGTTCGATGCCTGAAGGAATTGCAGGATGCCTTAGGATTGGAGACACTGCCCATGCACATAGAATGCTTCGACAACAGCAACATCAGCGGTGAAGATGCAGTGGCAGCCTGTGTTGTATTCAGAAAAGCCAAGCCATGCAAACCGGAATATCGCAAATACAACATTAAAACCGTACATGGACCGGATGATTACGCATCCATGAAGGAGGTCGTCTTCCGTCGTTACAGCCGCATGAAAGAAGATGGGACCACCCTACCCGACCTCATTGTCACAGACGGTGGAAAAGGGCAAATGGAGGTCGTACGCGAGGTGATAGAAGATACTTTGCGCTTGAATATCCCCATAGCCGGACTGGCAAAGGACGACAAACACCGTACCAACGAACTGCTCTTTGGTTTTCCACCACGTACCATCGGGCTGCATTTGGACAGTGCCGTGTTCCATATGCTGACGCGACTTCAAGACGAGGTTCACCGTTTTGCCATATCCTTCCATCGCGACAAGCGCAGTAAACGGCAGATAGCAAGCGAGTTGGACAACATACATGGCATAGGAGCAAAAAGCAAAGACATGCTGCTGAAACACTTCCACAGCATGACACGTATACGCAAAGCCACCATTGAAGAACTGGCAGAATGCATAGGTGATAGCAGAGGAAAGGCACTGTACAATCATTTACACCGTACCAACGAAACTCCCCAATAAGATAAAAACACACAGTAACACATTATATATCAGTATTATACTCATACATCTCAAGAACTCAGCCGTACATTTCACACAATATAAGACTCTCCAGCAACCAATCATATTCACACTCTAACATACTATAATAATATGGAAGAAAGCAAGTACGAAAGCATGTTGGCACAATACGACACCAACATCAAGGACGAAGACATCGCCCGTGCCGTAAAAAACATCATTAACGAAAAAGTAGCTGAAAACGACACTCCAGACGTCAAGAAATTCCTCATGGGCAGCGTGGAACTTACCACCCTGAAAACCACTGACAGCGATGAAAGCGTGCTGAAATTCACCGAAAGGGTCAATGCCTTCGAGGATGCCTACCCCGATCTTCCGCATGTTGCCACCATCTGTGTATATCCATGCTTTGCACAAATAGTAAGCCAAAGTCTGGAAATAGAGGGCGTGGAAGTAGCCTGCGTAAGCGGTTCCTTCCCCAGTTCTCAAGCCCTTATCGAAGTAAAAGTGGCCGAAACAGCCTTAGCCATCAAGGATGGTGCCACAGAGATAGACATGGTTATGAGCGTTGGCAAATTCCTCAGTGGCGACTACGAGACTGTATGTGATGAAATCGCAGAACTCAAGGCTGTATGCGGTGAACGCAAGTTGAAGGTAATCTTGGAAACAGGCCTATTGCCAAGCATGGCCGACATCAAGACAGCCAGCCTTCTGGCAATGTATTCCGGAGCAGACTACATCAAGACCAGCACCGGCAAGGAGAAGCCGGCGGCCACACCCGAAGCAGCCTACGTCATGTGCCAGGCAATAAAGGAGTATTACGACAAGACAGGAATCCGCATCGGCTTCAAGCCAGCCGGCGGTTTGAACACCGTACACGATGCCCTAGTATACTACACCATTGTCAAGGAAGTCCTGGGAGAGGAATGGCTCACCAACCAATACCTGCGTCTTGGCACGAGCCGTTTGGCCAACCTGCTACTTAGCGAGGCGATGGGCGAGGAGACCAAATTCTTCTAAACCGCCTCCCACTCCACAGCCAGTTTTTAGCACTGCGAGGACGTGATATTTGCGACCAATTACCCGTAAATTTGTTTTTACACGATTCTCACGAGGCAACAATTAGCCCCTAACGTGTGATACTTAGCACGTTAGGGGTATTTATTTGCACTCTCGTTTATAGTCAATCTGGAGAGGACCGGAAAAGACTTTGCACACAGAGCACGTTTTTGCGCAAACACTCATTGACATCCTACCACAGCCCCCTACTCTACCGTCCGCCCATCTCTGCAGAAGCCACACGAGATGATGGCCACACCATTACATAACCCAGATACAGACCGCATGAGTGACACATCAAGCACAACGATGATGCTACGCTGTCAATACTATAAACACCACTGCATCTTCACGATGACTCATTACAGTTTACCGGACAATAACATCCCGTCCACACAATGACGCAATTGCCATGACAGCCTTCCGCCAAATTAGAAAATGTCGCACTTCTCACTTTGCAGAATAGGAACAGCAACAAAAGGGCACTCATACTTCAATCTCAACAAAACTATCGAGTACCAATTACTGCAGCATCCTTATCCCAGCACATACCGACTTCCAGGCAACATGGAAAGCAATTTGGCCAATGCAATGCATACAACGAACGTCAACACACCCACAAGCAGTATAGTCCAAGGGGTAGTAAAAAGTCCCTCCAGACAACTGTGGATATAGTTAAGGACAAAGATGTGCATCAGATATATGCCGTAACTGAGGCGTGATACCTCGCGTACAGGACGATATAGCCATGCAGAAAGACGCTCCGTATGGCGCATAATAAGAAAGACAGCCAAAGCAGTCATTATAACATTTGGAGTACAGAAACGCCAACTAAGCTCCAATTCCTGCAAGGTGTTGGCGGTAAAGATATTACCATACCACACAGTGGAGGTGACTGCATAACCGACAAGATACATGGGTATGCATGTGAGAAGAGTATTGCGTAGCGACAGATGCACATATCTGCGGCAATAGTGCGCCAGCACCACATAGCCAATGAAACCGGAGAAGTACCACAACGTATGATACTCGTTCCAATAGCACTCCCCGTAGATATCGCCACAAAACCGACGTACATAGGGGAAGAACGAGGAGGCAAACCACAGGAGCAAGAAGCCACGCTCCTGTCTGCGCGAGGCACGCTCCAGCCATGGAGACAGAACAGGCATGAAGAGATACAATCCCAGAAGCATGTAGACAAACCACAGATGACCAGAAGCATCATTGAAATTGGTTAAAAGGCGCAGCAGCATGGAGCAGGTCTCTGCACCACCCTGCCCCCACAGCACAGGCAACACGACATAGAGCACGGACCATAGTAAGAATGGCAGCAACACGCGCGTCATGCGCCGGCCATAAAAAGCAGCCACACCGCCCCTTAGCGGCACCAGCAGGTAGCCGGACACCATCACAAAGAGGGGTACACTGCAACGGAACGCGCTATCCACCACGCTCACCCAGAAACCGTCCTGCACGGAACGGATACCTATCCCCTGTCCGTCTATGAAGAAGAACTCGCACGAATGCACCATAATGACCATGAAACACGCCAGCACGCGCACATAGTCCAAGAAAATCACACGTTTTTCCATCGATATAATCAGTTATTTCTTTACCTTTGCATACCCCCATGGGCATTGCGGAAGCAAAGGTATGGACATTGCCCCACGTATGCAATACTGATTTATAACCATATATATACGATACACTCCATGGATGTACTACGCAAGGAACTGAACAACATATATGCAGGACAACATCTGGAACGGGAGACACTGCCATCCGAGGACATCGAACATGCCATAAAGCGCATAGACACCATGGTGTCTGTGAACCATGCATGTGCCGTCATCACAGACATATCTTGCAACCGCTCATTCCTGTTTCCGGCCTCTTTGGACACATTGCTTGGCCTACCACTCCAGTACACCAACGACATTGGCCATAACTACGGAAAGAAAAACAGCACAGAAACCTGTCTGCAACTGTCCTCCAGCGACGAGGATATGATATACTGCCGTATGCACCCTGTAGATCTGGTGGACAAGCGTATGCTGGAATATGAGTTCTTCCGCTTCACCGAGAGACTGGCCGAAAAGGAGAAACTGGCCTACAAGGCCGTATGCCACATACGTCTACGGAATACACATGGAGAATATGTCTGCGTGGACAACAGCACACAGTTGCTGCGCCTCTCCCCAGCCGGAAAGATGTGGCTTATACTGTGCTGCTACGAATTCTCGGCCATACAAGACGGCCCCTTAGGCATAGACGGCAAGATTCTGTGCAACGCCACAGGCGAGACCATCCCTTTCACGCCACGTGGGCGCAACGCTATCCTCACCACACGCGAAAAAGAGATTCTATGCATGATACGACAAGGGCACCTGAGCAAGGAGATTGCCGTCACCCTGGGCATCAGCATCAACACAGTGAACCGCCACCGCCAGAACATACTGGAGAAACTCTGCGTGGACAATTCCATTGAAGCCGTCAATGCCGCCATAAGCATGGGCCTGATATAAGGATGATACACAATAACGATGAGCACACAGATGTCTAAAAATACCTGTTGCCTGGCCAGTTATTATAACAAACCAGCAGACATCCCAATTGCCTCCGGTCAGTTGTCCCTCCTGGATACGAAGTCAAGATAGTGTTGCAGCGACTGTGAGACAGCGGCATTGGGGACATCATAGAGCAATCCCGAGGCCATGAGGGAGAAGTCTGCCATGGCCGCTTCGGCATATGCCAGCCCACCCTCCTGACGGGTCAGTGAGACCAAACGGTCTATGTCCGCTTCCGTGGCCTCTGCGCGCCGCACTTTCATGGCCAAGGAAGCAGCTTCCCCGTTACGCTGCGCCACGTATATGGCAGGCAGAGTCAGTTTACCCTCTTTCATATCATTGCCGGCAGGTTTGCCCACATCATGACTGTTATCGTAGTCAAAAATATCGTCCTTCAGCTGAAAACATATACCAAGGAGCATGCCGAAACGCTTCATCGTGAAGACATATCCCTCGTTGCCGCCGCCCAACAAGGCGCCTATCTCTGCACAGGCAGAGAAGAGCGAAGCCGTTTTTTTGCGGACAACATCATAGTAGACGCTCTCCTCTATTTCCAGATGGTCCACGGCAGAGAGCTGCAGCAGTTCGCCATCGGCCAAAGCCGTTCCCACGGCAGAGATGAGCGACACCACACGCAAGTCTCCGCAGGCCACGGCATGCTCTATGGACTTGCTCAGGAAGAAGTCACCTACCAACACGGCGGCCTTGTTGTCCAACAGGCTATTCACGCTCCTCTGTCCGCGCCGACGATCGCTCTCGTCCACTATATCATCGTGCACCAGCGATGCCGTGTGCAGCAGTTCCAATGCTATGGCAGCATGCAGCACCCTGTCGCTCACCACGGAATCCGAGCCTGAGCATCCACCCTTGGCAGCCAGTATCACCAGAATGGGACGCATCTGCTTGCCCGTACGGTTGGCCATATGCGCGAGGGCCGTGTCCAGGATGGGATTGTCGGAGCGTAGCGTCTCACGACACATCTCATTAAAACGAACCATGTCCACCTCCACCGCTTTTCTTATTTCCTTTAGTAAATCCACCTTGTTTCTGTCAGAGATTTCAAACGCAAATTTACGCAAAAAGCCCGAAATTCTCACTTATTTTCACTATTTTTGTCTGCGAATAACACTATTAGCACATGAAACTATTCCTGCTGGATGCCTACGCTCTCATATACCGGGCATACTATGCTTTCATCAAGAATCCGCGCTACAACTCCAAGGGAGAGAACACCAGTGCCATACTGGGATTCATAAATACCCTGGAAGACGTGCTCCGCAACATGCAACCCACGCACATGGGAGTGGCTTTCGACCCGCATGGAGGCACATTCAGGCACGAGGCCTATCCACAATACAAGGCACAGCGCGAGGAAACCCCGGAAGCCATCCGTTTTGCCGTGCCAAAAATAAAGGAAATCCTCTCCGCCTACCACATTCCCGTGCTGGAAGTGCCAGGTTACGAAGCCGACGATGTCATAGGCACCCTGGCCCGTCAGGCCGACCTGCAGGGCATAGAAACATATATGATGACACCAGACAAGGACTACGGCCAGCTGGTAACCCCAAACGTGAGCATGTACCGTCCTCCCGTAGGAAAGAACGAGGCGCAAATCATGGGGCCTGAGGAGATATGCCGCAAGTGGGGCATCGGTTCTCCATCACAGGTCATAGACATCCTGGGGCTGATGGGAGATGCCAGCGACAACATCCCCGGATGTCCGGGCGTAGGAGAAAAGACGGCATGCACCTTGGTACAACAATGGGGCAGCATCGAAAACCTCCTGCAAAATACAGACAAGCTGAAAGGTGCCTTGCAGAAAAAGGTCGCGGAAAATGCCGAGCAGATTCGTCAAAGCCATTGGCTGGCCACCATCGTCACAGATGCCCCAATCACCTTGGACATGGATGCCCTCGCGGTAACACAGCCGGACTATGACACCCTGAAAAAGATATATGAAGACCTGGAATTTCGCCAACTGCTACGCCGGAAGAAGGAAGACACACAGGGAGTATCCGACCCGACATCAGTCAATTCAGGACAAAATTTCCCCACGGACAAGGAGCCGTCGGCAGGCAAACGTGCCAAAGCCCCAGCCAAATACAGCGATGGTAGCGTACAAGGCGACCTCTTTGCCGCCATGGACAACACAACACAGATACAATCTGCCACGGCAACCACGAATACTCCCTCCGAGCCAGACCTCTTCGACATGGCAACATGTGCCCCCAACCATTCATGCCTGCCCATTGACGAACCGCCTTATATCCTGGTGGACGGCACTATCGTGGGGCACGACCTGAAGGCGCACTGGGCGGAGCTGACACGGGACTATCCGCAACTTCTGGACTACCCGTCGGACACCACGCACGACGATGCCCTGCAACTCTTTGACACGGCCATAGCGCATTACCTCCTTCATCCCGAAATGCGCCACGGCCTGGACTATCTCAAGGAGGCGTACCACTGCCCCACCCTGCCGGCCTTGAAAGAGTTGCTAATGCCACGCCTGCACGAAACCGGACTGTGGGACATCTTCCAAGACATGGAGATGCCTTTGACATGCGTGCTGGCACGTATGGAGCAAAACGGCATGCGCATAGACGAGAAAGGGCTGGCGGAGACAAGTCGATTATATACACGGGAAATGACGGAAATAGAAGAGGAAATATATCAACTGGCAGGACAACGCTTCAATATCTCTTCGCCACGCCAAGTAGGCGAAATCCTCTTCGACGTACTGCACCTCGACACCAAAGCCAAGAAGACCAAAAAAGGCCAGTACGTGACCAGCGAGGAAGTTCTGGACTCCCTACGCGGCAAGCATGCCATAGTGAACAAGATTCTGGAGCATCGCGGCCTGAAAAAGCTGCTGGGCACATACATAGACGCACTCCCGCGTCTGGTCAACTCCGCCACGGGACACATCCATACCACATTCAACCAAACGGTAACCACCACCGGACGCCTCTCTTCCTCCAACCCCAATCTACAGAACATCCCCGTGCGGGACGCCTTGGGCAAGGAGGTGCGCAAGGCTTTCATCCCGGACGAGGGACAACTGTTCTTTTCTGCGGACTACAGCCAGATAGAACTGCGCATCATGGCACACCTCAGCCAGGACGAGAACCTTGTCCATGCCTTCCTCGACGGAGAAGACATCCATGCAGCCACGGCGGCCAAGATATTCCACAAGGACATCCATGACGTGACTCCCGACGAGCGTCGCCGTGCCAAGACGGCCAATTTCGGCATCATCTATGGCATCAGTGCCTTTGGCTTGGCCGAACGTCTGGGATGCAGCCGCAGCGAAGCCAAGGACCTGATAGACGGATATTTCCGCACATACCCCGGCATCAAGCAGTACATGGACGAAAGCATAGCCACGGCGCGTGAACATGGGTACACGGAAACGATTTTCCACCGCCGGTGTCCCCTACCCGACATCAACAGCCACAATGCCGTGGTACGCGGCTATGCCGAGCGCAACGCCATCAATTCTCCCATTCAGGGAAGCGCGGCGGACATCATGAAGATGGCCATGATATGCGTGGACAGGCGGATGAGACGCGAAGGTCTGAAAAGCCGCATGATATTGCAGGTGCACGATGAACTGAACTTCAGCGTCCTGCCCGAGGAACGCGAACGCCTGGAACGCCTGGTACTGGAGGAAATGCAAAACGTCGTTTCCTTGGCCGTCCCCTTGACTGCGGATGCCGGTTGGGGCGAGAACTGGTTAGAGGCGCATTGATGGCAGGCAGTGACAGGCCTTTCTGCCAGCCGATACAATGGACCCACTTGGGTTAAACCCAAATCGGTCATTAGAACGTCAATTTGTATAAATCATCTGATTTATATTGCCTTTTCCTCCATTTTTGCCCTTCTCTTCGCCGTCTTGCTTCCCGTTTGGTCTTGCCATAGCTCGATATGCCTTCGACAAAACGGTTGCAATACGAACGAACATAAAGGCAAAACGGATTGGAAAGCTAATGACCGATTCGGGTTAAATAATGCGAATTGTTCGTATTTTAAGATGCTTATTTGTACCTTTGAAGCATAAAAAGCATGTGCAGATGAAAAAAATCCTTGTTATACCACTGTTGGCAGCGACTGCACCCATGCTCATGTCACATACCGGCATGGAGCATACATGTGCCTATGACTCCACGGATTCCACTACTCATACCACCAAGGATACCACGGTAACGGTAAGCGATACGGCTGTGAGCATAAACGATACTCTGCGGGAAGTGGAGGTGAAAGCCAAGAAAGAACTGTCAGTGGTGGAAGCCATAAACAACAGTCTGAAGAACCAACCCACAAGGCCCGGGTCCAAAAGCATATCCGACATCATTGGCTCGAAAGCCAACGATTATATAATGCACCCTTTTGCATGGCGTGAACGGCGCAAGGAAAAGAACTTGAAGAAGACCAAGGACAACCTGAAGCGCCTCGACGCGGCAAAGACATACGAGGACGAACTGACAGAAGCCATCAACAGGCAACTGAGGGAGGACTCCATTGCCGAAGCAAGGAAGAAAGAGCAGCGGGAACGGCAACGCAGGTGAAAGATAATGGTTTGTAGCGCGAACGACAAACATGGTGAGCGCAACCCGACCGTCAAATCATCATACCTTTCATACCAATTGGCAGGGCAGGATGCACAGAACCAACGGCGACAGATGGTCTAAACTTCACGCCTAACCCACTCTCTAAAAAAAGCATTGACACACAACACATCGTATCCTCTCCAGCTCACGTCTGCGACCGCTGTCTTTTCACGGGAATCCTCAAGTGCATATCTCGGATATGTCCACCAGGTTGTTGACTATGGCATAGATGGTGAGACCTGCCGGAGAATGTATATGCAGTTTTCGCGCTATGTTGCGACGATGCGTAACCACGGTGTTCAGAGAAATGAACAGATGCTCGGCTATTTCCTTGTTGGACATCCCCTGCACCACCCCGACGACTATGTCGCGTTCACGCGCTGACAATTCACCAGCATCGCCGTGCGCAATCAACTGCGACAGGCGACGGCTGACATCACTATGCCTCACACGATGTTCCATCAGACGTATGGCTGGCGTCAGCAATGCTTCCTCCACCTTGGCATGATTGCGCAGCCACGTCTCATTGCAATAAAGGCTGTACAATGTATGCGCCAGATGATTGCCGGTGCGGACATCAGTGGGCAGGTAACGTGTCATGATGTTTTTCAACTCGCGCAGAGTGCTGTCGGCACTGTTATGGGCAGACATGAAGGTATCTATTGAATTCTGGCCGTCGTGCTTGCCTGCCAACAAACTATCCACATAGGGAAACACCTCGTCCTCCTCCAGTTGCATGTGCGTGGTCACCTCATGGACATAGTCCTCGTAGAGACGCAGAATCAGTCGCGACAACGTTGTTTCTTTGTCAAGGCACGCCACAAGCTGTTCGCGGATGAACGGCAACAAGAATTGCAGATAATAGGTGTGCGAGGCACGCAGATAGCGCATCAGCGTGGCTACGTCCAGACGCGACACATCGACATCCCCCACATTATTGAGAATGTAATTCACCACGCACAGGAACGTGTAACAATCCACATCCTGTGCCTTGCACAATTCTGCTACCGTCTTTTCGCCAAACCCCAATGGGATGCCAAAGCGGCCCAACATCTCCAACACATCGGGACAATCGTCTATAAGCAGAGCCATGCGGTCGGCAGGCTCGTATATCTTGTTTGCTATCATTGCATATGGCTGTTCTGGTTTTCGCCATTGCAAAGTTAGATGTTTTTCCTGATTCATACAATAATTGCAAGCGGCTGATTGACTGGGCGGCAGGCTCTATACCTACTTTTAGGTATTGCGTGAGGGGCATAATGCCCGTACCTTTGCAACCGGAAAATAAGGAATCAGTCATCAACATGCAATTACCACACCATTTGCACCCTTGCCGTGCAGTATCACACCTGATCACCATCACGGCCATTAGTGCATTTTCGACAACGGCAATCGCCCAAAAAGACAGTACGGACTTGATTACCAGTACGCTGGAAAGCGTGGTGGTGTCGGCCAACCGCAACGAGACCACACGCCGCATGGCCCCTACCCTTGTGGGTATCATAGACGACAAGCTGTTCAGCACGACAAACTCTGTCACCCTGTCACAGGGACTTAACTTCCAGCCCGGAGTGCGCACGGAGAACAATTGCCAGAATTGCGGTTTCCAACAGGTACGCATCAATGGACTGGATGGACCCTATACACAAATCCTCATAGACTCGCGCCCCATATTCAGTGCATTGGCAGGAGTGTATGGGCTGGAGCAAATCCCGACCAACATGATCGAGCGTGTCGAGGTTTCACGCGGAGGAGGCTCGGCCCTGTTCGGATCGTCTGCCATAGCCGGCACCATAAACATCATCACAAAAGAACCCAAGGAGAACTTCGGTTCCGTGTCGCACACCGTATCCGGCCTGGGAGGTGCCGACGCGCTGGACAACGTCACTACGTTGAATGCCTCTCTTGTCACACGCAACGGCAAGGCAGGCATGTACGTCTTCGGACAAAACAGGCAACGCGGAGGATATGATGCCAGCGGGGACGGATTCACCGAACTGTCCAAAATAAACGGCCAGACCATAGGCATGCGTTCTTTCCTGCGTCTGCCGCGTTATCACCGTCTGACCCTGGAGTATCATCACATAGAGGAGTTCAGACGCGGAGGAGACAACCTGAACCGCCCTCCACACGAGGCCGCAGTGGCAGAACAGACGGAACACTCCATAAACACAGGCAGCCTGGGATACAATTGGAATTCCTATGACGGGCAGCATTCCGTGTCGGCATACGCTTCGGCCCAGAACATACAGCGCAGCAGTTACTATGGCGGAGGATACGACCCCAATGCCTACGGCACCACTACGGATATGACATGGATGGTGGGGGCACAGTACAATTATAATTTCAAGAAATGCCTGTTCATGCCAGCCCGGCTGACTGCCGGCTTGGAGTACAACCATGATGCCCTTAACGACAACATGCTTGGCTACAACCGCATCATAGCCCAGACCACAGGCATAGCCAGCGCGTTCCTGCAAAACGAGTGGAAGACGGACATGTGGGGCATACTGGTGGGCGGACGCCTGGACAAGCACAATCTGCTCAGGCACGTCATCTTCAGTCCGCGCGTCACACTGCGTTACAACCCCGTCAAGAACATCAACCTGAGAGCCTGCTGGTCCAAGGGATTCCGCGCGCCGCAGGCTTTTGACGAAGACCTGCATGTGGCAAACGTGGGAGGTACCGTTTCCATGATACGTCTGGCCGAGAACCTCCGTGAGGAGAAATCGCACAGTTTCAGCCTTTCTGCCGACATGTACGGACAATGGGACAAGTGGCAAGCCAACCTGATGGTGGAGGGTTTCTGCACTCTGCTGTCCGATGCCTTCGCCCTACGTCAGATAGGCATAGTCGACGACATACTGATGAACGAACGTTACAACGAAGACGGAGCACGTGTCTATGGCCTCAATCTTGAAGCACGCGCTACATGGAGCAACAAGGTGCAGATGCAATTGGGCATGACCCTGCAACAGTCCAGATACACCCATGCACGCCGTTGGAGCGATGACACGGGTGTTCCACCGGAACAACGTATCTTCCGCACACCGGACACCTATGGGTACTTCACGTTGCAGTACACTCCCACGCACCATCTTTCACTCTCATTGTCAGGAGTGTATACCGGCAGCATGCTGGTGGAGCACAGGGCAGGATACATAGAGGACGACCGTACCGAAAAGACCCCGCACTACATGGATACCGGCTTCAAGGCCAGCTATGACTTCCATCTGGCAGACGGGGTAGAACTGGAGCTGAATGCCGGAGTACAGAATATCTTCAACGCCTATCAGAAGACCTTCGACCAAGGTCCCGACCGTGACTCCGGCTACATCTACGGCCCGTCCACCCCGCGTACATGGTTCACGGGGCTGAAGGTGAATTTCTGAGACCATCATCCAACCTGCTTAACCTCAAACATCGTCTCACGAATATGACGTGGCACGCTCCGTCCTGTCGGCATGCCACGCCATATTCGTGAAGTCATGCTTGCATATTCGTGAATTCTTGTCCGTACATTCGTGAATTCAAGGATGAGAATTCACGAATGTGCAATCTGGCACACAACGTGCCAAAGTACCTTTTATAGAGACAGCCATGGGAAGAAACCGAGACAATAAGGTAACAACCATAACATACTGAAAGATTATGTGTTCTATGACGATTCTGTTTCTTCCATCACTCTCTGGACTTACATCCATCAAATCTATAAAAAGAAGTACAGAACAAGTCGTTTACAAATTCATAATTCGCTATTCTCAATAAAAAGCAGTATTTTTGCAAGCATGTAACCGACTAACGAATTGAATGGCAACAGAACAGAATATTATACAAAACATCAAGCTCGTTGATTTTCCTGAGGAAGTGGACGAGCAAAACGGTGTAAAACTGTATGGAGAAATCAGTTGGGAAAATCAACTTGCCGTACTCAGCCACTACTTGCATAATAACAAAGATACAGAGAGTAATAATTACAAAAGGGAAGCGATAAGTGCAATCCGTGAATTCATAGAACGAAAAAAGGAGAACGAAACGGAAGAAATAACAGAAGAATACGTAACAAATGTAGCAGAAAATCCCAGTAACTATAATTTGTTTGCAGATTTCTTCAATGTTCCGTTTCCAGACCCTCAAGAACCCAAATTTACCTTTATAGACTTATTCGCGGGAATGGGCGGATTTCGCTTGGCTATGCAATCTCAAGGCGGCAAATGCGTTTTCTCTTCGGAATGGAACAAGTATGCCCAAAAGACCTATTTGGCCAACTTCGGAGAAATGCCTTTCGGCGACATAACCAAAGATATAACCAAAAGTTATATTCCCAAAGAGTTCGATGTGCTATGTGCCGGGTTCCCTTGCCAGCCGTTTTCTATTGCAGGCGTCTCCAAGAAAAAGAGCCTCGGACGCGAAACTGGCTTCAAAGACAAGACACAAGGCACTTTGTTTTTCGATGTGGCAGACATTATCAGCCGACATCGCCCCAAGGCATTCTTCTTGGAGAACGTGAAAAACCTGATGTCACACGACAAGGGTAATACGTTTAAAGTCATAAAAGGCACATTGGAAGAATTGCGTTATTCGCTTCATTATCTCGTGATGGATGGACAAACATATGTACCTCAACACAGAGAACGTATCATGATAGTAGGGTTCAACCAAGACATTTATCATGGAGAGGAGCAGTTTTCCTTTCCTAAGCAGGAGCAAGCAAGCCGTAGCATTCGAGAAATACTTGACCCGAATGTTGACGAAAAATACACATTAAGTGACAAATTGTGGAACTATTTGCAGAACTATGCAGAAAAACATCGTGCCAAAGGCAATGGATTCGGTTTCGGAATGGTGGATCTCAATGGCATTTCACGGACATTAAGTGCGCGATATTATAAAGATGGGTCAGAAATCCTGATACCACAAGACAATGGAAAGAACCCACGTAAACTTTCTCCCCGTGAATGCGCCAGGCTAATGGGATATCCCGACGAATACTGTCTTGGACAGGTTTCTGACGTACAAGCTTATAGACAATGCGGCAATTCCGTGATCGTGCCTCTCATCACAGCCGTTTCAGAACAATTAGTAAAAACCATGTTTGGCAATTGATTTTCATGAGTGAAATACTAAATAACACAATAGACAAAGTACAAAACGCCCGATACGCATTTTGCCGCTTCATAACAGCCAACGATACCGGAAAAAACGGTTCACATCAATCAGGTTTCTATATACCTAAATGCGCAGCAGCTCTTTTGTTTGACACTCCTGGAATGAAAGGTGAAAACAAAGACAAGATGGTAAAGGTCAAATGGCAAGATGATTTTACAACCGATAGCCGTTTTGTCTATTACGGGCAAGGAACACGCAATGAATACCGAATAACCTGTTTCGGAAAGGGCTTTCCCTTTTTTGAGGAAGACAATGTAGGCGATTTGCTGATTATAGCCCAACAAAGTGAAGATTATTATTATGGTTTTGTATTGCAAGCCGACCAAGATATAGATGATTTCTTTGCCTACTTCAATTTATCCCCAGAAAAGACCAATCAATTGATTGACATTTCTCATGCTAAAAATCACGAGAAATTACTTGAAGTAAGTATCCATAAACTTGCTTCACTACATACTGACTTCCCGGAAACTGCTCAAATGGCAAAACTTGCCAGAAAAATATATAATGAGACCTTTCAAATTACAGATAAGGATATTCGCAGGATTCCCGACCAGCTGCTGCTGAAATGGATTGATACGGAATACAGCTTATTCCGAAGTTTTGAGGAAAAAATTTACGCACCTATTTACAGTATACCTTTTCCTAACTGTCAAGAATTGGTCAAATTCTCAAATATCATTCTCAACCGCCGCAAATCTCGTGCAGGCAAATCATTGGAGCACCATTTGGCTACCATATTCACTGCAGCACAATTGGAATATGAAGAACAAGCTGTGACAGAAGACAACAAGAAGCCCGACTTCCTGTTCCCCAATGGAGAAGCCTACCACAACCTGCTTTTTCCAGCTAACAAACTGGTCTTTCTCGGTGCCAAGACTACTTGCAAAGACCGTTGGCGCCAAGTTCTTAACGAAGCCAACCGCATCGAAACCAAATACTTGTTTACCCTACAACAAGGAATATCCAAAAATCAACTACGTGAAATGAAGCATGAACATCTGAAATTGGTAGTTCCGGCATCTTACCTCAAATCGTTCGACAAGGAATTTCAGCCAGAAATAGAAACATTGGCTTCGTTTATAGAGATGGTGAAATTCACACAAAGCACCAAATCTACTTATCCGGTATAAGCGATAGTGTGTCATATTCCATGCCAAGACCGTCTAACAAAGAACATTAGGTCGCTTACATCCTTCTGAGCGATTTGTCGTAAGAAAGAAGCCGCCTAAACTTGTTAAACAGTATCGTTGAGGGCGCAATTGCCAATATCTTGAGACAAGACCATTGGATAGCATGCTTTAGTGTTATGCATCGTAAACTGCCTCCGCTCCACCTTACCGGAAGAGTGCCGTGCTTAGATAACGTTCGCCAGTATCTGGAAGTACCGCCACAATGCACTTCCCTTTGTTTTCTTCTGCCTTTGCCAATTCCATGGCGGCATGCACGGCAGCACCGGAGGAAATGCCTACGACCAAACCCTCATGGCGCGAAAGGTCGCGCCCCATCTGCATGGCCTGTCCGGTGGTGACCTGCATGACACGGTCGACCACAGAAGAGTCATAGTTCTCCGGAACAAAATTGGCACCTATGCCCTGTATGCCGTGTGGCGAGGGTGTGCCTCCGCTCAAAACGGGAGACTCTTGCGGTTCTACGGCAACAGCCATGATGCCTGGCTTCTTGGCCTTCAGCCCACGGGCGGTGCCACAAATCGTGCCACCAGTGCCAACCCCGGCCACCAGGATGTCCACCCGGCCGTCCGTGTCCTGCCATATCTCCATGGATGTAGTCTTGGCATGCGCCTCGGGATTGGCGGGATTTGAGAACTGCCCCAGAATGATACTGCCCGAAATCACACGCTGCAGTCGTTCCGCCTCGGCAACGGCACCGGACATGCCCAGACTGCCGGGAGTGAGAACAAGGCGCGCTCCGGCCACACGCAGCAGTTGCTGACGTTCCATGCTCATGGTATCGGGCATCACCATGATGGCCTCGTAGCCGCGTACACGGGCAATCCATGCCAGGCCAACGCCCGTATTTCCACTCGTTGGCTCTATGATAGTACCACCGGGAAGCAGGCGTCCGCTCTGTTCCGCATCCCGAATCATATTCAGAGCCACACGGTCCTTCACACTGCCACCGGGATTGAAATACTCCAGTTTCGCCAGCACCTGCGTGCTCTCGTCTATTCCCATGACACGAGACAGACGGGCAAGGTGGAGCAGGGGAGTGCCGCCCACCAGTTCTGTCAGATCGTTATATATTTTCTTCATGACAGATGTTTCTTATTATATATATAATATGTATGCCAACGAACTGACGCTGATGGCTATCCACAGCAGGACACCCTGCAACAACGGCTTAAGTCCCACGGACTTGAGGACATCCACCGACAGGGAGGCACCGATGAAGAACATGGTGACGACGAGTGCCTTGCATGCCACACCGGAAATGGTCTTGCCCACGGCGGGCACGGACTCCAGGGCATATGTATTGAACACCACTGCCGCCATGAACCACAGGATAAACCATGGAATGCTGACACGCTTACCTCCGTTGCGCCAGAGGAGCGAAGTCAGCAATGCCAGAGGAATAATCCACAGGGCACGAGTAAGCTTGATGGTGGTGGCGACACACAAGGCCTCCTCGCCATAGGCAGCTCCCGCTCCAACCACGGAACTGATGTCGTGTATGGCTATGGCGGCCCAAGTGCCGAACTGCTGTTGATTCAATCCTAATTGATGCCCAAGAACCGGAAAAACGAACAACGCGATGGCATTGAGCACAAAAATAGTGGCAAGGGCTACTGACATATCCGTCTCACGGGCCTTGATTACAGGACCCACCGCAGCAATGGCACTGCCGCCACAGATGGCCGTGCCAGAACTTACCAGATAAGAGGTGTCGCGATTCAATTTCAAGACCTTTACACCTATAAACATGCCCACCAGCATGGTGCCTGCCACGGAAATCACAGTAAATGCCATGCCCTCGGCACCCGATGCCAAGGAGGCATGCAGGTTCATGCCAAAGCCCAGCCCAACGACTGAGTATTGCAACAGACTCTTTGACACGCGCTTGTTGAAGGTAGGATAGGCCTGTCCGCAACACAGGGCATAAGCCAGCCCCATGAACAATGCCACGGGAGGAGTAATCCACGCTGAAACGAACCCACACCCGGGAACATAACCCAAAAGCATACAAACCACCATCACTGCCAAGAGGGCGATGTAAATCCCTTTGTTGGCCTCTTTCAGAAATCTCACCATAGTAACTTGTTCATCGTATTTCCAATGGCAAATTTATGTATAAAAAATGACAAAAGAAACAGACATCTCCTAAGAAATGTTATACTTCGCATGCATTCGCATTCCCTGTCAGCCCGAGATGTTGCATTATAACAAAATTGAGCTATATTTGCAGCGGAGATGAGACAATAACCCCTAATTACTAACAGTTAAAAACGATCAAGAGCATGACAACGAAATTTTACAAATGTGCCCACTGCGGCAATGTCATCACTAAGATGGTGGACTCAGGAGTTGCTGTAGTATGTTGCGGACAAGAAATGGATGAACTCACGGCCAATACCGTGGAGGCAAGTCAAGAGAAACACATCCCCGTGGTAACCACTCTGGAAGACGGCAAACTGCACATTGAGGTGGGTAGCGTACTTCATCCCATGCTTCCCGAGCACCACATAGCTTTTATTTACGTGGAAACAGAAAACGGCGGCATACGCGTGGACTTGAAAGACAAGCCCGTGGCAGAGGTATGCACAGGCGGAGCACGAGCCATCGCAGTATACGAATACTGCAACCTGCACGGTTTGTGGAAAGTGGAATTGTAAGAAAAGACCATTGTAGAAAAGATAAAAAAGGTTAAATATTCGCGCTTCAAAACTGCTTTCAAGGTATTCGCGCGCGATATTACGGATAATTTATCATACCTTTGTAAACAGAACAGCACGAGAGAGTGAGGGGCCGACACAGGTTCCTCACTTTTCGTTAAAAGAAGCATAAACAATCATCTTGCATTAAGCCTTATTCAGAACATGATTAGCAAAAGTGCCGTAGAACAAGCCGTAAACGAGTGGCTGGAGGGTAAAGAGTATTTCCTTGTGGAAGTCTGTGTCAGTGCCGATGACAAAATAGAGGTGCTGATAGACCATGCCGATGGTGTATGGATTGAGGACTGTGCTGACCTGAGCAGATTCATAGAGTCCAAAATCAACCGCGAGGACGAGGACTATGAACTGGAAGTAGGCAGTGCAGGACTGGGATACCCCTTCAAGGTGCGTCGCCAATGGGAAATACACATAGGCAAGCCCGTGGAGACACAACTGAAAGACGGACACAAGTATCGCGGCATACTGACAGACATAGACGAGGAGACATTCACCGTAACGTGTGAAGAAAAGGTGAGACACGAAGGAGCAAAACGCCCAAAGATGGAACAGGTGCCGCACACATTCAGATACGAGGAGGCATCGTACACAAAATACTGGATAAAATAAATTACTGACAACATACATGGCAACAACAAAGAACACACAAAATCCTGTAGATCTAATTGAATCGTTCTCAGAATTCAAAGAAACAAAAAACATCGACCGTGCCACACTGGTAGGCGTCCTGGAGGAATGCTTCCGAAGCGTGATAGCCAAAATCCATGGTACGGACGAGAACTATGACGTAATAGTAAACCCCGACAAGGGCGACTTGGAAATATATCACACACGCACCGTAGTGGCCGATGGCGAAGTAAAGGATCCGAACATGGAAATCAGCCTGAGCGAAGCACGCGCCATAGACGAAGACTATGAGGTGGGGGAAGAGGTTTCGCAACCAGTAGAATTCCAAGACTTCGGACGCCGTGCCATACTCACCCTGCGCCAGACTCTGGCAAGCCGCATCCTGGAATTGGAACACGATACCCTTTATAACAAATTCAAGGATCGCATAGGCGAAGTAATACACGGAGAAGTATACCAAAGCTGGAAGCGCGAGACCATGGTTACGGACGACGAGGGCAACGAGATGATACTGCCCAAGACGGAACAAGTACCAGGCGACTTCTTCCGCAAGGGCGAGACTGTGCGCGCGGTAATAACACGCGTAGACAATGCCAACGGCAACCCAAAGATCATAATCTCGCGTACCGACCCCATGTTCCTGCAAAGACTGATGGAGGCCGAAGTACCAGAGATTCACGACGGCCTCATAGCCATACACAAGGTGGCACGCATTCCCGGGGAACGCGCCAAAGTGGCAGTGGAAAGTTTTGACGAGCACATCGACCCTGTGGGTGCATGTGTAGGTGTGAAAGGCAACCGTGTACATGGTATCGTAAGGGAACTGCATGGCGAAAACATAGATGTGCTGCCCTGGACATCCAATACACAGTTGATGATAACACGCGCACTCAGCCCCGCACGTGTGAATACCATCAACATGAACGAGGAGGACAGGAAAGCAGAAGTCCTGCTCGACAGCGACCAGATTTCTTTGGCCATAGGCAAGGGTGGTGCAAATATCAAGCTGGCAAGCATGCTCACAGGCTATACCATAGATGTATATCGCGAACTGAATAACGAGGAAATGGACGACGACGACATAAGCTTGGACCAGTTCTGCGATGACATAGAGCCATGGATTATCGACCTGTTGAAGAAGCAGGGATACACCACGGCACGTCAGGTCCTGGGTACAAACCGCGAGGAACTGGCACAGAAAGCCGACCTGGAAGAAGAGACTATCGACGACATCATACGCGTACTGGGTACGGAATTCGAGAAACAATAACAACACATACAGGATAAAAAACATCCCGGGAGGGAAATACATATAATGAGTATAAGACTAAGCAAAGCTATTAAAGAGTGCAATGTCGGGCTGCAAACTGCCGTCGATTACCTTAATTCCAAGGGTAATGCAGAAGTGAACGCTGACCTCAACACAAAAATCTCCGATGAACAGTACCAACTGCTACTGAAGGAATTCAAACCGGACAGCGTCCTGAAAGATGCTGCAAACCTCATGCTCCAACAGCAGAAAGAGGAAAAAGAACGCAAAGAAAAAGAAAAGGCCGCAGCAAAAGCCAAAGCAAAGGCGGAAGCGGAAGCAAAGGCGGAAGCCAAAGCAAAACTCGAGGCAGAAAAGAAACACAGCACATTGAAGATAATGGGTTATGTGGACTTGAACGCTCCCAAAAAGAAAAAAGAGCCTGCAACAGAGCCACAAGAAGCCGCAAAGGAACCGCAACATGCCACCGAAAATCCTCAACAAGCGGACACCGATGCTCCGCAGATTATTACAGATGGCAAGGTTACAGGCACATTGGAAAACGGTGTGTTCCGCCTGAATGTTCCACAGCAACCGAACACTGGCCTGAAAGTGCAAGGACACATAGACCTGGATGCCTTGAACCAGAGTACCCGTCCCAAAAAGAAATCCAAGGACGAACGCAAGCGCGAACGAGAGGAGAAACAACAGCAGGCACAGGCAGACCGCAAAAAACAGCGCATCCGTGGCGCCAAGGAAAAGGTGGATGTAAACGCTGTCGTCTCCCAACAAAAACAGCAGGGCGGAAAAGTACAAGGCGGCAAGAACAACCAAGGCAACAGGAATGCCGCCAAGAACAATAACAATACCCTGCAGAACGGCCAAGAACAAGGTAAGAAGACCAAGAACAAACGTAAAAACCAGCCCAAACAGCAGCCTGTTCCTGCAGAAGTAAGCGAGGAAGAGGTAGCAAAGCAGGTTAGGGAAACCTTGGCACGTCTCACTTCAAAGAACAAGGTAGGCAAAGGTGCCAAGTATCGCCGCGAGAAGCGCGAGGCTTTCCGCGAACATATGGAAGAGGAGATAATGAACGAAATGGCAGAGAATAAGGTCCTGAAACTGACCGAGTTCGTCACTGCCAACGAATTGGCCACCATGATGAACGTGCCTGTTACCAGCATCATAGGTACATGCATGAGCATCGGCATAATGGTGAGCATCAACCAGCGCATGGATGCGGAAACCATCAACCTCGTTGCCGAAGAATATGGTTTCAAGACAGAATATGTGAGTGCCGAGGTCAGCGAGGCTGTTGTAGAAGTGGAAGATGACGAATCCGACTTGGTTCCTCGTGCCCCCATAGTAACAGTAATGGGCCATGTGGACCATGGCAAGACTTCCCTTTTGGACTATATCCGCAACGCCAACGTCATTGCCGGCGAGGCTGGTGGCATCACCCAACATATCGGTGCCTATAACGTCACACTCAAAGATGGCCGACATGTGACCTTCTTGGACACACCTGGACACGAGGCTTTCACCGCCATGCGTGCACGTGGCGCACAGGTCACCGACATCGCCATCATCATCATTGCCGCTGACGACAACATAATGCCGCAGACCAAGGAAGCCATTGCACATGCCACGGCAGCCAACGTACCCATCGTCTTTGCCATAAACAAGATAGACAAACCCACAGCCAATCCTGACAAAATCAAGGAAAGCTTGGCAGCCATGAACTTCTTGGTGGAGGATTGGGGAGGCAAGTACCAAAGTCAGGACATCAGCGCAAAAAAGGGTCTGGGTGTCGAGGAACTGTTGGAAAAGGTTCTTCTGGAAGCAGAAATGCTTGACCTCAAGGCCAACCCCAACCGTAAGGCTACCGGTTCTGTCATAGAATCATCACTGGACAAGGGTCGCGGTTATGTGGCTACCGTATTGGTTAGCAACGGTACCCTCCACGTTGGCGACATGATGCTTGCAGGCACCAATTACGGTCGTGTCAAGGCCATGTTCGACGAGCGCGGACGCCGTGTCGACGAGATAGGTCCTTCTCAGGCCGCCACCATCTTGGGCTTGAACGGTGCTCCCACCGCAGGCGACACCTTCCATATCATGGATAACGACCAGGAGGCAAGAGAAATTGCCAACAAGCGCGAACAGCTGGCACGTGAACAGGGTTTACGCACCATGAAACGTGTAGACCTTAACGAGATCGGGCGCCGTATCGCCTTAGGTGACTTCCAGGAACTGAACCTTTTGGTCAAGGGTGACGTGGATGGTTCCATCGAGGCTCTGAAAGACTCTTTCGAACGCCTTTCTACCGAGAAGATAAAAGTCAACGTCATATACAAGGCCGTGGGACAGATCAGCGAAAGCGATGTCACCCTGGCTGCCGCATCAGACGCCATCATCATTGCCTTCCAGGTCCGTCCAAGTGCCCAAGCACGTCGTTTGGCAGAACAGGAGGGTGTGGACATCCGTCAATACAGCGTCATATACGACGCCATCGAAGAAGTCAAGGGTGCCATGGAGGGCATGCTATCTCCTGAAATCAAGGAAGAAGTCACCGCACAGGTGGAAGTGCGTCAGGTTTACCACATTTCCAAGGTGGGTACAGTGGCAGGCGCTTACGTCATAGACGGCAAGGTGAGTCGCACGAACAAGGCTCGTGTCATCCGCGACGGCATCGTCATCTTCACCGGTGCAATCAACGCTTTGAAGCGATTCAAGGATGACGTGAAAGAGGTTACAACCAACTTTGAATGCGGTATCTCTTTGGTCAACTACAACGACCTGCGAGAAGGAGATATCATCGAGACCTTTGCAGAGATTGAGGTCAAGGCCAAGTTGTAAACTCATACCCACATAGACCACCCTCATGCATACATTGGAGGACATAGGCAAGTACATAGAATCCATACCTCTGTCACTGATGGAATGGATTGCCATGGCACTGTTGCTATATGGTGCTGTAATGGGACTGAAGAACGGCTTTTTGAAGGAACTGGCAAGTCTGGCCGGTTTCTTCATAGGCCTGTTCATCGCTTGCAAATACCATGGACAGATAGGTGGCGGAATTTGGGCTTTTCTGGCCTTGTGGATTCTCACTCCCATAGCTTTGGGCATGGCAGCATCATTGGTGACAAAATTACTTGACTGGACAGTGGTCGGAGGACTTCTGAACAGACTTTTAGGTTGCGTGTTCGGAGCCTCCAAGTGGGCCATGCTGGTAATATGCCTGATGGTGGTAACCGACAAGACTGAATACGTTGACAAATATGTCGACCACAGGTCGCTTCCCGGGGTCGGCTACATAGAAGAGAAATGGAAGACGTTACAAGAGAATTTGTAAATAAGGATTACGAATATGGTTTCCACACGGACGTCCACACGGAAATAATCGCAAAAGGACTCAACGAGGACACAGTGAGACTTATCTCCGCGAAAAAGGGCGAACCCGAATGGTTGCTTGAATTCAGACTCAAGGCTTTCCGATATTGGCAGACGCTGGAGCAACCCTCATGGGCGCATTTGGATATGCCCGAGATAGATTACCAGGACATATCATACTATGCCGACCCCACGGCGCAGGCCAAGAAGAACAGTTCCAAAGAGATTGACCCCGAACTGATGAAGACTTTTGACAAGCTGGGTATCCCTTTGGAAGAACGTATGGCCTTGTCGGGAGTAGCCGTGGATGCCGTCATGGATAGCGTATCCGTGAAGACCACATTCCGAGAAAAGCTAAGCGAAAAGGGCATAATCTTTTGCAGTATCAGCGAAGCAGTAAAAGACCATCCTGACCTTGTCCGCGAATATCTCGGGTCGGTAGTCCCATACAGAGACAATTACTTTGCGGCATTGAACTCGGCGGTATTTTCAGACGGCAGTTTCGTATACATTCCCAAGGGAGTGCGCTGCCCGATGGAATTGAGCACATATTTTCGCATCAACGCAATGGGTACCGGACAGTTCGAACGCACTCTCATCGTATGCGACGACGATGGTTATGTCTCCTATTTGGAGGGATGTACAGCACCCATGCGTGACGAGAACCAACTGCACGCCGCCATAGTGGAGATAATCGTAAAAGACCGTGCCGAGGTAAAATACTCAACAGTCCAGAACTGGTATCCTGGCGACAAGGACGGAAAGGGAGGGGTACTGAACCTTGTTACCAAACGAGGGCATCTGCGCGGTGTGAACAGCCGACTGTCCTGGACCCAGGTTGAGACCGGCAGCGCAATCACATGGAAATACCCGTCCTGTATTCTCTCAGGCGACGGTTCCCAGGCAGAGTTTTATTCCGTGGCCGTCACCAACAATTACCAGCAAGCCGACACAGGCACCAAGATGATACACGTGGGACGCAACACCAAGAGTACCATCATAAGCAAAGGCATCAGTGCAGGCAAGAGCCAGAACTCATACCGCGGTCTGGTGAAAGTGTCTGAAAAGGCCGATGGCGCACGCAACTATTCCTGTTGCGATTCCCTGCTGCTTGGCAGCACATGCGGCGCGCACACTTTCCCGTACATGGATATACACAACGACACTGCCATAGTGGAACACGAGGCAACGACCAGCAAGATCTCCGAAGACCAGCTGTTCTACTGCCGTCAGCGCGGCATATCCACAGAGGAGGCCGTAAGTCTGATAGTAAACGGTTACGCCAAGGATGTCATAAACAAATTGCCCATGGAATTCGCAGTGGAGGCCCAGAAACTTCTTGGTGTCAGTCTGGAGGGTTCCATAGGATAATGTCATGAATATCCCGTACCCATGCCACAACACATAATACTTATAACTAATAAACATTCGCACAAGCACTCGCCGGTCCGCTGACATACTGTGACCGGCAAGACAGAGTGGGGAAAGAAGGTTACTATGTTAGAAATACGCAATTTGCATGCCAGCATCAATGGCAAGGAGATACTAAAAGGCATAAACCTCACCATCAACGACGGTGAAATACATGCCATAATGGGAACCAACGGTGCCGGCAAGTCCACACTGAGCAACGTAATAGTAGGCAACCCGGCCTATCAGGTCACAGAGGGCGAAATCATCTTCAACGGTCGGAATCTCTTGGAAATGAGCACCGAGGAACGTGCCAACGCAGGCATATTCCTCTCGTTCCAGCAACCTGTGGAAATACCGGGTGTGTCCATGACTAATTTTATGCGTGCCGCAGTGAACGCACGCTACAAGGCACAGGGGCGCGAACAACTTTCTGCCGGCGACTTCCTGAAACTCATGCGCGAAAAGCGCAAAATCGTAGAGTTGGACAACAAACTCACCAGCCGTTCCGTAAACGAAGGCTTCTCGGGCGGTGAAAAGAAACGCAACGAAATCTTCCAGATGGCCATGCTTGAACCCACGTTCTGCATCCTGGACGAGACAGACTCCGGCCTCGACGTCGATGCCCTGCGCATAGTGGCAGAAGGGTTCAACAAACTGCGCAAACCGGAAACATCCGCCGTGGTCATCACCCACTACCGCCGCCTGCTGGACTATTTGAAACCGGACATCGTACACGTCCTCATCGATGGCAGAATCATAAAGACAGGAGGCCCTGAACTGGCCAACGAGATAGACGAGAATGGCTTTGCCGGTTATCTCACCAGATAAAACCACCACACATTGCCGATTGTTGCCGATACAGACAAATGAAGAATAATCAATACACCGAGTTCTACACACAGGTAGAGGAAAGCATACGCCAGCGTTCCTGTCCAGTGATGAACTCACACCGACAGGAAGCCTTCAATACATTCTCCATCCAAGGCTTCCCCACCACCAAAGCAGAACGATACAAGTATACAGATGTGCCACGCGACTATGCGCCCGACTATGGCATACAATTGAATGCCGGAGTAGGGGAGCGCACCCAATTTTGCCGTCCCCTGAGCGAAGCCGACATCGACGTGACTCCATACTACAACCATATAGCAGACGGCACCGACAGCATAGTGGCCCTGAATACCATGCTGGCAGTAGACGCCCTGCTAATCCATGTTCCGGCAAACACCCGCCCAAAGCATCCCATACAAATCAACAACATCCTCAAGGGCAAGCAGGACACCATGGCCATCCGCCGCATCCTCATTGTCATGGAGCAAGGAGCCGAGGCCGATGTCATCATCACCGAACATGCCTCGGACCATCAGCAGTTTCTTTGCAACCAGGTTATCGAAGTACACTGCGCCGACAACAGCCGCCTGAATCTTTATGAGATAGAGGAAAGCAACCTCATGTGCACACGATACAGCAACGTGTTCATACGCGAAGGCCGCGACTGTAGCGTGCGCCACACGTCACTGACTCTTTTCAACGGCCACACGCGCAACAGTTGCCATGTCCAGCTGGCCGGCGAGCATTCCGAGGCCATACTCAATGGTTGCGTCATTGCGGACAAGATGCAACGCGTGGACAACAATACGGTAATAGAGCACATGGTCCCAAACTGCACGTCGCAAGAATTGTACAAATACGTCCTGGACGACAGTGCCGTAGGAGCCTTTGCAGGCATGGTGCACGTCCACCCTGGCGCACAAAAGACATCTTCCTCCATGACAAATGCCAATCTGTGTGCCACACGCCAGACACGCATGTTCACACAACCCATGCTGGAGATTTACGCCGATGATGTCAAATGCTCTCATGGCAGCACCGTGGGACAGCTCAACGACCAAGCACTCTTCTACATGCGCCAACGCGGCATATCACTGCATGAAGCGCAATTGCTACTCAAGTCCGCATTCATCACCGAGGTCATCGACACCATTCCACTCGAGGCTCTTCGCGACCGCCTGCATTTCATCGTGGACAAACGCATGCGTGGAGAACTGAGCAAGTGCGAGGGCTGCAAGCTCTGCTAAAATCGCAAACAACACAAGTATCGTCACAATAACCATCACAAGACACATACACACGTAGACATGAACAGAGAGGACTTTCCCATACTGCAACAGACCATCTACGGCAAATACCCGTTGGTCTATCTGGACAATGGTGCCACCACACAGAAACCCAGATGCGTGGTGGAGGCCATGAGTCATGAATACTATAATGTAAACGCCAACGTGCATCGCGGCGTTCACTTCCTGTCCCAGGCCGCTACCGACCTGCATGAAAGCAGCAGGGAAACAGTACGCCGGTTCATAGGGGCGGGGAAAACGTCCGAAATCATCTTTACCCGTGGCACGACGGAAAGCATCAATCTGGTGGCGACCTGCTTTACCCAGGCTTTCATGAAAGAGGGCGACGAGGTCATCATCAGCCAAATGGAGCACCACTCCAACATAGTGTCTTGGCAACTGGCACAGGCCAGGACGGGAATACGCCTGCGTGTAATCCCCATGACGGACGACGGACTACTCCGCATGGACGAATACGAGAAACTGTTCAACGAACGCACCAAGCTGGTCTCCGTAACCCACGTCAGCAACGTCCTGGGTACGATAAACCCAGTCAGGCAAATCATCGACATAGCCCACTCCAACGGCGTGCCCGTACTGGTGGACGGGGCACAAAGCACTCCTCACTTTGCCGTGAACGTCACCGACATGGACTGTGACTTCTTTGCTTTTTCCGGGCACAAGGCATACGGTCCCACGGGCATAGGCGTGCTTTACGGCAAGGAACGGTGGTTGGATAGCATACCTCCGTACATGGGCGGCGGCGAAATGATCAAGACCGTTTCCTTCGAAAAGACCACCTACAACGACCTGCCTTACAAGTTCGAGGCAGGTACTCCTGACTATGTAGCTTCCACCGGTTTGGCCACGGCCCTGGATTACCTCTCGGCCATAGGCATGGACAACATAGAACGGCACGAGCGCGACCTGACCGAATACGCCATATCGCGCATGCAGGAAATAGACGGCATGCACATCTTCGGCCCAACCGGAGAGAACCTGCATCTCCACGATGCCGTAGTCTCTTTCCAGGTGAAACCACTCGGCTCCACCCCGGACACGCCCTACATCCACCATCTGGACATGGGCACGCTCCTGGACCGTCTCGGCATAGCAGTACGCACCGGACACCATTGTGCCGAACCGCTGATGCGCCGCCTTGGCGTGGAGGGCACATGCCGCGCATCCTTCGGGCTCTACAACACACGTGATGAAATAGACACCCTCGTCCAAGGCATACAACGCATACAGGCTATGTTCTGACGCACCTTGTTCATATACTCTGTATAACCCACAACGCCATATCATGAAGCATCACCTCTTTTCACGTCTCAAAGCCGCTACTGCGAAATGCATAGCCATGTTCCACCTTTTCGTGGCATCCGTTACCCCGGCATTGGCACAACAGACACGCGGCATAGGCATCTATCCCGGCAATCCGGAGGAGTACTTCGGCCCTCGTATCCAACAGGACAGCAAATTCCGCAATCTGGCACTGCACAGAGCCGTCTACCAGTCCGGTGCACACGACCTGAACCTCACGGCACAGTTGCTCACCGACGGGGTGACAAGCAAGGAGCAGCCGGCCTTTCTGGACGTCCTGGCCAACGGAAAGCCCTTGCCCTCCAACGAGCGCGAGCTTACAATCAACAACAGCGAATGGTCGCGCATTCCCGTTACAGGCAGCGAAGCAACACTTGAATATCTGTGGAGCAACATGGACATAGAGGCCGACGAAATAGTGGTGGAAGGCTTCGTGGCCTACGATCAGGACGTACCTTTCAGCGGCTTCGATATTCTGTGCGAAACCACTAACAATGGCAAGACACTCGCCTTTGCCCACAAGAGCGACACCTTGCCAGGCATACCACGCAGACGCAAGGTGGTGAACGACCCCAACAAACAGACCGAGGAGGCCACTGCCATGGCCAGGGAACTGAAGGAAACATTCAAACTGCGGGGCAAACGTACGTTCCAGTCACTGAAACTCACCTTCCGTCAGAACAACGCCCTATACTGGTCCATCAAGGAGGTCACATTCAAACGCAAGGGCAAGGCCATGCGCGACATCTTCCCAGCCCAGCGTTTCACCAGCGTTTGGAAAGCCGGAAAAGGAGCATGGGCATACGTCGACCTGGGCACAGTGGCCGATATATCCGAAGTGAAACTGCATTGGCTCAACGAGGCAGCACGCAACGTGTTGGAAATCTCCGACAACGCCCGTACATGGAAACCCTTGGCGCAACTTGGAAACGCCAGCATCGACAAGACAGGTACCCAGACCGTCACCACCAAGGTACGTGGACGCTATGTCCGCGTCACCACCGGACAAGATGCCTGCCTCAGCGAAATGGAAGTCTACGGTCGCAACGGCGTCACTCCGGTGCCGCACCCCGTACAGGGCTGGAAAGGAAAGAAGTACATGCTGAACGGCGGCGACTGGACCTTGTGCCCGGTGGACTGCCCGATACCAGCCAAGGCACGCGAGACCGGCCACGGAATCACGGCCACGGTTCCTGCCACGGTTCTCTCCTCCTACCGCAATGCCGGTGCCTTGCCGGACCCCAACTTCGACGACAACCTGTCCATGGTGTCCGAATCGTTCTTCAATCGTGACTTCCTCTACAAGCGCACCTTCAGCGTACCATCCAACATGCAAGGCAAGCGCGTCCTGCTCAATTTCGACGGCATCAACTGGAAAGCCCGCATAGTACTCAACGGCAAGGAACTGGGAAGTATCGACGGTGCCTTCACACGCGGACAATTCGACATCACCGGCCTCTTGCAGCCGGAAAACCACCTGCATGTATATATAGAGAAGAACGCCAATCCCGGGTCACGGAAAACGAAGACTCGCGAGAACACCAGTTTCAACGGTGGCGTCCTGGGCGGCGACAATCCCACCTTCCACGCCACTATCGGCTGGGACTGGATAACAACCATCCCCGGACGAGACATAGGCATCTGGAACGACGTCTACCTCACCTCTACCGAGGCGGTTACCATCTGCGACCCTCTCGTATTCACGACCTTGCAACAGGGCAAGGCCACCATGACGCCTTCCGTATTCCTGCGCAACCATCTCGCCACACCAGTCCATGGCACACTCAAAGGACATATCGGCGACATAAGGTTCGAAAAGGAAGTAACCCTGCCACCGTCATCAGAAACGGAGGTATCCTTCTCGCCCGCAGACTTCCCACAGCTATGCAACCAGCAGATGAAACTGTGGTGGCCCAACGGCTATGGCGAACCCGCACTCTATCGTGCAGGCTTTGCCTTCCATTCCGACAGTACCAACAATCCGGCCACCCTTGCTTACAAGACCGGCATCCGACAGGTAACCTACCGTGACGAGATGTCGCGCCTGCAACTCTACATCAACGGCCGGAGATTCATCCCCCTGGGTGGCAACTGGGGATTCTCCGAGAACCACCTCAACTATCGCGGACGCGAATACGACATCGCCGTGGACTACCACCGTCAGATGAACTGCAACATGATACGCAACTGGGTGGGGCAGACCGGTGACGAGGAGTTCTATCAGGCCTGCGACCGCCACGGCATCATGGTGTGGCAGGACTTCTGGCTTGCCAACCCTGCCGACGGACCCGATCCCCACGACGAGGGCATGTTCATGTCCAATGCCGAGGATTACGTGCGCCGCATACGCCGTCATCCGAGCATAGCACTCTACTGCGGCCGCAACGAGGGCTATCCGCCCGAGAGCCTCAACAAGCAACTCGCCTCCCTCGTGCAACGCCTCGCCCCGGACGCGCTCTATTTCCCCAGTTCTGCCGATGACGGTGTCAGCGGCCACGGTCCCTACCGCGCCCTGCCCGTGAGGGACTACTTCGAACAGCAGACCGGCAAGCTCCACTCCGAACGCGGCATGCCCAACATGCCCAACTACGAAAGCCTCTGTCGCATGATAGCTCCGGAGCACCTGTGGCCCCAGAACGAGTATTGGGGCAAGCATGACTTCACGCAACAGGGTGCACAGTACGGTTCTTCATTCAACGAGCTCCTTCGCAAACGCTTCGGGGAGGAACCATTTGACATACGCCAGGGAACTGCCACTCCTCAAAACTACGCCACACTGGCACAGTGGCAGAACTTCGACGGCTACCGCGCCATGTTCGAATCGGCCAACCTCCAGCGCCAAGGCCTCATTATCTGGATGAGCCACCCCTGCTGGCCGTCAATGGTATGGCAGACCTACGACTACTACTTCGAGCCGACGGCAGCATTCTTCGGAATAAAAAAGGCCTGCGAACCTCTGCACGTCCAATACAACGAAGCCACCAACATGGTGCAACTCGTCAACCTCATGCAGCCAACGCAGGACATCACCGTCACGGCCTCTGTCTACGACCTGCAAGGCCGACAACTATGGACGCGCCATGCGAACCTCACCCTGCCAGCCGACTCCACCATGGACTGCTTCCCCGTGGAGACCTGCGATGCCAACGGCAATACCCGCATGTTGCGCCTGGAGGCCATCTCGGGGCACAACAGCGAAACGCTCTCCACAAACACCTATTTCCTGTGGGGAGGCGACATGCCGGCCGACCTGCGCGATATGCCCCGGGCGAACATCAGCATCCGGCGCGCCAATGCAGGGGAAGATAACGAACTGACAGTGACCAACACGAGCACCGTTCCTGCCCTGATGATACGTCTGAACCTATGCGCCACCGACGGCGAGCAGATTCTGCCCGTGGAATACTCGGACAACTACTTCCACCTCCTGCCTGGCGAACGCCGCACGGTGCGCGTTTCCTGGCGCAAGGAGGATGCACGCGGACTGCGTCCTGTGCTAAAGGTTACGGGCTTCAATTTCAACGGCATTGAATACAAGGGACTGAAAGCACTCTGACACTGCCTTGCAATTGCGCCTACACAGGCCATAGGCTTTGCTGATACCAAGTACAGGATTGGTTCACAGGCCGCTCACATTGTAACAGGAGCCGCACCACGGACACTCATGTCATGGTGCGGCTCCTGTTGTGTCCCGGACACGCCTAAATGCGAGAACGAAAGGCCATCTTCGTGACATCACGACTTCGTCCCCAGTATAGTCGGCACCTCGACTATACTATAAACACGAACCGGACAATACTGTTGTCAAGGATGCGACAATACTATAGTCGAAGCGGAGGAGCCACGAGGGCACAGCACATGTAATAATTTTACTCATATTCCCAATTTAGTAACCGTTTTCTTTATTTTCTCAAAAAATTGTATTTACTTTGTATCGTTGTAGCCTACGCCGTGCCATTGGAAAGATGTGCGGCAGGGTGGAACACTAAATAATGTTAAAGCGTCATCGATGCTTTGTCCATTGGCTTCTTGAACGTAGGAAATTCAAAAGTGTGTCAATGACAATCGCAGAAGTGAATGCTACGGGTATGCGACAAATGTATCCCGGGGTGTGCATATGAGGGTATATCATATCCTCAAGGCACACTTTCCTGGAGATGCATGCTACATACTGGCGTAGGCAGACACTCTACTTCGTCAACACACAAGGCTTTTCCTACGGCCTAAGAAGCAGACAAGTAGAGATGGAAGCCTACGTTTTATTATTATGGAGTATCATCTTAATCAACATGTAACCCGCCTTACCGGGCTTCTTAAGGCACAAAACTTTACAGTATGAAAAACGGTAAAAGTTTACTCGTGGCAGGTGTCATGGCAATGGCATTCACAAGTTGTGCGCATTACACGGTCGACGGCCCCGTAATGGGCATTTCAAGCAATTCAATCAACACCTATGTGGCAGCGGATCTTGACTACAAGAGCGCGAAGCGTATCTCAGCGGATGTCGAGACCAAGAAATTGTTCGGATTCATCAACCTGTCCCGCAACGGTGACAAGCAACTGACAAACACCAACCGCTACAAAGGTCTCAGCAAGCCGGAACGCCAGGCCCTCTACAGGGCCAAGGTCAACAACAACGTGGACATCATCATGGAACCGGAATTCACGGTTGAGAAACATAGCTGGTTCTTCGGTGCCTACAGGACGCGCAAGGTGAACGTAAAGGGCTGGGGCGTCAACATGAAGGGCATCAAGGAAGACGCACATGGCCAGGCCAACCGTACAGGCGAGTTCAACCAGACAGGCTTCGGCAAGCTTCTCAAGTAATCCCCTCACCCTTAACAGCAAGCACAGACGTACATACCATGCAGTCATACGTCTGTGCTTTCATTTTACATATTTACATATGAAAGATACGATTATAATTCTACTATTCCTGCTTGTTGCAGGTGGTGCCTATTCACAGAATGCCATTTTGAGGAATTCCCCTTTCAAGAATACCTTTAACTCCTCTGCCGTGGAACAGTCCATTCGCGAACTGTCCGACGTGTGGAAAGCTGACGGCAACGGGGTCACATTTGTCATTACTGTCGACAGTCTGTCCCTTTCTTCCTCCGAAATTCTTGCCTACTCCAAGGAATACCTTGAGGAAGCATATCAATTCTCAAAATACGAAATCGAGAATCTGAACGCAGAGAAAGCATTCGTCATAGGCAAAGGAGAGTTCAATAATTTTGAGACGTATGCAGCTTTTCCGAACCAATATACCTTCAATTGCGAACATCACCTGAGAATCGACGCCAAGGAAGGCAGGGCAAGGATCTGCTTCATGGTAACGGAATATGATTTGCTGAGAACAAACGGGAACAAAGGCGAGAGGAACAAGATAAAGGTAAAGGATGTATCGCCAGCCAACCCTGACGCGGACACCTCGCGCAAGATGTACAACAAGGCATTCCTGTCAATGGCCAAACTGGCCATAAGCACGCTATACGACATCCGGGAAATGCTCAAATCCAAGGTAACATCCGACGTCGAGGAGTGGTGATTCGGTCATTGGACCGTCAGTTTGCTTGAATCACAGGATGCGTATCGGCCTTTCGTCTCGCCATATCCGGCCATTCCTCGGCAAAACAGTTGCAATACGACGGAGATGTAAGACAAAACGGATTTGCACCCCCAATGGCCTATTCGGGTCAAATGAGGAATAAAAAGGCGCAAACACTTTGCCCAATCGTGGATTTTGGGTAATTTTGTACACTATTAACGTCTTACACATCCCTATAACGATAACTATGGCAAAAGAAGTCCTGACACCAATGATGAAGCAGTTTTACGACCTGAAGGAGCAACACCCCGAGTGCATTCTCCTCTTCCGGTGCGGCGACTTCTACGAGACCTACGGCCAGGATGCAGTGACGGCATCGGGAATACTGGGCATCACCCTCACGCGGAGAAGCAATGGCGCTGGAGGTACCGGACAGCTGGAGATGGCCGGCTTTCCTTACCATGCGCTGGACACATACCTGCCACGCCTGGTGAGAGCCGGGATGCGTGTGGCCGTATGCGACCAGCTCGAGGACCCCAAACTGGCAAAGAAACTGGTAAAGCGCGGCATCACCGAACTGGTGACTCCCGGTGTGGCCATGCAGGACAATCTGCTGTCGGGCAAGGAAAACAACTATCTTGCCGCCGTGCACTTCGGCAAAGGCACCTGCGGAGTGGCTTTTCTGGACATCTCCACCGGTGAATTCCTCACCAGCGAGGGAAGCGTGGCGCACGTGGGCGGACTTCTGTCCAACTTCTCGCCCAAGGAGGTCCTTTACGAACGTGGCAAGGGAGAACTTTTCCGTTCGTCCTTTGCCGAGAAATTCGCCACATTCGAGATGGACGACTGGGTCTTCAGCGAACAGACCGCACGGGGCAAGTTGCTGAAACACTTCGGCGTGAAGAACCTCAAGGGCTACGGCATAGAACACATGCGTGCCGGCACTGTGGCCTGCGGCGTGGTGATGCAGTATCTGGAGAACACACAGCACACGCAATTGTCCCACATCCGCCAGGTTGCACGAATAGAGGAAGACAGGTATGTGCACATGGACCACTTCACCATGCGCTCCCTGGAACTGCTGCACCCCATGAACCACGACGGCAAGTCCCTCATGGATGTCATGGGACGCACCACCACCCCCATGGGGGCACGCATGCTGGGCAAGTGGATGGTGTTCCCGCTGAAGGACCCCAAGGCCATAAACTCGCGCCTGGACGTGGTGGAATACTTCTTCCGCGACATAGATACGCGCGACACCGTGGGCGAGCAACTGCGGTACATAGGGGACATGGAACGCATCATCTCGCGCATCAGCACCGGACGCGTGTCGCCACGCGAACTGCTCACCTTGAGCACGGCCCTGCAGGCTCTGAAACCCATACACGATGTTCTGGTGCAGACAGATTCGCCCGTATTGTGCGAGATAGGCAACAGCATGGAACTTTGCGAAGAGATGCGCGACAGGCTGCAACGCACCATATCGCCGGACGCTCCACTGCTCCTGTCCAAGGGCGGGGTCATAGCCTCGGGAGTATGCGAGGAACTGGACGAACTCCACGCGCTCTCCACAGGAGGCAAGGAATACCTGTTGAAGCTGCAACAGACCGAAGCGGAACGCACGGGCATACAAAGTCTGAAGATAGGATACAACAATGTCTTCGGCTACTATCTGGAAGTGCGCAACACATACAAGAACCAAGTGCCGCAGGAATGGATCAGAAAACAGACGCTCGTCTCTGCCGAACGCTACATTACCCAGGAACTGAAAGAGTACGAAGAGAAGATAGTCACGGCAGAGGAACGCATTTCCATCCTGGAAAACCAGCTGTTCGGCGAACTGGTATCGTGGTGCGCACGTTTCATTCCCGCCATACAGGCGGACGCGCGGCTGGTGGCACGTCTGGACTGCTTGCTGAGTTTTGCCATTCTGGCACGCGAGAACAGGTACATCCGTCCCATGGTGGACGACTCCATGGAACTGGATATACGCAAAGGCCGTCATCCGGTGATTGAGACACAGATGAACGTGGGAGAACACTATGTGCCCAACGATGTGCGCCTCGATACCGACCATCAGCAGGTTATCATCATCACGGGTCCAAACATGGCCGGCAAGAGCGCACTTCTCAGACAAACGGCTCTCATAACACTGATGGCGCAGATGGGCAGCTTCGTGCCGGCCGAGAGCGCGCACATAGGTTATGTGGACAAGATATTCACACGCGTGGGTGCCAGCGACAACATATCCCTGGGCGAATCCACATTCATGGTGGAAATGAACGAGGCCGCTGCCATACTGAACAACCTCTCGCCCCGTTCACTGGTCCTTTTCGACGAACTGGGCCGAGGCACAAGCACCTACGACGGCATCAGCATAGCATGGAGCATCGTGGAGTACATACACGAAAATTCCCGTGGACGTGCACGTACACTCTTTGCAACGCACTACCACGAGTTGAACGAGATGGAAAAGTCCTTCCCTCGCGTACATAATTATAATGTCAGCGTACTGGAAAAGGACGGCGGCATCATCTTTCTCCGCAAACTGGAACCAGGAGGTTCGGCCCATTCCTTCGGCATACATGTGGCTCGGCTGGCCGGCATGCCCCAAGGCATCGTGCAACGGGCAGACATCATCCTGCGCCAGTTGGAACAGGAAAAACGTCACGACAACGTCGGGGCAGGCATAGCGGCAGGCAGCACAAAAGACAGCGACACAGGTACGCAACTGAGCTTCTTCCAACTGGACGATCCCATATTGGAGGACATACGACAACAACTGCTCCACATAGACATCAACAGCCTGACGCCCTTGGAGGCCTTGAACAAACTGAACGACATCAAGCGACTGGTCAAGGAAGGATAAGTCTCAACGTGTCACCACACGACATGCACCCGTGGCACTCTTGACCAGAAAGATGCAATGTCCATGAGGCAACCGTACACGATTTCCGGATGTGGTCAATTGCCTGCCTTGAAGGTCATAGACAGTCACCGGAACGGAAGCGCGCACGTATCCATCCACCACGGTTATTTCGTTTTCTGCGGCCATGGCATCGTCTATGCCGGTATCCTCCTGCACATAAGGCTTGTTGTTGGCTATCAAGGCACGCGTCAACGAAAGAGACTTCACCTCGTAACCATTCGACTGATTCACGCCGGCAAAATCCATCACTACGATGCCCGTGGGCGTGCCTGGCTCGCATGCAGAAAGAAAATCAATGGCTGTCCGATGCGTGCTTGCGGCATTCTCGCGATTGCCGTTGGCAGAGGCCGATCTTGTATATCCTGAGGCATGGTTGATTGCCCACGTGCGAGTGCCGGTGGTTCTGGACAAAGCCTTGGCCGCTTCCTGGAACATGGTCTCCATGGCCGCCAGCTTGGTTGGCAACCGGCCATCGGTGCAATCGTAGAAGTCCTGCACATAGAGGGGGGAGGTCTTTATTATACCCGTACAATTGATCAAGCCCTTCTTCTGACTGGTTATGTCGGAACTATGGGACCAGTTGGTAATGTATCCGCCCACAAGGTGCTTGTTGTTAAGATACTTGTCACGGCTCAGCACCAATACCTTGCCACGCATGTCACCGACCTTCAGATTGTGACGGAACTGGACAAGCTGCCCCTTGAACTCTTCGGCATTCAGGCAGCTGTCCATCAGCACTTCCCACAGGTCGCCCACATTGGATTTCTCGCCGTCGGTCTCATGACGCATGATAATGATGGCAAACTCTCCCGGATTGTCCTTTACCTGCTTGCACAAGAGACGCAAAGCCTCGTCAAAGCGGATTTTTGTCTCGACAATGCCATGGTAGATTTTCAAGTACCGTTCCCCCGTGGCCGTCTGCACAGCTGTGGGACGCAAATCAAAGGCACGTATGCCACTGTCCCATTGCTCCTGCATGGTGACATCCTGGGTACGGGCAAAACTATCGAATAAGGAACTCTCAAAACCCTCTCCGGTACCGGCATCGTGTGTTCCCGGGATGGATAACTGATGAACAAATACATCGTCCCTAAGATTGGTAATCCAATTCTCGGCAACAGCCTGCATGCTCCAGGCGGACAGGCATAAGGCCACGGCAGCCATCTTCATGGTAAATTTTCTCATAATATATATTAACGTGAGTTCGATGAATTATAAGTGTCTGAAGATTTGGTGATTAGCGAAAA
>JAMPDJ010000014.1 GCA_023665805.1 Bacteroides sp. | reverse complement strand
AGTATTGTCGCGACCTTGACCATAGTATTGTCGCGCCACTGACAATGCTATTGTCGGCCTCCTGTCCATTGCTATGGTAGAAATGAGCCTTTACGAGATGCAATGGGTGTGATAGTTATGCTGATTTTCCGTTCAACCCGAATCGGTCATTAGAATTCCAATCCGTTTTGCCTTTATGTTCGTTCGTATTGCAACCGTTTTGTCGAAGTCATAGCGAGCTATGGCAAGACCAAACGGGAAGCAAGACGGCGAAGAGAAGGGCAAAAATGGAGGAAAAGGCAATATAAATCAGATGATTCATACAAATTGACGTTCTAATGACCGATTTGGGTTAAATACAGAAATGAGTTGATCTCTGACTTTGAACGCTCAAAATCTTTTGCGTCTAATTCATAAAAAACTGTAAAAATTTGTGTTAACAAACAGAACTTTCTATATTTGTAGTGCAATGCCGTGTAAAATGTAATCAAATGCATGCTATTGTAGGATAGAAATGCGTCCGGTTCTAAACCGGAGGTCTTATATATAAGATTGTTGTACTGTTTCTTACTTAATAGTATCAAAAGTATGAAAGCGACTCATAGTAAAGTCCGCACTATGGTTGCTCAGTATTGATTATCAGCGGACATGAATAATACCTGTGAAAAATAAATTATTTGTTGTTGTGATGTTCTTTGCCATTTTGGGGCATCATGACATTCGTAAGTTGCAGTCATGAAGATTGGGTGTTGCCAAACGATGATTTGAGTATAAACTCTCGGGTTCCGTTGACAAGAGGAGCAAGTGAACAGGATATAAAAATAGAAGATCCTAATCAATTCAGTTATGGGAAAGATGAGTGTTGTTTAGTCGCGCTTGTGGAATTATCAGGAGATAAGAGTAATTTTCAAGTAATGATCCGGCTAAAGGCAGATACACAGCTATAAGTAATTATGCCAAAGGATTGGTAGATGAAGATGGCAATTCCAGATATACTGGAGGTGCGATGGACCTTGAGGTGTTTCTTGAAGTAGGCAAACACTTCAAGTTAATCAATGAGCGAGTCACATTTAATAATAAAGATGAGGTAGAAACATATTTCTCTGACAAAAAGAATGATCCGAAAGTAATACGTATTGACGTATGGGATGAAACGACACAAAAATACGTGTCTCATGTAGCAACTGTTCATTATATAAATAGAAAGAAGGGTATGGTTGAGTATAATACAAGAACGAAAAGTGGGAAAGTAGTTCATGCGGAGATAAGCATTTATGAGATTAAGGATGTTTGGATAAGATAGCATTTTACGAGCGAATTGAATAAATATGGGAATGTATGTTTGTCCTTAGTGTAAACTTGCATTCCTGTCCTCTCCATTTAGTAATTTATATCATACCATAAAAACGTTGTATGAGAAACATACTTGCAATATTGTCCTTTTTGATGTTCTTTTCTCCTGCTTATAGCCAAGAGGAAGTTACTTTTCAACTTGGTGGTTTCAATTACACCGTTCGATCAGACAGTACCGTTGAAATTTCGGATGCAGGAAAGGATGTTCTTCTTCCCATTTCTGATGACAGTACATTGGTAATCCCGTCAAGTGTCATGTATGATGGAAAAACCTATCTCGTTAGAGATATAAGAGGTTTTTCGTGCCATGATGAAATAAAGCACCTTGTTGTCAGTGAGGGTGTGTGTGGCGTATATCCTTGGGCTTTTTTCAGATGTCTCAATCTTGAGAGCGTTCATTTCCCCTCCACTCTTTGTATTGCCGAAGGGTGGCCATGCAAGATCTTCAAGGGCTGCGTCAATTTGTCCCGCATCACCGTGGCTGAGGGGAACGATAGGTATGACTCAAGAGAGAATTGCAATGCGATAATCGTTACCGACAGTATTCTCTATATGGGCTGTAAGGACACCAGGATACCGTCCTCTGTGACCGAAATAGGCAAGCATGCGTTCAGTTTTTGCGAGAAGTTGGAAAGTATGGATATACCTGATGGTGTAAGAGTGATAAAGTATTCTGCTTTTGAAAACTGTGTAAACTTGAAAAAGATTACTTTGCCAAACTCTCTGGACAGTATATCGGAATACCCATTTCGGGGATGTGCGTCTTTGGAGACTCTTTTCATTCCGCGGAATGTGTCCCGGATTGACGGCAAAGCACTTGCCGGATGCCATAATCTTAAGGAGTTGAAGGTTGATAAGAGGAACAAGACATTTGACTCGCGTGACAACTGCAACGCCATAGTCAATACGGCTCAAGATGTCATCGTTGTCGGCTGCGGCAGTTCCGTTATTGTGCAAGGCATCAAAGGAATAGGTCCCGAGGCTTTCTCTAATTCCTCCATACGTGACATCCGTATTCCAAAGAGTGTCCGCCATATTGCTCCCAATGCATTCATAGCCTGCAATTTCTGCCGTAATGTTTTTGTGGACAAAAGGAATCCCGTATACAACTCGGGCAAAGATAACAATGCCATAATTGAGACGGCATCACGCAAACTGGTGTATGGCTGTCGTATGTCCTCCATACCGGATGATGTGAGAGAGATTGGCGATTATGCGTTCTTTATGCAGATTACGCCATCGTATCTGGTTATTCCTGATGGCGTGGAGGTGATAGGAGAGAGGGCGTTTTCAAAATGTCCGGAGCTGGAGAACATACAGATGCCTTCGTCTCTTAGACAGATAGGTTTTAGTGCTTTTGGGGGGTGTGAGGATTTGTGCTATGTTGACATGTCAAGATGCAATGCAAATATATCTTCCTATGCTTTCAGCGGTTGCAAGTACTTGTATACCGTTAATCTCGGTTCTGCACACGAAGGACATGTAGATCAGTCCGCATTCTGGAATGCACCATGCGAGGCATGGGTGCATAAATTTCTTGGTCGGAATAAATGACAGCTGAATTGACCAAATTGTATGGAAGCATACATTTGTCCACCGTATTGTTGTTTACGGTAATATCTGTGCCTGAAGTATCAGAGTTCGTTTTTGAGAAATGGGCTATGACGGGGATGCTTGTCATGCTAATACGATGTGCCATATCCATTCACAGGGGGAGAACCGTTCCTTTCCTGTCCGGATATGGTGTTCAGGACGTTTGTCTTGTTAGGTGTGGTGGAAATCTATGCCACAGTTCCGCTCTGTTATGCATGTGTGGGGATTATCAGCACGGTTGGAGAATAGTAGGGGTTACATTGAAATGAAATCTGCGATGGCTATACATGACAATATATTGAAGAAAACCGTCACATTCTGCTTCTGCATATTTTTGTCGTCCTTGTGTGTCTTGGCCGACAGTACATTCGTGGATGCAGGAATCGTGTACAAGCTCATTAGTGTTGATTCTGTCAATATCATGGCACTCAAGGAGGGACATGCCGATGTGGTATTACGGGATTCCGTCCTGAATGTTCCTGCCAATGTCCGTCATGATGGTAGATTGTACCATGTACGATGCATTGGAAAGGAGGCCTTTGCAGGCAACTGCGGCATAAAGCATGTCGCCATAGGCAAAGGCATAGAGGAAATACAGGAGCACGCCTTTGCCGCGTGTGCCAACATGGAGTCAATAAGTATTCCGGCCAGCGTGACCGTCATTGGTGACGGCATGTTCAAGTACTGCGTCAGTTTGGACTCTGTTTGCATAGATGACGGCAACAAGACCTATGACAGCAGGGGAGGCTGCAACGCCATAATACTTTCGGAAAGCAACAGGCTGCTGTTCGGTTGCAAAGGCACCAGGATTCCTGCTTCTGTCGAATGCATCGGTAAAGATGCTTTTTACGGCTGTATGATTGACTCCATCGTCATTCCCGAGGGAGTGACGCGTATACACGACTATGCCTTTGTCTATTGTCAGAACCTGACCAGGATTCACATCTCGTCTACCGTGGACTGGATTGACGAGTGTGCCTTTTCCTTTTGTTCCAACATCACGACCATCACCGTGGATGAAGGGAACAAGACCTTTGACTCGCGGGGCGACTGCAACGCCATCATACAGACTTCAGAGGAGAGGCTGATGTCGGGTTGCAACAGTACGATTATCCCGGACGGAGTCATGTTCATACACGAGGATGCCTTTGTTGGCAGCGGCATCACTGCCGTTGACTTTCCGGCTTCGGTGATGGAGATAGATTCCATGGCATTCCGCGGTTGCGACAGATGCATGTCCATAACCGTTGCCCATGACAATCCGTATTACAAGTCCGACGGCTCCAATTCCGTCGTGGAGAGGAAGACCGGCAGGCTGGTTCTCGGATGTGCCACCACACGCTTCCTGCCAGGGGTGACAGGCATAGGGGCGTATGCCTTTGCCAGTACCCCCGAGGTACTTGTCCTTCCTGACGGAATACGTGACATAGGTATCTGTGCTTTTGCCAATTGCAGGAACCTGTCGGCAATAATCGTGCCGTCTAGCGTAAAGCATATTGGCAGAGGAGCGTTTTCGGGTTGCAGCAGGCTGTGCCATAAAGTGATTATGTGCAATGATGTCATGGATGAGGCCGCTTATTAAGCCCAACAAACGACAGGAAGAGTCCGTATATTCGCCCAGTAAGTAGGAATTGGAAATAGTCGTCAGCGGAACGGATATATGGTCAGAGGCTCGAATGTTCCAGCCGACAACGATTCTTGTCTCGTATAGCAAGTAGATGCGTTGCGTGACGTGACAAGGACCTATTTCATGGAGACATGCTTCTGCCCAATCCATTTCTCCGCGGCACGTCGTCCCATGTCGTATACCCGTTGCATGCGTTTGGCATTCTGGTCGGTACGCCCTATGGGTAGGGCATCGTCCGGTGCAATGACGGTGATGCGTCCGGCGCGTTCCTCTTGTGCAAGGTATTCCAGTTGTTCGTTGTACATGAGGTGTCGTCGGCTCATGGCCTCTGTTATGGCAGGATAGCGTCGCATGAAAGCATGGAAAAGGGGCATCAGCTTGGTGCGCTTCTTTATGAAGCCCTTGGGTTGTGTAAGCACTACGATGTTGTGCTCGTAACCGAGGCTTTGAAAATACTTCAGCGGTATGCTGTCCGTTATGCCTCCGTCCAAGAGCAGACGGTCGCCTATTTCCACCGGTCGCGATACCAGTGGCAGGGAGGACGAGGCGCGTATCCATTCCATGAATTCGTAGTCCACTGGGGCGGCAAGTCGCTTGTATACGGGCAATCCTGTCAACGCGTCCGTGCATACTACATGAAATTCCACCGGGCTTTGAGCGTAAGTCTCCTTGTCGAAAGGATCCAGCACCTCGGGCAACGTGTGATAGGCAAACTCGGCATCCAGCAGGTTGCCCGTCCTGAAGATGTTGCCTATGCTCATGTACCTTGGCTCGTCTTTCAGTGCCATGTTGTAACGTATCACGCGTCCCGGCTGGTTAGATACATAGTTGCATCCGAAACACGCCCCTGCTGACACGCCAACTATGCCGTCCACACGTATGTCGCGCTCCATCATCACGTCCAGGATGCCTGCCGTGAAGAGACCGCGCATTCCTCCCCCCTCCAGAATAAGTCCGGTTTTCATTTTACCTTGTCACATTGTTGTTAGAGTATGGAGATGCTACCATGGGCACGTATGTCCATGTGCCTCCTGTGCCTGTCCTACATCATGGCACCGATTATGCGTTGGAAGAATCCGGGATGTTCCTCGCGCCAATGTTGTATGGCATCCGCCAGTGCCTTGGCATCCACCTGCCGGGGCTGTAGGATGCGCCCGTCCTGCATCTTCACGGTTATGTCCAGTCCCTCGTCAGAGGTGGCGCTTTCTATTCCTGCATGGTTCAATACCAGATGCCCCTCGCACGCGTCTGTCAGTGCTGTGAGCATGTTCAGTGTGATCTCGTCCATATACTTTATAGATTATGTATAATGCCAATACCCATGTAAACATGGGCAAAGTTAAGATAATAATTGAAAAGAGCGTGCTGAAAACTTTAATAAATGATAATTGACGACATCAAAGTTTGTACGATATGCCTTATTTGTCTACATTTGTTGTCAAGTAAGGCAATAAAGAAGAAAAAACATATGAAAACAATGCAAAAGTGCCTTTTGGCCATGGTGCTGGTGTTGGCGCCCCTGGTATCCAATGCCCGTGAGGACGGATTGACAACGCTTTTGGAGGAATGCCTCGAACGCGAAAGACTGTCTCCCGACAGTCTGGAATACAACCTGCAACTGCTGGAGAAGGCCAGGGAGGGGCAGACCGGCGTGCGCCGTGCCGTATACAGCGCCAGCCTGGCAATGCTGTATGCCACAAGGGCCTACACCGATGTCACAGGCGAATGGCGCAAGCGCAGCATAGCCCTCTTTCGTGAAGCTCTGTCCGACCCCGAAAGTCTCTATGCGGCTCCCACGTCGGACTGGGTGCCTCTTGTCAATCGAGGGAAAGACGAGAAAATCTATGGCAGCAACATGCTGCACGTCATTTGGAGCCATGCCAATGAATGGGCGCGCGATTCCGTGATGACCGAGCAGCAGCTCATAGATTTCTACGCTGCCCATGGCAACAAGCGACCGCAGGAGGTGGCAGACGAGATGCGCCGCCTGCAGGCCGCCAACGACACCATATGGAAGTACGCGCCGCAGATGTCTTTCGCCATGTCCGCCGTGTACTATCCCGGTGATTCGCTTCGCATGCAGATGGATACGGCCAATGTCAGCCGTGTGGAGTGGAAGGTGCGTGATGCCAAGGGACGCCTCCTGGGGCAGAACGTGCTCACGGCACCCTTGCAGCCCGGACGCTACACGCTGGAGGCCAGGGCTTGGACCGATGTCCGTCTCAACAAACCCGCGCGTGCCGTGAAGGCCGACTTCGTGGTGTCGCGTCTGCAAGCCTTCGCCATTGGCCTGCCGGGCAACAATACGCGTGTGACGGTGGTGGATGCCCGTACCGGACGTCCCATACCGGAGGCAAATGTGTCCGTCGACAAGAAACAACGCCGTATCCGCGTATCATTGGATGCCGACAGCTGCCTGCCGGAGATACGCTACTATGGAAGCTACATATATAATGCCCCGGCTACGGGCTACACTTCACGCGCTGCCATCTATACCGACCGTGCCGTCTATCGCCCCGGACAGCAGATTCAGCTTTCCGCCGTGCTCTACGAGCAGAAACATTGGGATGCCCGTGTGCGTGCCGGTCACACCTGCAAGGTGAAGTTCCTTGACAGGAACAGCAATACCCTGGCCGACACCACCGTCACCTCCGATGACTTCGGCGTGGTTTCCGCAGCCTTCACCATACCTGAGGGCACGGAACTGGGGTGGCACGTAATTTCCGTGGACGGAAATATGCAGAGAGTGAGGGTGGAGGAATACAAGCGCCCCACGTTCTATGTGGAGATGGACGAGCGGGATAAACGTGACGGCATCATGCCCATGCCTTTGGCTGAAGCCTCGGAGAAAGCGGATGCAGAAGCTGATTCCGCCACCCCTGTGGACACCGTCGTCACTGTCACGGGACGTGCCATGAACTATGACGGCACTCCCCTGCGCGGAGGACGTGTCACTGCCGGTGCGCAGCGCATCTGCTGCTGGTGGTGGCGTGGCGACAGGCACGTGAATGACATGCGGCAGCTGGATACCGTATACACCGACATGGAGGGCCGCTTTGCAGTGCAGGTCCCAGTCAACCGTACCGGCACTTACAGGTACTATCCCATGCTCAGGGTGGAACTGTCCGTGCTTTCCTCGCAGGGAGAGACACAGACTGCCTCCACTGCCGTGCGACTCTTCCCCGATCCGCCACAGGTTCTGACGGAAAACAGCAAGGCATGGTGCGAATGCCCCGTGGACAGTTTCGATACCGCCTCGCCTGCACGTCTGGAATTCCGCAACCGTCCAGGTGAGGAACGCTATATCTTCCTGAGTGCCTTTGCCGGCGAGGACATGGTCATGGACACCATGATACATTTGCGCGACACCCTCCTTGCCATGGACATGCCATATGAGGAACGTTATGGAGACGGGTTGAGCGTGAGGGTTGCCCACGTTCTGAACGGTGAAGTGCATGTGCGCAGCATCTCTCTGAGGAAACATTTGCCCGATACGCGTCTGTCTTTCCATTGGGACACTTTCCGCGACCACACCGTCCCCGGTGCCATGGAACAGTGGACCTTGCGTGTCAGCGACGCCAATGGCAATCCCGTGCGTGCCAACGTCATGATGGGGATGTACGATTCATCGCTGGATGTCTTTGCCCCCAACCGCTGGTCGCTCTTCGTTTCCAGAAATCACAATCTGCCGCATTCCTATGTGAACTATGGCAACGGTTACCGTCTGCATGGCCAACGCTATTGGCAAGGTTTCGATGTGTGGACGCACGACATATTCTATCCGCGTGTCAGTCTCATTGATGGCAAGTACTATTCACGTCGCGGGCATTTCAATGTACTGACCGGTTCGTGTCCGGGCGTTGCTGTCAGTAAGACGATGAGCCGTAAGTATGCCGCACAGAACGTGACATTTGACATGGCCGAGGCCGTTGTTGAAGAGGAGATCATGGTGAGAGGTACAGGTGCGGTCAATACGGAAAATGACGGCATCTCGGAGGATGAGGCCTTTGATGCAGTGCAGTTGCGTAGCGACTTCAGCGAGACGGCCATGTTCATGCCACGCCTGCGTACGGATGCCGAGGGCAGGGTGCAGGTGAGCTTCACCGTGCCACAGAGCCTGACGACATGGGCACTGAACGCCGTGGCCCATACTGAGGGCATGTGTACCGGTGGACTCGCCGAGAAGATTGTGGCGCGTAAGGTGCTTGCCACCAAGGTGAATGTACCGCGTTTCGCACGCGAGCGTGACCGTCTTTCCTTCACCGTATCTGTCAACAATACGGGCGATGCCCTGCAGGTAGGTAAGATGCAGGTGCAGGTGACGGATACCTCCACGGGCAGGGTGCTAATGAAGAAAAAAGTGTCCTTCCGTGTAGAACAGGGTCGCGATACCATATATACTTTCTCCATGCCTGTGGCAGAGGGATTGGTGGGTCTCGCGTTCAAGGCCGTGGCCATGGCCGAAAAGGACAGCGACGGCGAGCAGAGGGAGATACCGGTGCTGGCCTCTGTGGCCAACATCACTGAGAGCAAGGCTATGGACCTGCAGCCGGGAGAGAGCGAACGATTCGATATTGCAGACCTTTTCCCAAAGGAGGCTACCGACCGCCGTCTGATTGTAGAGAAGGTGCTGGATCCTGTGCAGACGGCCATAGATGCCCTGCCCGAGGTGGCCATGCCCAAGAACGAGGATGTCCTGTCCTATGCCGCGGCATACTATGCCGCCGACAAGCTGGGAAGTGCCGACACCACGTTCTTCGTGCACAAGCTATATTCCATGCAGAAGGCTGACGGTGGCATGCCCTGGTTCGATGGCTTTGCTTCCAGTCCTTACCTCACACGCGAGGTGGGTTATCTGCTTGCACGTCTCGGTAGCGACAATGCCGTGGCCGCCAAGGTGCTGCAGGGCATCAAGCGTTATCTGCTTGCCGACCTGAAGAATGACATTGAGCGTCGCAAGAAGTACAACCGTGACTGGACTGCCCGACTTTCCGACCTGCGCACGCTGTATGTCCTGGTCAAGGACGGCAAGGCCGACAAGGAGATGCTCTCCATGACAAAGACCGTGCTGAAGCGCATGCCCGACGACCTGAAGCAGGTGGACAGCGAGTACATAGCCGTAGCCATGATAGTGAAACATGCCTTGAAAGAGGCCGTGTTGAAGGACGGCGTGAAGGAACTGAACGACCGTCTGAGACATAAGGATGGTATCTACCTGGCTTATCGCGGTGGCGACTGGCTCAGCATAGACCGTCGCCTGCACATCCATACACAGGTGATGGAGGCATGGCAGATAGTCTGTCCGCAGGACACGCAGATCATGCGCGGCATGCAAAAGTGGCTGCTCCGCCAGAAGCGTACACAGGGATGGAAGACTCCTGTGAATTGCATCAATGCCGTCTTTGCCCTCACTGGGGGCAACGTCTCCCGCAGTGCGGATGCCCTGCCTGCCCTGCAACGCGATACCGTGGACTTGGACAAGACCGACAGGATTGTCGTCTCCAACGATGGCGACCGCATGATATGGGCTTCCGTCTATGCCGAATATGCCATGCCGATAGAAAAGGTGAAGGATGCAGGCATGGACATAAGTCTGGAACGCACGTTCTCTGCTTCCGCTCCCAAGGTGGGCGACCGCATCACGGAAACGATTCTGATAGATGCAGCCCGTGACTATGAATACCTTGTACTGAGTGTTCCCCGTGGGGCTGCTGTGGAGCCTGTCGGCAAACTCTCTACCTACGGATGGCAGGGCAATGTCAGCTACTACAAGCAGGTTCGCGATGACCGTATGGACTACTTCATCCCCTCTTTGCCCCATGGCAAGTACATGCTGAAGACCGAGTTCACTGTGGAGCGCGAGGGTGTCTATTCAACCGGTGTGCCCACCATAGAGTGCTGCTATGCCGATGAGTTCCGGGCACATGGCGTGAACGGGCGCATGGAGATGAAAGCGATTGGCAAGTGACAGTTTACGATAAGCATAATGAAAAGAATAGCGTTTTTAATGCTGGCGGCCGTGTTGCTGTCGGCGTGTGGCGAGACTGAAGTCAAGGAAAAGAGGACTCTGGCGCGTTCCAAAGGTCTGCCCAGCGAACTGCTGCTGGTGGTTGACAGGAACGTGTGGTTCACCGATGTGCAGGACACTTTGCTTGAGATTGTGGAGGGACAGGTGCCGGGGCTGATGCAGACCGAGAAGATGTTTCGTGTGACACGCGTGTTTACCCGGGATTATGCTCCCACTCACTCCACTTTCCATACCATATTGAAAGTTGTTGTGGACGGAACATTGGAAAAACCGTTTACCGGCACGGCACGCGACGTGAATGCCCGGCCGCAGTTGGAGGTAGTGGTGGCTGCTCCGGACATAGCCCGGTTGCGCGAGTATCTTTCTCTCAATGCCCGGCGCATACAGGATATTCTGGCCGAGTCTCAGATAGAGATGCGCGTGTCCGCACTGAAGAAGAAGCACAGCAAGAAGGTCATGGACGATCTTCGCGAGGTGTTGGGAATGACGGTGTGCGTACCGGAGAACCTTGTGGCCACCAAGAAGGGTAAGGACTTTCTGTGGGGAGGAACCAACACGTTGCAGAAGGACCAGAATATCCTGGTGTACACCTATCCTTGGCAGGGAGAGGATGTGATGGACTCCGACCTTTTCGTGCAGAAGCGCGACTCTGTGATTAAAATCAACATTCCGGGAGAACGTTCCGACCAATGGATGCAGACCGTGCGCGAGAATGATGTACCCCTGATAGTACCGCGCCAACGTGAGATAAACGGACACAAGGTGTTGGAAGTCCGCGGATTGTGGGAAATGAGAAACGGAGCCTTGGGAGGTCCCTTTGTCAGTCTTGCGCGTGTGGATACTGCTGCCTCCAAGGTGATTGTGACCGAGGGCTGGGTATATTCGCCCTCCACGGACAAGCGAGACCTCCTCAGGCAGATGGAAGCGGCGCTGCGTACATTGCAGTAGGACGATATAACCCCAAATCGGTCATTAGAACGTCACTTTGTATAAATCATCTGATTTATATTGCCTTTTCCTCCATTTTAGCCCTTCTCTTCGCCGTCTTGCTTCCAGTTTGGTTTCGCCATAGCTCGCTATGCCTTCGACAAAACGGTTGCAATACGCACGAACATAAGGGCAAAACGGATTGGAAATCTAATGACCGATTCGGGATAAAGAGGTCAAGGCAAATATAGATGGGGCTGTGTCACTGCTGACATAGCCCCATCAATATGGTTGTGATTATACCGTCATCACTGCAGAGTCAACCAGCAAATGCAATATTACAAAATATATTTGAAGAAAACTTTATGTGGGTGTCATGAATTTTAGCTTTTCCCGGTCTTGCATCGATTTTCCGTGACTGTGCTAAGGTTCGGGTATTGTCTGTACCTCGACAATACTATGGCCACGTCCCCGACAATACTATTGTCAAGGAGGCAACAATACTATTATCGAGGCAGGGACTTCGCGAGGGCATCATGTATGCAAGAGTTTTTCCTCCTTTTCGTTGACCCGAATGAACGGTACCATGATATCCGTTCAAGATATGATGTCTGTTCCGCGATAACGTCAAAAGTGCCTCAAGTTAATTTATGACACGCCCATGTAACGCCCATGTAAGCTGTGTTTGCACCTAACTTAATTACGCAAAAGTGGTGAATATCCTGCTTTTTTTGTATCTTTGCCTGTGTTATGATTAGAAAATGCCTTTTATTCTGCATGTTAATGCATTGTGCCATCATGGCGGCGCAACCTGTGTTCGTGCCCGATGCTGACATAATAAAAACCGGCGAGGTGCGTTTCCAGCATCCTCACACCGTAGTCTTCGGTTTTGCCAATAGGGGCGACAAGCCTTTGCATATTAAGAAAGTACATCCTTCATGCGGCTGCACAAAGGTAAGCCATACACCGGGAAACATACCTCCCGGAGGACGTGGCGAGATAGTGGTGGTGTACGATGCCGCCATGTTGGGAACGTTCAACAAATACGTGGAGGTTTATACCAATGCAGGCAAGGACCCTGAGTTTTTGTCCTTTCAGGGCAGGGTGGTGACGGAACTGACCGATTATACGTCGGACTTTCCCATAGATTTGGGTAATGTGAGGATGAGTACCAATCTGGTGGAGTTTGAATATGTGAAGCCGGGCGAACTGCTTTCCGCGGAACTGCAAGTGGTGAATACCGAGAAAACACCGTATCGTCCCATGCTGATGCATCTGCCATCGTACATGCGTGCCGAATATGAACCCGAGGACATTCCCGCAGGCAAAAGAGGCGTGATACGTTTGATTCTGGATAGCAATGGATTGCCTTCCATGGGATTGAATCAGACGAGCATATACCTGGCTCGATATATGGGAGACAAAATAGGCGACGGCAACGAAATAGTGGTGTCTTCCGTACTGCTTCCTCCTGTGAAGGAACCTTCGCAGGCCGGTGCGGCCGTTCCAAAGGCGCGGTTGAGTGTCGAGGAGGTACAGATGGACATGTCTGACAAGAAGATGAGGACGGAGGTGCTTCTTTCCAATGACGGCAAGGCGCCGCTGGTGGTGCACAACCTGCAGGTGTTCAATCCAGCGGTGGAGGTATCGCTCTCCAACCGCAAGGTGTCGCCCGGTAGCACTGTCAAGATGAAGATAAGGATGAACAAGAAGCTGATAGGAAGGTTCAAGTCCCGTCCACGCATCCTGCTGGTGACTGACGATCCCGAGAATCCCGTAAAGATAGTGAATGTTACAATAAAGAAAAAGGATTGACCTCCTTCACCCGGATGGGTAATATGGGTAGAAGCTACAGGAAATGCAGTGCCGCATGGGTTATGTCAGACATCAGGCCTATACCTTATTATAATATATACAAATACTGATTGATATGGAGCATCCCGAGAATAGTGCAGAGTATGCAGGATTGGTGGTGAACAAGGGGGTGGCGCAGCCATCGAGTGTAAACCCGTATTTGAAACGCAGGCAATATGTCAGGCGCACCTTGACGGCAGGCGACTATGTCGAGGGAATCCTGAAGGGTGACTCTTCCATCCTCGGACAGGCCGTTACGTTGGTGGAAAGTACCTTGCCGGAGCATATTGCCATGGCTCAGGAAGTGATAGAGAAATGTCTTCCTTACAGTGGTAACAGCGTGCGTATCGGCATCAGTGGTGTGCCTGGGGCGGGCAAAAGTACAAGTATAGATGAATTTGGCATACATGTGCTGAAGGAATATGGTGGAAAATTGGCCGTCCTTGCCATAGACCCCAGTAGCGAGAGGACAAAGGGCAGTATCCTTGGAGACAAGACCCGAATGGAAAAACTTTCCGTTCATCCCAAGTCCTTCATACGCCCCAGCCCCTCGGCTGGTTCACTCGGCGGCGTGGCACGTAAGACGCGCGAGACGATAATACTGTGTGAGGCGGCTGGTTATGACAAAATCTTCGTGGAGACCGTGGGTGTCGGGCAGAGCGAAACGGCCTGCCATTCCATGGTGGATTTCTTCCTGCTGATACAATTGGCCGGTACGGGCGACGAGTTGCAAGGCATCAAGCGTGGCATAATGGAGATGGCCGATGGCATTGTCATAAACAAGTGCGACGGTGACAACGTGGAACGATGCCAATTGGCCGCGAGCCATTTTCGCAACGCCCTTCATCTGTTCCCGACACCGGACAGCGGTTGGGCACCCGAGGTGTTGTGCTATAGCGGCTTCTATGGCCTGGGCATCAAGGAAATATGGGACATGGTCTACAGGTACGTGAATTTTGTCAAGGCTAACGGCTATTTTGACTTCCGCCGTGCCGAACAGGCAAAGTACTGGATGTATGAGACCATCAACGAGAGCCTGCACAACAGTTTCTTTCAGAATCCCACCATAGACAGTATGTTGCAGGCAGAGGAACAGGGCGTGTTGCGCGGAGAAAAGACCTCATTCATGGCAGCCAAGCAGTTGCTGGACGCGTACTTTGCACTCCTCCATTAACCATTTGGGGGTGCTGGTGGCTCCGCATATGCCTACGGAGTTGCAGGAGCGGAGCCAAGAGGGACTCACTTCCGCGGCCGTGTCTACCATGTAGCTGCGTGGATTGACATCGCGGCATTGCGAGAAAAGTACACGTCCGTTGCTGCTCTTCTTTCCACAGACGAAAAGGATGACATCGTGGCGCGAAGCAAATTCGCGAATGTGCGGCATGCGGTTGGCCACCTGTCGGCAAATGGTGTCTGCGTATGTGAAGGACGCTTGCGGGGAGATATGACTGCGGATGTATTCGACGATGGAGCGGAAACCGTCCAATGGCTTGGTGGTCTGGCTGTAAAGGCATATGTCGCGGTTGAAATCCAGACGCTCCACTTCCTCGGGACTTTCTATTACAATGGCCGTCCCGTCTGTCTGGCCCACAAGGCCAAGTACTTCGGCATGCCCGTTCTTGCCGAAAATAACTATCTGCTTCGTATGCTCCGTATCGGCCAGATACTCCTTGCGTATACGTTCCTGCAGATGCAATACCACCGGACAGGTGGCATCTATTATGTGTATGTCGTTTTCTTGTGCTTGCCGGTAGGTGGATGGCGGTTCGCCGTGTGCACGGAGCAACACGTTGACACCGTGCAGTGAATTGAATACAGTGTGGTCTATGGTCTCCAATCCTAACTGTTGCAGGCGGTTGCATTCCTTGCCATTGTGTACTATGTCCCCCAGGCAATAGAGTTTCTTGCCATTGCTAAGTTCCTCCTCGGCCTTGCCTATGGCACGCGTTACTCCGAAGCAGAAACCGCTTCCTTCGTCAATTTCAATAACCATTCTTGCTGCTCTGCGATAGTCATGTTGCTGTTGTCAAGGACAATGGCGTCCTCGGCACGTGTAAGTGGCGAAATCTCGCGATGGGAGTCTATATGGTCACGCTCCTGCACGTTCTTCAGAATGTCATCGTAGTCGCACGTTTCCCCTTTGGCCGTAAGTTCGTCGAAACGTCTCTTGGCACGAATTTCGGCACTGGCGGTCACAAAAATCTTCACCTCGGCATCAGGGAATACAACTGTACCTATGTCGCGTCCGTCCAGGATTACTCCCTTGGACTTTCCCATTTCGCGTTGCTGTGCCACCATGGCCTCGCGTACAAATCCCAATGCTGCTATGGGGCTGACATGTCTGCTTACTTCAAGGGTGCGTATCTTGTCCTCCACGCATGTTCCGTTGAGATAGGTGTCGGGGCGGCCTGTTTGTGGATTGAACTTGAAAGATATGTGTATGTCGGGCATGGCGGTCAGCAAGTGTTCTGTGTCAATGTTACCCTCGGAATCTATCATGCCGTTTTGCATGGCATAGTAGGTGACGCTGCGGTACATGGCACCGGTGTCAATATAAATGTAACCCAATTCCTTGGCCAGATTCTTTGCCATGGTGCTCTTGCCGCAGGAGGAATGTCCGTCTATGGCTATGGTAATCTTTTTCATTATGATGTATTATGTTGTTTAAGTATGAGTGGCTGTAGTTGCGGCGGGGGCGATTGTGGCAGGCGGGAGGTCTTTCTTCTCTTTGGCGAAGGAATATGCCACAGTGAAGGACAGGGTGGGGGCGCCTGTGTGGTAGTTGCCGTACGCCACGCCGACTTTTATCTTTTTGATGTTTATGCCTGCGCCTATGGTCAAACCTGCCGCATGGGAACTGCCTGCCGCTTTCATCTCAAAGCCACGTCGGAAGTTGTAGCCCAGCCCCAGCCACATGCGCCCTTGCCAAAGGGTTAGGTCGGCGCCAAGATTCAGATGGTTGGCAAAGAGTTGAAAGCCTTTGACTTTGCCATCCGGTGAATAATAGGCCCTGCTCCAATGGAACATGTCATAAAACATCACGTGGAGGCGCAGTGGGAAATGTCCGAGGCCTTTGCTCAGTCCCAGTTGCAGGTCCATGGGAAGTGATTCTGCCGTTTCTCCGAAAGCACTGACCTGACCGCCAAGGTTGGCGGCTACGACCGAGAAGGAAAAGTCTTTCTCGTCGTTAAAATAATTCAGTCCAAGGTCCACTGCTAATGCTATGCTGGAGTAATCGGCATAGTTGGAATAAAGAAACTTGCCGTGTACGCCACCTACCCAACGGTCGCTCAGCAGATAGCTGTATCCGCCGGCCAGGTTCATGTCCAATGCACCTGTGGTACCTGTGATATTGCCCATTTCATCTGTCTCGCGTATGGTGCCATAGCCCACGAATTGTGCCATGGCTCCCCATGAGCCGCGTTCTCCCTGTGCGCCTACGAAACTGACATTGCCAGCCTTGCTTCCCTGCATATAGGTGAGAAAATTGAGGTTTAGCGTCTTGTCGCTGACGGAACTCATGAGGGCGGGGTTATGAAAAATGAGGGATGCATCGTCTTCTATCAGGGAAATGTTCTTGCCCCCGAGAGCCATTGCGTGTGAGGAGGTAGGCAGATTGAGAAAGTCGAAAACGCTGGTTTGACTGTGAACCCTTGTCGTGACGAACAAGACTGTTAGCGTAAAGATGAATGACGATATGCCTTTGGTCCTCATTTTTATGTTGTTTAGACATCAAAGTTACGGTATTTTTATGTCAATACTGGCTGAACGTACCCTAAAAAATGGTTTTTGCCGGAAAAAAAAGAGACGATACGTGGGTATATGGGAAAAAAGTCCTACATTTGTCATTGCAGTAGTGCCAAATAACGAATAAACAATTATAAATTATGGAAGCAACCAAAACAGTTAATGATGAACTTCGTAGCCAGAAGTCCACGAGCATGCTCATAGGTTATGTGGTGGTTTTGGCGGCCATGTTCGCTGCTTTCGAGTACACTCAGCGTGATGTGGTAGTGAAGGAAGAGGGTAAAATTTACGAAAGTGTCGTCTTGGAAGAGGACATGATTCCCATTACTCAGCAGCAGGAAGTAGTAGCTCCTCCGCCACAGGCTGCTCCAAAGGTTGCTGAAATTATCAATATCGTGGACAACGAAACGGAACTGCCCGAGGAAGAAATCGAAACTTCCGAGGAAGTGAATCAGGCCATCACTACGGTTGTAGGTACCGGTGCTCCCAGTGCCGTGGCTACAGGTCCCGTAGGTCCCATCGTGGAGGAAGTGGATGACGACCGCATCTTTGATATCGTTGAGGAGAACGCCTCTTTCCCTGGCGGCGATGAAGAATGCTTTAAATGGTTGAAAAAGAACATCAAGTATCCAAGCATTTGCATGGAACAGGGCGTACAAGGTCGTGTGATGGTGTCGTTCGTGGTAAATCGTGATGGCTCTATCGTGGATGTCAAGGTTGACCGTTCTCCGGATGAACATCTGTCAGAGGAGGCTATGCGTGTTGTTAAGATTATGCCTAAGTGGAAGCCTGCACGCCAAGGTAATAAGACTGTGCGTTCTCGCTTCCGACTGCCCGTAATGTTCAGATTGGGTTGATAGTCGGACGGGGCGGTGCCCGGGCATGCATTCGTTATGTGGATGGATGCAAGAAACGGGTTAATGCTCTTGGCCGATAAAAAAGACTTATACCTTATTATTTATATAATGTACAGTTCAGAAGATATTCTGGCTATGGTAAATCAAGGGTTGGCGGACCTCCATTTGGAGCGCCAACCCTTTGGACTTTACAAGCCTATACGTTATGTCCTCGGTATGGGAGGTAAACGGTTGCGTCCGGTGCTATTGCTTATGTCTTATAATATGTATAGGGAAGACGTAGGCGAAGCCTTGCCGACGGCTTTGGGATTGGAAACTTATCATAACTATACTCTCCTGCACGATGATGTGATGGACAGGGCCGAAGTAAGACGTGGTAAGCCGTGTGTCCACAAGGTTTGGAACGAGAATACAGCCATTCTCAGTGGCGACAGCATGTTGGTAATGGCCTGTCAGCTGATAGCCCGTTGTCCTGCGGGATGTCTGAAAGATGTGATGGAACTGTTTACTGCTACGGCACTTGAAATTGGAGAAGGACAGCAATACGACGTTGACTTTGAAAGTCGAATGGATGTGACTGCCGAGGAGTATATTGAGATGATTCGTTTGAAGACCAGCGTCCTGTTGGCTTGTGCCATGAAGATGGGGGCCATGCAGGCTGGTGCTCCAGAGGCGGATGCCGAATTGCTGTACCGTTTCGGTGAGCGTCTCGGTCTTGTATTCCAATTGCAGGACGATATGCTGGATGTCTATGGCAACTTCGAGACCTTTGGCAAAAGGATAGGTGGCGATATCTTGTGCAACAAGAAGACCTATTTGCTTATAAAGGCACTCGAGGGCGCGGATGGTCATCAGCGTCGGGAGTTGGAGAGATGGATAAATGCCTCAGAGTATGTTCCGGAAGAGAAAGTGGCTGCGGTGACGGCATTGTACGATGCTGTCGGTGTGCGTTCTGCGTGCGTCGATTTGATCAATGAGTATTTCGAGGAGGCCCGCGTGCTTTTGGAACAGGTTGATTTGCCATCGGAGAAGAAGACCGGCTTGTGGCAATATGCCTTGGGTTTGTTGGATAGAAACAAATGATGTATCAGAGTATCTCCAGATGATAGACACACACAGCCATATCTACGGTGAAGAGTTTGATGCCGACCGTGATGAGGTTATCTGCAGGGCACGACGGGTGGGGGTTGAGAAAATATTCCTGCCAAATATAAATAAGGATAGCGTATTCAGGATGATGGCAACGGTGCGTGCATATCCTGGGATATGTTATCCTATGATGGGCTTGCATCCGGAAGATGTCGGCAGTGATTGGGAATGTGTTCTTGACAGCATGGAACCTCTTTTGGGTGATGGTATGATAGCGGTGGGAGAAGTGGGCCTGGATTTTTATTGGGACGTGACGTATAAGAAGGAACAGGTGGATGCGTTTGAACGACAGATTTGTTGGGCGAAGAAATACGATTTGCCGCTTGTGATACATATGCGTAAGGCCGAACCGGAATTGCTTGCGGCCATGGAACGGCACAAGGGTGATGGGTTGCGCGGGATATTCCATTGCTTCAGCGGAAGTAGCGAAACGGCATCTCGTCTGTTGAAATATGATGGTTTTGCCCTGGGCATCGGTGGAGTGCTGACATTCAAGAACAGCCGTTTGGCCGAAACACTCAAGGGCGTACCTCTTGGCAGGATAGTATTGGAGACCGATGCTCCATATTTGGCTCCGGTGCCGTTTCGCGGGCAGAGAAACGAACCTTCTTACCTGGCAAATATAGTCTTTTTTCTAAGTAATATATATAATGTCACGCTGGAAGAGATAAATCATACGACCAATGCTACGGTTACAAGCATATTTGGCCTCCTGTGAATGCTGTATGTGGTGGTTAAAAGATAAAAAAGTACTCTAAAGTGATTTTTTTCAGAAAATAGTTGTGTTAAGTCCATTAAAAAGTATATTTTTGTAACCGCAAACAATCTGGAGAGGTGCTCGAGTGGCTGAAGAGGCACGCCTGGAAAGCGTGTATACGTCAAAAGCGTATCACGGGTTCGAATCCCGTCCTCTCCGCTTTATCAATACTAACTAAACCTAAAAATACCAAAACAATGAAAAAGTTATTTGCTATTGTTGCGATGGTGGCTGCGTGCTCTTTCGCTTCAACTTCATCTGTAATGGCTCAGGACGAAGTGGTAGATACTGCTGCTGTGGTTGACTCTGCCGCTGTAGATACCGTTGCTGAGGCTGAAGCCGTTGAAGCTACACTTACCGAAGAGGTTCTTGCCGTTGAGGAAGAAGAAGAGAACCTTCACAAGACATTGAAGACAAAGTTCATCGAGGGTGACGCTGGCTTCATGTCATTGGTTGCTATCGCATTGGTTCTCGGTTTGGCTTTCTGTATCGAACGTGTGGTTTACTTGAGCTTGGCTCAGATCAACACCCGCAAGTTCTGCGCTGAGATGGCTGCTTTGGTTGCAGCAGGTAAGATTACCGATGCTATCGCCAAGGCAAAAGGTACTCGTGGCCCTGTTGCACAGATTAGCCGCAAAGCTATGGAGTGCCTCAATAGCAATGACCAGAACGATATTGCTACAATTGAGCGTACCATCAACATGGAAGCCGAAGTTCAAGGTTCTTATCTTGAGGAAAATTGCTCATGGATTACCTTGTTCATCGCCATGGCTCCCTCTCTCGGCTTCTTGGGTACTGTGATTGGTATGGTTATGGCATTTGATGATATCCAGAGAGCTGGTGACATCAGCCCGACCGTTGTTGCAGGTGGTATGAAAGTGGCTTTGATTACTACCATTTTCGGTATTATCGTTGCCTTGATTCTTCAGGTGTTCTATAACTTCATCTTGGCTCGCGTAGAGGCTCTGACCGGTAACATGGAGGAGGCTGCACAGGAATTGTTGGTTATGTGCGTTAAGAGCGACAAGTGCAAGAAGTAATCTTAGATACACATAAGTTTCATCTACACCACTATTAAGGAGATATAGTAATGAAAATTCAGCAATTATCCAAATATGTATTGCTGGCGGTTATAGCTGTTAGTGCTGTCGTCTTTGCCATGTTCTTTGGCTTTTGGGGCGATGAGATGCTCGGCGAATACGCAGCACCTACATTCACAGGCCTTTTGCTGTTCCTGATGTACGGCTTGGTGCTGGTAACGACAGGATTGATAATATGGGCTGTGATTAAGAGCGTGGCAAGTTCAAAGGGAAGTGATTCTTCTGCTGCAACTGGTGTTCCCGGTTCCAAGATTACCGCTTTTACCTGCATACTGCTTGTAGCTTCTTTGGTTGTCGGCTATGTCGCAGGCATCGGTGAATCTGAGTTCACTGCCGCTGACGGAACCAAGACCCCTGGCTATATGGTCACCGTCGTGGACATGTTCATGTGGAGCATGTACATCTTGGCTATAGTGGCTTTTGCTGCTATTGCAATTAGCATGAGTGGCATCCTCACAAAGACTGCCTCTAAGTAAATTAACAGAGAAAGATATGGCTAAGAAAAAGAAAAAGATGCCGGGACTGAATACCAGTTCTACCGCTGACATATCTTTCATGCTTCTCATCTTCTTCCTTGTGACCACATCAATGGATACGGATAGCGGCTTGTCAAGACGACTGCCTCAACCGCCAGATAAGGAACAGGAAGATGCACAGATTGATGTTAAGGAAAGAAATGTCCTAAATGTCAGACTGAATGCCGCAGGTGCACTGATGTGCAACTCTGAGATAATTGATATCAAAGATTTGCGCAACAGAGCAAAGGAGTTTATTGCTAACCCCAATGATTTGTCCACCCTGCCGGAGAAGCATGCAAAGGAGATTGATTTGTTGGGCCAGTGCTATGTCACAGACAAGCATGTAGTCTCTGTTCAAACGGACCGTGGCACACCATACCAGGTATACTTCAATGTTCAGAATGAGTTGGTAGCAGCTTATAATGAATTACGTAATGAATTGGCAAAAGCCAAGTTCGGACGTCCATACGAGGCATTGACCGATGAGCAGAAAGTTGCCGTTCGTGCATACTATCCACAGAAGATTTCTGAGGCAGAACCCAAAAATTATGGAGGAAACTAAACATGGCTGGATTTAAGACAAAGGAAAAGCGCGAAATGCCTGAGATGAATACCTCATCTCTGCCTGACTTGATCTTTACCATATTGTTCTTCTTTATGATTGTAACCACTATGCGTGAGGTTACTTTGAAGGTCAAGTTTACTATCCCTCAGGGTACCGAGTTGGAGAAGTTGACAAAGAAGAGTGTTGTGAGCTTTATCTATGTAGGTCCTCCAACGGATGCACTTCGTGCACAGATGGGTAGTAGCACACGTATTCAGTTGAACGACCGCTATGCGGAGCCTCGCGAGGTTATGGATTTCGTGGCACAGGAGCGTCAGGGTATGACCAATCAGGCAGAACAGATAATCTCCATCAAGGCCGATACACATACTCAGATGGGTATCATTACCGATATCAAGGAGGTATTGAGGAAGTCTTGGGCATTGCGTATCAACTACTCTGCAAGTCGTAGAAACTAAAATATTTCAATGACTATAGCAATTGGACGGGAACCGGAAACTGGCTTCCGTCCAATTGTTGTTAATGGGATATGACAAGCCTATGTATGTTTCATATCCATGCAGCATGCTGGTTATGGATACAGGTTTGCCTGTGAGATAATAGCAAATGCCAATCATGGATGATTCGGATACTTGTACATGTTGAATTGTTGTCGGACATACTGAAATGTATATGAATAAATAGGAACATATAGATATGCAAATAAATATTATTGCTGCAGTTGCACAAAATCTTGCCATTGGCAATGAGAATAAACTGTTGTATTGGTTGCCCAATGATTTAAGGCGTTTCAAGGCTCTGACTACAGGTCATACCGTGATTATGGGTAGGAAAACTTTTGAGAGCCTGCCTAAAGGGGCACTTCCTAACCGTAGAAATATTGTTCTTTCTTGTACCGTGCATGAATTGCCCGGTGCCGAGGTTTATGCGACATTGGAAGAGGCCCTGCAGAACTGTGTATCTGATGATGAGGTGTATATCATTGGGGGTGAAAGTGTATACAGGCAATCATTGTCCATGGCAGATAGGCTTTGTTTAACAGAAATCGAGGATACGCCGGAGAGTGCTGATGCATTTTTCCCGAATTTTGATGTAACCGTATGGCATCCCGTATGGGTAGAGTACCACGATGCGGATGAGAAGCATGCATGGAAATATCGCTTTGTAAATTACGAACGTATGGGCTAAGAGCTGTTTACAAGGTTCAGTTGTTTCTGAAAATGTAATTATTATTCACAAGGAAATAGCATAAAATACGATGAAACAATACTTGGATTTGCTTGACCGCATTTTGGCGGAAGGCGTGCAGAAAGGCGACCGTACCGGTACGGGAACTCTCAGCATCTTCGGGCACCAGATGCGTTTTGATTTGGAGAAGGGCTTCCCTTTGCTCACCACCAAAAAGGTGCATTTGAAAAGTATCATATATGAACTCCTGTGGTTCCTTCAGGGCAATACCAATGCACATTGGTTACAGGAACGTGGCGTTCGTATATGGAATGAATGGGCAGACCCCGAAACAGGTGACCTTGGTCACATATATGGTTATCAGTGGCGTTCGTGGCCCGATTACAATGGAGGTTTCATAGATCAGATACAGCAGGCTGTAGATGCCATCAAGAATGACCCGAATTCAAGACGCATCATCGTTTCTGCCTGGAATGTTGCAGACCTTGATAACATGAACTTGCCTCCGTGTCACGCATTTTTCCAGTTTTATGTCGCCAACGGGAGATTGTCGCTGCAGTTGTATCAACGTAGTGCCGATACATTCTTGGGCGTACCTTTTAACATAGCTTCCTATGCCCTTCTTTGCATGATGATGGCACAAGTCTGTGGTTTGCGTCCCGGTGAATTCATCCACACAACGGGCGATACACATATTTACCTCAACCATATGGAGCAGATACGCACCCAATTGGGTCGTGAGCCGCGTCCATTACCACGTATGATATTAAATCCGGAGGTGAAGAACATCTTTGAATTCAAATACGAGGACTTTACACTGGAGGGTTACGACCCTTGGCCCAAGATAGAGGGCGCGGTTAGTGTATGAGTCATGCCACCATCAGTGAATGTGGATACTGATGATAATAAATTGCCGAGTAGCTTTCTTTTGCTTGATGCTCATTGCTGGTAATCTGTTCAAATTCCTATTTGTTGAGTGATGCCACGGCAACCCTGTTTTCCTGACAGAGTATTGTAACAATAAATATATGAAAGAACTTCCCAAGGATTTTGTGCAGTTGATGAGCGAGCATTATAGTTCCTATGATGCGCAACGTCTGTGTGATGCGCTGCTTCATACCGAGCCGGAGGTGTCCATCCGCCTCAATGCTCGCAAAATACGTGCCATAGATGCCTTACGTGATGTTTGGCAAGCGAGTTCCATTGTGGGTGCTGCTCCTGTGGGATGGTGCCCGGATGCATATTATCTTGCGGAGCGTCCACCGTTTACATTCGACCCCTTGCTGCATGCCGGGGTCTACTATGTCCAGGAGGCTTCCTCCATGTACGTGGCCGACCTTTATAGGCGTTATGCTTCCACATCCGTTCCCTGCTGTGCTCTGGATCTCTGTGCCGCACCGGGAGGTAAAAGTACCTTGCTGGCCGGACTGCTTCCCGAAGGCTCGCTTCTTTTGAGCAACGAGCCTATGCCCAAGCGTGCCCGTGTCCTTGCCGAGAATATGCAGAAATGGACATGTATGCCCGGTGGAACGGAGTATCCTGTATGTAGTATCGTCACCAACAACTATCCTGCCGACTTCGCTGCCTTTGACGAGTGTTTTGACATTATTGTCGCTGATGTTCCTTGTTCTGGCGAAGGCATGTTCCGCAAGGACGAACAGGCCGTGAAGGAATGGAGCTTGAAGAATGTGGAGTGTTGTGTGGAGCGTCAGCGGAGTATTCTTCGCGACATCTGGCATGCGCTCAAGCCGGGTGCTCTGTTGATCTACAGCACCTGTACCTTTAATCGTTTCGAGGACGAGGGCAACGTCCGTTGGATATGTTCCGAGTTGGGTGCGGAACTGCTTGAAGAGCGTCATTTCCTTCCCGGCAGAGATCGTGGCGAGGGCTTCTATTGCGCTGCCATACGCAAGGATGGTGTTTCATGCTCTTCCACGCAAGATGTTCCGGTGACATCCTCCATCCTCCCCGCGGCTGACAGTATACTGCGCAAGGCCAAGACCCTATTGCGCCTGATGCCCCAGGCTTTTTCTTGCGAAGGCCCTATGGTCGAACTCACGTACGACCAGGCTATAGCTTATCTTCGCCGCGAGGCCGTGCGCACCGCAGCTCCTGTCGGCCCCTTGACTCTTTGTTACTGCGGTGTGCCTCTCGGCCCGGGAAAGGGCGTGCCGGGCCGTATAAACAACCTCTATCCCGATGCCTGGCGTATAAAGACCACTTATACCAAGAGGTGGAGCTTGATGAATTCGGGATGAGAAATGCATATATGTTATTATGAAACAAGTCCTGTTACATTGTTGCTGTGCACCATGTTCCAGTGCCATCATAGAGTGGATGCTGCAAAACGGCATCCGTCCGGTGCTTTATTATTGCAATCCCAACATTTACCCCCGGGAAGAGTATCTTATCCGTAAGAACGAATGTACCCGCTATGCCCGTGAGCTGGGACTTGACATACTGGACGAGGACTATGACCATGCATCATGGTCCTGTGCCGTTCATGGGCATGAGTCCGAGCCTGAGCGTGGCAGCCGTTGTCTGGAGTGTTTCCGTCTGCGTCTGCTTTCTGCGGCACGTCGTTGCAGGGAGCTGGGGCTTGAGACCTTTACCACCACCTTGGCCAGCAGTCGCTGGAAGCGTCTGGACCAGATATCCGAGGCCGGTCATTGGGCAGCCTCCATGGTGGGGGGCGTGCAGTTTGACGACCGCAATTGGCGCAAGGGCGGGCTGCAACAGCGTCGCAATGAATTGTTGCGCCGGCATGGCTTTTATAATCAGGTCTATTGTGGTTGTGAATACAGCCTTGCTGCCCGCGAACCGCAGATGCAAAAGTCTGAAATACGTACATGGATACGCGGACTTAAATCGGCCTGTTCTCCGGAGCAACTCCGTGACCGAAGTCTCCGTGCCTGTTCACGCATCCTTTCAGATGGGCTGTGGCGTGCTGCCGGGACGGTTCTGCTCTATCACGCCCTGCCGGACGAGGTGGACACCGCCTCGTTGCTCCGTAATGCCGTGTTCATGGACAAGCGCGTTTTGCTTCCCCGTGTCGTCGGCGATGAGTTGGAATTGCGTATCTATGCTCCCGATACGCTCGTTCCCGGTGCTTTCGGCATCATGGAACCTACAGGCGAAGTCTTCCCCCTCTCACGCTATGCCGAAATAGATTTGGCCGTAGTTCCCGGAATGGCTTTCGACCGTCATGGCTCACGCCTCGGGCGCGGCAAGGGATATTACGACCGTCTTCTGCCCCGTCTTCCTGATGCCTACAGGATAGGGCTTTGCTATTCATTCCAACTATTGGATTATCTTCCTGCCGAAGAGCACGACATCTGTATGAACGAGGTAGTGACGGACGATGACAGCGTTTAGCCCAAATCGGTCATTAGAACGTCAATTTGTATAAATTGGATGAGTTGTATTGCCTTTTCCTCCATTTTAGCCCTTCTCTTCGCCGTCTTGCTTCCCGTTTGGTCTTGCCATAGCTCGCTATGCCTTCGCCAAAACGGTTGCAATACGCACGAACATAAAGGCAAAACGGATTGGAAATCTAATGACCGATTTGGGTTTAGTCGGAAGCTGACGACCGTTTCCGGTTGCTCCCTCTCCCCACCCCATAGGGTCTTGACAATAGGTTGTGAAATACATTATGATGCGTCTATGCATGATTCCCTATCGGTCATTAGAATCTGGGGCCAATACCATGTATTCTCCATACTTGTGGCTATATTGTATGCCTGCACGCATGGCAAAAGGCACACTTGCAGCGGTTGCCACTCCCCTCAGTTCTCCCCGGTATATGTCGTGCGCATGACGCGGAATTCGGTGCGGCGGTTCAGCGCGTTGCATGCTTCCCGGCTGGCTTCTTCGGGCAGGGCAAGTATGAAGGATTCTGTTAGCGTGTCGCCTACGTGCAGGAAGGGATATTGCTCCACGTGGCGGCGGCTCACTACTTTCGGACGTGTTTCGCCATAGCCCACCGGGAGCATGCGTTTGGAGTCTATGCCGCGACTGATGAGATGCTTCACCACACTTTCGGCCCTGCGCTGTGACAGGCGCAGGTTATAGGCATCGGCACCACGGTAGTCGCAGTGGGACGAGAGTTCTATGGTCACTCCCGGATTTTCTTTCAGAAGCATGGCAAGGCTGTCCAGAGCCACGGTACTGCTGTCCGTGAGTGCTGCGCTGTCAAACTCGTAGAAGACGTTGCGGATGAGTACCGGGTCGGTCATGCTGGCAAGTGGGAATTGCAGGACATGCTCGCGGGAAATGCTGCTGGTGTCTATGGATATTTCCTGCTTGTGATTGAGATAGCCTTGGCAGGTGCCAAGGAGTACATAGTCTGTTCCCGGCCGGACTTCCTGGATGAAGGAACCGTCCGAGCGAACCGACAGCCTCAGGTTGGTGCCGTCGTTGCCTATCATGTAGACGATGGCCTCGGGCAGTTCGTATCCGTCCTTCTCGTAGACCCATCCGCGTATGCTCTGCACTATCTCGGGGCATTCGAATGACATCAGCTGGTCCCATCCGCGGCCGTTGCCACGGTTGGTGGAGAAAAATCCCCGGTTGGCCAGTCCCTCAAAGGTCATGCCCATGTCGTCGCCTGCCGAGTTCATCGGGTATCCCAGGTTTTCCGTGCTCCATGTCCCGAGACTGTCCTGTACTGCACGGAAAATATCCAGGCCGCCCATGCCGGGGTGTCCGTCCGAGGAAAAGTACATTTCTCCATTGGGGCGGAATGTTGGGAAGACCTCGTCGCCCGTCGTATTTATTTCCGGACCAAGGTTCTCCGGGGCCGCCAGTCCGTGGTCGTCCAGAGCTATTTTCCACAGGTCCATGCCACCTTGTCCGCCCGGCATGTCGCTGGAGAAGAAAAGCCATTTGCCGTCCGGCGATACGGCGGGGTGGGCAAAGGTGGAGAGCGTGTCGCTGCTGATTCTCACCTCCTGAGGCTTGCTCCACGAGGCATCCGTGCGGTTGCTGGACATGATCACGGCATAACGTGGATAGCTGGGGTCGTGTGTGCAACGGGTGAAGTACATCGTCTTTCCATCCGGGGCGAAGCAGCATGCACCGTCCTCGAACTCGCTGTTCACCTCTCCCTCGGCAGCTTCGGGCTTGCCCCATCGGCCTTTGTCGTCCTTTTTGCTGACGAAGATGTCTGCCATCTTCACGCCCGTGATGCCGCTGAGTTCATCGCCTGTGGCCTGCGGACGGGTGGTGGTGAAGTATAGCTGGTCCCATTCCTCGCCATATAGGGCCGGAGAATAGTCGGCGCGCCGGCTGGCCAGGATGGGCTGTTTCTTGATGCTGTAGAGCGAGCCTTTCTTCTTCCACACCGGTGCCAGGCGGCAGCCTTCCAGTCCGTTTGCCGCCTCCGTGGACTGCGGCACACTGTCCAGGTAGAGAGTATAGTTCTTGGTGGCCTCGTTGTATCGTCCCATGAGGTGCTGCATCTGCGCCAGGCGCAGCAGAGCCTCCGGACCGCCGGCATGGTAACGCACGGCATTCTGATATGCACCGGCCGCCTTGGCGCTGTAACCTATGCGCCTGTAGCACTCCGCCATCTTCCAGGCCCTTTCGCCACGCTTGTCCTTCTCCTTCACGGGAGTATGAGAGTAGGCTTTCTTGTATTCCTCCGCTGCATCGAAGTATTCGCCTATGGCATAGTATTCCTCGGCCTTGCGTGCATAGTTGTCGGCACCGCATCCCGTCAGCAGGAGCAGCATGGCTGCGGGGCACAGTAGACGTAGCAGTGGCCTATGATATGGCATGTTCATGTGGGGAGCGTCTTGCGCGTATATTATGATGTGTATGTCTTATTGTTTATATAACGTCCGCAGACGTGTTTTTATTTCGTGCGGAAGTGCCAAAAAGACATGTGTAACGGAAATTCGCGTCGCATGTGTGGCGATTGCATCCGTGCCGCCACGGATGACAGTGGCGTTTGCAGGTCATCCGACCATACTATAGTCACGACCTTGATAATACTATTAACGCTCCCTTGACAATACTATTGTCATGCTCCCGACAATAGCGTGGTCGTGGACATGCCTCCGCATGGACTCGTTGGTCATGTGAGCATCAAAAGCTTGCAAAATCATCTGCCATACAGAATAATTTTTGTAACTTTGCCTTCGGTGAGCATGGCAGATATTGTTTGTTGTACTTTAGTACCATGAAGTTACTGGCTTTTGCCAATCGCCAAAGGTGTAAATGCTTATAATTCATTGTACTCACTTTACATTAGAGAGAGATTATGGACGTTGCGGAACGTTGATGTAAGTCGTTTGTCAAATAAAACAGACAATAAAGATTAGACTATGAGCGGTAAAAAATTATTAAGTACTGATGCTTACACGGATTTTCAAAAAAGATTCTCACTTTTCGCGGACAAGCATCCTAAGCTGATTATTAACACGCTTTCCAATATCTTTACCATGAGGCTTGTTGGCAATAAGACTCATGGTGACTTGGCAGAAATAGGTATCGCCGAGTTTGTCCATCAATTTATGTACGACTTTGACTCTCGACATGTGGGCAAAGATCTCTTTAGAGCTAAAGAGCATGAAGAGGACATTGTTATTGTCAACGAACTTACAAAGGAAGAAATTCCTGTTAGCCTGAAAGCTTATGGGGATGGACCTCTTCAACTTTCCACCGACAAAGATTCTCTGATGTTTCCAAAACTGAAGAAATATGGCGACAATATTACAGATGTGGCACAGATCAAAGAGATTCTCGCTTCGAAGGAATTTGAATCTTTGAAAACAATAAATGTGATGCCGCTTATCTATCGTGAACGTGATAAGGAGTGCAACATTATGGTATTTGATTTTGATAAGATGGAGAGAAATACAACTCGAATTGTTTACGTTGACAAGGGATGCAAGTATGACATTGAAAGTCAAAGTATAATTCCTGCCAAGGGGCGTTCACATCCTATTTATATGTTTCTTGATTCTCATGGACAATACATCTGTGAGGTACGTTATGGAAATGCAACCGCAAATGCCCTGCAACGTGGTTTGTGGACACATACGAGAAATGCATCCTCTTATTTCAATAGCCTTACGAATGGTTGGATTTCCTACGAACACAACCATACGTTGGTGAAGTTGTTCCGTCTGGCTCTTAATAGCTCAGAAAAGGGGCATGCAGCAGCAAATGATATCTTGCAAGCTGATATTGACTTGTTGAGACAAGTATACTGATTAAACCTTGAAATGCACTTCTTCCCATTCTATAAAAGTAGGCAACCGTCTGACGAGCCACATAAAAGACTGTTCTGAAAAACATGACGCATAACGTTAATACAACACTGTTTGGTAACATATATACTGTGCCAAAGACCGAGGGTATAAAATATACGGGTTCCAAGCTCAAGATAATACCTTATATTCTGAGGGCAATCGAGGGACTGGAAATAAACACGGCCCTTGATGCATTCAGCGGCTCTACAAGAGTTGCGCAAGCATTCGCACAGATAGGTTTTAATACAACGGCAAATGATATCTCGGAATGGTCTTATGTTTTTGCGAACTGCTACTTAAAGGCGACCAAACCTGATTCTTTCTATCAAGAATACATTGACGAACTTAATGGCTTGAAAGGTTATAAAGGGTGGTTTTCAGAACATTATGGGGGAGATACCGAAGAGGGGAAGAAACCTTTTCAAATGCATAATACGATGTTGCTGGATGCCATTCGCGACAAGATAGACGAATACGACTTGGAATATGTGGACAAATGCGTGTTGCTTACGAGCTTGATACTTGCCATGGATTCCGTGGACAATACGTTAGGCCACTATGCTGCATATTTGTCTGGATGGTCTTCCAGGTCATATAAGACGATAAAGCTCCAAATGCCTTGCCGCTTTCCTATAGAAACGGAAAACAAAGTTGTAAAGGGCGACGTATTCGATGTTGTAGGCAATCCATATGATTTGGTTTATTTCGATCCTCCATATGGTTCTAACAACGAGAAGATGCCGCCAAGTAGGGTAAGATACTCATCGTATTATCATATTTGGAAGACAATTGCGTTGAATGACCATCCTGCAGTGTTTGGCAAGGCTAATCGCAGGGTAGATTCCCGAGATACATATTCTCCTTCTATTTTTGAAGAGTATCGGAAAAATGAAGACGGTAATTTTATCGCCATGCAAGCTATAAAAAGGATGATAGAGCAAACCAATGCGCATTACATCCTTCTTTCCTATGGCTCGGGAGGTAGGGCGACAAAAGAGGAACTTAACGCCATTCTTCATTCTAACGGTCGCCTTGTATCGGCTCAAGAAATAGACTACAAGAGGAATGTAATGAGCAATATGAGATGGACAGACGAGTGGATAAATTCAGAAGGACAATACAAAGAATATCTTTTCTTGCTTGAAAAAAGGTAAAGATGAAATGGATAGGCAGGGATTGGGAATCAATTCCCAATCCCTGCCTATGAACGTCTTTCACCAAAGAGAATGCCAATGGAAGCCATCCGGCAAAAGCATATAGCAAAAATGGCATTGTAAATTAGTTGATTTCCTTTTTCGCTGATTTCGTCCACATTGGTTTGCCATGCGTATACCGTTGCCGTCATGGATTCCTATGATGGAACTGTTCACGAATACCGCTTGTGGTTTCGTTCGAATTGAATGCTTTTTCCAAAATTGACCTTGAAAAGTGGCTTGCCGAATCATTTTCTCCACCTATGGACGAGGACAATCTGTGGCTTGTTGGGCATGGTATTTTGCAACTGCTGGTGCCGTTGCAAGTTAAGTTGTGTTCAAAAATACTTATATCAAAATTGGTCTGGAACGATGGTTGGTGGCATGCCTCCGCGTGGGTACTGTGCTTCAATCGTTTATGCTGATTCTGTGCTTGCCGGTTGACTATAGACAATTGGCGCGGACTCTTGCACGCGAAAAAACAATGAATTTCTGATTGGAATTCATTTTAAAACTTTATATTTGTGCAGCGATTGGTTCACTTATGTACAATACCCCACACAAAAATAGTTCTATGACAAGTGAAGAGATAACAAAAATCATTGATTGTGAATTCCAACGTGTCAAAAAAGATGATTCGGATTATTCTATGGCACATGGCGCTATGGGGGTTGCTTTGTTTATGATATGGTATGGGCAAAAATATGGTATACACAGGTATATTGATGATGGCCTATGGCTGATTGATTCTTGGCCGTCAGATGATTCTTGGCCATCGGATGTGGAATCTTCATCAGAACCGGATTTTAATGTATCTGGAAGCGGTGGCAATGGAGGCAACGTGTCTGGAGGTGGAGGACAACAAAGTGGTAACACTCTTGTAATAGGTTCTCATGAAGAGGTATCAGAGTATTCTCGAAATATATTGCGTAGTCTCAAAGGTGATTATGGCAACATTATTATTACCTCCACTATGCGTACTCCAGAAGAACAAGCGCGAATAATGTTGAAGAACATAAAACAAAAAGGTTATGATGTTCAATATAAGTTATATGGAAAGCCCGGGAAGGCTGTGGTATCAGTCTATAATCCAAACGCTAGCGATTCAGAGAATGTGGCAACAATGACTGCGGAAATTTACGCACAAGGGCCAAGACGCGTATCAAAACACTGCATGGATGCGGCTGACTATGCAAAACTCAATGTAATTGACATATCCAGAACACGGATAAAAAATTACAATAAATTTATTGCTGAGTTAAGCGAAAGATACCCTGACATTTATATTTTAGACGAACCTAAAAATGGATGCATACATATTGAAATTTCTCAACCGTAAACTATTTGCGGTTGCATGGCTGCTTTTTGTTGTCCCGCCTTCATCCGGCCAGCAATTTGCCAATGGGCAAGAAGAGCACAGGAGAGATACCTTGCTGTATTACCATCATGACCCAACTAATGACAAATTTCCAGATTTGATACCCGACGACAGTTATATGGAATTGTATATGGAGGATGGCATAGTGAGGAAGGGATTCTTTTGGGGGACATCAGATGAATTCGATGATGCCCGAGAGGGATATGAGTGTGGTTTTTTCGTTTTACCATTGACAAAAATTCATCACGGTAACGACTCAATCACGTTCCACCTAACTTTAACAAAGACAAAAGACGGAAAGGTGCTTAATAGTTTCGTCATGGCACCGGTAGACCTACACATCCGCTCATGGAAAGAAGCAATATCGCGATATAAGCAGTGGCCGCCTTTCAATGCCTTAATGAAAGACGAAATCAAGTTCAGCATATCTTCCTCTCAGAGCCAGAAAACAGAGTATTCTACCCTGCGTTCCCATTTCCAAATAGAAGATTCGCTTACAGTATGCAATTGGGCCGACCCCTCCTATGTGTACAAAAGGACTTTTGTCCTGCATAAGAAGAAGCATCCGGAATATGGTAAGAATAATACGGACTGATTTATTTATTCATAGACCTCTCATGAGACATGCTATTCTGATATTGGCTCACAAGAATACTGACCAGTTATGCAGGTTGGTGGCATACTTCAAGAATGACTGCGATGTGTTCATACACATAGACAGGAAACAAAACGTGACATCAGCAGAAAAAGAGCATCTGCTCTGCTTTCCGCAGGTGAAACATGTAGGTCAGGAATATGAAGTCAACTGGGGAGGCACCAGTGTATTGGAAAGTGAAATGCACCTGTTGCGCCTGGCCGTGCAGTGCAGCGATGCCGACTACTATCATCTGATTAGCGGACAGGATTATCCGACCCGCCCATTGGAGTATTTCCTTGATTTCTTCAAACGCAATGCGGGAAAGGAGTTTATCAGTTACCAGCATCTTCCACACCCTAACTGGGAAGACAACACATTCCGCCGATTGCAGTACTACTATCCATACGACTATGCCGCAGGATGGGATAACCCACGCCAATGGGTACGAGAACAGGTAAGACTGCAGCGTCTCAAAGGAGCCAAACGCCCAATTCCAGATGAATTTGACCATCTGTATGGCAGCTCTCAGTGGTTCTCTGTCACGCGAAAGGCAGCCACAGTGTTATTGGACTATACCGACCATTCGCCGTCGCTTTATGGCAAAATGTGGATGACATTCGCTCCGGAGGAATGCTACGTGGCCACAGTATTGGTGAATCTGATTGGGAAAGAGAACATAGTGCCATGGAATCACCGCTTTATCCGTTGGAAATACGAAAACGGCAACAGGCCGGCAAACCTTGGACGCGAGCATTTTCGCTATCTGCTGGAAAACGACTACCTCATGGCCCGCAAGATGGAGTTGCCCGGTAGCGCTCCATTGTTGGACAGGATTGACAAGTATCTTCATCAGGACGGCCGGATCGAATTGCAAGGCACAGGCGGATGGATTTACGATGGATTCATGAAATACGGGTATGAGAGAAAATTCGCAGACCACGTGGCACGCATGTGGTGCGAGGTGGATGCAAGAAGCGGCATAGACATGGGATGCGGAGCAGGACTATATGTCGCGCAATGGAGGAGCCGAGGACTCTCGTTTGCGGGATACGACGCCAATCCCTACACTACAGAATTGTCCGCCATGCTGTTGCCTGCTGGAGACGTGCCATGCGGAGTTGCTGACCTCACTGAAGAATTGGATGTGGAGCACAAATTCGACATGGTCGTGTGTAAGGATGTGTTGCCATATATACCTCAAGAACAGGAGCAGAGGGCCATACGGAATTTGGCGAAATTGTCATCCCGTTTCATTATACTGAGTTGGGAAGTTCCAGACGAATTTTACACGCTATCACATAGGCAAATGTCTGAGGAAACGTTGTTGGCCTTATTTGAAAATAGGAAATTTGGAATAGAAAAGTACATGACAGCGAATATGCGTGTCATACTGGGCCGAAGAAGTTGTTGTGTACTTTCAAGACGTGGATAGACATTTATAAACCAATTTGATAAAAAAGATATGACAAAGATTGAGATTTACAGTGTAAGCGCACCAAATGACGGCAGCAACGCACCAAAAGGAACGGCAAATAATCCCTACACGGAATCGGAGTATGAATCCATGGTTGAAAATGGCACATGGCCAGGTGGTTATGTGGAAGGTTTGGGGTATTGCCTCAAGGAGGTAGTGGTTGATGGGTCTCGGGCTGGTTCTGATTCTATGGATTCGGATGAGTGCAGCTCATCAGATGATTCTTGGCCGTCGGACGATTCATAGCAATGGCTCTATATAGTGGCACTCGTGTATTAAAGACTGGTGCTGATGCGGCAAGGGGTTTAGCGTATATTGAAGAACAATTGACCAAGGGTAAACCTGTAATCGTATCAGTTGATTATCGTATAGGTTGTTCTATGGGAGATACGCGCAACGATAAGGCTGGCGACCATTTCGTGATTATCGTTGGAGGAAATATAAATCAGGGATTTCACTATTTTGACCCGGCAACCGAGTATCCTGACAGAGGAACGAGTGCCGAGAATCTGTTTAAGTATGAGAATGGGCTTTTGATTAATAAAAAAACTTGCATGATCAATAAAAACACTAAGTCTCCTGAAACATATATAGTATCAGGTGTTAGAATTAACTTATAGCAGAACGTATAAAGAACACAACCATTATGAAGAGTATTTTTTCCATGATTCTATTATGCCTTGTCCCAATGTTTCTTTCGGCTTCTACGGATGGAATAACACGAGAAAGCGCATATCGGCAATACCTTTCAGACTTTCGCAAGAGTGATGCCAAGACATTCTCTTTGGATTTTTTTGTAACGAGAAGAGCGATTCAAACAGCGTGCACACAACTGTTCATATGACAGACACATTATTCCTACCCGGAACGACGTATGGAGAATACTCTACAGCAGGTTCTATTATGTATGAAAAAGGTTCGGTTGTTTCATATAAAGGCTTGGATGTAGCTTTCTTAAAGGTATACATAGAGTTGGATCACATGGGATGGAACTATACGGATTATGTCGTGGCCACATATACACCGGACGGTTTCCCGTTGGACCTTCGTATCCTCGGGCGTGAGGGTTTTGCTCCTGATTTGGACGATGTGTACTATTTCCGCATGGATGGCAATCTGGATAGCATGGTCTTCGTGTCCGACCAGGCTTCATGCACGAATGAGCGGCAATTGGAGGACTATGGGAATTTGGATTATGAAGTGCGTCGCATGCGCTATGAGGTTAGAGAGGATGGCCGGATTACGGGTGCGCAGACGCGGGCTACATGGTGCGAGACGAAAGAGCGTGATAACGAAGAGGAAGCACTCTCTTTTGCCGATTATCTGTCCATGTTCAGGCCCGTTGGCGATGATGACAGTATGCAGGATTTGTTTTCGCTCAAGGTATGTCCGGCTGACTCTTCCTCGCTCTACGGGGTAAATTCTGTCGAATACGAGCGATTGAGCATAGCTTGTGTGCGACGTTACATACCGGATGAGATAGACCAGACGGGCGAAAAGCGCACCACGGATTGGCTGCCTTTATGCACCTTCATGGTTGGAAAGTATGTGGTATGTACGCTGCGCAAGGGTAGCGACAGGGCCAGGATTTATAATTATCCCAATGGAGAAAACCTTCTGATTGTTTACACTCAAGAAGGACAGGTGGTGGATGCTCGACTGCTGGCCCGTGACGGTGATATATGGGACAGTTGGATTGGCGGTAATGTCCGGCCTTTCCGCCTGCAAGTGAAGCAGGCATACTTGTGGGGTACTTCCGATCGGGTCTACCTGGTTACGGATTGTGAGTATACCGTAGATGAGAACGGGCGCATCCGTGCTACTTTGCGTAACGTGGAAGAAAAAAGAATGATGTGGGATGAGAAAAAGGGGACATATATGTCGGCTGAATAGCAATAGATTAATCCTAAATTCGCATTCGTGGATTTGTTTGCTGGAATCGATGGCTGTAGAATGGCAATGCAAAATCTGGATGGAAAAAGTGTCATGTTACAACAAGTAGATTATGGTTGGGAAAAATTTTAATCCTGCCATACAACGTATGGCTACAATAATATCTTTATCATTATCACAGACGCCTTTTAACTATGTTACGTTTATTTCTGATCATATTGTTGACATGCATTTTTAACTCACAAAGTTGTGCCGAAAGATACTACAATAGTGGCGATATCAAACAATTGGTAAACAGTTATCATGCATTGACCAGTATCAGAGACAGTAATGCGCAGGCAAGGTTCTTTGACTGTTTCCCGGATACATGGCTGGATTTTATACGGGCAGAGACTTTCCTCGCTGATTATGAGGCAGAGGCTTTCTTCTCATACGTAGAGGCATTTGGTAACTTGACTGCAATGGACGATACGGTATACTGTGCCAAGTTGTTGTCTTTCTGCATTGGTGCGCAACTTGCAGCCGATGGACCTAACTATCTGCATGCACTGCTGCATAAGAAAATGGGGCGAGTTGCTGACGTGTCAATCCAATCTGAACGGCTGATGCAAGTAATACTCTCGCTACTCTCGCATAAATTAAAAGGAGAAATAATAAGTTTCTGGAACTTCTACTGCTCGCAGACTTGCTTTGAAGAAGACGGAGGGGGCTGCAAATGACAAACCTCAACGTCCGGAACTCAATCGCCTACTAAAGATATTAAGAAGACACTATCCGGAAATGGAGGAACCGATGACTATTGCTTATAGGTATTTTCACTATGGAGTGGTGATGCACTAAGTCCATCTGTATTTCACACCAAAACAGGACTCATAAAACAACGTGAGACACTATGTCGAATTGCAAGATTTCCATGTTAATAAAGAAAATGCTTATATCGCTCATCGTACTGCCACTGACGCATGTCTGTGCTTTTAAGGCATTCCTCTCGGAGAAACACAATCTTGTCCAAAGTGACATGTGGGGTGGGAGTGCATACAGAAACAAGGCAGAATATACTATATTCATAAGGTAAGATATGAGAACGTTGAAAAAACACATCGCCATCTTGGGAATGCTGCTGTTTACAGGAATGGCATTAGCACAATCTGTCCCAGATTGTGAACGAATAAAGGATTTCTATGTACGCTACATGGAAGCAATAGAGGTCGGTGACGATGAATTGAATATGCGGCTTGTTCAAATGTTTCTCACACCGGAGATGCAAGCCAAAATGGGACGTCTGGTTGATGCTACAGGTGCCGATCCATTGCTGCGTGCGCAAGATGTATCCGCCTATGGCAGGCAAAGCCTGCGATGCAAGCATCTGGAAGGCGATTGGTATATGGTATCGTATTGGTGGAGCGAGGCGGATAGTGTCGGCAAGTGCATTCCAATAAGGCTTGTAAAGGATGGGAAAGGACAACTACGCATTGGGTATATAACTCCATATTGGGCACGAGAAAACTACGGTGACATCATTTTTGACGTTCCTGCGACAGATGTCAAAGATGATGCGGATGCATACACGTTTATTGACACATTCTTCAAGGCGTATGTCCATCCATACGTTAAGATGACACCTTCTCTTGAACAGGATTTGGCGCGTTTGCGCAATACATATTGTACACCGGATATGCAGAAGAAATATGTCACTATGTCACAAATGTTCCTGGAGGATGCAAGCCCGATGGATCCGTTGGTCGGTTGTGCTGATTTTGATGCGTTTTGGTACAGTTCGCTCAAGGTCGCGCCTGTAGGAAGGAACCTTTTTAAGGTTGAGTATGATACAGGTGATGGCACCATTCGTGTCAAGGTGGCTGTGACGCGTCAGAATGAAAAATACCGTATTTGTGACTTGGAACAGGATTAAACCTTAATGGAGATGAAGCATGCTATCTTGATTTTAGCGCATAAGCAAATAGAACAGCTGTATCGGTTGATAAGATATTTCAACCGAGGTTGCGATGTGCTTATCCACATATATAAGAAAGTAAACGTGACATCAGCAGAAAAAGAGCATCTGTTCTGCTTTCCGCAGGTGAAACTCGTAGAGCAGGAATATGAAGTCAACAGGGGAGGCACCAGTGTGTTGGAGTTTCATTATACTGAGTTGGGAAGTGCCTGGCGAACTTTCCACGCTTCCACGTAGGCGGATGTCTGAGGAAACGTTCTCGGCCTTATTTGAAATTATTACTGTCCGATAAAAAGAAAAAACAAATAATACGCCACCTGTAAAACAGCACTATCGTTATGTCAATTAGAAAATTATTTGTACTATTGGCTCTATTGCCACTGATGCGCGTCTGCGCCCAGCAAGTCTCGTTCCAGTCGTTCCTTGCAATGCATGAGAAAAATACGTGCATTGACAGCATGGCGTTCGGCAAACCTTTGGAATTCATTGAGAACGCAGAACAGTATGCCAGTTTTCTCCCTGTGGAAGATAATGAATGTCACTGCACCCCGGGGGATTTATTGTGGGCAAAAGGAAGTTACATGGAGCAGAAGGACTTCACCATTGTCATGTTACTGCGGTTTTGTGCTGATTATCAAGACGGAAATGGCAAATACTTCATGGAAAACGATGGACTGGACTATATGCTCATAACATATTCCCGCGATGGAAAGATATTGGACCACAAGATTGTGGCTCATGAAGGCAGACCCTATAAAATCCGCATGAAGACGGCAAGAAACGGCTTGGGCCTTGTGGTGGAACAGAAGGTGTTGGAGGACTGCAACCTGCTGTACCAATACAAGAATCTTGTGTATCAGGTGTGCAAGAACGAGTATGTCGTAAGGCAAGACGGCAAGATAGAGGTACATACCCTTGAAACTCCACACAGTGAGGTGGTGGATGTGATGTCCTCCGTGAAACTGTTTTCCTTTGAAGAGTTTCTGTCTCATTTTGAGAAATGGGACAAACCTTTCGTGGATCATACTATATTTGACTCTTCAATGAAGCGCAACGAACTGCCCTTCGAGTCGTGCCGTTCCTTGCTACCGGATACGCTGGATCATAGTTCGTGGCCACGCGATCTATACTGGACCACAGGTAAGTACATCGAAACAAAGAAGCATTTCCTCTGTTTCCTTGCCAAAGAGTGCCGGAGGCCGGATATAGGATGCCCGTATGTGGATTATCTGGTATTGGAATTCGACAAGAAGGGACGATTCAGACGTGCAGTAAACATCTACCGCTATACAGATGATGACTATGTGGATGAAGCGACACAAAACTCCATGATGACAAGTGCGCTGAAAACGTGTATTGGCTATAGTCAATTATAGCTTTCATGGAACTCTTGTTGATTACCAACTCCTACATTGTCGTAATGTGCTTGCGTGGTAGCGACAGGATGGATTGTGTGAAAGAAGAAGGACAAGTACGGAGCTATTTCCCGTCCTTGTCCTTCTTTCCTTTCCTGGCCGTCGCCTCCGTGATGCTGACGTGGCGGTTGCTGGTGTCGCGCATCACTTGCATGACTATGTCGGTGACCATCTGTTTCAGCTCGTCAAGAAATTGGCGTGCATCGTATTGCTGTTGCTCTATCAAGCGGAGTTTACGTTCCCATATGCCTGTCAGCTCGGCACTTTTCAGCAGTTCCTCGTGTATGATACCTATCAGCTCAACGCCCGTGGGGGTGGCCCACAGGGATGTGCGTTCCTTGCGGATGTAGCGACGACGGAACAACGTCTCGATGATGGCTGCACGTGTGGACGGGCGTCCTATGCCGTTCTCTTTCAGTGCATCGCGTAATTCCTCGTCCTCCACCATCCTGCCTGCCGTTTCCATGGCACGCAGGAGTGTGGCCTCTGTATATGGCTTGGGAGGAGTTGTCTGTTTCTCGGCAAGGTCCGGTATGTGCGGACCGCTTTCTCCCTTGACAAACTCTGGCAGGAGCTTTTCCTCGGCAGGCTTGTCTGCGGAGGAGGCATCGGCGGTGGCGGCAGGTGTGGTCCACAACACTTTCCATGCAGGGTCTGTTATGTGCTTGCCCGTGGCACGGAAGCCGATGTCGTCCACCATGCCGGTGACGGTGGTGGTCTCGAAAAGGCAGTCGGGATAGAATATGCCTATGAACCTGCGTGCAATGAGGTCGAAGACCTTTCGTTCAGGTTCCGTCAGCCCCATGGCAGGCTGGCCGGTGGGAATGATTGCGTGGTGGTCTGTAACCTTGGAATTGTCGAAGAACTTCTTGTCCTTGCGCAGTTTCTGCCCTTTGATGCGGTCCATCAGGTGGAAATAGTCCTTGAGGCCGTTCATTATTTGTCCGCACTTGGGATATACGTCATCCGGCAGGAATGTGGTGTCGACACGCGGATAGGTGGAGACCTTTTTCTCATATAGGCTCTGTACCAGTTGCAGAGTCTGGTCGGCGGAGAAACCGAATTTGCGGTTGCACTCCACCTGCAGGCTGGTGAGGTCGAATAGGCGGGGCGGAGCTTCCTTGCCCTTCTTCTTCTCTATCTTGGTTACGGTGAAAGGCAGGTCCTTGATGCGCTCCAGCATGGCCTCGCCCTCTTCACGGGTCTTGAACCCCTTGGGAGACTTGTCTTTGCTTTTGGCAGAGTCTTTTGCGGAATTATCCTCGGCCTTGTCCTCATCGTCCATCAGCACATTGAACACCGTGTCGCGATACATGGTGGTAAGAACCCAATAGGTGGTAGGCACGAAGTTCTCTATCTCCTGTTGGCGTCGCACTATCAAGGCCAATGTCGGGGTCTGCACGCGACCTATGCTCAGGACTTGGTTGCTGCCGCTGAGGCTGCGGTCGTTGGTGCGATACTTCAGCGTATACAGTCTGGTGGCATTCATGCCCAGGGTCCAGTCGCCTATGGCACGCATGAGGCCAGCTTCGTAGAGACTTTGGTATTGTGATTGGTCCTTGAGGTTGCGGAATCCTTCGCGTATGGCTTCTTCGGTCAGTGATGAAATCCACAACCGTTGTACGGGGCAGCGTGCACCGGCCAGCTGCATCACCCAACGTTGGATCAGTTCTCCTTCTTGCCCGGCATCACCGCAGTTGATGATGGAGTCGGCCTCTCGCATCAGCGAGGCGATGACGCGGAACTGGTGTTCCACACCTTTGTCCTGTTTCAGACGTATGCCAAAGCGAGGAGGAATCATGGGTAAAGCGCCCAACGCCCAGTATTTCCACTGGGCGTTGTATTCGTGAGGTTCCTTCAGTTCGCATAGGTGACCAAAGGTCCATGTCACTTGGTATCCGTTGCCTTCCATGTAACCGTCCCGGGAATGGTCGGCTCCCAATACCTTGGCTATGTCCTTGGCAACGGAGGGCTTCTCGGCTATGCAGACTATCATGCGATACAGAGTAGCAGTATTATCAGCTGCGCGGTGAGTATACGCAGGAACATGCTCAAGGGATAAACCGTGCTATAGCCTACGGCGGGAGCATCGTTGGCAGCAGTCTGGTTGGCAAAGGCAAGTGCTGGCGGGTCGGTGTTGGCACCGGCAATAAGACCCATGAGGGTGAAGTAATTGAGCTTGCAATACAACTTGCCTATGAGACCGATAATCAGGATGGGAATGACTGTTATGAGGAAACCGCACCATACATAGGTGAGACCGTCGCCGGCCACTACGGTGTCCACGAAGTTCGCTCCTGCCTTTATGCCTACGCTGGCCAGGAAGAGTGCCAGGCCTATCTCACGCAGCATGAGGTTGGCACTGGTGGTGGTGTAGGCCACAATCTTGGCCTTGTATCCGAAACGTGCCAAAAGTATGGCTACAATCAAGGGGCCGCCGGCCAGACCCAGCTTGACGGGTGTGGGGATACCGGGCAGAGCGAAAGGGAAAGAACCGAAAATGATGCCTACGAAGATGCCGATGAAGATGGCCGTGAGATTGGGGTGGTCCAATTTCTTTACCGAGTTGCCCATCTTGTTGGCCACGCGGTCGACGGCATCCTCGGGACCCACCACCACTATGCGGTCACCCACCTGCAGTCGCAGATGGCTGTCGGCAAAGAGGTTCATGTCGCCACGGCGGACACGGGTGACATTCACACCGTAGACACTGGAGAAATGCAGTTCTGCCATGGTTTTGCCGTTCATCTTCTCCTGGGTCACCAGTACATGCTTGCTCACCATGGGCACGTCCTGTTCTTCCCATTCCACCATGGTCTCGGGGCCTATGAAGGCTATTATGGCTTCACGGTCATCCTGAGGACAGTTGATGAACATCTTGTCGCCGATATGGATGACCGTGTTGCGGTTGGGCATGCTCACATGGCTGTCATGCAGGATTCGGGTACAGACGAAGTCGCGTCCCAGGAATTCCCTTATTTGCAGTATGGTACGTCCCTCCAGAGCAGGATTGGTGGCTTCCAGGGTCATGCGGTGTGGGGTGACATGGGGATTGGCTGCAATCTCGTTTTCAATCTGTGCCTGTTCCTTCTGCAGGGAGGTGCGTGTGAGCACGCGTATGAATATGGTAGCACCTATGATGCCTACTACGCCCAAGGGATAGGCACAGGCGTATCCGTTGGCTATGGCGGGAGCGTTGGCACCGAAAATGGTGTTGCATGCCTCTGTGGCTGCACCCAGGCCGGGTGTGTTGGTTATGGCACCGCAGAGGACACCAACCATCATGGCAAGGTCGATGCTGTTCTTGCCCGACATGCTGCCGCCATCGTAGAATACGAGGAAGTACAGTCCGATGCAACATAGAACATTCAGAAGGATGAGGCCCATGGCCAGCAGGTTCATGGTGACACCGCCTTTTTTGAAACTCTCAAAGAAGCCTGGACCTACCTGCAGTCCGATGCAATAAACAAAAAGGATGAGTCCGAAATCTTGCATGAACGTCAGGGTAGACGGTGTTCCTGTCAGACCGAAGTGGCCGGCAAGGATTCCTGCAAACAAGACAAACGTAACCCCCAGCGAAATACCGAAAAACTTGATGCGTCCGAGAGCCAGGCCGACACTGATAACACCGGCATATAGCATGACGATATGTCCGATGCTGTCAGGTGTTGTGAATAGCGAGTTTAACCATTCCATAGGTGAATCTACATGTGTTAAAGAATAATGAGTTCTGCAAAATTACTTAATTTCCCGACACCGTGGCTACTTTTGATTGATTTAATTTTGTCACCCGGCCAAAAAAGCGTACTTTTACCGGAGATTAACAGACAAACTCATACATAATTCACAAAAATGGCAGATAGTAAAGCAAGACTTTTCTCAGACTTTACCGCCCCCTCGGCCCAGCAGTGGCGCGAGAAGATTGAGGTAGACCTCAAGGGCGCGGACTATCAGAAGAAGATGGTATGGAGAACCAACGAGGGTTTCTCCATGGAACCATTCTACCGTAAGGAAGATGTGGACGGTCTGGCAACGGTGAACGCCCTCCCCGGCGAGTATCCGTATGTCCGTGGAAACAAAGCGTCAGACAACTCTTGGCATGTGCGTCAGGATATCAAGTGCGGCGATAGTGCCAAAGAAGCCAATGCCAAGGCCTTGGATATCTTGAACCGTGGCGTGGACGCTTTGGGATTCACGATTCCCGGTGATAAGGTTGGCCGGGAGTATGTCGAGACCCTGCTTGACGGCATCCTGGCAGACTGTGTGGAACTGAACTTCCGCACTTGCCAGCGTCATAGTGTGGAACTGGCCCAGATTCTCGTGGCCTATTTCGAAGCCAAAGGCTATGACAAAGCACGTCTGGAGGGCAGTATCAGTTTTGACCCTCTGGAAAAGATGCTGATGAAAGGCAAGGACACGGAGAAGATGATTCCCGTGGCAAAGACCTTGGTGGAGACTTTGGCGGACTTCCCGTTGTTCCGGGCTGTGGCAGTAAACGCTTACAAGTTGACGGATGCCGGTGCTTACAGCTATCAGGACTTGGGTTATGCCTTGGCTTGGGGTAACGAGTATATGTCCCAACTGACAGAGGCTGGCGTGTCCGCAGAGCTGGCAGCACAGAACATCAAGTTCAATTTGGGCATCAATGGCGTTTATTTCATGGAAATAGCCAAGTTGCGCGCTGCACGTATGTTGTGGGCGCACATCGTAGGCCAGTATACTGAGTGCCGTGAGTCTGCCAAGATGCATGTATGCGCATATACCACTACTTACAATCAGACCGTGTTCGACAGCTACGTGAACATGTTGCGTTCCCAGACCGAGGCCATGAGTGCCGCGTTGGGAGGTGTGGAGAGTATGGTGGTGGTTCCTTTTGATGCCCCGTACGAGACCCCGACAGACTTTGCCGAACGTATAGCACGCAATCAGCAACTTTTGTTGAAAGACGAGTGCCATTTCGACCGTATGGTGGATGTTGCCGGTGGTTCTTACTTCATAGAGCAACTGACCAAATCCTTGAGCGAACAGGCATGGAAACTCTTCCTTTCCGTTGAGGAACAGGGTGGTTTCCTGGCTGCCGTGAAGACAGGTGCAGTACAGAGCGTAATCAACGAGACAAATGCCAAGCGGCATGCCGATGCAGGCAAGCGTAAGGAATTCCTTTTGGGTACCAACCAGTTCCCCAACTTCACGGAGAAGAGCGAGGGCAAGGAGCCTGTGGCTTGCTGCTGCAAGGGTACATGCGGTTGTGGCGAGAAGCCTGTCATAGAGGCTATCCAAAGCAGCCGTCTTGCCAGTGATTTCGAGACTCTGCGTCTTACTACGGAAAAGGCGTCAAAGGTGCCTGTGGCATTCATGCTCACAATCGGCAACCTGGCTATGCGTCAGGCTCGTGCACAGTTCTCCTGTAACTTCTTGGCCGCTGCAGGTTACAAGGTAGTGGACAATCTCGGTTTCAAGACCGTGGAAGAGGGCGTGGATGCCGCGTTGGCGGCAGCAGCCGACATTGTGGTAATCTGTTCCAGCGATGACGAGTATGCCGAGTATGCAATACCTGCATTCCAGTATCTGAATGACCGTGCGATGTTCGTGGTGGCAGGTGCTCCAGCATGCACCGAGGACTTGCAGAAGGCAGGCATAGAGAACTTCATCCACGTACGTGTAGACCAATTGAAGACTCTCAAGGAGTATAACGCTAAACTTGGTATCTAATCTTATGGCACGCAAATCATTTAACAACATAGACATCTTTGCCGGCATAGAGGCAAAGAACGGCCTGCAGTGGCAACAGGAGAATGGCATCACCGCCAACTGGAAGACTGCCGAGCAGATAGACATTCAGCCCGTATATACAAAGGAAGACCTCGAAGGCATGGAGCACTTGGATTTTGCCGCAGGCATCCCTCCCTTCCTCCGCGGCCCCTATAGCATGATGTATCCTTTCCGTCCGTGGACAATACGCCAGTATGCCGGTTTCTCCACAGCGGAAGAGTCAAATGCCTTTTATCGTCGTAACCTGGCTTCGGGACAGAAGGGTCTGTCCGTAGCTTTCGACCTACCGACACACCGTGGTTATGACCCCGACAATGAACGTGTGGTCGGTGATGTGGGCAAGGCCGGTGTGAGCATCTGCTCATTGGAGAACATGAAGACACTCTTCGCTGGCATTCCCTTGAATAAGATGTCTGTCTCCATGACCATGAACGGTGCAGTGTTGCCCGTGTTGGCATTCTACATCAATGCTGGTCTGGAGCAGGGTGCTCAGTTGGAGGAGATGGCCGGTACCATCCAGAATGATATTCTCAAGGAGTTCATGGTGCGCAACACCTACATCTATCCGCCTTCATTCTCCATGAAGATTATAGCTGACATCTTTGAGTTTACTTCACAGAAGATGCCAAAGTTCAACAGTATCTCCATTTCCGGCTATCATATGCAGGAGGCTGGTGCCACGGCAGATATTGAGCTGGCATATACTCTGGCCGATGGTATGGACTACCTGCGTGCTGGTATCAATGCCGGTATAGACGTGGACGCTTTCGCTCCACGACTCAGCTTCTTCTGGGCTATCGGTGTGAACCATTTCATGGAAATCGCAAAGATGCGTGCAGGTCGTCTTCTGTGGGCAAAGATAGTAAAGAGTTTCGGTGCCAAGAACCCCAAGTCAATGGCTCTCCGTACCCACTCCCAGACTTCCGGCTGGTCTCTTACCGAGCAGGATCCGTTCAACAACGTAGGCCGTACCTGTATCGAGGCCATGGCTGCCGTTCTGGGTCACACCCAGTCACTGCATACCAACGCCTTGGACGAGGCTATCGCATTGCCTACCGACTTCTCTGCACGTATTGCGCGTAACACGCAGATATATATACAGAATGAGACTCAGGTGTGCAAGCACATCGATCCTTGGGCAGGTTCCTACTATGTGGAGAAACTGACACAGGAACTCTATACCAAGGCTTGGGAGCACATCGAGGAAATAGAGAAACTGGGCGGCATGGCCAAGGCCATAGAGACCGGTCTGCCCAAGATGCGTATCGAGGAGGCCGCAGCCCGCACTCAGGCGCGTATCGACTGTGGCACGCAGACCATCGTTGGTGTGAACAAGTACCGTTTGGACCACGAGGATCCCATTGACATTCTGGAAATTGACAACACCGCAGTACGTCTTCAGCAGGAGGCTGCCCTCAAGGATCTGAAAGCCAATCGTGATGAGGCTCTGGTCAAGGCCGACCTGGAAGCCATAACCCGTTGCGTGCAGGAGTTCCAGAACGGCACCAAGAGTCAGGACAACCTGCTTGATCTCGCTGTTCGTGCCGCAGGTCATCGTGCTACGCTCGGTGAAATTTCCGATGCCTGCGAATCAGTAGTGGGACGTTACAAAGCAATAATCAGAACTATCAGCAACGTGTATTCATCAGAAAGCAAGAATGATGCCCTCTTCCACGAGGCATGCGCGCTGACCGAGGAGTTTGCCAAGCTCAATGGTCGTCGCCCCCGTATAATGATTGCCAAGATGGGCCAGGACGGTCACGACCGCGGTGCCAAGGTTTGTGCTACAGGTTATGCCGACTGCGGCTACGATGTGGACATGGGCCCCTTGTTCCAGACCCCGGCCGAAAGTGCCCGTCAGGCTGTGGAGAACGATGTGAACATCGTGGGCGTAAGCTCTCTCGCAGCAGGTCACAAGACACTTGTTCCTCAGATTATCGAGGAACTCAAGAAGTTGGGCCGAGAGGATATCATGGTAATTGCCGGTGGTGTCATCCCCGCACAGGACTACGACTTCCTGTATCAGGCTGGCGTTGCGGCCATCTTTGGTCCAGGTACTCCTGTGGCATATTCTGCAGTACAGATGATGAAGATTCTTCTTGGCAAGGAGAACTAAGGCACGCAGGGTGTCCCTGTGCACATAATATGTCGGGGACGGTATACCCTTTTTAGCGAAATAATTTATATCAAGGTGGCGGGTCGCAAGGCTCGCCACCTCCTTATTTTGAATTGTATCTATGCCATCATCCTGTGCAAGCGAAGACTGTGCAGTCTATTAGTCTCAAATGGTTATTAGAGTTTCCGTTTACGTGTGGCATAGGATTTATCCCAAATCTGTCATTATGGCGTCAATCTGTACAAATCATCAGATAATTCCATTGTGAATGTCCGTTCCGACAATACTATTGTCTGTGGCTTGACAATAGTATTGTCGAGGTTGCGTCAATACTATTCTCGAGGCATTGACAACACAGGGAAGAAATCGCATCGCCGCTGGCATGGCCTTTTGCCTCCGTGTCTTGGCATGTCCGGGCGACCAGAAAACAACCGACCGAAGATGCAATTGTGAATTGCAATTGCCGGAACTTTTATCCCAAATCCAATGACCGATTGGGGTTTAACTTCAGCCTCAGTCCGTCCTGTAGTAGTTCGTCATCTTCGGTCATGATGCGTATGACATGCTCCACGGCTTCTGTGGCATATTGAGCCAGGTTCAGTTCGTAACCGAATTTAGGACCTGAGGACAGTTGTGAGCGGAGGTCGGAGTAAATGCGGTCGTAGATGTCTTCCGGAAGGGTAGGAGGGTTGAGCTTGTGGCAATTGTCACAGTTGTCGCAATGTCCGGGATACTTTTCGCCAAAGTAGGAGAGAAGGAGTGCTGTTCGGCAATGGTCGTGGTCGTTGATGTAGTTTATTACGCTCTCGATGCGAGCCTTATAACGTTCCAGGCGTTTCTCGTAGACGTGATGCGGGATGACTATGTCCTTGCCTTCTATGCGTGGACGCGTCAAGGTGAGGAATGGTATGCGCTTGCGAGGGATGTAGCGGATGATATGCAATTGGCTTAGGGCAATCAACTTGTCGTAGATGTCCCTTACTGGTATGCCGGTGGCGATGGATATGTCGTCTTCGCTGATGTATACAAATTCCTGGAATATACCTGTGTAACGGCGCAGGAGGTAGTTGAAAAGTTCTTCAGTATTGCCGTGCACGGCGGTGTATAGTTGGGAGCGTGTGGCTATGATGTGGAGTCGCGACGTGGTATCCTCCTCGTCGGTGAAATGCAGATAGCCGGACATCTCCAGTAAGGAGAGTATTGGATGCACTTCGCTGAAACTGTGGTGGAAGTTGATACAGAATTCGTGCACGCGGAACTCGCGTGTGCGGTTTGCTCCCTCGCCCTCTGCTATTTGCAGGAAGTAGCAGATGTGGTCGTACAGTTCCTGTATCTTCTCCTTTGGAGGAAAGGCGCGTTGAAGGCGTTGTTGAAGCAGCTTCGTCTCCTTTCCTTTGCAGAATAGTATGGCGTGTGCTTCCTGACCGTCTCTTCCTGCTCTTCCTGCCTCTTGGTAGTATTGTTCAAGAGATTCCGGCGGGTCAATGTGTACTACCAGACGCACGTCCGGTTTGTCCACACCCATGCCAAAGGCACTGGTCGCCACCATGATGCGTGTGCGGTTCTGCTGCCAGTCACGTTGCCTGAGGTCTTTCTCCAGGTTGGGCAGTCCGGCATGGTAGAATGTTGCCGGATAACCTTTTTCCGCCAGCATCTGTGCCATGTCTTCGGCCTTTTGCCGCCGGCTGGTGTATACTATGGCCGCCCCCGGGTATTTTGTCAGTACATCCTCCAAGCCGATAATGTCGGTGATGGTGTGGTGCAGGCCGTAGTATAGGTTTGGCCGTGCAAAACTCATGCGGAAGACATTCTTCCTGGCAAATGCCAGTCTGTCTTGTATGTCGTCCACCACCTCCGGTGTGGCTGTGGCCGTGAGTGCCAGTACAGGCTTTTCCGGCAACTCCTTACGCAGGTTTGCCAATGCAAGGTAGCTGGGGCGGAAATCATATCCCCACTGCGAGATGCAGTGTGCTTCGTCCACGCAGATGAACGAGACGTTCATGTGTCTGAGTTTGGTCAGAAACAATTCCGATTCCAGCCGTTCGGGCGACAGATACAGGAACTTGTAGTCACCAAGGATACAGTTGTCCATGGCCGCCATTATGCTGTCCCGTTTCATCCCGGAATATATAGCCGTGGCCTTGATGCCCAGGTCGCGCAAGTGGGCAACCTGGTCTTTCATCAGTGCTATCAGCGGTGTCACGACTATGCATGTTCCCTGCATGGCCAGGGCCGGAACTTGGAATGCGATGCTTTTGCCTCCACCTGTGGGCATGAGGCCAAGTGTGTCCTTGCCTGCAAAGATGCTGTCTATGATGTCGCGCTGTATGCCCCTGAACCTTTCATGTCCCCAGTACTTACGCAACAGCCCCTCTGCCCAGTCAGGGGCAGAAGGGCTGTCTGTATAGGATGAAGTGTCACACATGCTTTTTGTCGTAGGTACGGGCCATCCTCCGCCGTGGATGATGGCACCTTGTGCGTTAGTCAAGTTCCGAAGGCTCTATGTCTTCTATCTGCAACTGTATTTCGCCACGTTTGTGCGTATTCTCTTCTATGGTGTAGACTATGTTGAAGGAACGTTTCGTCTTGATGTATCTGGCCTGGGAACTTTGTCCGAAGGCTATGCCGTTCATGATGTTGTCGCTTCGGTTGTCGACCAATTCCAGCTTGATATGTTCCTGGTTGCGTCCAACCACCTTGCTGGTACCGTAGTCGTAGACGTTGCGTGTGCAGAAGCGTGGTTTGGGATTTTCGGGTCCGAATGGCTGGAAGCGTTTTAGGTCGTAGAAGAACTGCTTGTTGATGTCCTGGAAGTCCAGCATGTCGTCTATCTCCAGTATGGCATCCGTCTGCTCCGGCAGGATGTGACTGTCCACATATTCCTCAAATCTTCTTTTGAATTCTGGTACGTTCTCCGCCTTCAGCGTCAGGCCGGAGGCGTAAGTGTGTCCTCCGAAGTTCTCCAGGATGTCTCGGCAACTTTCTATGGCCTTGTATATGTCAAATCCTCCTGTGGAGCGGGCCGATCCTGTGGCCACGCCGCCATCGCGCGTAAGTACCACGGCGGGCCGGAAGTATATTTCCGTCAGGCGCGATGCCACTATGCCTATGACCCCCTTGTGCCATCCCTCGTTATAGATGACAATGGCCTTGTGATCGGAGTGGTGCACGAGCGAAGCCACTATTTGGTTGGCCTGTTCCGTCATGGCCTTGTCCAGATCCTTGCGCTGTTCGTTGTAGTGATTTATCTGTGCGGCCTTATGCATGGCAACCTCCGAGTCTGTGCTGACAAGCAGCTCCACGGACTCGCGTCCATTGTCTATTCTGCCCGAGGCGTTCAGTCGCGGCCCTATCTTGTAGATGACATCCGAGATGGTTATCTCCTTGCCCGTTAGGCCGCATATGTCTATGATGGCCCTCATGCCCACGCTGGGGTTGTAGTTCAGCTGTTTCAATCCATGGTAGGCCAATATCCTGTTTTCTCCCATTATGGGTACTATGTCCGAGGCTATGCTCACGGCACACAGATCCAGCAACGGGACGAGTTCCGAGAAAGGTATGCCATTGTTTTTGGCAAAGGCCTGTATCAGTTTGAATCCCACTCCGCATCCCGACAAGTCCCCATAGGGATATGTGTCATCCGTCCGTTTGGCGTTCAGTATTGCCACCGCGGGAGGCAGTACTTCGTCCGGTACGTGATGGTCGCAGATTATAAAGTCGATTCCCTTGCTCTTGGCATACTGTATCTCTTCTACGGCCTTGATGCCGCAGTCCAGGACAATGATGAGCTTAACCCCGGTCTCTTCTGCATGGTCTATGCCTTGACGGGATACACCATAGCCTTCCTCGTAGCGGTCCGGAATATAGTATTCTATGTTGGAGTAGTACTGTTTGAGGAACTTGTACACCAGTGCCACGGCAGTTACCCCGTCCACGTCATAGTCTCCGTACACCAATATCCGTTCCTTGCGTCCCAAGGCGTCGTTCAGCCGCTTTACGGCCACCGCCATGTCCCGGAACAGGAATGGATCCGGCAGGTTTGTCAGTTGCGGCTTGAAGAACTTGCGTGCTTCCGCAGCCGTGCCGATGCCCCTGTCAAGTAGAAGTTTGCCAAGGGTCGGGTTGATACCCAACTCCTTGGCAAGTGAAATAGCTTTTTCCTGACTGTCACGCTCTGGCTCCTTGTAGTGCCAAATGTAATTCATAGCGCAGTCAGCTTTGTATTAGATGCCCAACTTCTTGCGGATGTCCTTGGGAATGGCATTCTTGTTTATGACTATGTTCATGGTCTTGTAGGCCACGTAAGGCTTGCTTACGTACCAGAAGCCCTTGTAAGGACCGTGCTCGCCCCATGAATTCTTCATCATGAAGTACTCCTTGCCATGCTGGTCCTTGGCGATACCGTAGATTTGCATGCCGTGGTCGTCCGTAGTGGTCCAGTTGTCATAACCCTCCTGGCGCATCTCCTGGGTAATGGTCTTCTCTCCTGCAGCATCGGCCTGAGTAATCTTGACACCGGCCTTTTCACCTGTCCAACGGCTTTGGTCGCTGCCCACGCCTGATGTGGCTTTGACGTCGGGTACGGTGGCCACGCACCTGTTCTTGCCGGTACGGCGGCTGAAACCGTCCTCGCTTACATCGGCACCCCATGCAAAGGTCCAACCGTTCTTTACGCTCTCCTCCATTACGCGCATGAATTCGTCCAAGGGGAGATTGTAGCTGGAAGCCCAGCGCCAGTTGTCCTGAATCTCAAGGATGAAAGAGCCGTAGAAAGGATGGTGGGTATAGCTGGTAAGAGACACATAGTCGTTGGGGTCCAGCTTCAGGTAGTCCTTCACGAAGCTCTGCGGAGTGTACTTCTTGCCCTTGTACTCGAATTCCTCGGGGCATGCACCGAAGTAGTTGTCGAGCATTCCCTGCACGTCCTTCTTCCAGATGGGGTTGATTTTACGGGCATCGCTGGTGGCAATGGCCTTGATGTAAGCTGACATGGGAGGGAAGAAGTTGGTGAAGTTGAACAGGGAGTCACCGTATGGAGTGATTGGATAAGGCATGATGCCCTCGGGGATGAGACCGTAATTTTCCATGCAGTAGATGGCGTCATAGAAAGAACCGCCCTGGCTGAAGCTGGCATCGCCATGAGTGCGGACGTTGCGGTCGGCACGGTCGGTGTATGTCTTGCTCACGAGGAAAGACTCGCACAGGTCGATGTCTTTCTTGGACGGATCCTTCTTGAGTACCTCGCTCTCGAGGAAAGCCAGCGCAGAGTAGCTCCAGCATGTGCCGGAGTTGTTCTGGTTCTTGATACTGGTAACAGGTGCCTCGATTACTGTGGTGAATACAAGGGAGTCTGCCGGAGCCTCCTTCTTGGTGTCCTGTGCCAATGTGGGCAGGGCGCAGATGGCAGCCACTGCCGTCAAAATAAATTTGTTCATCGGATAGAATTATTTAATGATTAGTGTTATTCTTGTACCTGTGCCGGTGGCGCCTCGGTGTGGGACTGATACGTGGCGATTCCTTATTGGTTTATGAATGCTTCCACGTCGTCCAGATGGTAAGGTATGAGGTCGTGTCCCAGGAAACGGCACCCCTTGCCGGTAATCAGGATGTCGTCCTCTATGCGTATGCCACCGAAGTCCTTGTACGTTTCCAGCAGGTCATAGTTGATGAAGTCCTTGTGCAAGCCTTTCCCTCGCCATTCGTCTATGAGAGCGGGGATGAAGTATATGCCGGGTTCGTCCGTCATGACCCAACCTTCCTGCAAGCGGCGTCCACAACGCAGGCAGTTGGTGCCGAACTGTTCCAGATTTGGGCGCACTTCGTCGTCGAAACCGACATATATCTGCCCCAGGCCCTCCATGTCGTGCACGTCCATGCCCATCATGTGGCCCAGACCGTGAGGCATGAACATGGCATGCGCACCCTGGCGTACGGCTTCGTCCACATCTCCTTTCATCAGTCCCAGCTCTTTCAGCCGTGTGGCCATCAACCTGCACACGTTCATGTGCACGTCCATCCACTTGATGCCCGGAGCAGCCACCGAGAGAGCATAGTCATGGCATTCCTCCACTATGCTGTATATCTCGTGTTGGCGTTGCGTGAAGCGTCCGCTTATGGGGGTGGTGCGTGTGTGGTCGGAACAATAGTTCTCGTTGGTCTCCGCGCCGCAGTCGCACAATAGCAACCTGCCCTCTTTCAAAGGCACCGGTGCGGGATAGCCGTGCATTATCTCGCCATGCATGGTGACTATGGGAGCGAAGGACACCATGCAACCGCGTGCCGATGCTATGCCCGATATCCGGCCGCATATCTCCTGTTCCGTGACACCCGGATGTGCCATCTGCATGGCAGTGGTATGCATTTCGTGGCCTATGGCGCATGCGCGTTCTATTTCTGCAATCTCCTCTTCGGTCTTCACGGCCCTTTGGTCTATCACCGCCATTATCAGCTCCAGGCTGGCCTTTGCGCGCTGCTGTGACGGATGTATGCCTGTCAGGTCCATCAATTGTATCATCAGATCGTGGCGATATGGGGGCAGGAAATGCACGCGGCGTCCCTGTTTCATGGCATTCCGCACCAGCTCGGTCAACTTGGCCATGGGGGCGGAGTTCTGTACGCCGCATTGGCGAGCCATGTCGGCCACGCTGTCAACATTACCGCACCACACGATGTCTTCCAGATCTATGTCGTCGCCTATGAGCCATTCTCTGCCCTCGTCTGCATCTATTACGCCAGCCAGTCCCTCGCGATGCTGGCCGAAGTAATACAGGAATGAACTGTCTTGACGGAAACGGTAGGCATTGGCAGGGTAGTTGGCAGGGGAATTGTTGTTACCCATGAGGACGATAAGTCCCGACTGTATGCGTTGGCGCAAAATGTCGCGTCGTTGTATGTATGTGTCTTTGCTGAACAACATGTGTGATATAAGTATATAGGTTAAGGGTGATTTATGTGCAAATATAACAATAATTTCCGTAAAACGCAGTTCTTGCCTTCATAAATATATATAATAAGGTATGCTTTTACCATCCTGCCTCTTCCCAGAGGGTGAAAGCATACCATGGAGATAGCCTGAACTGGGCATCCCAGTTTGGTCCCTGGTATTCCTTTCGTGGAATGTTCATGGATATGCCGCCGTAGTGTTCCGGATCGGTGAGGGTCTGGTGGGCATTACCGTAGCGAAGGTTGGAATACACGCTGGCCCAGTTCCCGGCCTTTGCCGGATACAGGATGGTTTTCTTCCAATGCTCTTCCCATGTGCCATAGTCCGCAGCATCCAGGACGTGGTACATTGCCGAACGCATGTCGTAGGGTACGGGCATGTCGCTCTGTCGCGAAAAATCATCCAGTCCGTATTCCGGAGCATAAATCTGTATTCCGTCTACCGACGGCATGCCTGTGCTTGGGAAGGCTCGCGGAATGAATTTTGCGGTGGCTGCGCAGAAATCCATGAAGTCGTCGGAGTGTACGGCCGACAGCAAAACTCCCTGTGTTCCGCTGTAGCCGGAGGCATAGCCGTTGATGATTCCGGGAATGTCTGCCCGGCACAGGGCTTTCATTATCAGATTGTATGGCGCGCCAAGAGCCGGTATCTCTGTCGGTGAGCCTATGATGTAGTCGGTGAACGGGTATAGGTGCGAAGCCACCTCCACGCTTTGCATGTAGCAGGCGTCGAAGAAGATGAATTCCATGTGCGGCATGGATTTCAGTATGTTGGCAAGCTGGCCCACGTGCAACCACTGTCCGCGGTTGGACTGGGTGTTTTGCCCGTTGTCCACTATGATGGACTTTTGTGGGGCATTTTTCCTGTCGGTCCATCCAGTGCCGTGGCTCCACAGAACCAGGGAGTACGTCGCGGAAGGAAATCCCTTGACGATTTTCTCCAGCACGCTTTGCAAGGTGGTCATGTCGGCGCTGTTGTGGTCTTCCTTGTATTCATACCATGTGGTGAATTTCTTGGAAGTGAGATGGAATATGGCCGGTTTCAGTTCCGCGTCGCGGTAGACCACCACCTGGCAGTCCTCTGGTATGTCGCCCAATGCGGACTTCATCTCGTCCAGATCTCGTTGCGAATAGGAGGCCAGAGAGTTCTCCGCGCCCATGTACACTATCACGGTGTTGCCAGGCAACTTCTCGTCCGGTGCAGGCAGGTTGTCGTTGCACGAGGTGAGGTGCAGGCAGGAAAAGATTACGCTTGCGGCAAGCGTAATGCGTAGTATCAACTTGTTCATGTGTGCAAAGATAATACAAATAATCAAGAATTTGCCCCATCTCCCTTGTTAAAAGTGTCGGACGTGCGTGCCCCCTGTCTTAGTTGCTCGGGTTTGTCCGGATGGAAGTTCTCGGCTTCTCCTGTCCTGCTTATAATAAAAGCGGCAGGCAAAACGTTATTCCTGTATATGCAGTGGGCAGACAAGATACGACAGATGAGAATGACGCTGATAGCGGCGGCCGTCCTTCTTTGTGTGGCCTCTTTGGTGGTCAGCCATTATCTTGTGCGTGATTTCAAGCGCGAGGAACAGTTGAAGATGGAGACCTGGGCCGAGGCCATGCGTTCCTTTGGCGAGGCTGATGCCGATGCCGACCTCTCCCTGGTGCTGAAGGTGTTGAACAGCAACAATACCATTCCGGTGATGGTGTTCGGCAGCGACGGCACCGTGCAGATGCAACGCAATGTGGATGCCGGGGACGGCGAGTTGACGTATTCCATACGCATAGCCCTTTCCGAGGACGAATGGATGGATGTCCGTTACGACGATTCCCTTCTCTTGCGCCGTCTTGCCTTGTGGCCGTATGTACAATTGGGTGTCGTCTCTGTTTTCGTTATGGTGGCCATCTTTGCCCTGCTCAGCAGCAAGAAGTCCGAACAGAACCGCGTATGGGTGGGCCTTTCCAAGGAGACCGCCCATCAGTTGGGGACACCCATCAGCAGCCTGATGGCATGGGTGGAAGTGTTGCGCGAGACGTATCCCGATGACACGTTCATTCCGGAGATGGGACGGGATGTGCAGCGGTTGCAGTTGATTGCCGAGCGTTTTTCCAAGATTGGTTCTCTTCCAGAGCTTCGCGAAGCCGATGTGGCCGATGTGGTAGGGCGCGTGGTGGACTATATCCGTTGCCGCGTGAGCAACCGCGTGAGTATTTCGACCGTGCTGCCTCGTGAAAAGGTGGAGGTCCCCATGTGTGCGCCGCTGTTCGAGTGGGTGGTCGAGAACCTATGCAAGAATGCCGTGGATGCCATGGAAGGACATGGCAGCATCACCATCACCGTGAGTACCGAGGCAGAGATTTGCGTGATAGAGGTGGCGGACACGGGCAAGGGCATCCCGTCGCATCGTTGGAAGACGGTCTTTCTACCAGGCTATACCACCAAGTCTCGCGGCTGGGGGCTTGGCCTGTCGCTTGCCAAGCGTATCGTGGAGGAGTATCATCGCGGGCGTATTTTTGTGAAGGAGAGCAGCGCGGATAAGGGGACAGTGTTCCGCATAGAGCTGAAAATGTAGCGTGCGGTGTGGATTTTATGCGCAAAAACATGCGATGCCGGCGTGCGGTGTGGCCCGCCTTTTCTTTCGTGATGTACGAAAAGACAGTGCTGTGCTCTTCTGTAGGCTGGAAAAATAAGCAAAAAGGACAAGGGAATGCCTCGGCCTGCGGTCGTTTTGAATCAGGTGGCTTGTCAATTTGGTCATTGTTAAGTGATTATGAGAATCCTGTTTTGGGATGCACAAAACCATTGGGACGTAAAATGACGAATGTCACAAGATAATACGATTGCCCTTCGTTGGGGCCGGCCTGTGAATTCGTGAATTCTTGTTCGCGTATTCGTGTATTCTCATTCGCGTTCACGCTTGGACACATTCGTGTTCGTGCTTGGATCCGATTCCTGTGCGACCGGCGCAAGTGTGATATGCATAAATATACGGTGGCGGTATGCCGTAGTGTTCATGGACGACATGATGGCTCGTCGTGTGTCCGGTACCATGCATGGCTGGAACGGTATAAAATACAGATTGTGAAATGTAAAGGAAAAAAGTACCCCGTAGGTTTGGCTGATTTACGTAAAAGTCGTATCTTTGCACACCGATGGGTACAATGGATAGCTACACGGTTGACTTGAAAGGCATGGCAGAGGATGTCGTGTCATATCATTGGGTGCTGTCTGGCGACTTCTTCTCCGCTGTCCATGGACTCGAAATAGAGGACGGGCACGTGGACGTTGAGCTGCGGGCGGAGCGGAAGCCGGAAGGCTACGACTTAGACTTCAAATTCGACGGTACGGTGAAAGTGGAGTGCATCCGTTGTCTGGAACTTATGGACTGGCCCATCCATGCCCATTGCAGTCTGAAGGCTCGCTTGGGTGACGAGGATAATGATGACGGCGAGGTGCTGACCGTGGCGGCGTATCCCGGCGTGGCGGACCTCTCGTGGCAGATGTACTCGTTGCTGGCTTTGGAGATACCCATACGTCATGTGCACCCCGACGGGAAATGTGCCCCGGAGGTGATGGCGCGGCTCGAATGTGGAAGTTCCACGGACGGACTCGCGGATTCGCGGTGGGCTGCATTGCAACAACTGAAAATAAAAACTAATAACCAAGAATAATAAACAACAATGGCACATCCTAAAAGAAGACAGTCCAAGACTCGTACTCTCAAGAGAAGAACCCATGACAAGGCAGTAGCTCCTACGTTGGCAGTATGCTCCAACTGCGGTGAATACTACGTGTACCACACCGTATGTCCTGCTTGCGGATACTATCGCGGCAAATTGGCTATCGAGAAGGAGGCTTGAGGAAATTCAAGCCACACCTAAACAGGGTCTTGAATATAGCCGTAGCAGCACCCCGCATTTTGTTCGTGGTACTCTACGGCTTTATTTTTGCTTATCTTCGCGCACGCGAGTACGCGCATTCAATAAAAAGAATATAATATCCTTGATATAGGATAATATCCATCTCCATAGTACAAGTACAGGTATGGAAAAGATAAATGCAGTAATCACAGGTATTGGCGGCTATGTGCCCGACTATATACTGGATAACGAAGAGATGTCCACTATCGTAGATACCAGCGACGAGTGGATTATGGAACGCATAGGCGTGAAGACGCGCCATATACTGAAGCCCGAACAGGGTAGTGGCACCAGCTACATGATGGTGCGTGCCGTGCAGCAGTTGTTGCGAAAAACCGGAGTGGACCCGCAGAGCGTGGACTTGGTATTGTGTGCCACCACCACTCCCGATTATCACTTCCCTTCCACGGCATCATTGGTTATTGGGGAATGCGGCATGAAGAATGCCTTTGGGTTTGACATGGAGGCTGCCTGCGCAGGTTTCCTCTATGGATTGGAGGCGGCTGCCTCTTATATCCGCGGAGGTCATTACAAGCGTGTGATCCTTTGTGGTGGTGACCACATGAGCTCCATGACCAACTATACGGACCGCAACTCTTGCCCTATCTTTGGTGACGGTGCGGCTTGCGTGATGATGGAGGCCACTACAGAGGAATTGGGACTCATGGACGGCTATTATCGTACTGACGGCAAGGGACTGGAAAATCTCAGAATGAAAGCCGGCGGTTCCGCCAAAATGCCGACACACGAGACCGTGGACAACAATGAGCATACCGTCTACCAGGAGGGGCGTGCCGTCTACAAGCATGCTGTGCTGGACATGTCCTCTGCAGTGAAGATCATCGCGGAACGCAATGGACTCACGGCCGCCAATATAGACTGGGTGGTGCCCCATCAGGCGAATATCAACATAGAACTCTCCGTGGCCAGCCGCATAGGCATACCCGAGAGCCAGGTGATGATCAACATAGACCACATGGCCAATACGTCAGGCGGTACGCTGCCACTGTGCTTGTGGGAATATGAGCCTTTGCTGAAAAAAGGAGACAAACTTCTGTTCACTGCCTTTGGCGCAGGCTTCACATGGGGTGCCAGCTACCTTATATGGGGATATGATGGTGCCGTCGAGGCTGCCAAGGAACCTGCGGAATTCTATAAGGAGGGCGTGATTTCCCGCGATGAATGGTATGCAAAGCGTGCCGCAATGAGAAGCAAATGACGAACGAAGAGACAGCGGGCGTGCCCCGAAGGCATAAGGCCGGTTTTGTGAATATAGTAGGCAACCCCAATGTTGGCAAATCTACACTGATGAACTTGCTCGTGGGGGAACGGATAAGTATTGCCACGTTCAAGGCCCAGACCACTCGTCATCGCATCATGGGTATTCTAAATACTCCCGAGATGCAGATTTGCTTCTCTGACACGCCGGGGGTGTTGAAGCCTAATTACAAGTTGCAGGAACAGATGTTGCAGTTTTCTGTTTCTGCCTTGCAGGACGCAGATGTGCTTCTGTATGTGACCGATATGGTTGAGACACCGGATAAGAACGGGGATTTCATCGAAAAGGTGAAACACATGCAGGTGCCTATCATAGTCCTCATCAACAAAATCGATTTGAGCAATCCGCAGGCTCTTCAGGCCAAGTTCGATGAGTGGAAGACTATCCTGCCGAAGGCTGAGGTCATGCCTATTTCCGCATTGCATCGTTTCGGAGTGGAACAGCTTCTGCAGCGTATCAAGGAACTGTTGCCTGAGGCTCCTGCCTATTTCGACAAGGATCAGTGGACGGACAAGCCGGCCCGATTCTTCGTGAACGAGATTGTCAGGGAGAAGATTCTCCTGTACTATGATAAGGAGATACCCTATAGTGTGGAAGTGGTGGTGGAATCGTTCAAAGAGTCATACAAGAACATCCACATCAATGCTGTCATATATGTAGAGCGTGAATCCCAGAAGGGCATCATCATAGGGCACAAGGGGGTGGCCTTGAAGAAGGTCAGTACCGAGGCCCGCAAGTCTTTGGAAAAGTTTTTTGGCAAAAGCATATTCCTCGAGGTGTTTGTCAAGGTGGACAAGGATTGGCGTCAGAGCGCCAAGGCCATGAAACAATATGGCTACGACCTCGAATAACGGAGTATTTAACCGCTAATCCTCCCGTCCGGATTCCGGGAATACGGAATTGATGTATGCCGGCTGAAGGGAGAGGCAAAAAAGAAGGAGAAGAATGTCGAATTTAGTTGCAATAGTAGGAAGACCCAACGTGGGGAAGAGTACGCTCTTCAACCGCTTTACGCAGACTCGTCATGCCATTGTCAGTGATGAGGCCGGCACTACGCGTGACCGTCAGTACGGAAAATGCGAGTGGTGCAGTAAAGAGTTTTCGGTGGTGGATACCGGCGGATGGGTGGTGAATAGTGACGATATCTTTGAGGAAGAGATACGTAAACAGGTAAAGGTGGCTACCGATGAGGCCGATGTGGTGTTGTTTCTGGTGGACGGACACAATGGCGTGACGGACTTGGACGAGGCTGTGGCCGGCATATTGCGTCGTACCGAGAAACCTGTCATATTGGTGTGCAATAAGGTGGATAACAATGAAATCTATCTGGCGGCCGAATTCTATTCCCTGGGTTTGGGCGAACCGCATTGTATCAGTGCCGCTACGGGCAGTGGTACAGGTGATTTGCTGGACCTGATTGTCGATACTTTGCCAAAGAACAGTGATGAGACTACGGAGGAGAACATCCCGCGTTTTGCTGTGGTCGGGCGTCCCAATGCCGGCAAGTCCAGTCTGATAAACGCTTTCATCGGTGAGGACCGTCACATTGTAACCGACATTGCCGGCACTACACGCGACAGCATCTACACAAGATATGACAAGTTCGGCTTTGACTTCTATCTGGTGGACACGGCCGGTATCCGCAAGAAGAACAAGGTCAGCGAGGATCTGGAGTTCTACAGTGTCATGCGTTCCATACGTGCCATAGAAAACTCGGATGTCTGCATATTGATGATAGATGCCACTCGAGGCATAGAGGCCCAGGACATGAACATCTTCCAGTTGATACAGCGCAACAACAAGTCGCTTGTCGTAGTGGTGAACAAGTGGGATCTGGTGGAAGACAAGTCTACCATTGTGATGAAGACTTTCGAGGGTGCTATACGTGACCGTATGGCTCCGTTTAAGGATTTTCCTATCATTTATGCCTCTGCTATCACCAAGCAACGTATCTTCAAGGTTCTGGAAACGGCCAAGGGAGTATATGACAATCGTCGTCGCCGTGTCAGCACCGGCAAGCTCAACGAGGAGATGCTTCCGCTTATCGAGGCTTATCCGCCGCCATCAATCAAGGGCAAGTACATCAAAATCAAGTATTGCTCCCAGATTCCGGATACGCATGTTCCCACATTCGTGTTCTATGCCAACCTGCCTCAGTACGTAAAGGAGCCGTATCGCCGCTTCCTCGAAAACAAGATACGCGAGCGTTGGGACTTCAACGGCTGCCCTATCAATGTCTTCATCAGACAGAAGTGAGGTCGGGCAGGGGACATGAACCATGTATTTTTCCATGATAGAACAAGACCATCTGTTGGGATGATGAACGCCTCCAACGGGTGGCTGTTTTTGATATGCTGCTTATGAAAAGGACTATATTATATATCATACTGCTCTTGCTGTCGGCCATAGGGTGTACCAAGCAGGGTAACCTCGCGGATCCAAGTGCTGCCGGTGCCCGCTATGCTGCCGAGTATTTCTATGACCTGCTTGGCCGTGGCCAGGCACGCGAATACGTCGACAATATGCGGGAGGCTTGCGTCATGGATAGTAGCAAATATGCTCAGTTTGTGGATATGATGGAACAATTCCTGTATGAGGAACGGCTGTCTAATGGGGGGATCCTTTCCGCCAATGCCACGCGCGACACGATGGTGGATAGTGTGGCAATGGTATTCATGGACGTGAATTTTGCCGACAGTACTTGCGAGGAGATAATGCTCCCCTTGGTATATACTGCAGGTCGTTGGTGGATAAGATAACCGTTTCCCCTTTCCTTGTAATATCAAACCATGTACTATATTTCCAAACGTATAGAGATTGCTTTTGCGCATCGTCTCAGTCTCAACTATGAGAGCAAGTGCACCCGTCTTCATGGCCATAACGGCATAGTCACTGTATTCTGTTGTTCGCCCGACTTGGACGAAAACGGCATGGTGACGGATTTTTCAGTCATAAAGGAAAAGGTAGAGAAGGCCTTTGATCATCGTTTTCTTAACGAGTTGGTGGATTTCAATCCTACGGCCGAGAATATGGCCCGGCACATATGTGAACAAATTCCTCATTGCTATAAGGTTAGTTTCCAGGAGAGTGAGGGTAATGTGGCGGTATATGTCAAGGACTCTGTCCATCGTGACCTCTAATCCTTTGATATGGACTGGTATCCTATAAACGAGATTTTCTATTCCTTGCAGGGTGAGGGTTTCTACACAGGCACTCCTTCCATCTTCATACGCTTTTCCGGATGCAATCTGTCATGCGCCTTCTGTGACACAGACCATGCCGCTTTCCGCAGGATGAGCGTATCGGATCTGCTCGAAGCCATTGCGCCGTATCCTGCGAGGCATGTTGTGCTCACGGGTGGAGAGCCTTCTCTTTTTGTGGATGACGTTCTTTTGGAACAGTTGCATGGCGCCGGTAAGTATGTGGCTATGGAAACCAACGGCACGCATCCATTGCCACATGGCATAGATTGGATTACGCTGTCTCCAAAGGACCATGTCACCGCACAGGCCCGCACGGTCCTTTCCGTGTGTGATGAGTTGAAAGTGGTTTTTTGCGGTGCCGGTACTATGTCGTCTTATGAGCACATACAGGCGCGACATCGTTTCCTTCAGCCATGTGATACAGGCGATGACAATGCTTCACGTATTGTGGAGGAAACCATAGAATATTGCAAGGCTCATCCTTCGTGGCGTCTTTCCCTTCAGACGCACAAGATGTTGAATATACGCTGACTTGCGGCTTCGCTCCTTGTTTTATTCCTCTATCTGTTCATTTCTTTGACCTTACGCAGCAGGTCGCTGGCAAAGATGAATGAGGTGAGTCGTTCGTTAGTTGAGGACATTACATCATCCTTGGTGCCGGTCCATTCCAGTTGGCCCTCATATATGTATATGATGTGTTCGCCAATGCCCATTACCGAGTTCATGTCGTGAGTATTGATGATGGTGGTCATGTCGTATTCCTCTGTGATGCCGTGGATGAGTTCGTCTATTACGAGGGAAGTTTTGGGGTCCAGGCCGGAGTTGGGCTCGTCGCAGAAAAGATACTTGGGATTCAGGGCGATGGCACGGGCGATGGCAACACGCTTTTGCATGCCGCCGGATATTTCTCCCGGATACTTGTTCTCGGCACCTTTCAGATTCACACGCTCCAGACAAAATTTCGCTCTCTTGACACGGTCCGTACGGTTGTCGTCAGAGAACATGTCCAAGGGGAACATTACATTCTCCAGCACGGACATGGAGTCGAAGAGTGCGGCAGACTGGAATATCATTCCCATCTCGCGACGCAACATCACTCTTTCCTTTTGACTCATGTGCACAAAGTCGCGACCGTCGTACAGGATTTTCCCGGCATCAGGAGTGAAGAGACCGACGATATTTTTCATGAGCACTGTTTTACCGGAACCGGACTGGCCTATTATCAAGTTGGTCTTGCCGTTCTCGAATTTGGCATTGATGCCTTTCAGAACTTCACGGTCTCCGAAGGACTTATGTAAATCTTGCAGTTCTATCATGCGAGCAGTTTTGTTAAGAAGATGTCAGAAAACAGGATTAGCATGCTGCTGCTCACTACGGCATCGGTGCTGGCCTTGCCAACATCGAAGGAGCCTCCCTCCACGTTGTAGCCGTGGTAGCTGCTGACCGAGGAGATGATGAAGGCAAAGACGAGGCTTTTGATAATACTTGCCCAGATGTACCATTGGTTGAAGTCATGCTGTAGTCCCAAGGTGAGGTCGTCCACGGAAATGACTCCCACGAGTGCGGTGGCGTATGCTCCGATGAAGCCTGATACTATGCTGAAGATAACAAGCAGTGGTATCATGGTGACAAGTGCCAGGATCTTGGGCAGAATGATGAATGAGGCGGAATTGATGCCCATGATTTCCAGAGCGTCTATCTGCTGTGTCACTCTCATGGTGCCTATTTCCGAGGCGATGTTGGAACCCACCTTGCCTGCCAGAATCAGACACATGATGCTGGACGAGAATTCCAGCAGCATAATCTCTCGGGTGGTATATCCGGTGGTGAATGCGGGCATCCAAGGAGATGCTATGTTCAACTTGAGCTGAATGCAGATTACCGCACCTATGAAGAATGAAATCAGCAGGACTATGCCTATGCTGTCCACGCCCAATGCCACCATCTCCTGCACGTACTGCTTGAAGAACATGCGCCACCGTTCGGGCAGTGACATTACTCTCTTCATCAGACACAGGTAATCCCCGAACTTGCTAATACTGTCGGTTATAAACATGCTCTTGTGTTATGTATTATGTCCGCAAAGTTACGTTTTTTCGGGTACAAAGTCGTGTGGGTACCTTACAAAATGCTGCCGACTTTGTTTTTTTGAGAAAGTTTAACGGCAAATCAGCTTGCCCGCGCGAGAAAACCCGGTCTCCCGGGGACGTGAATGAAGAAATAGTTGTAAATTTGCTGCACGATGGAAGAACAGGACAACAACAAGACTATGGAGTTGCGTAGCGAAGGTCTGGTAAAGGTTTATGGCAAGCGCACGGTGGTGAACAACGTCTCCTTTGATGTGCGGCAGGGGGAGATAGTGGGCCTGCTTGGACCTAATGGCGCCGGCAAAACCACGAGTTTCTACATGACTACCGGTCTGGTGGTTCCAAATGCCGGGCACATCTGGCTGGATAACGAAGAGATAACCGAGGATCCTGTATACAAGCGTGCCAGAAAGGGCATTGGCTATCTGGCACAGGAGGCTTCGGTTTTCCGCAAGATGAGCGTGGAGGACAATATCGCCTCGGTTCTGGAAATGACAGGAAAGCCCATGGACTATCAAAGGGATAAGTTGGAAAGCCTCATAGCCGAGTTTCGCTTGCAGAAGGTGCGCCACAATCTGGGCGATCGTCTTTCCGGAGGGGAACGCCGGCGCACGGAGATAGCCCGCTGCCTGGCCATAGATCCCAAGTTCATAATGCTGGACGAACCTTTTGCCGGTGTGGATCCCATCGCCGTGGAGGACATACAGTACATCGTATGGAAGTTGAAGCAGAAGAACATCGGAGTTCTCATAACCGATCACAACGTGGAGGAGACGCTTTGTATCACGGATCGTGCATACCTTCTCTTTGAGGGGCAAATCCTGTTCCACGGTACTCCTGAGGAATTGTCGCAAAATCCGGTCGTGCTGGACAAATATCTCACACACTCCTTCAAACTGCGCAAGAAGGATTTTTACAAAATGGACGAGATACGCAGTCGCCAGGCAGGAGGCGAGGAAATGTAGGTGAGCGGTCCCGAGGCGAGATCTGTCAACGACGTTGCATTTGGAGCCCCCTGCACAAAAAAAGTCCCTGAACGCTGGTTTGGTACGTTATGGTGAGCAGATATGTTTGCTGTTTTCCATAACGCATGTTTTTTCTGCCGTAGTCCCATCATGCGCATGCATGTGTGGATATTGCATTGTGAATGGTAATAATATGAATGACAAATAGATGAGTGTGAATTTTAAATTGACGGCTTTCGGCAAAGAGAGAACTGTATCGTTCGTATGGCAGCATCTCCTGCTTTTGTTTTCGTTGTATCTGATGACGTTGGGAGTTTCCCTGTGTGTGCGTTCATCGCTGGGCAGCAGCGTGATTTCCGCCTTGCCTTTTGTCTTTTCTTTGGCAGGTCCTGCTGGTGGTGTACCCGGATGGACAATCGGCGGGTATACGATAGCGATGAATTTTATCCTGGTGTTTTGCCAAGTCATGATTCTTCGTCGCCGTTTCGAACCCATGCAGCTTTTCCAGCTTGTCATAGGGTTCGTGTTCGGCTGGCTCATAGATATAAACATGGCATTGACCGGAGCTATGGAGTCTGCCGTCATGCCCTTGCAGATGCTTGAACAGTTCGCGGGATGTACGATTATGGGCGTAGGCATCGCCTTTGAGGTGAGGTGCGGTTCAGTGACTATGCCCGGTGAGGGTATTTCCATTACTATCAGCCAAGTGACGGGGCGCCCTTTTGCCAAGGTGAAGATATGGGTGGACACGACATTGGTGGCACTGGCCGTTGCCAGTTGTTATTTGTTCTTCGGAAGCTGGCAATGGAATGTGATTGGCTTGGGTACGTTGTTCGCAATGGTCTATGTCGGGATGGTGGTGAGAATTGTCTCTCCGCATCTTGGATGGTTCGACCGCATGCTGGCTTATCGTCCGGGTTTCCGTCGCTATCTGTTCGGATTGGCCCGGCTTGTGTATCGCCGGGGCGGAACTGACGTATAGTACAATGCTGACGGATTGTTTGTATTCCTTGGCATTGGCCTATTATGGAAGTTCTCGGGAGAGTCCGGTTGTGCTTGTCGTTTTTTTAGACGAGGCTCTTTTTGCTACACTCACACAGTCATAGCGGCAATCACCTGTATGGCGATGATGAGGCATACCATGGCTATAGGGTAGACGGTGGCGTAGGCTACGCTTGGGATGTTACTGTCTACCATGGAGTCCGCGGCAGCCAAGCCGGGGGTGGATGTCATGCCTCCGGTGATGGTGCCCAGGAGATCCAAAATGGAAATCTTGAATACCAGACGGCCCACCAGCACTGCCACCAGCATGGGAACGAGCGTCAGCAAGGCACCGATGCCGAAGAGCAAGAGACCGCTCTCTTGGAATGTGGACACGAGGGTCTTGCCTGCAGAGGTGCCAACCTCGGCCAGGAAGAGCAATAGGCCAAGTTGGCGTAGCAATTGGTTGGAAGGACCTGACATGGACCATATGACGGGACCGGTCTTGCCCATTGCGCTGAGGAACAATGCCACTAACAGGACACCTCCTGTCAGACCCGGAGAGAAACTCATGCCTTCGCCGAGGCCTATGTTCATTTTTCCCACGATGACGCCAAGGACTATACCCATGGCTATGGGGAAGAAGTCGGTGTCGGATAACAATTTGGCATTGTTGCCCAGCATGCATGCAAAGCCGTTCAGGCCTTCTTTTTCGCCAACAACCATCAGCTTGTCGCCGAATTTCAGCTCCAAACTTTCGGAAGGGGTGAGGTCGATGCCGCTGCGACGTACGCGAGTGACGGTGCATCCGAAGTTCTGGTGCAAACGTAGCTCGGCCAATTGCTTGCCTATCATCTTCTTGTTGGTCAGCAACAATTGCTGTATGTCCTGCCCTTCGGCCAGTGGCAGCTCACCTTCCTTGCGCTCGCCCAGAAGCAGTTCGGCCTGTGCCAATGCCTCCTTGGTGCCTACGCACTGTACCCAGTCGTTGACGTGCAGTACGGTGGTTCCCATTGGTATGATAATTTTGTCCTCCGACTTCATTCTGGAGATGATGGCCCCTGTCATGTTGGCAAACTTCAATTCCATCAGCGTGTGACCAATGACGGCATCGTTGGTCACGCGGAAGAGGCAGGTTTCCATCTCGGGGAACTTGCTGAGGCGTTGTGCGTCCAATTCTTTCGCCTCCTTCTCCAAGTCTATGCGCATGATTTTGGGCAAGAGTTTCACGAACAAGATCACACCTATCACACCGAACGGATATGCTATGCCGTAGGAAATAGGTGCCAAGGCATTGTTGGGCATAGCCTTGGTGCTGTCTATGGCTACGGCCAGACCTGGCGTTGACGTCAGTGCGCCCGCCATCAGGCCCACTATGCTGGGCGTATCTATGTCGTAGAGAAACTTCATTCCCACTGCAGTCAGGGCACCTGAAGCTATCAGCAATGTGGTGATGATTATGAGGGTCTTGCCCTTGCTGCGAAACGAGTCGAAGAATCCCGGTCCGGCCTGTATGCCTATAGTGAAAATAAATAGCACGAGGCCGAAATTACCCAGGTCTTTGGGTATGTACACGCCATAGTGGCCAAAAAGCAAGGCAATGAAAATGACGGCGGACACGTCCAGCGACACGCCTTTTATCTTGATACGGCCCAACATGAACCCAAGTGCCACAATCAGGAAAAGGGCAAAATAAGACGAGTTGAGAAGGTCTGTGAACATAGGAAGGATTTAATGCTAATGATAATTTGTGTGTAAAGATAGGATGAATGTATTAAATTCTTGTTCTCGCTCTTCCAAGAATATATGTAAATATGTGTGCGGTAGAAAAAAGCTGCTGCCACAGTGGAGGTTCCTCATTATTTTTTATTATCTTTGCACTCTGAATGCCCCCTTTGCCAGAGGGCTCCAATAGAATAGTAATCAATATAATCAATAAGAGACCAATGAACATTTCGTTTGAAAAGACAGGCAACGTAACTGCGTTGCTGACTATCACATTGGCGAAAGCTGACTATGCAGCCAATGTGGAAAAGACACTGAAGGACTATCGCAAGAAGGCTTCTCTGCCCGGTTTTCGCCCCGGTCAGGCTCCCATGGCCCTGTTGAAGAAGCGTTTCGGCCAGGAAGTGCAGGCCGAGGAACTGAATAAGATGCTTGGTACGGAACTGTACAAATATATCCGCGAAGAGAAAATAGACATCTTGGGCGAACCTCTTCCCAGCGACAAGCAAGGCGAAGTGAGCTTGAAGGCCGAGGAGCAGACTTTTGTGTTTGACATTGCCCTTGCTCCGCAGATGGATGCCAAGATCAGTGGCGGGGACAAGGTGGAATACTACCACATCACTGTGGACGATGCAATGGTGGACCAGCAAGTCCAGATGTACACCAGCCGTGCAGGCAGCTATGCCAAGGTGGACGAGTATCAGGCCAAGGATATGGTCAAGGGTACTATTACCGAGTTGGACGAGAACGGTCAGGTCGTGGAAGGCGGTATTGAGGTAGAGGGTGCCGTGATGTTGCCCGATTATATGAAGAACGACGAGCAGAAGCAGAAGTTCGATGGTGCCAAGGTGGGTGACGTGATTGTCTTTAATCCTTCCAAGGCATACGAAAGCGACACTGAACTTTCTTCTCTCCTGAAGATAACCAAGGAGGAGGCTGCCCGGAAGACAGGTGACTTCCAGTATCAGATCAGCGAGATTACCCGCTACGAGGCTCATGCCTTGAACCAGGAACTTTTCGACCAGGTGTTGGGTGAAGGCAAGGTTAATGACGAGGCTGGTTTCCGTGCTGCCATCAAGGAGATTCTGGAGGAGCAGTTCTCTGTGGACAGTGATTTCCGTTTCGTGATGGATTTGAAGAAATATCTTGTCGCACGTGTGGGCGAAGTGGAGTTCCCCGAAGAACTTCTTAAGCGCATCATGAAGATGAACAACAAGGATAAGGACGACGAGTTCATCGAAAAGAACTTCCTGCCCAGTGTGGAGGAGTTGAAGTGGCATCTCATCAAGGAACAGCTTTGCGACCAGTTGGACATAAAGGTAGAGCAACCCGATGTGATGGAGACCGCCAAGGAGGTAACCCGCATGCAGTTCGCACAGTACGGCATGACCAACGTACCCGATTCCGCACTTGAGAACTATGCCAAGAGCATGCTGGAGAACAAGCAGCAGGCCGAGGGTCTGGTGAATCGCACTGTGGAACGCAAACTGGGTGCTGCCGCCAAGGCTATCGTTGCTTTGGACGAGAAGACAGTCAGCCTTGAAGAGTTCAACAAGGCCTTCGAAGCGTAAGGACACACTACGGTAACGATGTCCGGACGGCAACATTCCTGTCCGGGGATTGTATCCATGGATATATCCGCAAGCCCCCTCTCCCCGTATCCCTCCCTGTCAATGGGCGGGATGAGGACAGGGGGTCTTTGGTTAGGAATATCATAATGCCGTGGGTCGCAGATACGTGTTGTCGCGACAGTTGGCATGTGGTTTCATGATCAACATTACACAGTTCTATAATATATATAATGTATATGAGAGATTTTCGCAAGTTCGCCACAAGCAAGATGGGCATTAACGGCATGGTTCTTGACGACATCGTTTCCATGCAGAATCAATACATGAACCCCTATATCCTTGAGGAAAGGCAGTTGAATGTGACTCAAATGGACGTGTTCAGCCGCCTGATGATGGACCGTATCATATTTCTCGGTACGGAGGTGAACGATTATACAGCCAACACGTTGCAGGCACAATTGCTGTACCTCGATAGCGTGGATCCGGGCAAGGACATAAGTATCTATATCAATTCTCCGGGCGGAAGCGTATATGCAGGCTTGGGCATATACGACACTATGCAGTTCATACAAAGTCCCGTGGCCACCATCTGTACTGGTATGGCAGCTTCCATGGCAGCCGTATTGCTGGTGTCGGGAACAGAGGGCAAGCGTTCTGCATTGCAGCATTCGCGTGTGATGATACACCAGCCTCTGGGGGGGGCGCAGGGGCAGGCCTCCGACATAGAGATTACTGCTCGCGAGATACTGAAACTGAAGAATGAGTTGTATACCATCATAGCCAATCACTCTCACCAGTCTTTTGACAAGGTGTGGGCCGATAGCGACCGGGATTACTGGATGACTGCTCAGGAGGCCAAGGAGTATGGTATGGTGGACAATGTATTGATGCGCAAAGCATAAACGTGATATGCCTAAGAAGATAAACCATTGCTCCTTTTGCGGACGGAGCGAGAAAGACGTGCCTCTGTTGTTGAATGGTCTCGATGGCTTTATATGCAGCGATTGTGTCGAGATGGCACATCATATGGTGAACGAGACATTGAAATCTGGAACTGCCTCTGCCGATACATACGATGCCGACAGGCCTTTGATGCGTCCTGCCGAGATAAAGGCGCGTTTAGACGAATATGTCATCGGGCAGGACGATGCCAAGATTGCCCTCTCAGTGGCCGTATACAATCATTACAAGAGGTTGCGTCAGCAAGCTCTCGCAGGTGCGGATGCCGGTGATGATGTTGAAATAGAGAAAAGCAACATCATCATGATAGGCTCGACAGGTACGGGCAAGACGCTGTTGGCACGTACTATAGCCAAGATGCTGGATGTTCCGTTTTCCATAGTGGACGCTACTGTGTTGACTGAGGCCGGATATGTGGGCGAGGATGTGGAAAGTATCCTGTCGCGTCTGCTGCAGGCCGCAGATTATGACCAGCCTCGTGCCGAACGTGGTATTGTGTTCATAGACGAAATAGACAAGATAGCCCGCAAGGGCGATAATCCGAGTATCACACGCGATGTAAGCGGTGAGGGTGTACAGCAGGGACTGCTGAAATTGTTGGAAGGAAGTATAGTGAATGTTCCTCCCAAGGGAGGACGCAAGCATCCCGACCAGGACTATGTGCACATGGACACGCGCAACATACTGTTTATCTGCGGTGGTGCGTTTGATGGTATCGAACGCAAGATAGCTCAGCGCATGAATACTCACACGGTTGGTTATAATAATGTGGCATTGCGTCACAATATCGACAGCAAGAATCTGTTGAAGTACATTCAGCCTCAGGATCTCAAGAGTTTTGGCCTTATACCCGAACTTATCGGACGTCTGCCGGCTTTGACGTACCTTCGTCCTTTGGACAGGGAAGCATTGCGCAACATACTTACCGAACCCAAGAACTCACTTATCCGTCAACAGAAGAAACTGTTTGAAATGGATGGAGTGGCTTTGGATTTCACCTCCGAGGCACTGGAGGTTATGGTAGACAAAGCCATGGAACGCAATCTTGGTGCTCGTGGTTTGCGTGGCATTGTAGAGTCGGTGATGACGGATCTCCAATTCTCTACTCCGGGTACCGACTGCAAGGAACTGACTATTACTGCCGACTATGTTCGCAATCAGTTGGCAAAGTCTGAGGTGCTTTGATTAGGACATGTTTGTAAATGCATTGCCTGTGCACTGTTCTATGGCTGTGCCGGCACTTGTTTGTTGAGTTGAGTCGTGTCAGGTCTTGCTGTCGTATGGACAATAGTCCGCGTGTCAAGTGAAAAGTCGGATTTTACCGGTGTTTTGCCTCCATGGTATACCCGGGCAAGATTGGCTGTCGTATCTGGCGTAGCGAAAACGCCCTGTTACTCTGCCTGCTAAAATAGGCCGGGTGGCAGGGCTTTTTTTAATGTGAATTCTTGGATATATTCTTAAGAATTGTTACCTTTGTAAACGTACGCCATAATCAGAGACTACCACTATGGATAAAATCGACCTTATTTCTAAACTGAAACGCTATTTCGGCTTCACTGCGTTTAAGGGACAACAAGAGGATGTCATTACCAATCTTCTTGCCGGTAACGATACCTTTGTGCTTATGCCGACTGGCGGTGGCAAGAGCCTCTGTTATCAATTGCCTGCTCTGATTATGGAGGGCACGGCCATAGTCCTCTCTCCGCTTATAGCTCTTATGAAGAATCAGGTGGACGCCATCCGCCAAGTGAGTGAAGATGACGGCATAGCACATTACCTGAATTCCAGTCTCACGCGCCAACAGGTGGATGAGGTGAAGGCGGACATACAGTTGGGACGGACTAAGCTCTTGTATGTGGCACCGGAGTCTTTGACTAAAGAGGAAACCAAGGATTTCCTACGTAGTGTAAAGGTTAGCTTCTATGCCGTGGACGAAGCACATTGCATATCGGAATGGGGACATGACTTTCGTCCTGAGTACAGACGCATACGTCCTATTGTCAATGAAATAGGACGTGCACCGATCATAGCCCTGACTGCTACGGCCACGGACAAGGTGAGAAGGGATATCAAGAAAAGTCTCGGGATACAGAAAGCTCAGGACTTCGTAAGTTCGTTCAATCGCCCCAACCTTTACTATGAAGTTCGTCCCAAGACCAAGGACGTGGACAAGGACATTGTGCGTTTTATCATGCAGCATTCCGGCAAGAGCGGCATAATATATTGTCTTTCTCGCAAGAAAGTGGAGCAGTTGGCAGAGATATTGCGTGCAAATCACATCAACGCCCGTGCCTACCATGCCGGCATGGATACTGCCGAGCGTAATCAGACCCAGGATGATTTCATAATGGAACGTCTGGATGTAATAGTGGCCACCATAGCCTTTGGCATGGGAATAGATAAACCCGATGTTCGTTTCGTCATACACTATGACATACCCAAGAGTCTCGAAGGATATTATCAAGAGACCGGACGGGGCGGTCGTGACGGAGGCGAGGGACAGTGCATTGCGTTTTACTCTCCACAGGATTTGATCAAATTAAAGAAATTCATGGAGGGCAAGCCGGTGGCAGAGCAGGATATAGGCAACCAATTGCTGGCTGAGACCAAGGCTTATGTGGAGAGCGGCGTGTGTCGTCGTCGTCTGTTGCTGCATTATTTCGGCGAACAATACGAGGCGGGCAATTGTCACAATTGCGACAACTGCATGCGTCCGCACAAGATGGTCGAGGGCGGCAAGGACTTGGTAAAGATATTGAAGATAATACAGGGGGTCAAGGGCAAGTTCAAGTCGGATCATATCATAAATATCGTCATGGGTGTGGAAACCGAGGAGGTCGTGGCCTATTGTCATGGTTCCTTGCCAGAGTATGGCACTGGTTCATCCCATGATGCCTCATATTGGAATGCCTTGTTGCGCCAAGGGATGTTGTCAGGTTACATAGAGAAGGAGGTTGAGAATTATGGCCTTCTGAAGGTGACAAAAGCAGGCAAGAAGTTTTTGTCATCGCCTGAACCTTTCCGCTTTATCGAGAATATAGAGTTTGACGATTATGAACCGGAACCGGAGGAGGGCACTTCTGTATTGGACGAGTCTCTTTTCAAAATGCTGCGAGACTTGCGTCGCAAGCGTGCCCGTGTTCTTAACATTCCGCCCTATGTCATCTTTCAGGATACGTCCTTGGAGGCCATGGCCACCATGTATCCCATCACCATTGCCGAACTGAAGGAAATTCCTGGGGTGGGGCAGGGCAAGGCACAACGCTATGGTCAGGAGTTTTGCGATTTGATAAAGCGGCATTGTGAGGAAAATGATATAGAACGCCACATGGAGTTGCGAGTGCGTACTGTGCCTACCAAGAAGCAACTAAAACTTAGCATCATAGAGAAGATTGACCGTAAGTTCGCTTTGGAGGACATCGCCACAGGTTTGGGCATCAGTTTCGATGAATTGCTTGATGAGATGGATGCCATCGTTTACAGTGGTACAAAACTGGATATCAATTATTATCTGGAGGATGTCATGGACGAGGAATATATGCTGGACATATATGATTACTTCCATGACGAGTCCGAGACAGATCGTTTGTCTGTGGCGGTCAAGGCTTTGGGACCTGATTATGACGAGAAGGACATACGTCTTGTACGCATCAAGTTCATGTCCGAGATGGCCAATTGACTCTCACTTGTTCGGAAATAGTACGGAATACCTTTAGTTTTTTGCGCTGTTGCTTGTCTGGCATGTTGCTTGAGAAGATGAGGTCGGGATATTCTTGTCTGTAATTTTTTCGCTTTCTTTTTGTCGTGGTATCTCCGTGTCGCTGTCCGTAGACGGTAGCCTATGTGCTGGACTGTGGTTAGTGGCAGATAAGGTATGCCATTCATTTGTGTTCATTCATTTGTGTGGCGGGCTTAATAAACACAAATTCATGGTGATTGTTTGGATTTTATCGGGCTAATTCGTAACTTTGTACCCCAATATAACATACATAACATCAGACAATATGGCATCATTTATTGAAGACAGGATTGTGATGGACGGTCTCACCTATGATGACGTCCTCTTGGTACCGGCATATTCCGAGGTATTGCCTCGCACTGTGGAACTGAGCACCAAGTTTTCACGTAACATCGAGTTGAAGGTACCTTTCGTAACGGCAGCCATGGATACGGTCACCGAGGCAAAGATGGCCATAGCCATTGCCCGCGAGGGAGGTATAGGCGTAATCCATAAAAACATGTCTATTGAAGACCAGGCTCGTCAGGTGGCTATTGTGAAGCGTGCCGAGAACGGTATGATTTACGATCCTGTCACTATCAAACGTGGTAGTACAGTGGCTGATGCACTTGCTCTGATGGCAGAATATCATATTGGCGGCATTCCTGTCGTGGACGACGACAATCATCTTGTTGGTATTGTCACCAATCGCGACATGCGTTTCGAACGTAACCAGAACCGTGTAGTGGACGAGGTGATGACCAAGGAGAACCTTGTCACCACTCATGCAGGTACCGACTTGCTGTCGGCCAGCGACATTCTGCAGGCAAACCGTATAGAGAAACTGCCTGTCGTGGACGACGATAATCGTCTTATAGGCTTGATTACCTATAAGGATATCACTAAGGCCAAGGACAAACCCATGGCCTGCAAGGATGCCAAAGGCCGCTTGCGTGTGGCTGCCGGTGTGGGTGTTACGGCGGATACTTTTGATAGAATGCGTGCTCTTGTGGATGCCGGTGTGGATGCTATTGTAATAGACACAGCGCATGGTCACAGCAAGTTCGTGATAGAGAAATTGAAAGAGGCTAAAGCCAGCTTCCCGAATGTCGATATTGTAGTGGGTAATGTCGCTACCGGTGCAGCTGCCAAGATGCTGGTAGATGCAGGGGCTGATGGCGTGAAGGTAGGTATCGGTCCTGGTAGTATCTGTACTACTCGTGTAGTGGCTGGCGTTGGTGTTCCTCAGCTCAGTGCCGTATATGATGTGGCTGATGCGCTCAAGGGTACGGGTGTACCTCTGATAGCCGATGGCGGTTTGCGCTATTCCGGTGATGTTGTCAAGGCTTTGGCTGCCGGTGGATACTGTGTGATGATAGGTTCATTGGTGGCAGGCACGGAGGAAAGTCCGGGTGATACTATAATTTACAATGGCCGTAAGTTCAAGAGCTATCGTGGCATGGGCTCACTGGAGGCCATGGAGTGCGGTTCTAAGGATCGCTATTTCCAAGGTGATGTTTCCAGTGTCAAGAAACTTGTTCCGGAGGGTATTGCAGGTCGTGTCCCATATAAGGGCAGCGTGCAGGAGGTAATTTATCAGTTGATAGGTGGCTTGCGTAGTGGTATGGGTTATTGCGGTGCCGCTACCATAGAGGCTTTGCATAATGCCAAGTTCGTGCGTATCACAAACGCAGGTGTTCTTGAGTCTCATCCACATGATGTCACCATCACCAGTGAGGCACCTAATTACAGTCGTCCTCTGTAGTATCTTTTGCTGATGTTGAAAATATAGGCATGTCTGGAAGTTTGGAATATGTGTGGGCTGTACTCTGTTTGTTGGCAGGCTGGTTTGTCAATCCATGAGTAGAGTCTACGTCACATAAACTTTCCCATCACATATATAACATAATATAATGAAGAAAATTGTTATAACCTGTTGCGCTCTGTTGCTCTCTTCTGTAGCCGCCATTGCACAGCAACAGTCAGACCCGGTGGTCATGACAGTGGCAGGCGAGCCGGTGACAAGAAGTGAGTTTGAATACAACTTCAACAAGAACAATACCGATGCTGTTGTAGACAAAAAATCGGTGCGCGACTATGTCGACCTTTTTGCCGCATACAAGCTGAAGGTTCGTGCAGCCTTGGATGCTAAGTTGGATACTGCTGCTGCTTTCCAAAAAGAATTTCGGCATTACCGCAATCAACAGGTGCGTCCCATGTTGGTGCCAGAGGTGGTGATGGAACAACAATGTCATGACTATTATGATGGCCTGGTGCAGATTCTCGGTGGCAAAGATTTGATACGCCCTGCCCATATTCTGGTGCTGGTGCCGCAGAATGCCACAGAACAGGAGCGTGAACTGAAGAGTCATCGTGCTGATAGCATCTATAATGCCATAATCCAAGGTTCCGATTTCACCGACCTTGCCTTGAAACTTAGCGATGATGCGCAGACCGCACGTAATGGTGGCGCATTGCCTTGGGTGGGGCCTGGTGACACGATGAAGGAGTTTGAGGATGTGGCCTATGGTCTCCAGACGGGAGATGTGTGCAGTCCTTTCCTTAGTCCTGTGGGATACCATATAGTGAAGATGTTGGGGCGCAAGCAATTGGAACCTTTTGATACGCTTCACCCTCAGATACATCGGTTCTTGGAACGTCGTGGAGTGCATGAACGTTTGGCTACGGATGCCTTGACCGAGATAATGAAGAAATATGGTGAAGAATACACTGTGGACCAAGTGCTGGATATGGAGACTGAACGCTTGTGTAACGAGAATCCTGACCTTCGTTATCTCGTACGCGAATATCACGATGGCCTCCTTCTATACGAGTTCTGCTCTACCCGTATCTGGGAACCCGCAAAGTCTGATACCACAGGTATCGAACGCTATTTTGAGGAGCATAAGAAGAATTACGCTTGGGACAAACCGCATTTCAGTGGCATGATTTATTATTGTGCCTCCAAGGATGACGTAAAGAGGGTGAAGAAGGCGTTGAAAAAGGTCAAGGACGATGGCCGGTGGATACAGACCGTGCGTGAGCAGTTCAATGCCGATAGCGTGACCGTACGTATGGACAAACGACTTTTCGTACAGGGTAGCAACGGCAATGTGGATGCTTTGGCTTTTAGAGTGAAAGGGCAGGAGGTAAAACCTATAGATGGATTTCCACATTGCGGCATCGTTGGCAGGATGCTGAAGAAGGGACCGGCCAAGTGGACTGATGTAGGTGCCAAGGTGGTGGAGGACTATCAGAAATATCGTGAGGAGGAATATGTCCGGGCTTTGCGCAAGAAGTATCCTGTAGTGATATATGACGAGGCACTTGCTACTGTTAATAACCATTGATAAAGACAGATGAGAAAATTGGTATGTTTGGCTTTTGCCGCCATCACTGGATTGGCAGCCTTTGCTCAAAATGATGTTGCGGACGAGGTTATATGGGTAGTGGGAGATGATGCTATCCTGCGGTCCGATGTGGAACGCATTCGCAACGACTACGGCAGTAATATCAAGGGCAATCCATATTGTGTTATTCCCGAGCAGCTGGCAGTACAGAAACTCTTTTTGCATCAGGCAGAGTTGGACAGCATAAGGGTTAGCGACAGCGAGGTGAACAACTATGTTGAGGAAGACATCAACCGTAAGGTGATGATGGCTGGCAGTCGTGAAAAGCTGGAGGAATACATGCGCATGCCGATGTCTCAGATAAGGGAGGAATTGTTTGAACAGTTCCGCAACCAGATGCTAACCAATGAGGTCCGCAAGACACTCACAAAGGATATCAAGGTTACACCGGCAGAGGTACGCCGCCATTATCAAGGTGTGCCCGAGGACAGTCTTCCTTTTATCCCTACGCAGGTGGAAGTACAGATATTGGTACAGCATCCGCGGATTACGCGCGAGGAAATCGAACGTGTCAAGGAACAGTTGAGGGCTTGGTCGGACCGTATTACCAGCGGCGAGACCAGCTTTTCGGCTTTGGCTCGCATGTTCAGTCAGGACGAAGGTTCTGCTCGTCAGGGAGGTGAAATGGACTATTATGGCAAGTCGGAATTGGATCCCGCCTTTGCCAATGTGGCCTTTTCGCTGACCGATTCTCGCAAGGTCAGCAAGGTGGTGCAGAGCGAATTTGGTTTCCATATCATACAGTTGATAGATAAACTTGGCGACAGGGTGAAGGTACGCCATATCTTGCGTCGCCCTGAGGTAGACCGTAAGAACGTGGATGCGTGTCTGGCCCGTCTGGATTCCATAGCCATGGATATCAGGGAAGGTAAGTTCACTTTTGATATAGGCGCACAGGAAATCTCCGATGACAAGGATACACGTAATAATCGCGGTGTTATGGTGAATACCAAACAGGAGACTCAAGAGCGTACTACCCGTTTCGAGATGGGCGAACTGCCAGGAGAACTGGCTCGGGTGGTGGACACAATGACCGTCGGCAATATTTCCAAACCCTTTACAATGATAGACAAGCGCGGACGTGAAGTTTGTGCCATCGTTAAGTTGAAGAACCGTATCCCGGCTCACCGTGCTTCCATTACGGAGGACTTTCAGATCCTGAAGCGTGCCGTGGAGGAGGAGAAGAGCGAGGAGTTCATAGAGAAGTGGATACGTGAGAAGCAGAAGAGCACATATGTGCGTATCAAACAAGGTTGGGGCGAGTGTGAGTTCAAGTATCCCGGATGGGGACGCCACTAAAGCTCATGTGTCTACGAGCACATAGATTCAAAGCCGTATTTTGAATAAAGTTGCCTTCATAGCGTGCATGTGGGCGTGCATATTGGCATCTGTGTCGGTATGGGCGCAGAATGAGAGCAGAATTTACCTTTTGCACTCTGACCGTTTGTATCATGATGCCGACATCAAGACCGAGGCTCAGATATTGGTCGGCAATGTCAGTTTCAGGCATGATGATATACTGATGTACTGTGACAGTGCCTTGTTTTACGAGCGGTCAAACAGTCTGGATGCTTATGGTAATGTACGTATGGTCCAAGGTGATACGCTTAGCCTGACTGGCGATGTGCTCAATTACGATGGCATGGAGAAGTTGGCGCATGTTCGCAACAATGTGGTGTTGGTTCATGGAACTACAACGTTATATACGGATTCCCTGGATTATGACCGCCTATATAATGTGGGGTATTTTTTTGAGGGTGGGCGTCTGATAACACCTGAGAATGACATGACTTCGGATTGGGGGGAATATCGCCCTGAAACCAAGATGGCGGTGTTCAATTTCAACGTTCATCTGGTCAGCCCGCCTCCTCCACAGCAGACCCGTACGACATTGCTGACCGATACATTATATTATAATACGGCCACGGCCTTGTCTATAGCCAAGGGCCCCAGTACCATAGACGATGGGGGGTGCCATGTGTATACAGAACTGGGATATTTGGATTCGGAAACAAATACGGTTACGCTGCTGAACAGGAGCGAACTGAGCAATAACGGCAAGAAGATTGTTGGCGACAGTATCCGTTGGAATAGCGTGGATTCTGTAGGCGAGGCTTTCATGGATGTGATTTTTACGGATGTCGTCAATAGGAATGCCATGACAGGCAATTATCTGTACTACAACGACAAGACCGGGTATAGTCTTGTGACAGACTCTGCTTGCATGTTGGATTTCTCCCAAGGAACAGACACGATGTATATGCATGCCGACAGTCTGAAATTGTTCACATTTGATATAGGAACAGACTCCGTCTATCGCACTATGCATGCCTATAATCATGTGCGTATGTTCCGCAATGATTTGCAGGGGGTATGCGATTCCCTCGTTTACCTTACGCGTGATTCCATGATGATCATGTACAAGGACCCTATCGTGTGGATGGGACATAACCAGTTGTTGGGAGAGGAGATACAGGCTTTCATGAACGACAGTACTGTGGACAGTGTGTACGTGCTTAGGCAGACGCTGTCATGCGAACGCATGGATAGCATACATTTCAATCAGATATCCGGGCATGAAATGCATTCTTATCTGCGCGATGGCGAACTGCAGATGACCCACGTCATAGGCAATGCCATAGTTAATTACTTTCCTTTGGATGACGACAGCCTGATGGTGGCCATGAACCATATAGAGAGCACGGAGATGAAAATGTTTATGGGCGATAACAGGAAGATGAAGAAAATATGGATGCCTGCAGCTACAGGCACGTTTTATCCCGTCCCCATGATTCCGGCAGATATGCGTTATTTGGAGAATTTCCACTGGTTCGACTATGTGCGTCCGCTCAGTCCTGCCGATATTTTTGTCTGGCGTGGAAAGAATCAGGGTACGGAGTTGAAGAAAAGCGTGCAGCGAAAAGTGCCTTTGCAGAAGTTAAATCAAATAGACAAGAACCATGGGAATGTTCAAAGCCAGGGAACCCAGGAAGTTTCGCCGAGTTAGTATTTATACTGACGAACGTAAGGAGAAACTGGACAAGTTGGTAAATGAGGTAAAACGTGAGCAGGGTGAATTGCCGTCCGTACCCGAGGACTATACCCGGGACAGATTCCGGGGTAAATTCTCACAGTTTACTCCTCGCACCCAACTTTATGCCGAAGGCGGATGGGGCAGAAATTTCAAATGGCCGGTCGTTTTGGTAGTCGTTATACTGCTGCTCATGCTGTGGCGGTTTCTGCTGACTGGAGATTATCATTTCTGATGTGTTGCCTTGGCGCGCTGTATTGGTGTGCCTAAAACAATACTGTAATGTACAAACATTCATTAACGTACTGCTGATTTGGATATAGTACACCTTTTACCCGACTCGGTGGCCAACCAGATAGCTGCCGGGGAGGTGATCCAGCGTCCGGCTTCTGTGATAAAGGAGTTGGTGGAGAATGCCGTGGATGCCGGGGCAGGAAACATAGATGTGTATGTGCAGGATGCCGGGCGCACCTGTATTCAAGTGATAGACGATGGCAAGGGAATGAGCGAGACGGATGCCCGTTTGGCTTTTGAACGTCATGCTACCAGCAAGATAACTTGTGCCGAGGATCTATTCACCCTTCGGACCATGGGCTTTCGTGGCGAAGCCTTGCCTTCCATCGTGGCTGTGGCGCAGGTTACATTGCAAACGCGGACTTTGGATTCGGAATTAGGCACGCGTTTGGAAATTGAGGGAGGCAAGGTTTTAGGGCAGGAACCTTGTGTCTGCGCCGTTGGGGCTAACTTTGAAGTGCGCAACCTTTTCTTTAATATCCCTGCACGTCGCAAATTCCTCAAGTCCAATCATACGGAGTTGAATAATATAATGCAGGAATTTGAACGCATTGCCCTTGTGAATTACTCCGTGTCCTTCAGCCTGACTGTTGATGGTACTCCTTCTATGCGTCTGATGGCCTCTAATTTGCGTCGTCGTATAGTGGACGTGTTCGGAAAGAAATTGGGGGATGAACTTGTGGCGGTGGATGTCAATACCACTTTGGTGAACATTGCCGGCTTCGTCGGGCGTCCGGAATCTTCCCGCAAGAAAGGTGTCCATCAATACTTTTTTGTGAACGGACGCTATATGCGTCATGCCTATTTTGCTAAGGCGGTGGCCGAGGCTTTCAATGGTTTGATACCTGAAGGCGAGCAGATACCTTTTTTCTTGTATCTGACCATAGATCCGGCAAACATAGATGTCAATATCAGTCCAACTAAGACTGAGGTGAAATTCGAGAACGAACCTGCTATATGGCAGATAATAAATGCCGGAATACGTGAGTCTCTCGGAAAATTCTATGCCGTTCCGACGATAGATTTCGACAATGCCCAAACAACAGAGATACCGGTGATGGACATTTCGCGCAATAGCGTGGCCCCACCCAAAGTCACTGTCGACACTTCTTACAATCCCTTTGCTGCTTCCGAAAGTGCTCCGCATGGCAACGATTTTGCATTCTCTGCTGATGGTCCCATGTCTTTTCGCTCCGCTGGCGACGGCAATCCTGTTGATGAGGTTTCTTCTAAAAGCCATGTAGGCAGTTTCCCTACTGCACGTTCCAAGGCGTCTGCTGCTGATTGGACGAGGCTTTATGGCCAACTTGCCCCGCAAACAGCAGTGCGGTCGGAGCGACAGATGGACATGTTTGAGGCAGATGTTCCTGTAGAGGAAGAGGAGGTAGGTAGTCAGCATTTCCAATTCAAAGGCCAGTACATCATCTCGGCTGCGCGTTCCGGTCTGATGATTATTGATCAGCATCGTGCTCACGTGCGTATACTATATGATAAGTATATGTCGCAAATGGACAGGCAGGAGAACGTGACTCAGGGACTGTTGTTCCCCGAGTTGCTTACGCTTCCTCTCTCGGATGCTCAGATTTTGGAAGAGATAATAGACGATGTCCGTCATCTTGGCTTTGACTTGGAGTCTATTGGCGGTGGCAGTTACTCCATAAACGGATTGCCATCCGGGATAGAGGGACTGGTTCCGCAGGTGCTGGTAAAGAATATCGTGGATTCCGTACGTCAAGGTGGGCAGCCGGTGATGGCGGATTACAGGCACCGTATCGCATTGTCCTTGGCCAAGGCAGCGGCTATCGTGGAAGGTCAGGTGCTGACGCAACAGGAGATGGATGTGCTTATGTCGGATTTATTCAAAAGCAGTAATCCCAATCTCACACCGGATGGTAAAGTGACAATGGCCCTGCTGAAACAGGCAAATATCCTCAAAATGTTCTCTTGACTGAACAAATAAACCCTTTTTAAGTCTCTACTTGTTTATTTTTAGACAAAAACGTCCTTATGTGTATAAATTTCCGTACTTTTGTGCTGCAAAAACAATAGAAACTATATTACATAGGTACAGAGAATATACAAATAGTGATTATTTAATTAAATGTAAAGAATTATGAAGAAGATGATGCTTCTGCTGGCTGTCGCCGGCATGTCTCTCGGGACTTATGCTCAAGAGAACACTTCTACGGAGATCCCAACTCATAAGCATAAGGTTGTGACCAACGGCTTCTGGGATAATTGGTTCATTGATTTTGGTGCTGATTTCATCAGCAACTACTCTGGCCAGGAATCAGGCATGGGCGTAGGTGCCAATCCATTCTCTTTGACAAGAGGCAACTGGGGGTTCGATGTTAGCGTAGGTAAGTGGATTACTCCTGCTGTCGGTGCTCGCCTCAAGTTCGTGGCAGCCGATGCGCGTCAGGTGAATTTTGACAACAAGAGCCTGAACCCCCTGTACAATCAGGTTGGTTTGCGCTTCCAGCCTATGTTGAACCTGCACAACCTGTTTGCCGGCTACAAGCCCCGCGTATGGAACACTACTTTGTACGCAAGCATGGGTTGGGGACGCAACTGCAGCACTTCTACAGACAGTCCTGTTCTCGGTGGTGGCTGGTTGAACACCTTCAACGTGACAAAGCGTTTTCATATCAATGTAGATATCTATGCTGATTGCTACGATAATGGCTACGATGGCAATTCCAATGGTAGCTATGATCTGCAGGTAGGTTGGAGTGTAGGTTGCGGTTTCAACCTCGGTAAAGTGGGTTGGGACAACGCTCCCGACGTAGATGCCATCATGGCAATGAACAAGGCTCAGTTGGATGCATTGAACGCTTCTTTGGCTGACCAGCAGGCTGAGAATGCACGTCTGCAGAAGATGATCAGAGATCACAAGTGCCCCGAGGCTACAAGCAAGGTTACTGAAATCAACTCTTCAAAGTCTTCTGTGTTCTTCAACATCAATAAGAGCCGTATCGCTTCCAAGAAGGACTTGGTTAACGTGAAGGAGCTTGTAGAATATGCCAAGGCCAACGACAAGACTATCGTTGTAACAGGTTACGCTGACTCCAAGACTGGCAGCGCAGCTTACAACCAGAAGTTGTCCGAGCGTCGTGCACAGGCTGTTGCCGATGAAATCGTTAAGATGGGCATGGACAAGAACAAGATTGAAGTTGTAGGTAAGGGCGGTGTTAAGGAGTTGTCTCCCATCTCTTACAACCGTCGTGCTATCGTAAGCATCAAGTAACACGCGACATATTCATATTTATTCTATATCAAAGAAGGGGAGCGATGTATATTGCTCCCTTTCTTTGTTGTTTCCCGTAAATGGATGGCACAGGAACCTCCCCGTTAAGGGAATGCATAGATTAAACCAAAGTATTCAATAATAGAAATGATGGAATCTAAAAAAAGGATTATACTTACCGGTGACAGGCCTACGGGACGTTTGCATATAGGTCACTATGTAGGCAGTCTTCGCCGCAGGGTGGAATTGCAGAATGAGGGCAACTATGATCAAATGTATGTGTTCATCGCCGATGCCCAGGCCTTGACCGACAATATGGACAACCCGGAAAAGGTCAGGCAGAACGTCATTGAGGTCGCCTTGGACTATCTTGCTTGCGGATTGGATCCGGAGAAGGTAACTATCTTCATTCAGAGCCAGATACCTGAATTATGCGAACTGACGTTCTATTTCATGGATCTGGTGTCGGTTTCTCGTCTTCAGCGCAATCCCACGGTAAAGAGTGAGGTACAGATGCGAAGTTTTTCCGGAGACAGCATTCCTGTTGGCTTTTTCACATATCCCGTCAGCCAGGCTGCGGACATAACCTTGTTCAAGGCTACCGTAGTGCCTGCCGGACAGGATCAGGAACCTATGCTGGAACAAACTCGCGAGATTGTGCGCCGCTTCAATGGCATCTATGGTGACACCTTGGTAGAACCCGGAATCATGCTTCCGGGCAATGCAGCCTGTCTTCGTCTGCCGGGGATCGATGGCAAGGCCAAGATGTCCAAGTCGTTGGGCAATTGCATTTACTTGAGCGATACCGCCAAGGAACTGAAGAAGAAGGTGAACAGCATGTACACCGACCCGGAGCATATACATATAGAGCAGCCCGGCCATTTGGAGGGGAATACCGTCTTCACCTACCTTGATGCATTTTGCACTGACGAGGACTTTGCCAGGTTCATGCCCGAATATCAGAATCTGGATGAACTGAAGGCGCACTACACACGTGGCGGTTTGGGTGACGGCACTTGCAAGAAGTTCCTGTACAATGTGCTGAATGATCGCCTCACTCCCATACGCGAACGCCGTCTGGAGTTGCAGAAGGATATTCCTGCAATCTATGAAATCCTGCGCAAGGGATGCGAGCGTGCCCGGCAGGCTGCCATGGAGACGATGGAAGAGGTTCGCCGTGCCATGAAGATAAATTATTTTGACGATGCCGAACTGATTGCCGAGCAGGCCAAGCGTTACGCTGCCTCCAAGTGAGCGCATCGCGCGGAGTGGGGGACGGTTGTGCGATGCCCCGTTGTCATGTCGTGAGCGCAAGGCTTGATTGGCTCATGGTGCTTGCCGCGCGATATATGATATGTAAAGCCCGATTGCGGTTCTGTGTGGGAACGGCAGTCGGGCTTGCTGCATTTGCAGTATTTCATTTTCGTGGCATCCCCAAATCATTGGAAAGAAGCCATCCGGATGATGGTGCGTTTTCGTCCATGGTAATGTCGGCATCCCGATCATAGTATTGACGTGACCTCAACAATAGTATTGTCGTGGTTACGACAATACTATTGTTGAGAGCGTGACAACGCCGTGGCCAAAGACGAATCCCTGTAAGGAAAATGCTCATTTGAGATTTTTCCTCCTTCTTTCTCCTGACTTCGTCACTCAAAAAGCAGTAAAAATATAACTACCAGGTAAGTAATTATTTGTAAATTTGCATACCCTGATTTTTTGGGTACGCAAAGCTAAAATCAATGTTTGTTAAGAACAAAGAAGAACCTTTCCGGCACAATAAGTGTTGTTGTTGCAGAGAAATAAAAAGGTGACTATTAAGAACTTTCCGATTTGCCTACCCACATGTCAAGAACTTCCTTCAGGCATTCTGTTTCAGTCCTACACAAAGATAAACAGTCTTGGTTATGATCTTGCCGTTATCCCGTACCTTGAAGACGATACCGTCCATCCAGACTATAAGATAAACAATATCCAAAGGGCGATTCTGCCATTCTTGGGCAGTCTGGTTAACCTTGTTTGTAATAATGGAAATGGCTGACGTAGAGAGTTCTATTTCA
>JAMPDJ010000013.1 GCA_023665805.1 Bacteroides sp. | reverse complement strand
TCCAGTTTGGTTTCGCCATAGCTCGCTATGCCTTCGACAAAACGGTTGCAATACGAACGAATATAAAGACAAAACGGATTGGAAATCTAATGACCGATTCGGGTTTTTAATGAAAGACGCATCTGGAGTTGTCGGATGACAAATATCTCAGGAAAGGAGCGCCTTTTTATCCTATAGTACCCCGTTGTCCACTTACGGTGCGGGTCTCATAAGCGTCGCGTCGCCCACACTACGCTTGCGTAGCCGAGAAGCAGCACTGTCAGCAGAGTGGCGACAAGGTCCGTGGCCTGCACTATCACCGGATAGGCATCTATGATGAAGCTGCCCTCGCTCTGCCCCATGCGTATGAGGCCGCAGTGCTGTTGCAGGAGGCATAGCAAGGCTGCAAGGAGCATGCCCGTCAGGGCACCGCCAAGAATTATCTGCATGCCTTCCAGAATGAAGATACGACGCACCTGGCGTCGTGTGGAACCAAGGGCATAAAGAGTGTGGATGTCCCGGGTCTTTTCGATGATGAGCATGCTGAGGCTGCCTACTATGTTCAGACAGGCCACAAAAAGGATGAAACAGAGAAAGGCGTAGGAGATGAGTTTCTCTATCTGCATGATACGAAACACGTCTTCCTGTTGTTCATATCGGTCCTGTATGCGGAAACCGTCGCCCATAAGGAATGCAATGTTGCCGCGTTTGCCGCCCGGGGCGAGCTTGACCTCCAATGCCGTGGCCATGCCCTCCTGTTCAAACAGCCTTTGCGCAAAGCCTATGGAACACAGGATGTATTCCGTATCATACTTTGGCTGGTGCACGCTGAAAGCCAGACCGGAGGAATACAGCTCGCTGCGGTTGAAGCTGGCTTGCGGGTTGGCCATGTTCACGCGTTTGCCACGTTTGGGGGCATAGACCTGCAGCGGCCGGCTAAAGTCCAGAGGCAGGCCCAGCTGGCTGCACAGCAGTATGCCAGGAATGCAGTATTCCAGTACGTCCACATGCAGGACCGGAGACTCGGCTTCGCCATAGAGAATATCCTCCAGGTGCGATTGTTCCAGAAAATTGTCGGCAACACCTTTCAGAACCACGGCCTGTTGCTGGCTTTCGGTCATGACCAATGCCTGCCCCTCCACTATGGGTGTAAGAGTGGCCACGTCCGGAGAGCGTAGAAGCGAGTCTATCTTAGGGTCGTCCAGATGTATGGTGGCACCCTGTACGGGAGTGATGCGCAGCTCCGGGTCGAAACCCGTGAACAGGTCGGCCACCAGTCCCTGGAAACCGTTGAATACACTCAGGACTATCACCATTGCCATGGTGGCTACGGCCACTCCTGTCACTGCTATCATGGAAATGATGTTGATGGCATTATGGCTCTTCTTGGAGAATAGATAGCGTCGTGAGACCAGCAGTTCGTATTTCATGTGAATGGAGAGTATTCGGTAATGTCTTTGGGTGACTTTGCCCATTGCCGGGAGTATCCGTAGGCCCGTCCCGGCGCGTGTCCGTCAATCTTCCGGCCGGAGCCAAACGCCATGGGTCCGGTACCTAAGGCGTATGGTCCGTGGGCGAGGTTATGTGCTTGAGGTGCGGTTCGATGTCCTTTTGCCAGTCGTTGCCGGTGGCGATGATGCAACATGAAGTGTCTGCCAAGACATAAAAAGGAATGTCGCGTATGCCCAGACGGGAGGCAAGGTCGGAATGGAAGGCCTTGCGGTCGCTGTAGCTGTGCCACGTGATGGTGTCGTTGCGTTCCACGTAGCCCAGTATGGTGGCGTTGACATCCATGTTGTAGGATATGCACTCCAATGGTTGCACGGCCTGACGGCGCAGGCGGCGGATGCGGGCGTTCAGGGTGCCGGTGCCTCCGCGCCAGTTGGCCCAGAATGCCAGCAACGTGTACTTGCCATACAGAGAGTCCGTGGTGATGGTATCGCCGCTGCGCATGGGCAGTGTGAAGTCGGGCAGCCGTTCTCCCTTGCGCAGGGCGGCAGGCACCTGTCCGGCAAGTTCCTCGATGTGCAGGTGACGCGAGACTGGCGACTGAGGGTTCTGGTCGATATATGCGCTGATGATACTGTCACGGCCTTCAGGCGTGGCCTTTTCCAATTGCGCAAGCAGCCGGGAGTAGTCTTCATTCTCCTTGGTGCCGCTTACCTTCGTGGCTCCCAGTTGTTTGGCATCGCCCTCTATGCGGATGACGTCGCCGCTGCCGCCAAAGATTGTAAGGGTGGAGTATGTGGGGTATACAATGGTAAGGCTGCCGCTCTCCTTGTCGCATGGGCATGACCAGTCTATGGTTCCGTTGACCACATGCAGCGTGTCTATGCCCTGAATGATGCCGTCGCGACTGAAGATGGTAAGTCCGGCATTGTTCAGACCCTTGATTTCCCCCTTTATACGCAGTTCACCCTTCCTGCCGCCACAAGCTGTGATGGCAAGAAGGGTGAGACTGAATATGATATACTGCTTGATGCTTAATGCATGATGCATGACTCGGGCGATGTGGTTACTTTACCAGGTCGGCGATGGTCTTCTCGTACTTGGCGAACTCCAGGTCGTTGGCGGCACGTGCCTTCAGGGAAGCGTCACCGGCAAAGGCAACCTTCAGGTTGTTCTTCACTGCGTTGGCGTCATTGGTGCGTGCAGCCAGGATGGCCTTCAGATAGCTGGTGGTAGCATCGGGAGTCTGGATGGCAGACAGGGTCTTCTCGGCCTTTGCATAGTCCTTGCACAGAATCTGCACGAGGGCTGCGCTGTTGGTCTTGGCGTCGTTAAGGTTCTGCTGAGCCTGTGTGTAGTTGCCCTTGGCGATGTTCAAGTTGCCCAGAATCTCGTTGTAGGTGTCGCAACCGCTGGCCTGGCCCATGAGAGTCTCTGCCTTGGCTACTTCGCCGTTCTTGAGGGCCAGAAGAGCCATGTTGGCATTAACTTCGGCGGCCTTGGCATTTACGTTCTTGGCCTTCTGCAACCAGTTCTGTGCAGAGGTGGCGTTGCCGTTCATGATGTCCATCTGTGCCATGTTGTTGTAGGCGCGGTAGTCGCTGGGGTAGAGCTGGATGGCCTTCTCAAACCACTTGGTGCGGGCTGCGTCGCCTTCTACCAGCATGTTGGCTCCGTAGAGCAGTTCCTCTATGCTGAGCTTGCTGGCGTCCTCGTCGAACTGAGCCAGGATGCGCTCGTCGCTGCGGCCGATGACTTCGTAGTTGACGATGAGACGTGCGCGGCGCAACTCGGGCAGAATGCCGTCTGCTATCTCGGTAAACACGCTGCTCATGTTGCGAATCTGCTGCTCACGCTCCTCGGGGTCCTGATACATGGAGAGGACACGCAGGATTACGTCCTTGTCCTGAAGCTTGCTCTGGCTGACGAGTTCCTGGAAGCCTTCCCAGTCCTCTGCGGTGAAGCTGGTCTCCACATCGGCGTCCATCTTGATTTTCTTCAACTCCTTGTTGAGGTACTTTGAAGAAACGTCCTGGCGCTTTTCGGCCAGTCTCTCGTTCAGGTCGTATGCACCGTCGGGGCTGGCGTATGCGCTCACTTCTATGTTCTGCAGAGCACGCTCCTCCTGCATGTCGTTGATTTCTTTCAGAATCTTGACCATGTCCTGGATGCTGACGCTTGACAGTTCGCTGCTGCGGAGGTTGGCCTGGCCGATGAGGAACTTGATGCTGGCCTCGTGCTTCTGCTCTATTACGCGCTGGAAGGCATCGGGAGCGGTGCTGGCGGTGATGGGGCAACGCTTGAGCAGTTCGCTGGTCGCGAGCACACCGTAGCCGATTTTCACCTCGGGGATGGAGACGGTCTTCTTGCCCAGCTTGGCAGTGAAGCGCGCGTACAGGTCGCTCTTCATCATGGCCGGAACGTACTTGAAGCTGGTCTTCATGTTGTAGGTGCCGCCAACCTTGTAGCTGATCTCAGTATTGTTGCCTTCTACCTTTTCGCCTTGGAATGTGGCTCCTTGGCCCTCGGTCTCGCCGCCTTCGTATTTGAGTACGGGGGTAACGGTGACTACAGCCTTCTTCTTCATGTACTTCTCGGGGAAGATGCCGTTGATGGTAGCAGGAACTTCACCGCCTACAGCTTCCAGAGGAGTGGGGTTGACCTTGAAGTTGTCTGCACCGAGGTTGCCAAGCTTGCTGCAGGAAGTGATTACTGATGCACCGGCGATGGCCAGTGTGAAAAGTGTACTCTTTTTCATTTTTTTTTGTTTGTGTGATATTGTTGTTTGTTCTTCGTCTTGTAATTGTGGATGCTACGACAGCGTCATGCTTCAGCGAGTACCTTGTATTGGTCGTTTCGTGTGCGCACCCTCCGGCATGCCGTTGTGGATTAGGATGGTATCCATGCATGATTTTCAACCAATTTGCTTACAAAGATACAATAAATTTGCTTATCTTGCTACATTATGCCCGACGGGTCTGATAAAATAAGTGTGATTTTGTCCATTATTATGGTCAAATGGGATGAAAGCCATGCTTCTGGATGTTTTTGCCGGATTCTCAGGGCTGCGTCGGTGGTATGGCCGGGTAAACCCGATTCGTCATACCGTATGGGGGCGATGTGGAAGAGCCGGATAGGGCAAGAGCGAAATGCGTCTTCCGTGCTCTGTTTGTCGCGTGTGGCGGATGCAGGAGAGGATGATGCCATGTCGCCTTGTCCCTATGGCGTGTTATTGCATATTCGTGAATTTGCGCTTTCACATTCGTGAATGTCGACCTGCGGATTCGCGAATTCAAGGACGAGAATTCACGAATGTTCAATCCGCCCCCTGTGGCGGTCTCCTGTTCTTCAGGTTGCGCGGATGGCAGGTAAGTATCTGTTCGCGCAACTGCGTGGTGTCAAGGTGCATGTATATTTCGGTGGTGTCCAGGCATTCGTGCCCCAGCATTTCCTGTATGGCGCGCAGGTTGGCGCCGCCCATGAGCAGGTGAGTGGCAAAGCTGTGGCGGAAGGTGTGAGGAGATATCTCCTTCTCTATGCCTGCCTGTGCGGCATAGCGTTGGATGAAGACGAAAAGCGATATGCGCGAGAGGGCCTTGCCGCGGGTGCGTGACACGAAGACATGGTCCTCGTAGCCGCTCTTCACTTGGATGTGCCTGCGTATGTCCAGCCAGACAAGCAGTTCCTTTGTGGCCTTGGGCGAAATGGGCACGAGGCGTTCCTTGTTGCCTTTGCCGTGTATGCGTATGAACCCCTCGTCCAGGAAAAGGTTGGAAATCAGCAGGCCCGTAAGTTCGCTTATGCGCAGTCCGCAACTGTAGAGCACCTCTATGATGCAATGGTCCCGCACGCCCTCTGGCTTGCTCCGGTCTATGGCAGCCTCTATGCGGTCTATCTCCTCCACGGTGAGCACCTGCGGCAGATGGCGGCCTATCTTGGGCGATTCCAGCAACTCGGTGGGGTCCTGTTCTATTTCGTGCTCCAGCACCAGGAAGCGGTAAAAGGACCGCACGCCGCTGAGTATGCGTGCTATGCTGCGCGGAGCAATGCCGCTGTCTCGCAATTCTCCGGCAAAGAGGTCGAAATCGCGCACCGAGGCCTGGCGGAAGTCAATGCCGTGGTCGCTGAAATAGTTGAAGAGCTTTTGCAGGTCCTTGCAGTAGGCATCCAGAGTGTTCCGGCTGTAGGCGCGTTCCAGATGCAGATATTGTATGTAACGTCGGACGATGTCTTGTGACACGCATCCCGTGTTGTTGATAGTTGGCATGGCACAGTGAGGCGTAGTTGTCGTGTTGTCGTTGCTGTCGGGCGGAATGACTGGACAAAAGGGTGTTTTTGCCGTATAGCCCGCCCAAAGGTTTGGAGAGAGCGTTATTTTTTCGTACCTTTGGGCAGTCTAAGGATTAGACAGCGTGGACACTGCAAAGGTACTTAAATAATATGAGAATACAGATTATAAATGGGCCCAATCTTAATCTGTTGGGCATACGTGAGCCGGAGATATATGGTCGCAGCGGCTTCGAGGAATACCTGCACACGTTGAGAAGCATGTATCCCGATGTCCGCATCGACTATTACCAGAGCAACGTGGAGGGTGAACTTATCAACAAGATACACGAGGTCGGTTTTGCCTTGGACGGCATAGTCCTGAATGCAGGGGCCTATACCCACTACAGCCTGGCGTTGCTGGATGCCATCAAGGCCGTCGCCGCTCCTGTGGTTGAGGTCCATATCAGCAATGTCCATCAGAGAGAGGATTTCCGGCGCCATAGCGTCATCAGTCCGGCATGCGCCGGAGTGATGTGCGGTTTCGGCATGGACGGTTACCGCTTGGCCGTAGAGGCGTTGTTGCACATGCAACGTTGACTTTCCACAGCCTCCCCCCCCCTTAAAATAAATCCAACGTTTTTGCCAATCCAAATGTGCGGAGTCAAATTTGTTTGAACCACGTCATGGTGAGAAAAGGTGCATGTAATGATGAACGATATTGATTCATATATCCTTGCCCATATCGACCCCGAGGGCGAGTACCTGCACGGGGTATGGCGCGACACGCAATTGAAACTGTCGTACGGGCAGATGGCCAGCGGCCACCTGCAGGGACGGCTGCTGAAAATGCTGGTGCGCATGATACGTCCGCGTATGGTGCTGGAATTGGGAATGTTCAGCGGATACTCCGCTCTCAGCATGGCCGAGGGATTGGAGGAGGGGGCCGAACTGCACACGTTCGAGGTCTTCGACGAGATGGAGGACTTTGCCCGTCCCCGCATAGAGGGCAGTCCATACGGGCACTTCGTGCACATACACATAGGCGATGCCAAGGAACTGGTGCCGCGGATGGACGTGCAGTGGGACATGGCCTTTGTGGATGCCGACAAGCGCGAGTATGTCGAGTATTACGAGATGATTCTGCCCCGTCTGCGTCCCGGGGGCTACATCCTGGCCGACAACACCCTGTGGTATGGCCGCATCACTGAGGAGGCGCGCGAAAGCGACCTGCAGACGCTCGGCCTGCAACGGTTCAATGACTTGGTGGCCGCCGACGACCGCGTGGAAAAGGTCATCCTGCCGCTGAGGGACGGGCTGACGATAATAAGGAAGAAAAGTTAATACTCATAATTCATGATGACATTATGGAAACAACAAGACAACAGAAAATATCCCGATTGATACAGAAGGAACTAAGTGACATGTTCCAGCGCCAGACTGCCGCCATGCGTGGCGTCCTGGTCAGCGTCAGCGCATGCCGCATCAGTCCCGACATGAGCGTATGCCGCGCGTACTTGAGCGTATTTCCCAGTGAACGTGCCGAAGAAATCGTCGGCAATGTCAATGCCAATGTCAAGTCCGTGCGCTATGAACTGGGCAACAGGGTGCGTATGCAGTTGCGCATCATTCCCGAACTCAAGTTCTTCGTGGACGACAGCCTTGACTATGACGAACGCATAGGCGAGTTGCTGAAGTAGGGAACCTGCCTCCGCCCTTTTCGTCGGGAGGCGTACATACACACACATACAGACCATGCTTGCCAAGGTATATAGCGCATCCGTGCAGGGGCTGGACGCCCAGCGTGTGACCATAGAGGTGAATAGTTCACGGGGTATCCGCTTCGTGTTGGTGGGATTGCCTGACAGTGCCGTCAAGGAGAGTCACGAACGTATCATGGCGGCAATGGAAAACAGCGGCTTCCCTTTTCCGTGCAAGCAGATTACCGTCAACCTCGCTCCGGCCAACGTGCGCAAGGTGGGTAGCGGTTTCGACCTTCCCATAGCCATCGGCATACTGGCCACGGCGGAGAAGGTGGACGCGTCGCGCCTGGACAATATCATGATGGTGGGCGAGCTGAGTCTGGATGGTTCCGTGCAACCTATCTGTGGCGCACTTACAATCGCCATCAAGGCACGGGCCTTGGGATGCGAGTCCCTTTTCGTGCCCGTGCAGAACATCCGCGAGGCTGCCGTGGTGGACAGGTTGAAGGTCTATGGCATCAGCCACTTGTCGGAACTGGTGGGTTTCTTGAACGGCACGCATCATTTGGAGCCAGTGCGGATAGACACGCGCAAGGATTTCTATGAACGCCAGGCGCATTCCGAACTGGACTTTGCCGATGTCAAGGGACAGGAGAGTGTCAAGCGTGCCTTGGAGGTGGCTGCGGCCGGTGGCCATAACCTCATCATGATAGGTCCGCCGGGCAGCGGCAAGAGCATGATGGCCAAGCGTCTGCCCGGCATCCTGCCTCCGCTGACCCTGCAGGAAAGTCTCGAGACCACGCAGATACACAGTGTGGCCGGTAAATTGCAAGGCGCTCCTGTCGAGACCGACGGAATGCGCCATTGTTCGCTCATCGCCACGCGTCCGTTCCGCAGCCCTCACCACACCATTAGCCAGACGGCCCTTGTGGGTGGCGGCGGCAATCCGCAACCTGGCGAGATTTCCCTTGCCCATAATGGCGTGCTCTTTGCCGATGAATTGCCGGAGTTCCAGCGTCAGGCCCTGGAGGTCCTGCGCCAGCCCTTGGAGGACAGGCATATCACCGTAAGCCGCATTCAGGGCACGGTGGACTATCCGTGCAACTTCATGTTCGTGGCTTCCATGAACCCCTGTCCTTGCGGTTATTACAATCATCCCGTCAAGGCCTGCGTGTGCACGCCGGGGCAAATCTCCCGTTACCTCAATAAAGTCAGCGGTCCGCTCATGGACCGCATAGACATTCAGTGCGAGATTCTGCCTCTCACATTCGAGGAACTCTCCAAGGCGGCTCCTGGCGAGAGCAGCACTGTCATCCGCGAACGCGTCATCCGTGCCCGCAGCATCCAGGAACAGCGTTTTGCCGATGTGCCGGGCATCCATTGCAATGCCCAGATGACCGAGGCTCAATTGCACCGGTACTGTGCCCTCTCCACCGAATCCTTCGAACTTCTTCGCTCTGCCATGGAACGTCTGCAATTGTCGGCACGAGCCTACAGCCGTATCCTGAAGGTTGCCCGTACCATTGCCGACCTCGAGGCTTCGCCGGACATACAGATGTCTCATATAGCCGAGGCCGTGGGTTATCGCAATCTTGATCGGAGCGACTGGGCGGAAAGGGGCTGAAAATGAGGAGGCGGAGTTGCTTGGGCGAGGAGAAACGGCCGTGTACGACACTTGTTCGATTAAATAATAAATTCAAACATGATAGACGAGATACTAAAGCACAATGCCCGCTTCGTGGCGGAGAAGGGCTATGAGAGATTCGTGACATCCAAGTACCCGGACAAGAAGATAGCCATTGTCACGTGCATGGATACCCGTTTGATAGAGTTGCTCCCTGCCGCGTTGGGGTTCAAGAACGGAGATGTGAAGATTATCAAGAATGCAGGAGGCACCATCACCAACCCGTTTGACTCCACCATGCGGTCGCTGTTGGTGGCGGTTTACGAGCTGGGCGTGAACGAGATTATGGTCATCGGACACACAGGTTGCGGAGTGCAGGGGATGAATGCCGCCGAAATGATAAGGCTCATGAAGGAGAGGGGAATAGACGAGGAGCATGTCTCTCTGATGCGCCACTGCGGTATAGACCTGGACGGCTGGTTGCACGGGTTCGATGATTGTGGCGAGGCAGTGAAGGAAACTGTGGACTTGATATCACATCATCCGTTGATGCCTGCGGATGTGCGCACTGCCGGATACATAATAGACTCCGTCACGGGGGCATTGATGCCGTTGTGAACTCATGCTTATAGTCAAGACTTTTCTTTTTTGACTATGATAGAACGGGAGTTCGGCTAATTCAGAATAATGCAAGCTGTGTGTCAATAGTTCGTGCAACATTGATACACGGCTTCTTTGGAAAGCAACAATAAGCAGCCATTGCCCCCAAGAGGTTAACAATGAAATTATCTAAGGTTCTATGCTTTGAATGTTCCACCTGTGCTATATTCTGGGTTCGTCATTCACGGTTTCGATAATGGCTCGTTTCCTGAGGAGTAGTTTTTCTGAAAGTGACATACCTTCTTGATGAACAGAGCCAGTAGAATTGCTTTCTCTTTTTCCACCTCAACAAAACAGTTATAAGAAACAACCTTTGGAAATGGACAGCGCATATGTTCGCCAAGGTCAACTACGGAGACAAAGGAGCATTGGCAGCTGACTTGCGTGATATATATGGGCAGTGTGGCGATGGAACACAAGCCGTTCGACCGTTTGTTGCCAAATATAACCTGCGACAAAACCTTGTTCACTGGTTGACGGGATAGGTTTTCTTAGCCGAGAAGCCTGCCTGATTGCAAAAGGAGTTGCCTGAAGGACGACTCCCGATGCCTTTCGGCAATCAGTATAAGCGCAGCCTTGTTACTGGAGGGTTGCTACTCAGCAGAGCTCATTTCCTCGTCTGGCTACATCAAAAATAAGTAAATTTAACCCAAATCGGTCATTAGATTTCCAATCCGTTTTGTCTTTATCTTCGTTCGTATTGCGTCCCGTTTCGTCGAAGGCATAGTGAGCTATGGCGAGACGAAACGGGACGCAATACGGCGAAGAGAATGTCAAAATGGAGGAAAAGGCAATACAAATCAGCTGATTTGTACAAATGGACGTTCTAATGACCGATTTGGGTTTAACATGAGACACAAAATTTTTAATTAACTTTGCATCATCACTACCGAGACAACCCCGTCGCAGACACACTCAGTGAAACACTACCCACTGTTATCATGTGATAGCCTGTGGCGTGCATGGCAATGTCATGTACAACACGTCTCCATCAGAGACCTGTCTTGGAACTGATGGCGATGTTCGTTTTATGGATAGTTCAGTAGGTCATCCTTACCTGTACTGAGATGTCTTGCCGGGTAGGAGAGAGTATTTCCTGCAGGCCGGAAGCTATGCTCTTGCCCTCCAGCATGTGCGTAAGGGAGTACTTGCCTTCCACCATCCAGTGGGATTGGGGAAAGGTGTAGCGCAGTGTGGCAACGATGCGCAGTCCGTGGCCGTAGTAGGATGTGTAGGCGGATGTGCTGTTCCACAGCGAGGGTTCGTACAGGTAGACGCGTGTGACATAGTCCGGAGCATGGAAGTAACCGCCCATCAGTCCAAGGCGCAGGGCATCGTTGCGTAGCATTTTGCCTTGTATCAATTGGCTGAGACCGAAGCCGGGAACCTGTCCCGAGGCCATGTGAACGGCAGCGGTACTCTGCAATCGCCATTGTGCGGACGGCATGCAGCTCCATTGTGCACGCAGACGGTGGCGCGGCGTTATGGCATCGTTGGCGGCCTTGCGCTTCATCTGATACCGCAGGGACAGGGCATGGTGTGTGGAGGCTTCCCAACGGGCCTCGGCCATTAGTTCCTGTCCATTGCTTGATGATGTCATGCCGTATCGTGGCCAATAGTCAACAAAGAAGTCGGCATAGGCCGTGAGGAACAGACGGTTCCACGGACGTGTTTCCATGCGCAGCATGCCGCCGCTCTCGTTCTGCACACGGGAATTTTCCGCAACAGCGGAGGCCAGGAATGAATAATAACGATGTCCGTAGTGTCTTCCCAGGATGCCTAATTTCAAGTTCCTGTGAACCAGCCATTGCACCCGTCCCAAGGCGGCCATTCCTCCGTGGTTGGTGCTGTATGCCATTTCGGCAGAGACGGTCCAGCGGTAATAGCTGTAGCCTCCATGCAGCCCCACGACCCCGAAGTCCTGACCGCATGGATACCAACGGCGGTAGCGGTCGGAGCCTGGAGAGAGGGTGCGGTCGAAGTGCTGCCAATATCCTGTGGCTCCTACTTGAAAGTGGCCTATGTCAATCTGCAGGTGCGCCCCTGCCAGAGCAGTGTGCGTGTTGTGGCGTTTGGCCAGTTCTGCATCGGTACGATGGTATCCGTTTGTTACTATGGTACGGACATCGCCGTCATCTGTCAGCGTGGCATCTATGGACTGATAAGAGGCAAAGAGTGTTCCGCTGAAAGAGACATGCGGTCTGGAACTGCGGAAACGCTCTTCTACGTCATAGGGATATGGTAGTCTGCCAGCATTCCTGCGGACAGGTCGTCCAAGTGTGACGGCTATGCCACGCAGGAAACCGCTTTCCATCATGCCCGTCATGGGGCTGATACCTGTGGAAGGACTGTTCATCATGCTGCTTTTGCCAAAGAAAGAGCCTTTGCCCATTACCAGCCCTTCGCCCCAACCTGCGCGGTAGTCGCCTGCTATGGCGGTGCGTACAATGCCGTAGTCTTGCAGCATGGCATAGGCACCGTAACTGTCATAGAATTTTTCGCCGGGGTCCTTCTTCGCACGTGCCCCGAGAGACAGATGCCTGCTTTCCGTGGAATATCGTATACGATTATACAGGGGATTGCCGTGATATGCGCCGGTCTGGTAGCCACGGCGGTAGTATAGTGGTATGTCCATGCGCGTGTCCACGGAGTGTCGCATGTTGCGGAGCCATGCGCTCTTTTGTGCTTTGCCATTGGCAGGTATCCTTGTGGACGATACATGGAAAAACAGTGGGAGCACTTGGCGTGTCTGATAGTCCAGAGCGGGAATCAATGCCAGTTCGCCCAAGGATTTCATCGGGCCGTCAAGATGGACATAGGCCTGCAGGGCTTCGACCTGTGCCGGGGATAGGAATGGAAGCCGGGACATGTCTTCGGGTGTTGCTGTGTTGATGTCCATGGGGTGGGAGTGCAGCCACTCCAGCTGTTCCATGTACTGCTGCCATTCTTCTTCTTGCGTATCATTGCTGTCGAAAGCTTGGGCCTGAACGAAATCGTCCCACGACATAGTGGTGTATGTCGCGGGACGATTGTCTGTGTCTTCTGCGGTTGTGCCCGGAACGGGACTCGAACCCGTACGGCCGTAATGGCCAAGGGATTTTAAGTCCCTCGTGTCTACCGATTCCACCATCTGGGCGCAAATCTTGTCTGTCATGGGAACGCCTTGCCCCATGCATGGTGCAAAGATAAGAAGAAATACCGAAACGGTGGCTATGTTTACACGAAAATGTTTCACATACCTTGCTTTTTCCTTGGTTCGTTTTCGTTTCCTGTAGCTATGTCGCAATCATTCGCATGTACTGACGTTCTCAATACTTCTTGTAGTATCTCACCCAATCGATATGCATTTCCACTGGCAGTTCTGCCGGGTTTACATTTCCTACCCATGCACCTCCCAGTTGCATGTCAATCAGCAGGTAATAGGGCTGAAAGAAAGGAAATTGCCCCTCTTTGTCGGTTTGTATACGCGGATAAGTGTAGGTGTGTTTATGATTGATGGCATAAACCAGACTGTCGGGATATATGTCTACAGAATAGATGTTGTATTCTGTGGGATTGATTTTGTTGACTCCTCCATGTGGCGGATTAGTCTTCTCGCCCAGCACTTGCGTATAATAGGAATGCGTGGTTTGGTAGGCTATGCTGTCATGGTTCAGGCGTTCCATGATGTCTATCTCGCCACCGTTTGGCCAGGTAGCCTCCTCTGGAAGCATCCATATTGCCGGCCATGCTCCTTGGGCTCCCTGCAGCTTTGCACAAACTTCTATCCTGCCTCCGGTAAAGAGCTTCTTGCCATGAGTGTAAATTCCTCCTGTCAAATAAGTGGCTGTGTCTGACTGCTGCGTATGGTTTACTATTCCGCGAAGCACCAAATTGCCGTTGCTCAGTGCATAGCATGAATCGAATGAAGACATGTAGTTGTTCCAGTCTGACTTTCCGCGTGGTATTTTTGACCATATGGTTTCGTCAATTCCTCCTTTCCTGTCGAAATTTTCCTCCCATACCAGCTTCCAGGCTTCTGTTTCTGCTGTGTGCTTGCCTGAACTCATGCAACCTGCAAGCAACATGCAAAGGCTTGCAATAAAAAATACTTTCTTCTTCGTACGACTGCTATTGTTGTCCCTGTATGGCATCCTTGGTCTTATTTTGTAGTAAACTGTATTCCGGCATCTTTCATGGCCTTGGCGTAACATTCGCGACACAGGGGTTCGTATTCCAGCTTCTCGCCGAGAAGCACCTGCTTGTCCACGTCCACCAATCTATGGCTGACGTAGGCCAAGGCACCGCACCGTACGCATATTGCATGTACTTTGCTTACTTCGTCGGCAATGGCCAGGAGGTCTGGCATGGGTCCGAACGGTTTTCCCTTGAAGTCCAAGTCCAAACCGGCTACAATCACACGTATGCCTTGATTGGCCAATTGGTTACATACATCTACTATGTGTGGGTCGAAAAATTGGGCCTCGTCTATACCTATGACATCGTATCCTTGGGACATCAGCAGGATGCTTGCGCTGGAATCTATAGGAGTGCTGGGGATGCTGTTGCCTTCGTGGCTTACTATGTCCTCTTCGCTGTATCTTGTGTCCAATGAGGGTTTGAAGATTTCTACTTTTTGCCTGGCAAAGATGGCGCGTTTCATCCTGCGTATCAGTTCCTCTGTCTTGCCAGAAAACATTGAGCCGCAAATGACCTCTATGCGACCGCGCCGCACCATTTCTCCGTTGTTGCTTGTCAAGTCTTTCATGTAGACAAAGGTACAAATTATATCGGCCTGACGTATTCGATACTTAATAAATATTACATTGGTGTTAATTTCGTGGTGGAGGAGTGGAGGAATTCAAATATTATGCTTACATTTGTGCACGTAACGGCAATTACGTAGATACGATTATAAGTATAGAGGCACAAGCCTTGTGGTATATGGGAACATTGTATTTGGTACCGACTCCGGTTGGAAATCTGGAGGACATCACTGCACGGTCGCTGAGAGTGTTGCGCGAATGCGACTTGATATTGGCCGAGGATACACGCACCAGCGGTAACCTGTTGCGGCATTTTGAAATACACAAACCGCTACTTTCCTATCACAAGTTCAATGAGCATCAGACTGTGACCCGTGTGGTGGAGCGTCTGATGGGCGGTGAGAACATTGCCGTGGTGAGCGATGCCGGTACTCCGGGAATCAGTGACCCTGGTTTCCTTGTAGCCAGAGAAGCGGTGAAGGCAGGGGTGGAGGTCATCACGTTGCCGGGGGCTACGGCTTTTGTCCCGGCCTTGGTCAGCAGTGGATTGCCTTGCGACCGTTTCTGTTTCGAGGGTTTCTTGCCACAGAAGAAGGGGCGCCAGACACGCTTGGAGATGCTTAAGTCGGAACCGCGCACCATGATATTCTATGAAAGCCCACGCCGGGTGGTGAAGACCTTGCAGCAGTTTGTGGAGGTGTTCGGCGGACAGAGGCTGTGTAGCGTGTGCCGGGAAATTAGCAAGATACATGAAGAGAGTATCCGTGGAACCTTGGAGGAGGTGTTGTCTCATTTTGCAGGTAATGAGCCTCGGGGCGAATTTGTAATCGTGGTGGCAGGTAAGGAAGAGAACATTGCTGTCCGGGTAGGCCAGTCGGGGGATTCTGGAGCGGAGGAAGTGCAAAGGCCTCATTTTAGCAAGTATAGAAGCAAGCAGACGGGAGGCTTGGAATAAACCGGCAGAGCGTTTCCGACAGGTCAAATGGGCAGAGCAAAACATATTTGAGCCATGCCATGGCGAGCCCTGACGGAACGACAAGATAGGAACTGGATTTGACCTTTCCGAATCATAGTAAAGACTAATGTCCAAACGAGGGATGAAACACAACATTTAATACAACCAATCATAACCGATAACGAATATGAAGAAAATTATGATTATCGTAGCAGGTGTCATCATGATGGCAGCCTGCCAGAACACGGGTAAGAACAGTGACCGGCTGCAACAGCAGATAGATTCGCTGCAGTCTATTGTGGATAATAAGGATGGCGAACTCAATGATATTGTCGTGACTATGACTGAGGTGCAGGCAGGTATCCGTCGTGTTGCCGAGGCCGAGGGCCGCGTGACTGTGGCCGATGGTAGTCTCGAAGGTACATCCTCAAGGGAGATTATCCGTGACAATCTTGAGTATATCAATGAAGCAATGCTCAAGAACAGGGAGTTGGTGGCCCAGTTACGGGAGAAGCTCAATGCCAGCCGGTTCAAGAGCGAGAAACTCAAGGGCCTTGTGGATGGGTTGCAGTCTCAGGTGGAGGCTCAGAACCTGCGCATACAGGAACTGCAGGCTTCGCTGGCAGAAAAGGATTCTACCATTCTCAGGCAGGTGGTTCGCATAGACTCTTTGTCCAGGAACATGGCGGATTTGGAGGAGGTCAACAAAGAGCAGGGCGGCACCTTGGCTCGTCAGGAGAGGGAACTCCATAGCGCATGGTTTGTGTATGGTACCAAGTCCGAGTTGAAGGAGCAAGGTATCCTGAAGGATGGTGATGTCCTGAAGGACGGACAATTCAACAAGGATTATTTCACCGAGGTCGACATTCGTCAGCTTAAGGAGATAAAGACTTACAGCAAGTCGGCACGTTTGCTCACTACACACCCCGATGGCAGCTATTCCTTGGTCAAGGATGGCAACGGACAATACGAGATGCACATTACCAATCCGACTCGTTTCTGGAGCGTGAGCAAGTATCTGGTGATTCAGGTCAAGTGATAATTGGCACTAAATGAAGACAACAAGAAGCAAATACTACAATGCTTCCCGCTCAGGCCTTCCTTTCGAGGACGGCATGGGCAGGGAGGCGCATAGTACCATAGTGGAGACCGTGGAGGAGAATGCCGTATTGGTGGGTATAATCACTCCGCAGCAGAACGAACGCAAGACCACGGAGTATCTGGACGAGTTGCAGTTCCTTGCCGAGACGGCCGGGGCGCGTACGGTGAAGCGTTTCACACAACGTCTCAATGGTCCGTCCAGCGTTACTTATCTGGGCATAGGCAAGTTGCAGGAGATAAGGTCGTGGATAGAAGCGGAGGAGGATGCGGAACGCTACGTCTCCATGGTTATCTTTGATGATGAACTGTCGGCAAAGCAGTTGCGCAACATAGAAAAGGAACTGAAGGTCAAGGTCTTGGACCGTACTTCCCTTATACTTGACATCTTTGCCATGCGTGCACAGACGGCCAATGCCAAGACACAGGTTGAGCTGGCGCAATACCGCTATATGCTGCCGCGCCTGCAACGTCTTTGGACGCATCTGGAACGTCAGGGCGGTGGTTCAGGCTCCGGTGGCGGCAAGGGGTCGGTAGGACTTCGCGGACCAGGTGAGACACAGTTGGAGATGGACCGCCGTATCATTCTCAACCGCATGGCGTTGTTGAAGCAGCGTCTGGCCGACATTGACCGTCAGAAGACCACGCAGCGCAGCAATCGCGGTCGCATGATTCGTGTTGCCTTGGTGGGATATACCAACGTCGGCAAGTCCACGCTCATGAATCTCTTGTCCAAAAGCGACGTGTTTGCCGAGAACAAGCTTTTTGCTACCTTGGACACTACGGTGCGCAAGGTCATTGTGGACAATCTGCCGTTCTTGCTGTCTGATACGGTAGGTTTCATCCGCAAGCTTCCCCACGATTTGGTGGATTCCTTCAAAAGTACATTGGACGAGGTCCGAGAGGCCGATTTGCTGCTTCATGTCGTGGACATATCGCATCCCGACTTTGAAGAACAGATAAAGGTGGTGGAGAAGACCTTGTCCGATCTTGGTTGTGCCGACAAACCCTCCATGATAATATTCAACAAGGTCGATGCATACAGCTGGGTAGAGAAGGATGCTGACGACCTGACACCAGCCACACGCGAGAATGTTTCCCTGGATGATCTCATCCGCACATGGATGACCCGGTTGTCGGGCGAGTGTCTCTTTATCTCCGCGACGGAGAAGACCGGCTACGACACCATGCGCCAAGTATTATATAATAAGGTAAGGGAACTGCACGTGCAGAAATATCCCTACAACGATTTTCTTTTTGAGCATTACGAGGAGTAGTACGCATGGCTTATGGCAAGCATTAAGAAGAAAAACGAGACAGATAGTCTTGCACCTGTGATGTCTGAGGACATTCCGCAGGAGTATGCTTTTCTTGACGAGAAGATTACATTTGACCGCTTTGTGCGTGGTCTTTTGCTGGTCATTGGAGCAGTGGGGCTATACTACTTGCTGAATGCCCTCAGCGGAGTACTGTTGCCGTTTTTCATAGCATGGATGCTGGCATATATGATGTATCCGCTGATGCTGTTTCTGGAACAGAAATGTCGCATCCCTTACCGCCTGCTGAGCATTCTGCTTACATTGTTGGCCGTATTGGGAGCATTGACGGCTTTCTTTGTCTTGGTCATTCCTCCGACTGTACAACAGATGGGACGCTTGTCGGATGACATCATACAATATGCCACCACATATCTTGCCGGAACCGATATCCCGTACCAGATTGAGACATTCTTCGTGCAGAATGTCAATCGTAACAACCTTATACAATTCTTGGGACAAGACGATGTGATGGCTGCCATACGCACCGTGTGGTCGCAGTCCTGGAACGTGGTTTCCGGAACGATGAATATCGTGTGGCTGCTGGTGGATGTCATGATGGTACTGTTGTATCTGTTCTTCTTCCTGATGGATTATGAGAAAGTCAACCAGAACTGGTTACAGGTGGTGCCGCGTGCGCATAGGGCCGTGGCCAACCACATAGCATCCGACATCAAACGAGAGATGAATGCCTATTTTCGTGGCCAGACCACGGTAGCTTTTCTCGTTGGCGTCCTGTTCAGTATAGGCTTTATGATTATAGACTTTCCCATGGCCATAGGTTTGGGAATGTTCATTGGGGCGTTGAACATGGTGCCGTATGCCCAGACGCTGGGCTTTATTCCGGCCATATTCTTTGCTTTGCTGAAGTCCCATGACACCGGGGACAGTTTTTGGTTGATCATGCTTATGGTGATAATCGTCTTTTGTGTGGTGCAGGCCATTCAGGATCTTTTCCTTGTCCCCAGGATTATGGGCAAGGCCATGGGCCTGAAACCGGCCATCATACTGCTCTCGCTCTCTGTATGGGGAGCACTTTTGGGAGTTATAGGCGTAGTCATAGCCCTGCCTCTCACCACTTTGGGATGGGCGTACTATAAACGTTTTATATTGAAAGAGACACAGGTGTGCACACGGCAATAAGCGGAGGGCGTATGATAGGTGCGGTCTGGCAAAAGATGGGGCTATGGTTCATGCTTGTACTGATGTTGGTGTCGGTCCAGGCAGGGGCACAAATCTTCGAGATTGCGGAAGTGCCCGACAGTATTTGGGACATGATGCAGGGACGTTCATGTCCCAAGGGCCACGATGTCAATAGGCTGGAATTGCGTTATCTGCGCCTTGCGCATTACGACTTCGATGGCGGTGTCCGTCAAGGCGAAATGATATGCAACCGCCTCATTGCCGATGATATTGTGTACATTTTCCGCTGTCTTTATGAAGCCCGATACCCCATCGCCTGCATGCGGCTGATAGATGAATACGGGGCCGACGACCTGCGTTCCATGGCTGCCAACAACACCTCGTGTTTCTGCTATAGGGCCGTGGCCGGGAGCAAGAAACTCTCACGCCATAGCCTTGGCATGGCCGTGGACATCAATCCGTTATATAATCCTTGCCTCTACGTGCGTAGCGGTAAGGTGGTGCCATCGGAGGGTGCCGCGTATGCCAGCAACCGCGACAAGCGCAGGGACATTCCGGGGAAAATAGATCATACAGACCTTTGTTTTCGCCTTTTCACGGAGCGTGGCTTCAGATGGGGAGGTGATTGGCGCACGCTGAAGGATTACCAGCACTTTGAGAAATAGAGTCCCTTCCCGCCGTCGTCCGACACCTTTCTTGCAATATACCATTATAACAGATAAACTATAGAAACAACAACTAACCTAAAATAACAGACTATGGCACAAGCACCAGAGTTCAAGTACGCTCCTATGTTCCAGTTGGGCAAGGACGAGACCGAGTATTATCTGCTGACCAAGGAGGGTGTCTCCGTCAGCGAGTTCGAGGGCCACAAGATTCTCAAGGTCACCCCCGAGGCCTTGACACGCATGTCCAATCAGGCCTTCCACGATGTCAGTTTCATGCTGCGTCGTTCCCACAACGAGCAGGTGGCCAAGATTCTTTCCGATCCCGAGGCCAGCGAAAACGACAAGTATGTAGCCCTTACTTTTCTTCGCAACGCCGAGGTTTCATGCAAAGGGCTTCTGCCTCTCTGCCAGGATACAGGCACAGCCATTATCCATGGCGAGAAGGGCCAGCAGGTGTGGACCGGTTTCTGCGACGAGGAAGCACTTTCGCTGGGTGTCTACAAGACCTATACCGAGTGTAACCTGCGTTACAGTCAGAACGCTCCCTTGGACATGTATAATGAGGTGAACACCAAGTGCAACCTGCCTGCTCAGATCGACATCGAGGCCACCGAGGGTATGGAGTACCGTTTCCTTTGCGTCACCAAAGGCGGCGGTTCGGCCAACAAGACATACCTCTATCAGGAGACCAAGGCTCGCATACAGAATCCCGGCACCCTCATTCCTTTCCTCGTGGAGAAGATGAAGAGCCTGGGCACTGCTGCCTGCCCCCCCTATCACATCGCCATCGTCATCGGCGGTACCAGTGCGGAAAAGAATCTTCTCACTGTCAAGCTGGTTTCCACCCACTACTATGATGCCCTTCCCACTACCGGCGATGAAACCGGCCGCGCTTTCCGCGACGTGGAATTGGAGAAGCAGCTTCTCCAGGAGGCCTACAAGATTGGCCTTGGCGCACAGTTCGGTGGCAAGTACATGGCACACGATGTTCGCGTGGTGCGTCTGCCCCGTCATGGTGCCAGTTGTCCCATAGGTTTGGGCGTAAGTTGTTCGGCCGACCGCAATATCAAGTGCAAGATTAACGAGCAGGGCATCTGGATAGAGAAGATGGACGACAAACCATACGAGCTGATTCCTGCCGAGTTGCGCAATGCCGGTGAGGGTGACGTAGTGAAGATTGACCTCAACCAGCCAATGGCCGATGTCTGCAAGATACTCGCCAAGTATCCCATCGGCACCCGTCTCAGCCTCAACGGCACCATTATCGTGGGTCGCGACATAGCACATGCAAAATTGAAAGCTCGTCTGGATGCCGGCGAGGGCATGCCCCAGTACATGAAGGACCATCCCGTGTACTATGCCGGTCCGGCCAAGACCCCCGAAGGCATGGCCTGCGGCTCCATGGGTCCCACCACTGCCGGACGCATGGATCCCTATGTATACGAGTTCCAGGATAACGGTGGTTCTATGATTATGCTTGCCAAGGGCAATCGCAGCGAGGATGTCACACGTGCCTGCAAGGATCACGGTGGCTTCTATCTTGGTTCCATTGGCGGTCCTGCTGCCATCCTGGCCCAGAACAACATCAAGTCCATCGAATGTGTCGAATATCCCGAACTCGGCATGGAGGCCATCTGGAAGATTGAGGTGGAAGACTTCCCGGCTTTCATCCTGGTGGACGACAAGGGCAATGACTTCTTCAAGCAGCTCAAGCCCTGTGCCGGCTGCACCGTACTCTAAGCTGTTTTTCTGATATGTTTGGCGACAGCCAACAATTCAAGGAGACTGCCTAACAAGTCTCCGAATATGATGATTTGCCCCTGTCAGAGTTGAAGTGCACCCCAAAAGTCAGATACAAAACTTTTGGGATCACTTCAGTTTCTGACAGGGGTGAAGTCATTAAAACAGGACTGGTTAGACAGTGTAAGGAGATTAGGCCATACTTGTCTCAAGTTTGATAAAGGGTGTAATGAACTTGACCGCGTGGCATCTTTTTTCCTGCCGTTCCGGGGAGTCTTGAACGCCGCAACGCCGGGGTATGGGACGTGGACTGTATTAAAAGCACAAGAATAATTGTTAAGTGGGAATTGAAAATTTATTTATGCCATATTATGTCATGTCCGTCAATACTCGCTCTTTTGGCTTGCTTAGTGCTTGTCGTTCAGTTCAATGCCAGTATTATTTGTAATTAGGAAGCAATGATAGAACATATACCATTATATAGGTTTTACAAACACAAGTATGGAGCGGAATTACTTGTGGATATGCTTGACTTGGAGCAAATCAAGCCGGGGCTAATCAGTACGCCCATACATCGGGAAACGTTTTATTGCATTATCTTCATTACCGGAGGAGAGGAAAACCTGTCTGTCAATGGTCACAAACGTATTGTGAAATATGGTGATGTGGTTTGTTCCATTCCTGGAGAAATATGGGAATGGCAGCATAATACGCATCTCGAAGGTTTTGTCATCATATTTGAGGAGGAATTCTTGCTCTCTTTTTTCAATGATCTGCATTTCCTGACACGTTTCCATTATCTGAAGCCGGATAGACATTCACCGTTTCTTGTTCCTGACAATGACCTTTGGGAGAGGCTTATGCAGCAGGTGGAATCGATGAAACAGGAAATGGAGTTCTCGATTGCCAAAGACCAGCATATTCTCAGGGCTTTGCTCTATGGCACACTTATCCTGCTTGGCAGGGCGGAATGTGTTTCTGACCATGTGAAGAAAGATACCGATAATCCTGTCAACCGTCATGTCGACAAGTTTGTCAGGCTGGTTACCGACAGATGCCACCGTGAACATAACGTGGAGTTTTACGCAGATAAACTTTGTATCACGCCCAACTATCTTAACAAGATAGTAAAGGAATGCTATGGTATCTCGGCGAAACTTTATATACAACAAAAACTCTTTGAGGAAGCCAAGCGGCTGCTCGAATATACCCTTCTCAATATTACCGAGATTTCTGAGGAATTGAATTTCAGCACCACGTCATATTTTGTGCGTTTCTTTCGCAAACATTCCGGTATCACGCCATTGCAATACAGGGAAAAGACCATCAGTCCGCAAAAGTGACATTTCTGTCAAGGTTAGTGTCATGCCTATTAGGAAATAAAACCGGAACTTTGCATTCTCAAATCCTATATAGATATGGTAATTGCAGAGAAAGAGGTCAAGGACTACCTGGTTGCCTCCAAGATAGGGTGTTTTGCCATAAATCCGTATGTGGGCTGCCCCCATGCATGCAAGTATTGCTACGCCTCGTTCATGAAGCGGTTTACCAATCATCCCGAACCGTGGGGCGGATTCGTCGATATAAAGGTATGCGACAAGCCGATAAATCTGAAGAAGATTTCCGGCAAGAATATTTTCATGAGCACTGCGACCGACCCCTATAACCCATATGAGGTGAAATATGGTATCACCCGCAAGATACTGGAGCAATTGGTCAATAGCGACTGCCACCTGCAAATAGCGACGAAAAACAAACTTATACTCCGTGACCTTGACCTGCTCAGGCAAATCAGGCATCTGAGTGTGGCGATGTCGGTCAATACGGTCGACGAACATTTCCGTCGAGACATGGATTATGCGAGCAGTATTCAGGAACGTCTTGACACACTGCGCATTATTCATGGCAACGGCATATACACAATTCTTTTCATGTCTCCGATTTTCATCGGGATAACCGATTGGAAAACTATAATCGAGCAGACGCGTGGTTTCATAGATGAATACTGGTTTGAGGATCTGAACCTCAGGGGAAGTTACAAATCGGTGATAATGCGGTACGTTGCAACGCATTATCCCGAGCTGTATCCGACGTATCAACGGATATACGATAATGGCGACCGTGCGGAGCTTGTCTCCAACGACCGTGCGATATGCGAGTGGTGCGATGCCAACGGTGTGAATTACAGTGCTTATTTCCATCATGAGGATGTAATCAAGACTGAAACAGGGAAAATTCTGGGTAAAAATAAAGGCTGAGCATTGTGGATGTATCGGATTGCAGGGATTTATGGAAAATAAAACAAACGCCACATGGCACTATGACAGCAAGGAGCAGGAAGCCCTTGCCAGGCACATCGTCGGGCTTGAAAAGGCAGCCCTTGACAAATGGTTTGATGGCGACACATCGGGTTACGCCCGTCTATGGTCGTACGACAGTTTCTCATACTTTGACGCTGTTGTTACGGAACGTATCGACAGCCACGCCGAGATTGAGAAAGTCCTTGCGGCAATCGAGGGCAAACTGTTTGCCGCCAGTTACGATTTCCGCAATCCTCGCGTGCAGTTCTCCGATGATATGTCAATGGGCGTGCTCACATATCAGCTTTTCGCCAATACAACGCTGATAGACATGGCGTACAACTGCATAGAGGTCTATCATAAGGAGACAAACGGAGAATGGCACGTGGTTCACTCCACATGGTCGTTCATCAAACCTATGGAAAAGAATTTCAGCAAGGCGGAGCAGATAGTGTGATTTTTTATGTGTAAACACTATTTCTGCAGATGTGGTGGTTGCCAGATTAAAAGAATACGCCAATCCATTGCCAAGACCCGTTCCGACAATACTATTGTCGAAGGTGTGACTATAGTATTGTCGGAGGTGCGTTCATACTATTGTTGGCGTGCCGACAATACGAGGACTGACTCGCATTGTCACGGGGGCTTTACTACCTGCCTTGTCCTGCATGGGCTACTGGTGCCCCACATATACAGTGCTTGTCCGGGATGGAATAACGGCTTGTAATATAGAGAAAGGCTTGCAGGTGTTGGATATACGGAAAATAATCCGTACTTTTGTTACGTCAGACATGCACATGGGCCATGTCCATGTGCCGCCTCGTGCCCGTGTTTATTTATGGTATAAGGGAGAATGGTCCGACCGTGAACAAAACATACTTGCTTATGAAACGAAAACATATACTTGCCGTATTTCTTTCCCTGCTCGTTGCCTGTCATGCCGTGGCCCAGAAAGCCATGGAAAGAGGTCTCGCCACTATAGACCGGGCTACGGCCGAGGCGCACATACGCTTCCTTGCCGCCGATGAGCTGATGGGACGCGATGCCGGAAGCAACGAGGGGCGTGTGGCAGCCAATTACATCGCGTCGCAGTTGCGGCAGATGGGAGTGCAACCTTTGCTGGAGGGCTATTTCCAGCCCTTTGAGGCCTATTGTGCCGAGCGTCAGCGGAAAGGCCGTTGGGAGGTGCATCCCGATTCGCTGGCCCGTCTGGGTGGCACCACGCACCGCAGACGTTCCATGCGCAATGTCCTGGGAGTCATTCCCGGAAAGCGCACCGACGAGTATGTGGTGATAGGCGCGCACTACGACCATCTGGGTACCGATCCGTTGCTGGAGGGCGACTGCATATACAACGGTGCCGACGACAATGCCTCTGGTGTCTCTGCCGTATTGCAGCTGGCACGTGCCTTCGTGGCCTCCGGCAGCCGTCCGGAGCGCACTGTGGTCTTCGCCTTCTGGGACGGAGAGGAGTTGGGCTTGCTTGGTTCGCGTTACTTTGTCCAGACGCATGATTGCGGGAAGAAGCTTTGCGCTTACCTCAACTATGACATGATAGGCCGTAACAAGTATCCCGACCGTCCCTGGCATGTGGTCTATTTCTATACCGAGGCGCATCCTGCCTTCGGTGAATGGTTGCGCGCGGACATCAAGAAGTACGGTCTCCGCCTGGAGCCCGACTACCGTCCGTGGGACAAGCCGGTGGGAGGTAGCGACAATGCCTCCTTTGCCGGTATCGGCGTGCCAGTCATCTGGTACCATACCGACGGACATCCCGATTACCATCAGCCTGGCGACCATGCCGAACGCATCAACTGGGACAAGGTGGTGGAAATCACCAAGGCCTCGTTCCTGAATGCATGGCGCATGGCAAACGAGGAGGAGTATTAACCTGTTAAAATATATCTTTTACAATGCGACTATTGTTATCAGTCCTCATGCTGTGCAGTATTGTCGGTGCCGATGCCCAGACACGGTGGCATAGCCCTATGAACGATACTCTCCCTTATATCGAGGGACGGGCGTGGAACAAGGAGACGGGTACGGAATATCATCGTCTGCCACGGCGTGCCCGGGAGCTGGTGCGTACGCCGGTGTGGAACCTGGCATGCGAGACGGCAGGGATGTATGTACGTTTCTATACCAATGCCCCCACCATCGAGGTGAAATACAAGCTTACGGGAAGCCTGTCCATGCCACACATGCCAGCCACCGGAGTCAGTGGCGTGGACCTGTACATGCTTGACTGTCATGGCAGACGCACGTGGTGCAAGGCCCGGTATGCTTTCGCCGACGGTGCAAGCTATGTGTATTCTGGCATCACGTATCGCAACTGCCATGCGCGTGGCAACGAGTTTTGTCTCTATCTGCCACTGTATAACGGTGTCAAGGATTTGCAGATAGGGGTTCCGGAGACATCGGAATTCGGCTTCATACCGCCATCCGCGGAGCGTCCTGTAGTGGTCTACGGCACTTCCGTGGCACAAGGCGGATGTGCCTCGCGTCCGGGAATGGCATGGACCAACATAGTGCAGCGCGAGCTGGATGCTCCTGTGGTGAACCTCGGCTTCTCGGGCAACGGCCAGTTGGACGAGGGTGTCTTCCGGATGCTTTCCGAGGTGGATGCCCGTCTCTTCGTGATAGACTGCATGCCCAACATGACGGAGGAACGTGTGCCATTGATACAGGAACGCATCACCAAGGGTGTGGAAATCCTGCGCAGTGCGTCCTCGGCTCCTATCTTGCTGGTCGAACATGACGGATACATGGGCAGGGGAGCCTCCGATGCCGAGAGGCAAAGATACGAGCCCACGGGCAAGGAGTTGCGCGCCGCCTACGAACGTCTGCGCCGGGATTTCCCCGGTCTGTACTATATGACCACCGGGGAGATAGGCCTTGGCATGGATTCGCAGGTCGACGGTGTGCATCCCACGGACTTGGGCATGCGGCAGTATGCGGATGCCTATGTGCGCAAGATACGTTCCATCCTGTCATGCGCGGACGACAGCCTTCAGGCCTATGTGCCTTGCCGCCAGCGTCGCGAGCCTGACAACTACGAGTGGAATGTGCGGCATGAGGCGGTTCTCGATTATGTGCGCGCGCAGCAGCCCGAAATCGTCATGATGGGCAATTCCATCACACACTATTGGGGCGGAGAACCTTATGACAGGCGTCGCGCCGGACAGCAGGCGTGGGACAAACTGTTCCGCGGCCGCAAGGTGGTGAACATGGGCTTCGGCTGGGACCGTATAGAGAATCTCCTGTGGCGTATAGAACATGGCGAACTGGACGGTTTCAAGGCCGGCAAAATCAGCATTCTCATAGGAACCAACAACCTGGATACCGACAGCGACGAGCGCATAGTACGTGGCATCCGTCAGGTGGTGGCGGCCGCAAGGCTCCGTCAGCCCGAGGCTGCCATAAATGTCTGTGCCATACTTCCCCGCAAGGGCATGGAGGCGCGTATCGCCGGTATCAACGGGATGTTGCGTCAGTGGGTGGAGGCTGATGCCTCGCTTTCATGGACCGATGCCACGCAGGTGCTGACAGACAGTGAGGGGCACATACGTGCCGAACTGTTTACAGACGGATTGCACCCTAACGAGAAGGGATACGGGCAGATAGCCTCGGTGCTCAAGGGGTTCATACGTCGATGATGGCCTGTTGTCGTGTTTCCAGCCGTGTTGTGTCGGGGAATTGTTTCTTGTCGTGCATGTGATATGTTTTATGGCTATTGCTTGCTGATTAGAGTAAATATTGATACTTTTGTGACGTTAAATACCATAAATAAGCATCGAGAATTGGTTTATGCCATTCTTCAAGATTCTCAATCTGATTCTCGTTCTTGCTCATCAGTCATTATGGACTCCCATGACTCCATCTTCGTAAGATGGACACTCAACCCGATAACCTCAAATAACAATATAAACTAATTCTCGCTACTTACTTATAATTGAAATATGACCTATGACTAAAGTTAGAGAAATCCTCATGGCCGCATTGGGGCTGATGCCTGTTGCCGCCGGTGCCTCTGCGCCACGACATGCCGCGGACGGAGAGAAGGAACAGACACGCCGTCCCAATATCATATATATAATGTGCGACGACATGGGATATGGCGATCTCGGTTGCTATGGACAGCAACTGATAGAGACGCCCAATCTGGACCGCATGGCGCGTGAGGGCATGCGCTTCACCCAGGCGTATGCCGGCAGTCCTGTCAGCGCGCCCTCGCGGGCTTCGTTCATGACCGGCCAGCATACGGGTCATACGCATGTGCGTGGCAATCGTGAATACTGGACCAGTGCGTTGCGGCAGAATGCCTTTGGCAGCAATGCGGACTACGGCATCATAGGCCAGGAACCGTATCTCAATACTCACAAGATTATACCCGAGGTGATGAAGGAGGCAGGATATGTCACGGGCATGTTCGGCAAATGGGCAGGCGGCTACTACAATATGCAGTATCCCGATGTGTACATGCGCGATGCCGACGGCAATACCGATACATCCAAGAGCGGACAGAGCAGCAGCGCGTCGTTGCCCAATCTTCGCGGAGTGGACTGCTACTATGGTCCCATATGCCAGTTCCAGGCCCATACGTATTATCCCAATTTCTTGAACCGCTACGACCCGGAGAAGTATGGAGACAAGCACATCGTCGTGGATACGCTGAAGCAGAACATCCAGCACATGGGCGTGTCCTCGGGCAATAAGGATTACGAGAACCGCGAGCAGTACTCCAGCGACCTGATACACCGGTATGCGCTTGACTGGATAGACCGCCAGACAGGCGAACAGCCGTTCATGGGCATCTTCACGTACACGCTTCCTCATGCCGAACTATGGCAACCGAATGACAGCCTGGTGCAGAAATATACCGATAAGTTCGAAGGACAGGATGGAACGTTCGGGGGCAACTTCGGTTCTTGGTATTACCGGAACTATGGCAAGCATGCGCAGTTTGCTGCCATGGTGAGCCGTCTGGATGCTCAGGTTGGCGAGATAATGGACAAACTGAAGGAAAAGGGATTTGATGAAAATACACTTGTAATCTTCACCTCGGACAACGGTCCTCACGAGGAAGGCGGGGCCGATCCCTCATGGTTCAATCGTGACGGACTGCTGAAGGGCCTCAAACGTTCCACCTACGAGGGCGGCATACGCATTCCGTTCATAGCCAAGGGGCCGGGTGTTCCTGCAGGTACGGTGAACGACCATATGTTCGCATTCTATGACCTGATGCCTACATTCCTGGACTATGCCGGTATGGACGGTACTGCTTACAGTCTGGAGGCCAGTACCGAGGACAACTGCCACGATGGCATATCGTTCTACAACACCCTTACGGGCAATGATTCCGAGCAGAAGAGACACGAGTTCCTGTACTGGGAGTTCCACGAGACCAATATGATGGCAGTGCGCATGGGCGACTGGAAACTGGTGGTCAACAGGGGAAATGTGCTGCTCTATGACCTTGCCAACGACATACACGAGGACCACGATGTGGCGGCGCAGCATCCCGACGTGGTGGCACGAATGGTGGAGATAATCCATCGCGAGCACAAGGACAGCCCTCTGTTCAAGGTCACCTTGCCCGAAAAGAGGATGACAGGCGAGTACGTCACCATGACCTTCAGCCGTCCGGCAACCGGCTCGCCCGTGGTGAACCTGGTGAACGAGAAGGGCGAAGTTCCCGCAGGAGTGAATGCCTCAGTGGTGAGCATATATCCTGCACAAGCCACCAGCAACTGGACAGGTACGGCCGTTAGCGGCCGTACCGACCTCAGTCCCGGCACCAATGCCACAGGCACGAAGCGTAACATCACCTTTCGCATTGACGGACTGTCTGCCGACTATGCCATAGGGCAGTTCACGGCGGGCATTGCGGCGACGAACGCTTCCGGCAACTATCAAGGCAACGGCACGGACAGGGAATTCACATTCACCATGCAGACGAGCACCGATGGTAGTTTCTGGACCGATTACGACACGAAGTCCGGGAATATCAACAAGACCGCAGGTGGTGTTACGAAGTGGGAATTTGCTAACGGTGATGCTGTCCTCGTTCCCTCCAATCCTTTTTACATCAGGCTCCAGCTGGTGAACAATTCCTCGTTGGGCTGTTTCAGCTCCTTGTTCTCGATGACCTTGCACCGTGACACGGACGTGGATACCTTTGTCGGTGGAGTTGCCTCTGACGCAGTTCCTTCCTCGTCGGGGACATACGACCTGAGCGGCCGTCCAGCCTCTCCCGATGCCAAAGGCGTATTGGTGAAGGATGGCAAGCTGGTGATCAAGGCACCCTCTCCATTGGTGACGGAATGATCTTTTTTTGCATTCATCGAGCGTCTTTTATTTTATTGAGTGGCCTCTTGCGTCGTATGAATATGTGTGCATTCTTTGTTTGGTGTTGATAATTTTATTATATTTGCAAATGTTTTGATGAGACACGCATGCTTTTATGATGACAAATAGCCAAAATGCCATTAGAATAACTGCCAATATCCTTGGCGGTTCGGATTATTTTGTTAGCAAGCAAGCAAGCAAGCAAGCAAGCAAGCAAGCAAGCATTGCCTATATAATATAATTGGTTATGCGTGGGCGTGTAGCCCAGGCATACTTAGCCAATCCTCCCTGTGTTCCACAAACATTTGCTTGTGGAACACAGGGAGGATTCTTGTATGTGACACTTTACACCCGTCGCCCGAATAATTGGTATTTGTTTCTTTGGTCCAGACTGCTTGTCGGAGATTTTCTAATTGTGCTGATTTGCAATGTGGCGATAAAAAGCGTGTATAGTGTTCACATGATAAAAACTCAATTTTGCAGTAGTAACGGAGCGTAAAATTAAAAGAAAATGATAAACAGGATTGATTATAGCGGCATGGATGCTAAGATTGAACGCAAAATCCGATTCTCTAAGAAACTCATTTCCACCGTGATTTGTTTGATTGTCATTCTTGTATTTCTGCTGTGGCTTATATTTCGTGATACTTCCTCGTCTATGAACGTAAGCGAAAACAGCATAACCCTTTCTACTGTTGTGAAAGGAGAATTCAATGACTATATTAGAGTGATAGGGCAAGTTGTTCCTGACCATGTAATTTATCTTGATGCCATAGAGAGCGGGCGTGTCGAAGAACGCCTGATAGAGGAGGGAGCGCAAGTAAAGGCCGGAGATGTTATTATCCGCATGAGCAATTCTTTGCTGGATATAGGCATTTTGCAAAGCGAGGTAAACTTGGCTTATCAAGAAAACGAACTGCGCAATACTCGCCTGAGCATGGAGCAGGAGCATTTTCGCTTAAAACAAGAACGTATCATATTAAATAATGATTTGATACAAAAGACACGTCGTTTTGAACAGTATTCTCGTTTGTACGACAAGGGCTTGGTGTCACGTGAGGATTATCTGCGAGCCCGGGAAGATTACAATTCGGTATCTGAACAGATGAAAGTCTTGGACGAAAGAATCAGACGGGATGTTCAGTTGCGCGATAATCAGCTCCAAAATCTTACAGAAAATATTCAAAACATAAAAAAGAGCCTTTTGCTGGTACGCGGACGCTTGGAAAATCTAAAGATAAAGGCGCCCGTTGACGGACAATTGGGAAATATGGAAGCCCAAATAGGGCAATCAATATCCCAAGGTGAACGCATAGGACAGATTATTACCACGGAATTGAAAGTTGAAGCTAAGATTGATGAGCATTATGTTGAACGTATTCATGCAGGTCTTCCGGCTAATTTTGAACGTGATGGGAAGAGGTACGAAATGAAAATGACAAAAGTATATCCGGAAGTACAGGACGGACAGTTCCGTACGGATTTTCATTTCATTTCCGACAGACCGGTAAACATCCGTGCTGGACAAACCTATCATTTGGATTTGCAGCTTGGTGACCCGGTACATGCTATTATTATTCCACGTGGAATTTATCAATACAGCGGTGGTGAATATGTATATGTAGTGGATGAGGATGGAAAAGAGGCTCATCGCCGTAGGGTGCGTTTAGGACGGCAGAATCCCTTGTATTACGAAGTATTGGATGGCTTGAGACCCGGAGAGACAATCATCACATCCGGATATGAATTGTTTGGTAAAAACGAACGCTTAAATTTACGATAATGGAATACTTGTCTCAGATTATTAGAAGTCATCGTGCGAAAAGTTCTCTTTCTGCAATCAATGTGTTCGGCCTTTCCGTATGTATCGGTGTGGCATTGTTGATTCTGTTTTATGTGAGGTTTGAATTAAGTTATGATTCTTTCCATGACGGTAATCGCAGTTATCGTGTGGAAAGTCGCCTTTATGAAGGGGATATGCTGACGGACAACTGGGCAACAACAACGTTTGGCCATGCCCCTGTGATGTCTCGTGAGATTCCCGGCATAGAACAGTATGTAAGAGTAACTGCACAGGATCGTGAGCAGGAAGTGACCTATGACGATCGTCAGTTTATGGAGGAACATTACTGCTATACGGAGCCGTCCTTTTTCGACATATTCAATTTCCCGGTAATTAAAGGGGATAAAGAAGGGCAATTGCTTCGCCCCAATACTGCTGTTGTTACAGAAAGTGCGGCACAGCGGTATTTTATGAATAGTGATCCGATTGGTAAGATTCTGACTTTTAGGACCCCTTCCTCGGAACAGCATTTTGAGGTCACGGGAGTTATTGCGGACATGCCGTATAATTCTCATTTGCGTTATGACTTCTTATTGTCATATTCTTCTATTCCGGAAGCACGGCGTGACATCTGGTACATTCATGGTGTGTATACTTATATGCGTCTTGAACCGGGTAAAAGTCCGCGTGACATCGAGAAGGCCTTTAATCGGATTTCGCAAAAGTATAAGACGGCCTCATTAAAGCATAAAGATTGGAGAATTGAACTGATTCCGCTAAAAGACATACATTTGACTCCCCGTAAATCTTACGAGAAAGAGGAAAAAGGAAGTAAAACGGCCATTCGCATTCTTTCGGTTATGGCTATTGCCTTGCTGTTGATAGGCTGGGTAAATGCTTTGAATCTCACCATCGCCCGTTATTTGGAACGTAGCAGGGAATTCGGCCTGCGTAAAGTATTCGGGGCGTCTCGTCTGCAAATTATCATACAAGGATTATTGGAGTCCGGATTATTCAATTTGCTGGCGTTGGTTTTTGCTTTTGGGTGGATAGGGGTCTTGTTGCCTGTCGTTTCTCGTTGGGTTGGGCAGGACTTTGCATTTGATGTGTTCGAGTCTGTGGAATGTTGGGGCCAAGTGTTGATGATATTTGTATGCGGAAGCCTTTTTGTCGGCTTATATCCGGCCATTCTGCTTACTCGAATCAAACCTTCCGACATTATGCGTGGAAAGTTGTTGCATAGCCGGAAAGGTAACACAATGAGACAGCTGTTGATTGTCATTCAATTCATGGCCTCTTTCATTTTGGTTTCAGGAACATTTGTGGTAATAAAGCAGATACGTTACATGCAACAGGCAACTTCTTCTGTCATGTTTGACCATGTGCTGGTGTTGAAACATCCTGCGTTGACGGAAAACATGTCTGTGAAGATGAATAGCTTTAAGAAAAGACTGGAGAGGGAATCTTATATAAATCGCGTATCTGTTTCCGGAGCCGTGCCGAGTGTGGAGGTTGCTAATTATTTTACCAACCGTCCCTATGGCAGTGATGTTTCTGAAAGTAAACTGATACAAATGTTTGCTGTCGATACTGATTATTTGGCACTATATGCTCCGAAAGTTCTATGTGGTCGTACTTTTTCTGAAAATTATGGCAACGAATTGAATAGGGTGGTCGTGAACGAGGAGGCTATCCGAGTACTTGGTTACTCTTCTCCTGAAGAATCTTTGGGAAAACAATTGGCTATGGAAGTACTGGAAGAACCATTGGAGATAATAGGAGTCGTGGAAAACTTTCATCAGCAATCGCTGTCAGAGCCATACAAGCCTATCATTTTCTTTATGAAAGAACGTGTATCTTTCATAGCTACGCCATATATTTCTGTTCAAGTGAATAAAGACATTGATGGCAAGCTGCTTTCTCAAATACAGCAAATATACAGGACGTATTTCCCTTCGGCGGTTTTCTCTTATTTCAGACTGAGTGATTATAATGATAAGCAGTATAGGGCAGACCGTAATTTTGGTTGGATTTTTACCTGTGCATCCTTACTTGCGATATTTGTGGCATGTTTAGGCTTGTGGATTATGACCCTTTTTTCCACGATGACTCGCGTGAGAGAAATATGTATAAGAAAGGTATTGGGCGCCAATAAGAAAAGCCTGTTTTTTGCCTTGACATGGGAATTGATGTTTCTTATGCTGTTGGCAACAGTATTGGGTACTCCTATTTCAATGATTTTGATGAACGAATGGCTCAAGACGCATGCTTTTCATATTGTATTGCCTTGGTGGGGATATTTCATGGCATTTGCATTGATGGTGTGCATTGCTCTGTTAACGGTATTCCGCCAGGTGTGGAACGTCATTCGGCTGAATCCTATGCGTGTTTTGAGAAATGAATAAGTCAAATACTTGATAATATGATTAAGATAGAGAATCTTTCCATGGTCTTCACGACAGAAGACGTGCGGACCAGGGCATTGAATAATGTAAGTTTTGAAATAGCGCAGGGTGAATTTGTCGCTATCATGGGACCATCAGGATGTGGAAAATCCACATTGCTGAATATATTGGGGACTTTGGATACACCTACTTCGGGCAGATACTTTATTGGCGAGCATGAAATGACCAAAATGAGTGAGAGCCAGTTAAGCGATTTCAGAAAGAGGAATATCGGTTTTGTATTTCAAAGTTTTAATCTGATAGACGAATTGACCGTATTCGAAAACGTGGAATTGCCATTGGTCTATTCCGGTATCGGGAAACAGGACCGAGCACAAAAAGTAATGGAGGCATTGGAGCAAATGAATATCGTTCATCGTGCCAGACATTTCCCGCAACAATTGTCAGGAGGACAGCAACAACGGGTAGCCATTGCTCGCGCGATAGTTACGGATTGTCCTTTGATTCTGGCTGATGAACCGACAGGCAACTTGGACTCGGTAAATGGTACCGAAGTGATGTCGCAACTTCAGCGGCTTAATAAACAGGGCGCTACGATTATTATGGTGACACATTCGGAACGGGATGCCGGATATGCCAATCGCATAATTCACTTGTTAGATGGTAAAATTGTAAACAAATAATACCTCCTGATGGATAGTATCTCAAAAAAGGTTCATGTGTACTCGTTTTAACCTAATGATGGCACACATGTGTTTTATGCCGACAAATAATCCAAATGTCACGGGAATGACTGCCATATATCCTTGGCGGTTTGGCGTTATTTGGGAACCGGCGGACGTGCCGACTTCTATGCTCGTGTGCCAGATGCTCTAACCACTGCTTTGGCAGATGGCTGCCAGGCGTGCCGTATTATATGACATTGACCCCGATTCCGTCTTGTATCAAGGCAGAGTCGGGGTCAATGGTGTCTTAAATAATTTGCTGGAACATGAAAAGGCAGGAAAACCAAGACAGAAAATTCATACTTTAGTGGTGAGTGACAACTCGTCTACTTCCTTTTCTTGTGCGTTGTTTTGAATACAGTTGACATATGTGTTAAATTTATGTTAAAATGGGGGGGGGTAGTTATTAGCTAAAATTCATACTTTTGCATCGCGGATTGCTTGATCCGTGTCGGTAGGGCAAAATGTCTAACCGCCCACTTTTCTGTGAGCGGTTACAGGCAAAAAGGATTCACTCAATAGTTGAGATATATGAATTATTGAATTACCATAAATCGAAATCAGGGTTATAGGGACAATTCTGTGAACGTAATGAATCAATAAGAGGTGTTGCGCTTTCCTGTAAATGAACAAGAGTGCAGAAAAGTTCACTGCGGTGTGTTCGGCGGTCGGGCAATACAGTTCCACTTCTTGACTTTTAACTAATATAAATGTTTGTTTGGGGACTGAACAAACCAATACTAAAAAATGATGAATAAAAAAGTTTTACTTGCAGGATTGATGCTGTCTGCCGGCCTGCTATGTGGTTGTTCAAATGAAGATGGAGATAATGGTGGCAGTACCAGTGGAAACAACTCTATAGTGGTAGAAAAAACGAAGGTTACGTTCAAACAGCCTTATTATGGACACGAAGGTACTGACTGTGCGATATTGTTCCCGAATTTCGACATGTCTAAACCAGAGAAGATGCCAAAGAAATACTCCATGTTGGCAATAAACGTTCCGTCAAATGGCAATGACATACCATTGGGAACATTCAAAAGCGGAGAATATGATGTGGTATTGGTGGTTAACAGTGATTGGGAAACAGAAAACTTTGATTACTATCTTGAAGAGGACGAAGTTGAAAGGCCGACAGGTGACCTCGTTATCAACAAGAATGGAAGCAAATACACCATTACCATCAACGAATTGAATCTTGTTGGCGAGAAGGATGGAAACGATGGTGATGGCACCTTCAGCACTACCACTTCGTTCAAGTATTCCGGTTCAATCAAAAGGCTACCATCCCACAACTAAAAGTCAATCAATAAGGTGTACGGCCGGTGGTGCATACCGAAGGATTTCATCCTGATGCCTATGGCCGAAATTGATTCGTTTTAGATCATATCATATGAATTTGCGGTTATGGGACGTTTTTAACTACAAAGCGCCCCATACCCTTTTTTCAATTGGGAAATATGAGAAACACAATGCTGTCGTTCACGTTGCTGCTGTTTATGTCTGCAATGCCTACGTCTGCCAATGATGACATAAGGGTTTCGCCGCTGTATTTTGGCCCAAATGCTTTGCCTGTGCCGGAAATGCTTGATGGCACAGTGTCGGACAGATTATATGTGGAAGTGTCGTATGACTTTTATAAAGGATTTTATGGGGACAAGACTCACGACCTTAATGCCAAAGTACACATTCCGCTTTTCACTCCAAGTGTGAATCTTACCCTGTGGATGCCGGTGGTGGAATTTTACTATAATACTCCGGCTTCGATTGACCACTAGGCTTCAGTCAAGCAGAAAATGAAAGGTAGCGGCATGGGAAACGTCTATGTTACTACCGACATACATTTGTTCAAGCAAAAGAGGATTATGCCTGATGTTTCCTTGCGCGTCGGACTGATAACTGCATCGGGAGACAATGAACAATATGCGCGATATTACGATGCTCCCGGATATTTCTTCGATACGTCTGTTGCCAAGTCGCTTAAGTTGAAAAAGGGATTTGTGCGCGAAGTGCGTTTTGTGGTCAATGCCGGATTCCTGTGTTGGCAAGTGGCCAAGAGCATACAGAACGATGCATATATGTACGGGCTAAAGGCCAAGGTGTGCACCGGGCCTTTTGATTGCTCGTTCGCATGGCAAGGATATTCCGGCTGGATTGGCAATGGAGACAAGCCTATGGTGATAAGGGCTGATGCGGTGTGGAAGTTAGGCAGGAAAGGAAACATCAGGCCATTGGTGTCTTATCAATATGGTGTACGTGATTATCCTTTTCACCAGTTGAGGGTAGGGATGGGTTATAGATTTTGATTTCTTTTTCATCCAAGGAGAATCTTTCTACCTAAGTGTCTGTACAACAACGCCAAGGGTATTGCCGTGATTCTCTGTGGCTCTTTCACACCGGACGCGCTGCTGCAACAGTTTGCCACCGTATTCTCGCTCCTGCTGGCCGAGGCACAGACCACCAAGGGTGCCATCAATAGTGCAGGAACCTGAAAGGCAAGTTCCTGCACATCAACGGCAGTTACCGTTCCTATGATATGACCACGGCATGCCGACATTGCTCACAACGGACATCGTCTTCCTGCGGTGACATACGCCCGTTGTGTGTGTTCCGTGTCTTATGCCCTGCCTATTCTTTTTCCGTCAGGTATTTGCGTGCGTCCATGGCGGCACGGCATCCGCTTCCTGCGGCGGTTATTGCCTGCCGGTAGATGGGGTCGGCCACATCTCCACAGGCGAAGACTCCCGGGATGTTGGTGGCGGTGGTGGGATGTTTCACCATGATGTAGCCCTCGGCATCGCACTCCAGCACGTGACGGAAAATGTCACTGTTGGGATGGTGGCCTATGGCAAGGAAAAGGCCGTCTATGGGCAGGTCCTGCCCGGTGGACAGGTGCGCGCCCTCCACGCCATCGGTGCCATACAGACCACTGACCTGGGTGTTCCACAGGATTTCTATGTTATCGGTCTCCGTAACCTTCTTTTGCATGGCCTCGGACGCGCGCAACACGTCGCGACGGACAATCATGTATACTTTCTTGCACAGTCCGGCCAGATACTGTGCTTCCTCGCAGGCGGTGTCGCCTCCGCCCACTACGGCCACGGTCTTCTTGCGGTAGAAGAAACCGTCGCATGTGGCGCATGCGCTCACGCCCATGCCCTGATACTTCTTCTCGTCCTCCAGACCCAGGTACTTGGCCGACGCGCCTGTGGATATGATTACCGTTCCGGCCTCGATGGTGGTGCCGTCGTCTATGGTCAGGCGATGCAGGCGTGAGCCATCGGTTGAAAAATCCACAGCCGTGACCGCGCCCATGCGTATGTCCGTGCCAAGGCGTTCGGCCTGCGCGCGAAGGTCGTCCATCATTTCATTGCCCGTGGTACCCTCGGGATAACCCGGGAAGTTGTCTATTTCGGTGGTTTGGGTCAGCTGTCCGCCGGGTTGGTTTCCCTCATAGAGGACCGGCTCCAGGCCGCTGCGGCTGGCGTATATGGCTGCCGTGTATCCGGCAGGTCCGCTGCCGATGATTACTGTCTTCATGTGTGAATGCTGTTGATTGAGTGTATACTATGGATAAGAACGTTTTCGTTAATCCGGATGGGCATTGCCAAGCTTGCATGAGCATGTCGTGGCAAGAAAAGGCAGGATGAAGTCCAAGGATAAGCCTACAGCTTGCTGCGGTACTTGTCCTCATCCTTGTCCTCCAGCATGGATAGGTAGCTGTGATAGCGGCTTTGTGCTATGTGCCGTTCTTCCAAGGCCTCCAGCACTGCGCAACCGGGTTCGTGTGTGTGGGTACAGTTGCCAAAGCGGCATTTCCTGCCTATGTCGAAGATCTCCCTGAAGTAGTGTCCTACCTCCTCACGTTCCATGTCGAAGGTGCCGAACCCCTTGATGCCCGGGGTGTCTATGATGTGCCCTGCCGGGGCATCCGTGCCGGGCAGGGGAGGGAGGTCGAACATTTCGGAGAAGGTAGTGGTGTGCGTGCCTGTATCGTGTGTGTCGGAGATTTCCGCGGTGCGCACGTCCAGTCCCGGTATGAGTGCGTTGAGCAACGTACTCTTGCCCACACCGCTGTTGCCTGAGAACAATGTCGTCTTGCCTGCGAGAATCCTGTGCAAGGCCGATATGCAGCACAGGCCTGTGCCGTCGTCCTGCCCCGTGTCCCCGTCGTGCAAGGCCTGGATGTCGTCGTGCAAGGCCGATATGCCATAGCATGGATACCCCAAACCTTCGTAGAGGCGGAAGAAGAGTTTCAGCAGCCGCAAATCGTCCTTGTCCAGCAGGTCCACCTTGTTGAAGATGATGATGACTGGTACGCGATAGGCCTCCGCCCCAGCCAGGAAGCGGTCTATGAATGTGGTGCTGGTCTCGGGATGGCGCAGGGTCACCACCAAGGCGGCCAGGTCCACGTTGGCCGCGATGATGTGGCTTTGCTTGGAGAGGTTGGATGCCTTGCGTATGATGTAGTTGCGGCGGTCAAGTATTTCCGTGATCATGCCCACTGATTCGTCCCCTGTCTCCGTGGGCAGGACACGGACATGGTCCCCCACGGCCACGGGATTCGTGCTGCGTATGCCCTTGAGGCGGAAATTCCCCTTGACCTTGCAGCGAAAAAGCCGGCTGTCGTCCATGATGCGGACGACATACCAGCTTCCTGTGTTCTTTATGACGACGCCCTGCATCAGACGGTCATGATTTCTTTCTCCTTGTCGGCCAGGAGTTCGTCCACCTTCTTGATGTACTTGTCGTGCATCTTCTGCAGGTCGTTCTCGGCATCTTTCTCCAAGTCCTCCGAGAGGCCGTCCTTTATGGCTTTCTTGAGCTTGTCGTTGGTATCGCGCCGGGCATTGCGTATGCTCACTTTTGCCTGCTCGCACTCCTTGCCGCACTGTTTTGCCAGTTGCTTGCGCCGTTCCTCGGTCAGTGGCGGTATGGCCAGGCGTATGATTTCTCCGTTGTTATCGGGCGTGATGCCCACGTCGCTGTCCATGATGGCCTTTTCTATGGCGCGGAACATGCTCTTGTCCCATGGCTTGATGGCTATGGTGCGGGCATCGGGAGTGTTGATGCTTGCCACGTTGTTGAGGGGCACCATGCTGCCGTAACTGTCCACGCGTATTCCGTCCAGTATCTTCGTGTTGGCCTTGCCTGCACGGATGTGCGCCAGGGCTTCGTCCAGATACATCACGGCCTCTTCCATTTTGTCCTCGGCCTCGGCGAGGGTAGCTTTTACGTCGATCATGTGTGTATTATACCTTGGTTGTTGATAAAGTGTGGGCAAATGTAGGTGTTTTCTTTTAATAATGCAAGCACAGATGGTTTTTTGTGACCCGCTCGGGGGCAAATTCGGCGTGCCGGTGCCGTGGAATTGCCGCTCCGGCCTCGAAATGTCATTCAGCCTGAGGCGTGTCGGGTTCCTCGACTGGCGTGGTGTCCGGTCCTATGGCGGGCGTGGCGCGGAATTTCAGTTTTACATACTCGTCGGACTGCGTGCACCACATGTAGTGTGCGAAGACGTGCACGTCGGCGCGTTGGAACTCTTCCTTGACGGCCTGGTACTGTTGCGGGTACTTCTCTTGCAGGACGGCCATGCTCTGTGCCATGTATCGGAAGAAAGCCTCCTCCGCCTCCATGGGGCTGGCGTATGTGTTTGTCTCGTTCTCGGTGTTGCTTTCCAGCAGTTTCTCGGCATTTATCACCACGGAGTGCCACAGGGTGCGCATTTCCAGGGAGCTGAGCTGCTGTTGCATGTTTCCGGCTCCCTCTGCGTCAGGTTCCGCCGTGACTGTGACGGGCTGCAACCTGTCATCGTTGCGGTAGTCGTTTTCTCTCAGTCTCACCTCTCCGGGATTCATGTCCTTGTACTCGTTGGCACAGGATGTGATGATGGCAAAGACGGCAAAGACGGTTGGCAGGATGCGTGTAATGGTTTTCTTTGTCATGTGAGTATGCGTACGTTTATATTTATGATGATGTATACGACTGCATGGATGGGCGGGGCGGTGGGAGAGTGCGTTTTTGGTGTCAGTCTGTCGGATTTTGCTTGCGTAGGGCTTGGGGCGACATTCCTGTTTCCCTGCGGATGAATGTGCCGAAGTGCGACTGGTTGCTGAATCCCAGTGTGGATGCAATCTGTTTTATGCTGAGGTCGGGATCCTTGAGCATGACTTTTGCCTGGTTTACCAGTTCCTCGTTGATGAGATTGCTGGCCGTCCTGCCGGCAACCTGCTTGCAAATGGTGTTGAAGTACTTGGGGCTGATGTTCAGCTTCTCGGCATAGAACTGCACGCTGCGTCCGCTGGGATGCTCGCGCAGGAGATGGGCAAAGGAGCGGAAGAGACTTTCGGCGGCACTGAACTTGACGGGTTGCTGTATGAATCCGTGTTCCAGGAGAAAAGCCACCACGGCGTAGGAGAATGCTTGCAGAATCTTATGGACGCATTGTTGCCTCAGTTCGTCGTTGCGGAATGTTCCGTAGGCGGAGATGAGCGTGTAGTAGTTCTGGACGATACTCTGCTCCCTTGGGGAAAGGTGTATGGAAATGCATGAGTCCCTTGCCAGATAGCGCAGCGTGCCCACGTGGGTGTCCTTGAGCAGATTGTAGGCATATGCCGGGGTGGCCAGGAATATGCGGCAATGGAAGTTGATGCTGACCATGCCGGACTTTATGATGTTGCCGGGAGTGCAGATGAGCATGTCGCCTTTTTCCAGAAATACCTCTTCTTGATTTATTACGGCGTTGCTCTGTCCTTGTTCCACCATCATCAGCATGAAAAATTCCGTCCTGATGGTTTCTCGCGCACTGTCCACTTGGTGTATGTTGTCCAGCAACACAAGGTTGTCGTCTTTGTAGTCGAGTGTCAGCTTTTGTGCCTCCGGGGTGTCAAGTTTGATTGTTTTCATGCCACAAAGGTATGAAAAAGTGTTTGTTTCGTGCCTCGGTTGCATGTTTATTTTGTCATTTGCATAGAAAAATAAAACAGGCCACATGGCAATCAGAACAAATGGACGCTCGGTCGCCATTGTTCTTATTCAAAATATGCGCGACAGTAAAAATGATGTCATGCATGTGTCGCACATAGTGCTCCGGTAGAGTATGTAGGGAAGTGGCGTTGGGGTCCAGTATTGTCGGGCATTTGAATTCGTGAATTCGCACCGTCATATTCGCGAATTCATATCCTCGTATTCGCGAATTCGTGCCTTTGATGATACCGGAACCGAATCCGTAGAATGCCGTAGACTGTGCCGGACATATTCTTGTTCGGTGTTTTGCTGTGGTTGTCGGACTGCCATGTCAGTCGTCTATGTTGTGTGTCCCGTTTCGTCGTTCTTTGCTTTTCGTCTCGTTTAACCCGAATCGGTCATTAGATTTCCAATCCGTTTTGCCTTTATGTTCGTGCGTATTGCAACCGTTTTGTCGAAGGCATAGCGAGCTATGGCAAGACCAAACGGGAAGCAAGACGGCGAAGAGAAGGGCAAAAATGGAGGAAAAGGCAATATAAATCATGATGATTTATACAAATTGACGTTCTAATGACCGATTCGGGTTTAATAGCAACTCTGACCTGTCGGTCCGGGTTGCTTGCGTTCGTGAAAATCAAATAATAACTTTGCCATTCTTTGCTTTTCATCTCACTTAATCGTAACTTTGTACCCCGATGAGATATTTTGTAATTGCCGGAGAACCAAGTGGCGACCTGCATGCAGTGCACTTGATGGATGCCATACGCATGGAGGATGCCGGGGCGGAGATTCGTTACTGGTACCGTCCGGACTTGGCTTACATGGGGTTTGTTACCGTCGTCATGCATCTGTGGACGATATTGCGGGGCATGAAGGAATGCCGCAGGGCCATACGTGAGTTTCGCCCTGACAGGCTGGTGCTGGTTGACTATCCCGGTTTTAATCTTGGCATGGCCTCGTGGTTCCGCCGCAATGTCGTTGCACGGATGCAATCCGCCGGGGATGCTCCTGTTCCCAAGGTGGTATATTACATTCCACCGAAAGTGTGGGCGTGGAAGGAAGGCCGCGTGGCGCGGATGAAGCGACATGTGGACATGGTGCTGAGCATACTGCCGTTCGAGGTGGATTGGTATGCCCGGAGGTATGGCTATCATGTGGATTATGTAGGCAATCCCACTTTGGACGAGATTGCGGCTTTCCGCCGGTCTCTCGCCCCGGACGACATGGAACGGTGGCGCACTGCCCTCGGGCTGGGGCCATCTCCCGTCCTGGCCCTGATGCCCGGCAGCCGCCGTCAGGAAATAGAGAGCAATCTTCCTGCAATGCTCCGCGCCGCTCGCGAGGTGGGGGGGGATGTGCAGTATGTCATAGCCGCGGCACCCGGCATGCAGAGGGAATTCTATGAAACGGTTCTTTCGCGTGCCTTGGGACAGGATTCCGGTGATGCCTTCCGCCAACGGATAGTCCTGGCTCCGTGTCAGGGCAGCCGCAGCAGCTTCCTGCTCTTGCACAATGCCCGTGCCGCATTGGTGACCAGTGGCACGGCCACTCTGGAGACCGCTATCATGGGAGTGCCGCAGGTGGTGTGCTATGCCATGCGCTGCGGCCGTTTGGTGTCGCTGCTGAGACGTTTTGTGCTGAAGGTGCCTTACGTCTCTCTGGTCAACCTGATAGCCGGTACCGATGTGGTACCCGAACTGGTGGCCGGAGACCTCACTCCCGGCCGTCTGAGACGGGAACTTGGGAGTGTCCTCTTCGATGAGGCCTGTCGCAGCCGTCAGCAGGGAGGGTATGACAAGGTGATGTCCCTTCTGGGCGAACCCGGTGCCCCGGAGCATGCCGCACGTCTGATAGTGCGGTGAGAGTATCTCCGACGATTAAGAAAAAATACTGACACTAATATGAATATATTACAAAAAGTGCGTTCCAAGCTGCACGAGATACTGAGCTTGGACGATGACATGGCACCCGAACAGGAAACCATTGCCGCCATAGAGGCCGGTGCGGAGTTCCGGGGAACCAAGCTGTGGATTCTGGTTCTGGCCATCTTCGTGGCCTCGCTGGGGCTGAATACCAACAGTGCCGCCGTAATCATAGGTGCCATGCTTATTTCTCCTCTGATGGGCCCCATCATCTGCATGGGCATGGCCGTGGGCATCAATGACTTCCGCCTGTTCAAACGTGCTGCCAAGAACTATCTGGTGGCCACCCTCTTCAGCGTGGTCACGGCAACGGTATACTTCCTGCTGACCCCCTTGGACGAGGCGCAGTCGGAGCTGCTGGCACGCACGTCACCCACTATATATGATGTGGGCATAGCCCTCTGTGGCGGTCTGGCGGGCATAGTGGCATTGAGCAGCCGCAGCCAGCGCACGGGCAACGTCATCCCCGGAGTGGCCATCGCCACGGCTCTCATGCCGCCTCTCTGCACGGCAGGCTTTGGCTTGGGAACAGGCAACTGGCTGTTTGCCATAGGGGCGTTGTACCTGTATCTCATCAATACGATTTTCATCTCTTTGGCCACTTTCATCGGTGTGACATTCGTGATGCGCTATCCCAAAAAGGTGTTTGTGGACAAGGTGCGCGAGAAGCAGGTCAAGCGTATCATCACTTTCATCTGCATAGTCACCATCATCCCCAGCATATTCATAACCGTGCGGATTGTGAAGGAAACGGTATTCATGAATCGTTGCCAGGAGTTCTGCAGGGAGGCGGTGCATTGCAATGAGGCCAGGGTCGTTTCCCAGGACTTTGACTATAATACCGGTACCATCCGCATGATCATGTTGGGTGAATCCGTGGACAGTGTCCGGATAGCCGAGATGCGTTCCCAGTTGCCCCGATATGGCTTGGAGGGTGTAGCATTGGACATCGTTCAAGGAACCAAAGGCCTGGACGAGGAAAGGGTACGTGGCATGATATTCAGCGAGAAAAGCAAGACCTTGTCCGCACAACGGCAGCTGGCCGACGTGGAGCAGGAGGTCAGGATCTTGCGCGACAGCTTGGCGCGATATGCAGGTGCCGGGAGTTTCTCCCGCACGCTTTTGCCGGAACTGACAGCTTTGTTCCCCGCGGTGAATTCCGTGTCCACAGGGCGCGGGGTACATGCCTATCGTGGGGACTCCGTCATGCTGGACAGCGCGGTGTATGTCGTCGACATAGAATTGACGGGACGCATCAAGCCTGAGGAGGAGGCACGCATGAGGGCGTGGCTCATGGCACGTCTGGCACGCCACGACTTGAAGGTGTGCGTGCATCTTGCCAAAGAGTGAGGCTGGCAGGAAAAGGAAACGACACACGCAGGCTCCGCTGTCTTGGTTTGACGGCGGAGCCTGCGTGCTTGATATGTCGGATGTTTTTGGAATCTTTTATTATTCCTTGCCTGCCAAGGAGTTCAGCAGTCCGTAGTCGGTCATGTCCAAAGTCAGTGGCGTGACGGCGGCCATACCGTGGTCCATGGCCCAGTAGTCGGTGTCGGTGGCCTCGGGTTCCAGATTGCGGAATGTTCCAGTGAGGGTGTAGACGCTTCTGCCTTCCGCATCGGTGCCCGAGTCTTCCCATTCCGTGTGCCACATTCCGCGTGCCATGCGGCATACGCGTGCTCCGGACAAGTGGGGAACCTCTGGAAAATTGATGTTCAGGATGGTGTCGGCCGGCAGGCCGTCGCGGAGGACTCTGCCGGTCCATTCCTCGATGACTGCGGCGTATGGGGTGAAGTCGCAACTGTTCTTGTTTGTCCTGAGGCTGTAGGCTATGGCGGGTATGCCCTTCATGCAGGCTTCCAGTGTGGCGCCGACCGTACCGCTGTAGTGCAGGGAAATGGAGGCGTTGTCGCCGTGATTGATGCCGCTTACCACCAGGTCCGGAGGGCAGGGCAGTACCTTTTCCAGTGCGATTTTCACGCAGTCCACCGGGGTGCCCGAGCAGGCATAGACTCCCGGCTCCACTTGCTCCACTGTCACCGGCAGGCGGCTGGTGATCGAGCACCCGGCACCGCTGCGGGCACTGTCCGGTGCCACCACTATGGTGTGGCCTAATTTTTTCATTATCTCTGTCAGGAAGCGTATGCCTTGTGCCTGATAACCGTCATCGTTGGTGACGAGAATGGTGGGTCTTGTGTCCATGTCGTGTTGCTGTCGGTTTGAAATGACACTGCAAATGTATGATAAAATAGTGATATGACATCATCTTACGCATAAACTTGTTGCAATCCGGCAACATTCTACTGCACAAACTTTCCGCCTTGGTTAATTTCGAAGAAATCTTCCACCAGCCATCCGCACTTGTTGACGGTCACGCGATAGTACCGTCCTGTCATAATACGGAAGTCCGTGGTGTAGTAGGGTTTGAATGCCCCTTCGGGTAGACGTTCTACAAACTTCTTGAAATCCTCGAACAGTTTCACGGTTTCCTTGTCCGCTTCCTTGGGTTCGAGCAATTCAAGAGTGTAGTGTTTTTCTGTCCTTCGTGTTTCTTACCCCAAATGCTACGATTCTAATCGTCAAACGCTCTATTTCTGTTCAATTCGAAATAGTCTTCCACCAGCCATCCGCACTTGTTTACTGTCACACGATAGTACCGTCCTGTCATTATACGGAAATCCGTTGTGTAGTATGGACGGAATGCCATTTCCGGTATACTTTCCACGAACCGCCTGAAGTCTTTAAACAGTTCCATGGTCTCCTTGTCCGCTGCCTTGGGTTCCAGTAATTCCAAAGTGTAGATCGGCTTCTTGCCTCGCGGTCTGGGATTCTCATATAGCAGTACGGAAAAACATCTTTCGGGAAGACGTTGATGGACAGAAGTGAATACCCCATGTAATGCACCAAGAAGATTTGCTCCGCAAGTACTATTCCAGAAACCATCAAATATGGGAGTTGTAAATGCAAAATAGTCCGGGGCATCAAAGGCTCTCGCATCACGTCCTATCAATCTGCCTTTATCATATATCTCCAATTGTGGAACAGCAGAGACGACAAAGCCCATATACCACTGTGGACTGCCGAGGGTAATGAGTTCTCCATCCAACCACCGGCTCTTGTCTCTATTTAGTGTATCCGCAAGATCTTTGCGAGACACGCCGTCCTTGTCTTTGAGATCCTCTATAAAAAGACGCCCGTACCATCCGCCTAATGTGGCACGGCATTCCCTGACATCCTTTTGAGGATACCGTTTCAGTGGGGATAGTATCACTGCCCGTGTCCCGAACGTTGGTATAAAAAGGATGGAATCCAGACCGGCATATGGAGATACCAGGAACTTGTGATCCTTGTACTTGTAAAAGGCATCTTTCATTTCTTCTACGCCTACGCTGTCTTTGAAGTGTGTTAAGTTAAGAGTTTTCGGTTCTCCTGACAAATATCTTTGGTAACGTTCCCACTTGCTCAGCAACTTGGAAAACGGCATTTCCGTTTGGCCATACGCTCCTAATATGGAGAGGGAGGCCAACATTATTGAAAATAATCTTTTCATGGTTTCTCTTTTAGTTAAGTAAGTAGCGTAAATTAGTTTATATTGTTATTTGATGTTATCTGGCAGAATGTCGATCTTACGAAGATGGAGTTACGGGAGTCCATAAATTACATTCTACTGCACAAACCTTCTGCCTTGGTTAATCCCGAAGTAGTCCTCCACCAGCCATCCGCACTTGTTTACAGTCACGCGATAGTAACGTCCTGTCATGATGCGGAAGTCCGTGGTGTAGTAAGGCCGGAACGCGTTGGATGGTATGCTTTCGACAAAACGTTTGAATCTGTTGAATAGCTTCAATGTTTCCTTGTCGGCATTTTCCGGTTCAAGAAGTTCAATAGTATATGGTGTCTTGAGTTTTTGTTTGTCATCCCGTGTTGAAGTATCATATAGCAGCACGGAGAACGCTCTTTCCGGAAGCGGCATGTTGGTTTCCATTCCAAGCAATGCACCAAGCATGTTTGTCCCGTCATCTATTTTGGAATACCAGTAACAGTGATTCCCGGTAGGAGCAGCGTATGAGAAAAAGTCGGAACAAGGGAATGCTCCGTCTTCCAAGGCGACCATTCTCCCGTGTTCGTATACTTCGTAACATGGAAAGGCCGATACAATGAAGCCCATATACCATTGTGGTTTTCTTAGAGCGACAAGTTCTCCATCCAGCCATTCTTCCTTGCTTGCGTTAAGTTTCTCCACAAGTTTTTTTTGAGACACTCCGTTTTTGTCCTTCAGGTCTACAATGGATTGGCGTGCATGCCATCCGCCCCATATGGCGCGGCATTCTCTGATTTTCTTTTGCCGGTGACGCTTCAAGGGTGACAATATCATTACCTTTTCTCCAAAAGGAAAATACTGGACCGAATCAAACCCTTCGTAGGGAGATGTGCGGAATATCTGATTCTTGTACTTCAGAAAAGCCTCTTTCATTTCATTGACACTGACACTGTCTTTGAAATGATTCAGTTGAAGCATAATCGGGGCTTTTAATGCGTCTTTTTGATAGTCTTCCCACAGGTCTTGCAGACGAGAGAACGACATTTCATGTTGGCCATACGCTCCTAAGATGGAAAGGAAGGCCAACGTGATTGCAAATATGGTTTTCATAGTTTGTTCTGTTATGATGAGGCTCAAATTTTATGATACTTGCTGCCTTTTTGTGTAGAAATTTCAACATCTGTGTTGTTGGCAAGAAATTCAAATAAACGGTCAGATACGCCATCACCTGTGTAATATGTGCATTTGTATTGTTCATTTTTATCAGTAGCATCATAACCGCTCAAACTGCCATATAACGCTAATGTGTTGTCTCCAACAATAGCAACATTGTCTGTTGATTCTTTTTGGTCTATCAGCATTCCCGACGAGTCAAAATAATATCTGTCTCCACCTACAGCATTTACCATTTCTTGATGTGATAACGCAGTGCACTCCTGGCTCAGTTCTGCCAATGCTTGTCTAATCTTTTTTCTCATAATTGTTAAATTTGTTAGGTTAGTTAAATGCCATCCTCACTGGATGATAAGCTTGTCTGTCGTTGTTTTCAGTCATTCGGTACAGCATGTACATGTGCTATGTCAGAAATACTTGTGCTCGACACAATATCTCATGAAGTACAGTTCCCGGGTGTCCAAATCGTAGCCGTATCCGTCACTCAGCCTCATTATGAACGCACTCAACTCTTTGTCATGCGCTTTCCAGAAATCATTTGGCACCGCCATGCGCATGGCACTCAGCAATTTGAGTTCATCGTCTTTTATGTCGACCCCGTTGCGTTTCATGTGGCTGCATGATATTTCCAATGAATTCTCATATTGTTCTTTTGCATTCGTGACGGACAGCCCTTTTTCGTTCTTCCTATAGAGCGTTATGGTTTGCTGCAAGTTATGGAACTTGTGTTTCTTGATTATTTGCATCCACAGGTGGTAGTCCTCGCAGTACGGATATTTGTTGGAATACCTGTACCCCTCGTCAAGCACTGCCTTGCGTATCATCACGGAACTGTGGGCAAATGGATTGAAGATGTTGGCGAAGAACCTTATTTCCTTGTCTGTTTCGGGATACGCCGTCATCCCCAATGGCATGCCGTCCATGTCCATGACGATATGGTTGCCGCCCACAACGGCATAATCGGGATGCTGCTCCATAAACTCTATTTGGACGGACAGTCTGCCGGGCAGCATCATGTCGTCCGCGTCCAGACGGGCTATGTATTTGCCCTTGGCTCTTTTTATGCCCTTGTTCAGGGAATGACAGATTCCATAATTCTTTTTATTGTATACAAGGGTAATCCGGCTGTCTTTTATGGATTTTACAATGGTCCGGCTGTCGTCTGTGGAGCCATCGTCCACCACTATCAGTTCCCAGTTGCCGTAGGATTGGGAAAGCACGCTTCCTATGGCTTCGGAAATGTATCGCGCACCATTATGGCATGGCATTACCACACTGACCAATGGACCGTCGGTCTGCTGGCTGTCGCAAGCCCACATCTCCTCCTCGTAAGTTTGCAGCGTGGCCTTTACCATTGCCGCCACGGAAAAGTGTTTCCTGACATGTTCCGCCATGTTCCTTACATGGTCGCCACGCAGTCCTGCATTGTTGAACAGCTCCATGGCCCGTTCTGCAGCCGATGCCGTGTCCGCCTCTATGCGGGATGGAAGCATCTTGTGGCGGATCATATATTTATTATGCGGATACGACAACTCGCGCAATCCCGGTATGTCGCTCATGATCAGCGGCACGTTGGCATGCACGGCCTCCAATGTGGCATAGCTGCACTGTTCCATCAGCGACGGAACCACGCACGCATCGGCAATGGCCAGATAGTGCGACAGTTCCTCCTTTTCCAGGTGCCCCGTAAAGTCGACATGGCTTCGCAACGGGGCGGCCATGTGTCTCAATACCGCGTCGAAATCGCCTTTCCCGCATATGATTAGACGGAAATCCTGTAGTTTACGGTTCAACAAATGCGCGATGTCCATCAGATGGAGCAGTCCTTTTTTCTCCGCGACATGTCCGAAGTACAGCATTATCTTTTCCTGTCCGCCATATCCCAACCGTTTCCTTATTTCTGATTTGGGACATGCGCTGGCCGTACCATGGAATCCATTGTGTATGCATGCAACGGATTGAGATGGAACGGAATAGAAGAACTCCACTACCCGTTTGGCATCCTCGGTTACGGTAATTGTCTTGTCCGCACTGTTGAAGAAGAGCATCTCCTCGCGCAGTATCATCTTGGCCAGAAAGGATGATTTTTCCTTTGTTTCCAGATATGACTGCAGATGATAGTACATCGGATAGTTGGACACGATGCTTTCTCTCCAGAACACGCAGTGCTTTGTCAGGACGATGCGTGCGTCCATGTGCTTTTTTATCACGATGCCCAAAGGCGCATGGTTCATCCAGTTGAAATGCACTATGCACCTGTTGTCCGAGGCTATGGCCTTCATGGCCTTCACGAACTGCATGTTGTTGGCCGTCTTGCACCTGAAACCTATGTCGAACGGGACAAGCATCGTCTCCGTTCCATCCTTGGAGTCCATGCAGATGCCGCTGCATTTTGCTTTCAGGAGCACCATGATTATTCTCCATGCGCTGCAATGGCGGAATGCATCCTGCAGATTATGCCTGTAAGTGCATATGCCGTTGGGATTGTCGGGCTGGAAATAATCTATGAAAAATAGTGTTTGTGTGTGTGTTGGCATGGCTTCTTAAGTTAATTATTATTTGATGTTTTTATTTCAAGGTGAAATAGTCCTCCACCAGCCATCCGCACTTGTTTACGGTCACGTGGTAGTAGCGGCCTGTCAGCAGGCGGAAGTCGATTGTGTAATAAGGCTTGAATGTCCCTTCGGGTAGACGTTCTACAAACTCCTTGAAATCCTCGAACAGTTTCACGGTTTCCTTGTCCGCTTCCTTGGGTTCGAGCAATTCAAGAGTGTAGTATTTCTTCTTGTCTTTCTTTTCAGCCTTGGCTGGCAAATTGGAGTGCAACAATACAGAGAATGTCCTCTCCGGAAGGTAGCGGTGGGTAGCGGTACTCATCCCGTGCAACATGCCAAGCAGCACAGAACCTTCGTATACATCACAATCCCAGTTACCATCCAGACATGTATGATTGAATGTGGCATACGAAAAGAAATCCGAACATGACAAACTTCCCGTCCCGGATACTCCAAGGAGAGTACCTTTGTGGTAAGCCTGCGACCTCGGAGACGGTGACACCACAAAGCCCATATAGCAACGTGGTTCCTCCAAGGCGATTATTTCTCCGTCCAGCCACGTGGCCTTGTCTTGGATAAGTTTGTCCAAAATGTCCTTGCGGGACACGCCGTCCTTGTCCTTGATGTCGGTAAGGACCTCCCCTATGGCAAGTGCGGACCATTTCCCGCGATATTCTCTCATTTCCTTTTGGGGATGCTGTTGTAGTGGCGACTGCAACACAACCCTTACATGGGGCATCACTCCATACATTGTGTCCATTCCTTCACAGAGTTTCTGCCAGCGGAAGCTATGGCCCTTGTACTTGAAGAACGCTTCCCTCATCTCTTCCACACTGATGGTGTCATGGAAATGGTTCTTGCGGAGGATAAGTGGGTCAATTGTACATTGCCTATACTTCTCCCACTTTTCCTGCAACTCAGAAAACGGCATCTCTTTCTGACCATATGTTCCCAGCATGGAGAGGGAGGCCAATACTATTGCAAATAAATACTTCATAATCATTAAATAATCAAGGTGTTATTGAAAATCCTATACATTACAAATATAATATGATTGTCATAACAAAGTGATTAGTATGTATTTCTTTGATTGACAATCAGAACGTTGTTACCATTGACCTTTGGGTGTTATCTCATAACCACTCAAACTGCCATATAACGCAAGTTTATTGTCTCCAACAATAGCGACATGCTCATTTGAGGATTCTATATTGATGCAGATTCCCGACGAGTCAAAATAGTATCTGTCTCCACCTACGGCATTTACCATCTCTTGGTGTGATAACGCAGTGCACTCCTGGCTTAGTTCTGCCAATGCTTGCCTAATCTTTTTTCTCATAATTGTTAAATTTGTTAGGTTTATTAAATGCTATCTCCACTGGAGGGTAAGCTTGTCAGTCGTTTTATTCTTATTGGTTTTATGTTGTTGCGATATTGCAGTAAAACCACAGTAACGTGAGTTCGGTGAATTCCCCTCGCCATCGTTGAACTCTTGATAATAGTATTGTCGGTGGTATGACTATACTATTGTCGAGGTTGCGTTCATACTATTGTCGGGGTCGTGTTCATGGTATAGTCGCGGCACCGACCATATGTGGACTGAATTGCGATTCCGCGAAGGCCGCATTTTGCCCTCCGCATTGGTGCATGTCGGTGTAGCTTTGGACACCCTTGGGAACGGCATGGGCACAGGAGAATACTGTTACATAATTCGCCATATTCCGAATTCACGGAAGTCACGTTAATTTAATTACTTCCTTAACCTGTTAAGGTCGAAATAGTCCTCCACCAGCCATCCGCACTTGTTGACAGTCACGTGATAATAACGTCCTGTCATGATGCGGAAGTCCGTGGTGTAGTAGTTGCGGAAAGCCTTGACAGGAATCTGTTCTATCGTCTCCTTGAAACTGTTGAACAGGAGCATGGTCTCCTTGTCTGCATCTTCAGGCTCCAGCAGTTCCAGAGTGTATGCAGGAAACTTCCCAGCTGTTCTCTTCTGTGGCTGTGGGTTGGCGTACAGCAACACGGAGAAAGTCGTCTCGTTCTTGGTGCTACGGATACAGCCTGCACGCAGTTCGTGCAGTGAACCCAATGCACGTATGCCACTTCCAAGACCGGAAGTCCAACTCGGATGCCCCAGAATCATCACATTGCTAAATGCATACTCGAAGAAGTCCGGCTGCAGGTGCATGTCACCGGCATAGTCGCCTCCCACTTTTTCCCCATTGTGGTATAATGTCAGACCCGGGCAGGGGGATATTGTGAATCCCATGTATCTGACGGGGCAGTCAAGTGTGACGAACTCTCCATCCAGCCATTCTTCCTGCTTCTTGTTGAGCTGTTCAAGGAGCTTTTTCTGCATGATGCCGTTCTTATCAAACAGACGAAACAGAGGGTTGTGCTTGTACCACAGCCATGTCGCCCTGCAGTCTCTCACCTTCTTGTCGGGATGGGAGTCCAACGTGGACTTGAGGACAATGCCGGGTGCTGACATAATGTACTTCACGGTATCCCTGTCTCCAAACTGTGGGTTCCTGTTCTTGTCGTCCTTGTGCCTGTAAAAGGCCTCTTTCATCTCCTGCAGGCTCACGGTGTCTTTGAAATGGTTGCTGTGCAGAGTGTATGGCTCACGCAGTTGCAATAGCCACTCGTTCCACTTGCCCTCCATATCGGAGAAGGACATTGTATTCTGGCCATATGCTCCCATTATTGAGAGAATGGTCAATGTGATTGATAAAAACGTCTTCATATTCATATGATAGTTTGTTAAACCCGAATCGGTCATTAGATTTCCAATCCGTTTTGTCTTTATATTCGTTCGTATTGCAACCGTTTTGTCGAAGTCATAGCGAGCTATGGCGAGACCAGACGGGAAGCAAGACGGCGAAGAGAAGGGCAAAATGGAGGAAAAGGCAATACAAATCATCTGATTTTATACAATTTGACGTTCTAATGACCGATTTGGGTTAAATATGAGTGATACGAGTATAACCTTCAGGAAATTTACTTGGACTGTAATACCGTGTCTTGGGGGGATAGGCGTATCTTGTCCAATACAAATGGCAATTAGAGGGTTATGCTGTACTTTGATGTGCTACTGTTTGGGCAAGGTACATTCTTTATCATCACTTATCACGCCACATGGATTGTTTACATGACTGTGGTGGTTACTCCTTCAAGTAGAATGCCCATTTGCCGTCTGCAAAGACTGCTTCCACGATTATTCCGGCCAACCGTCTGCCGTCAAGGGTGTAGAGGTACGGGAACGGCTTCCTTGGGACATCCTGCAATGCCTTGTTCAGACAGTTCAGCAATTCATTGTTTTGTGAGCCGTCCAGCATCTCCGCTGCCGATACGGTATCGGCATCATAGGTCAGGATGATGGTATGGTTGCCATGTTGGGGGCAAGAGGAATAATCCACATCGCTCTTGTTGACAATATCTGCCATCTTCTCCAATGCCCGATTGATGTGGTCGGGCCACCTGCCATCCATTATCGTATATCTCCATAGAGCACCCATGTCATCGCTTTCCTGGGCACGCGATTCCTTGTAATTTTCAATAATGCCGTTGCTGATATGTACGGTATATGCCCATGGTGACAGAAAGCATCCCCAGCGGTATTCGGCTTCTCCCAAAATAAACACATTAGCGGACATGTTCCCGGCATAGCTTATCACGCCAAACTTCTTTATCTTTTTCTTGGTGGCATTTATTGCGCAGTAACGATTTCTTTCCACGCCGCCAATACTGTCAAGCAGAAGATACCTCTCCTCACAGAAAGAATGCCATCCTCTGACCCCATAACGCTTTGTGTGCCTCATGACTCTTGCCACTGACCAATAGTGCGTGGCATCGGGATACTCCTTTGTACGCAATCCCACCGCGAGTTCCATTCCTCTGATTGTCGGCTCTATCCGTCTCTCAATACTGTATTTAACCTTATGCCATCTCTTGTCGTAACTTCCGTGTAGGAAAATATCCGGTTTATGCATATCGCGTCTCTCATCTCTATTACGGAACATCTCGCGCATCTCTGCCGTAGAGACTATCTGCGACCATGCTCCACAAGAGAAAAGCAGAATCATTGATATTGCAATAATCTTTTTCATGGGTGAAGATTTGTAGATTAAATCAATGTAGCATTTGTTGAGGCGTTTTTGTTCCACATCGGCCATTGGTTTTTAATGACCGGTGTGGTATATAAATAGTCATTCTGTTTCCCCAAATTTTAGACTTAGTCAATCTTGAAATAGTCCTCCACCAGCCATCCGCATTTGTTGACTGTCACGCGATAGTAACGGCCTGTCATGATACGGAAATCCGTGGTGTAGTAAGGCTTGAATGCTTTGGCCGGAATGTGTTCTACATAACTCTTGAAACTATTGAACAGTGCCTTTGTATCCTCGTCATGCTCTTCGGGATCAAGCAATTCCAGAGTGTAAGGCTTCGTGCATTTCGTGCGATTATCCTTCTTCTTTGAGGAATTGTCATACAGTAGCACAGAGAATGTTCTTTCGGGATGATGTAGATTGATATCAGTCTCGGCTGCGTGCATCACGCCCATCAACTTTGCTCCTGCCTGTATCTTGGAGTCCCAATAGCCATCAAACACTAATATGGAACGGTCGGCATACGTAAAGAAGTCAGGAGTAAGCGCATCACATTTTTCCAATGCCACTACCTTGCCCTTTTCATACACCAACAGTTGCGCTATGGGAGATACGAAGAATCCCATGTACCATCGTGGCTCCTTCAGGCTGACGGCCTCTCCATTGAGCCATTCCTCACGGCTCTGATAGAGTTTTCGGGCAATGTCGTCGTGCAATACACCGTTCTTGTCTCTGATGTCATCCAGAAATATTCCATTCCATCCGCGCCATACGGCACGGAACTCCCTCATCTCCTTCCGGGGATGCCGTTGAAGCGGAGACAGCAGCAAGGCGGATGTGCCATAGGGCATCTCTTTTATGCTGTCCAACTTTTCGTATGGAGAGTTCCGCAGCGTCTTGTCCATATCCTTGTACTTGAAGAAGGCCTCTTTCATCTCCTGCACACTGACGGTGTCACGGAAGTGATTCTTCCTGAGTATGTATGGGTCGTGTCCATAGTTGAGCAGATACTCCCCCCACCTGTTATGCAGGTAAGAAAAGGATGCCATATCCTGACCATACACTCCTGTCATGGCGAGGACGGTTAATGTGATAGCAAGTAAATGTTTCATAAAAGATGAAGTGTTTAGGTGATAGTGTTCCTGATGTTAATAAACTCTGCTCAAACCGGTATCAACACGATGATGTCGTTTTATTTCCAATCGTCCATTAATTTTAATGGCTGATTGGAAATAATCAAAGAAGCCTTTATTTCAGTCTGATGTTCTTTTTGCTTCTCTGGGTGAATACCTGTATCACCGTGAAATCGTTCTGTCCGTTGAGGGATTCTATGTCAGAACTTTTCAGCTCCTCACATCTGTCAATGAAGTTCTTGTCCAGTTTATATGAATCCACATCTTTGGTAATGAAATGGTGGTCAATCATGTATACGACAGTTCCCTTTATGTTCGGGCAATACAGTTTACGTACATCCGCCAAAGAAATCAATTCCGGTGTTCCTTCATATGTGACATCAAGTCTGTTGATATACGTTACACCATTTACAGTAAACGGAGGTAATCCTTTTTTAATATAAGCATCCTTCACTCCTTCCGCTTTTTTGTTCGTGTTGACGCCTATGGGACTTTTCACGAAGATGCCATTAACATAGCATGCTGTCTTGGAATTGTTGAACTCTGTGTCTGAAGTCTCTTTGGTTTGAGCGTATATGCTGGCACAGAAGAATATGGTCAACATCATGGTTAGTGTTTTTTTCATTTTTCAGATTCAACTTAGTTAATACTGAAATAATCCTCCACCAGCCATCCGTACTTGTTGACGGTCACACTATAGTAACGTCCCGTCATGATTCGGAAGTCCGTGGTGTAGTAAGGTTTGAATGCATTGGCAGGAATAAGCTCGATGGTCTGCTTGAAGTCATTGAAAGCAACCATAGTCTCCTTGTCGGCTTTCTCCGGTTCAAACAGTTCAATCGTGTAAGCAGCTTTGCTGCCACCGTTCTTTGGGCATGCATGGAGCAATACGGAGAATGTCCTTTCCGTGAAGGCCGGATAGAAGTCGGAAAGCATATTGTGCCATACTCCCAGCTTCTGCGCACCGGAATACATTGCATAGGTCCAGTTGGTGTAGCCTGCAAGTCTCATGCCCTTAATGGAGGCATACGAGAAGAAATCGGGATAGCTCATGGCACTTGTCTTTTCACCGCATACCTGTTCCCCCTTGTCGTAAATATGCAAGCATGGGTCGGCGGAAACCACGAATCCCATGTACCAGCTTGGACGTTTCAGCGTAACGGCATCTCCGTTCAGCCAGTTGGCGCGTTCCTTGTTCAGCTTGTCCGCAAGGTCTTTGCGAGAAGCCCCGCTCTTGTCCTTTACGTCCTTGATGGTAATGTTGCCGTCATGCTCGTACCATACGGCATGGCATTCCTTAATCTCCTTTTTGGGATGAAGCCGCAATGGGGATACTATCATCGCAGAGTTTGCTCCGCCTATGAACTGTACTACATCGTATTCTCCATAGTCCGCTGTTCCTTGCAGAACCGTATCGTTCTTGTACTTCGCGAAGGCTTCTTTCATTTCCTCTACGCTCACGCTGTCCTTGAAGTAGCGATGGAGATAGTTTGGTTTGAACGCTTCCTTCCGTTGATACTCGTGCCATTTGTCTTCCAGATAAGAGAAGGACTGTGGCTTCTGGCCATACACTCCCGTTATTGAGAGAATGGTCAATGTGATTGATAAAAACGTCTTCATATTCATATGATAGTTTGTCAAATATGTTGGTTATAGTGATACGAGTATAACCTTCAGAAAATTTACTTGGACTGTAATACCGTGTCTTTGGGGTGGTATAAATGTATCTTGCCCAATACAAGTGGCAATTAGAGGGTTATGCTGTACTTTGATATGCTACTGTTTGGGCAAGGTACATTCTTTGTCATCACTTATCACGCCACATGGATTGTTTACATGACTGTGGTGGTTACTCCTTCAAGTAGAATGCCCATTTGCCGTCTGCAAAGACTGCTTCCACGATTATTCCGGCCAACCGTCTGCCGTCAAGGGTGTAGAGGTACGGGAACGGCTTCCTTGGGACATCCTGCAATGCCTTGTTCAGACAGTTCAGCAATTCATTGTTTTGTGAGCCGTCCAGCATCTCCGCTGCCGATACGGTATCGGCATCATAGGTCAGGATGATGGTATGGTTGCCATGTTGGGGGCAAGAGGAATAATCCACATCGCTCTTGTTGACAATATCTGCCATCTTCTCCAATGCCCGATTCATGTGGTCGGGCCACCTGCCATCCATTACCGAATATATCATCCACAGATCTCCCATGTCGTCAAATCCTTGGGCAAGCGATACTTTGTGATTTTCAATAATGCCGTTGTTGATCTGTACGAGAGCTGCCGCTGGGGACAAAAAGCATCCCCAGCGGTATTCGGCTTCCATCAACAGAAACAGTTCCGTGCTTATATCGCCGGCGTACAGTATCTTCCCATAGTTCTTAATCTTCTTGGAGGTGGTGTTTATGTCCTGCACCTGTTGTACTCCTGCTATAGAGTCCAGCACAAGATACTGTGTCTCTGTCACTATGGTATTGACCTTGGATTCAGATCTGCGTATTTTTGCCAGCGACCAGTAATGTACGGCATCGGGATACTGCTTGGTTCTCAATCCTATGGCAAGAGAGCGACGATATATTCCGTACTTGGTTTTACGTGCATTGCGATACTTGATTTTGCCGTTTTCTTTCAGGTAGCTGCTATTGGCATAGTCATCCGCCTTGCCGAGTTCCTCCTTTTCATTAGGAGTACGGTACATCTCACGCATTTCTGCCGTGGAGACTATCTGTGACCATGCTCCACAAGAGAGGAACATGATTAGAAGTGTTACAATTAGCTTTTTCATATGTACATTTTTTAAAGATTCAACTTAGTTAATACTGAAATAGTCCTCCACCAGCCATCCACACTTGTTTACCGTCACGCGATAGTAGCGTCCCGTCATGATGCGGAAATCAGTGGTGTAGTAAGGCTTGAATGCCCCTTTAGGTATGCGCTCTACAAACTCCTTGAACTCCTTGAATTGTCTCATGGTCTCCCCGTCGGCATCTTTCGGTTCGAGCAATTCAATCGTGTATGCTTTCTTGTCGACGTTGCCCGGCAAATTGGAGTGCAGCAACACGGAGAATGTCCTTTCGAATCTGTGCAAATATGGATTTGATTGCATGTTGTGCAACACTCCCAGCAGTCGCGCTCCATCGTTTAGGCGGATGGTCCAATCGGGATAATCCATTAGCATGTAGTTACTCTCGGAGGCAAATGAAAAAAAGTCCGACTCCGGCAAGCTGCTTACATATTCACCACAAACGATTTCCCCCTTGTCGTAGATTCGTAAGGAGGCTTGTGGGGATACCATGAACCCCATATACCATTGTATGGAATTTAGCGTTACCATATCTCCGTCCAACCATGTTGAATAGTCCTTGTTCAATTGCTCTACAAGGTCTTTGCGCGACTCGCCATTCTTGTCTATGAGGTCACCAATGAGACGTTTGGAATTGGAGAAATGCCATACGGCGCGACATTCCCTTACCTCTTTTTGGGGGTGGCGCCTCTGCGGCGACTCTATCATCACGCTGTATGGACTCATCACAAGGGCTACGGTATCGTATTCCACATCAGATTTTCTCTTGTTTTTTGGGACATCCTTGTATTTCAGGAATGCCTCTTTCATTTCCTCTACGCTCACGCTGTCCTTGAAGATACGGTGGAGGAATCTTGGCTTTTCCGATTCCTTCAACTGATACTCGTTCCACTTGTCCTCGAAATTAAAGAATGACATTTTCTCCTGGCCATGCACTCCCAGCATGGAGAGGGAGGCCAATATGATTGCAAATGTTTTTTTCATGATGAATGTGTTTTGTGTATTTATAGCCTAACAATCATGAGTTGCGTACAAATATATGTATTACTCGTTTTTCGATTCACGTCCTTGTTTGCAACACGTATAATTATTTCATGTTATATCAAACATTATGTAATGCAATTATATGAATGCTTGCAAATGTATGACTGCGCTTATTTGTTATGTTAGGCAAAGTAACGAAATTTAAATTTTACATTAGTGTATATGATAGCAAGTCTAACTTGCTATCATATTAAAGGCTTGGCATTTGACAGAATTAGTGTGACGACTTTATTTCTTGCAGCAATCATCAATAGTTCGTTATCATAGAATGATATAAACTTAGCGTAATGTATATTGACAAAAAAATCTCTCACAACTTACAAAGAGGCCTAATGACTTTACAAAAGCACAATAACGCCTATTATTATCTATTTGCATTACACATTAATTCTATCAACGCGCAAACGCATGTATGGCAATAGCCATCGGAACACTATGCGAATCTATGTTTGTTTTTATCTGTACCAACTGTTTGTTTCTTTATCCCACAGAAATCCATGTTCCACATACCAATCTTCTTGCGTTTTAGAATTTTGGTCATAGTCGTGCCACGTACCAGTCACTTCATTATAAATATGTCCTTGAACTCCATCTTTCCCAGCTAAAAACTTTACATCTTGACGACTTGGGAGGCTGTTGAGTTCTTCCATCTCACTCTGTTTCAGATGCTGAACCACTTGGGAGTGATTGTGAACAAAGGAATCATAATTTGCAAAGTTAATCCCACTTGTATTCATACCGTCAAACCGATTGGACGTAGCCATAGTGCCACCGCTATCTCCTGCGTTATATGCGTAGCCCCATTCAACCGTGGTATTATCCACTAAAAACTCAAAAAGTTCAGCGGAAACACCTTCGCCGGAAAAAACTACATTATCTGGATTATTGGGATCCAGACCATCCAACGTGCCATTTAAAGCAAAACTTTTTTGTCCGGCATAAACATAATTTTCTTCAGATTTGTCCACACCGGTAAGATTCCCAGACGAGTTAAAATAGTACCTGTCTCCACCTACTACACCGCCCATCTCCTGATGTGATAACGCAGTGCACTCCTGGCTCAGTTCAGCCAATGCTTGTCTAATCTTTTTTCTCATAATTGTTAAATTTGTTAGGTTAATTAAATGCTATCCTCACTGGAGGGTAAGCTTATTTTATTCTTATTGCTTTTTTTGTAGTTGCGATACTGTAGTGAATATGTAGTTAACGTAATCAGTACTGTCCCATATATCCATCTGCCGTCCATTCTGTAAACAGGTGGCGAATGAATGAAGAGGAGTTTATTTTCCGCTGTATGAAATGCAAGATTGTCTTTTTCAGATATCCTATATTTTAGTTAAGTAGTTGGGTTATGCTTTTTCTATTTGTGACTCAATCATGTTGTAGTACATCCCTTTCAGTTTCATCAGATACTCATGATTGCCTATCTCCACAATCCTGCCCTTGTCCATCACCACTATCTGGTGGGCGTGGCGTATGGTGCTCAGCCTGTGGGCAACCACCACCACCGTCCTGTTCTCGAATGCGGAAGAGAGAGCTTGTACTATCTTTTGCTCGTTTACAGTGTCGAGGGCATTGGTCGCTTCGTCAAGAAAGAGGTATTGGGGGTTGCGGTACAGTGCCCTTGCTATAAGCAGACGTTGCTTCTGTCCTCCGCTCAGGCCGCGTCCCTGTTCTCCTATTTCCGTGTCAAAGCCTCGTGGCATCTGCTCTATGTCGTCCAGTATCTGTGCCACACGGCAACAGTGTACCAACTGCTCGTTGTTGATGTGTTCGTCATCCAGGACTATGTTGTTGCGTATGGTATCCGTGAACAGGCGGCCGTCCTGCATCACCACACCGCACATCCCGCGCCAAGTGCGCAGGTTAATGGCGGTGACGTTCATGTTGCCCATGCTGACAGTTCCGTATGACGGCTTGTACAGGCGAATCAGAAGTTTCAGCAACGTGGACTTGCCGCATCCGCTGGCCCCGACTATGGCCGTGACCTTGTTTTCGGGGATGCATAGGTTGATGCCCTTGAGTATTACGGGCAGATGCTGGGCATACTGGAACATGACACCCTCCAGTACCAGGCTCTTGCTCTCGGGAAGTATGGTATTCATTCCCACCGACAGCAGTTCGTCCTCGTCCTCCAGTTGGCGTATCTCGTTCATGCGCAGGAACGAAATCCTGGCATATTGTGCCGATACTATGAAATTGATGAACTGGACAAGGGGACCGTTCAGCATGCCAAGGATGAACTGGGTGGATATCATCACGCCAAAGGTGATGTCGCCCCTGATGACGGCCGTGGCACAGAAAAAGGTGATGGCCATGTTCTTGATGTTCTCTATGAACTGTGCGCCCAGGGTCTGCATGTTGGTGACCGCCAGCACGCGCTTGTTCACATGGTACAGGCGTGCCTGTATCTCCTCCCATTTCCAGCGTCGGGCACGTTCGTAGTTGTATATCTTTATGTCCTGTATGGCCGACACCGTTTCCACCCAGTAGCTCTGGTTTTTGGAAACCAGCTCGAAGTATTGCCAGTCCAGTTTCTTGCGGATGCTCAGGAACATGAACACCCACAAGACATAGAGCACGGATCCGGCAAGGAAGATATAGAAGATGACGGAATTGTAGACCAGCAGGATAATGGAGAATATCACGAACGTCAGCGACGAGAATATCAGCGACAGGGAATTGTTCATGATGAAGCTCCTGATGCGCTCATGGTCCTGCGCCCTCTGCAGGATGTCGCCCACCAGCTTGTTCTCGAAGAACGTTACCGGCAGCTTCATGAGCTTCACGAGATAGTCGGAGATGAGGGCGATGTTCACCCGCGCCGTGATGTGCATGAGAATCCAGTCTCGCACCACGCTGAATATCATTATGCTCAGCAGTATGCAGATGTTGCCTATGAGCACCATGTTGATGAATCTGACATCGGACGTGCTTATGCCGATGTCTATCACCGCCTTGGAGATGAACGGCAGCAGTCCCTGGAGCAGGGTGGCAAGCGTCATGATGCCGAGTATGAGGGAGAACTGCCTCTTGTATGGCACGAAGTATCGCAGTATGTCCAGAAGGTCGTCGCGTTTCTTCCGGCGTTCCTGCTCCGTCTGCCTGAAGTCGGCCGTAGGTTCGATGGCCAGCAGCACGCCATAGTCGCCGTCCTTGGCATACCATCCCTCCATGAATTCCCTTCTGGAGTATTTCACATGTCCCTTGCAGGGGTCGGAGACATAGACGTGCTTCTCGCTGGCGTCATACACCACCACGAAATGGTTGCCCTGCCAATATACTATGGCAGGAAACGGCACCTTGTATATCACATCGTCCATGGTGCATTTGAGGGCCAGCGTGTGCAGGCCTATGGATTCGGCGGCCGCACTGATGCCAAGCAGGGACACTCCCTCCTTGGTGATGCCGCATTTGTCGCGCAGATACTGCAGGGAGTAGTATCTGCCGAAATGCTTTGCCACCATCTTCAGCGATGCCGGGCCGCAGTCCTTGGCATCCATCTGGTATTCCGTGGGGAATCTTCTGAACATCATTTTTCCGTATTTGCCTTGAGGTTGTCAAACAGCCGCTCTATGAGCCTGCGCTTCCTGGTTATTATCTCTCCTATGCCTATGGCCTCGTAGTTGGGCGCGATGTGCTTGCCGAAATTGGTGACCATCCCGTAGGGGAAGGCTATCTCCACAAGATATGCCTTCGCGGTGCCGTCGGAGCCTTCCGCATTGTGCGTGAGCCGTGATATGGCGTTCACGCGCCCTCTGACGTATCCGTATTCGTCGTATGGGTAGTCTGCCAGTTTCACATTCACGTCCTGTCCCTCCTCCACCTTGCCCGCACCGTGTACGGACATGTACATCTCTCCTATCATCTCGTTGTCGTCCGGCAGCACGGAAAATACCTCCTTGCCGTTGGCTACATATATGTTCTCCCTCCAAAAGCCAAGGTACTCCAGCCTGCCGCCGATGGGGGTTATGAACAGATAGCGTGATTTCCACTGTTCCAGCTCATCGGCCAGGACATTGCTCTGCGCCACGAGTACATTGAATGCGTTACGCATTTCCTCCTCCACGTTCAGGTCTATCTTTGCTATCTCTATGTCGATGCCGTCTATCTCGTAGCGTTTGGTCAATTCTGCAACATCGTATTCTATGCCGGATAGTTTCCGGTTCAGCAGGCTTTCGCGTCTCCGGTGCAGTTCCTCGTCGCTTAGCACTCCTGCCGCATGCAGTATGCTGTCGCCGTGGTATTCCTGTTCTGCCGTGGCATGGATGGTGCCATGGAGGGCTGTTTGCTCTTTCAGTTCGTCGACGACCTTCTGTGCGGAACGTCTCTGGTTTGCAAGAGCGCTGCGCATGTTGTCGTATATCCTTGTGTCGCGCAGTTGGTCGAATTTCGCATAGGCCAGGGCAAAGTCGTTGTACATCACTCCCAGAGAACCGAGGGAGAGACTGTCCGGCAGAGACAATTCCACATCGGGACGCAGGGGTATCCCGCACAAGGAGTCGAGCCGCATCACATCGGCATAGTCCGCTCCGTTTTCCATGTACCCGAGGCATTCCCCCTCGTGTACGTCCGAATTGTTGGGGATGAGCAGATGGAGCCTGCCGGACGTGTTTGCCACAATGCGTACCGGGGCTTTCCGCCCTGTTACGTACAACTGGCCGGAAACGGTGTCGGGATACTTTATCACGAAGCCGAGAGCCAAGGCCGTCAGTACCACGACAGTGACGATGAGCGAGACGATCGCGCTCCATCCGGCCGGGAAGCGTTCGATGATGTCGGACACCTCTTCCGAGCGGACTTCCACATCCGGCTTTGTATGTTTCTTGTCTGGTTTTGTCATGTTCAGTTGCATCTTATGGTTTCCACGAGATTCCTGTTTTGGGAGAAATCATACATGGCAAGTGTCCTTATCTGATAATAATTGGTATATAGTTCGCACAGCACGTCGGTATACTCCTGTTTGGCTTTCTGTTGCTCGTCCTCTGCCGAGATGAGTTCGACGGTGTTGAGCTTGCCGAGTGCAAAGCGCATGACGGCAAATTCGTATTGGCGTCTGGACAGTGCAAAACGCTTCTCTGCCAAATCAAGCGTGCCGGCACATCTGTTGTACAAATGCACGCTCTCCATGGTCTTTTCCCGGAACGCGTCCATGGCTCCCTCCTGTTCGAGGACCGCCGCCTCGTAGTCGTTGCGGGCCATCCTTATTCTGTCCCTGTTCGCTCCCCATTCAAACACAGGTATGGAGAGCGTGACGAAGGCGGACTGCTGCTGGTTGGGATTCCTGTAGGCATCGCCTATGGTCCGTGCATACTGGTTAAGGCCATAGGACAGTGATATGTTCGCGTTGAAACGGTTTTCCTGCCTTGTCGTGTGCAGCGCATATTCCGCTTCCAGGCGTTTCAGTTCGCTGTTGTGGTATTCCGGGTTGTTTCTCCGGATAAGGTCTGTCACGTCTTCGCAGTCCAGCGAATCGGGCAGAGTCTCCGCGCATGGCGCGCTCACTTCTATGCCCTGCAGTTGCAGTTCCGTTTCCAGTATTCTGATGGCATGTGCATACTCTTCCCGCGCCTTTGCAAGGTTCATGTAGTTTTCCATGTGCTGCAACTCTATCCGGTTGAGGTCGTATTCCGTGATTTTCCCGGCTTCCAGTTTCAGCCTGGCATGCCGCACGAGCGTGTCTCCCATGGCACATGTCGTGGCATAGTACTCCTTGTCAGTCTTGGCCACGTATGCATCAAGGTACATGCGCAGTATGGTTTGTCCCTCTTTTGCCACTGCGGAACAATAGTTTTTCAGTGCGACGGCATGCGCCATCTCGTTCAGCCTTTTGTTGTAGCGGAACGTTTTCCTGCCGCCCAGCAGCTGCTGGGTGTAGCTGGCAAACAGCGGGCTGGTGCTGAAATTGTCCGCCTTGGACGTGAATTCGCGGAGATAGCTCAGGGAACTGCTCAGGGAAAGCGCGCCGCCTGTGGCTCCGACGGTATATTTCATGGTAAGTCCTGCGCTTGAGGTGCTGGAAAACTCCTCCACGTTATAGTATTCGCCGGTCATGTAATTCTGGAGCATCTTCATGTTGTGGTTGAAGGAGAGTGGCACGACGTTCATTTCTATGGATGGCAACAGGCTCTTCCTGTATATCCTGTATTTGAGTTGCGTGTTCTCATACATCTTTTGGTATATGCGCACATTGCGCGTGTTGTAGACGTACAGGTTCAGGGCTTCGGCAAGGCTGACGGTGGTCCGTCCCTGCCCGAAGGCAAAGGCGGAACCGGCGTTTGCCAGCATCAAGAATATGATTTTCTGTATGAAACGCATTGTGTCAAAGATTTTCATGGTCGTGGTACAAAAATACAAGTTAGTCACAGAACTTTCATGGTAAAAAACATCCAAACGATGGTAGATTTGTGTTTTGCGGCATTTTGTATTGTGAAAAAGTATGTTTTTACCACTAATCTGCATATATTTGTCATGCAAATATCATCAAAAGCATGATGAAATGCTTGATTAAAGAGTAAAAAACCTAAGATCGGTACCGCATGACACACAACTTTTCCGACAAGGAATCACACAAGGGCTTCCTGGAGGTTTCCTCGGTCTCTATTAAAAAAGGTGAAGACGGAAGTGACAGTGGCGATTCAGGCCTACGGAAGCGCGATGTTTATCGTATATTTATACTTTCCAAGGGCATGGTAAAGATAAGAATAGACGGTTGTACTTATGATATGAAAGCAAACGACATTTGCTTCATTTCTCCAAGGAAATTGTGCCGGATTTGCGGATACGGCAAGGGAATCGGCATAGTGTTCTCGGAGGAGCTTTTCAATAACATGTCACCCAACATATGTGGCCTCGTTGACTGCATGTTTTTCTCAGTGAATGGTATGGCTCCTGTCTGCAACTTGCCACAAGACAGCATAGGGGATTTAACCAAGGTGTGTAGAAACATAGGAAATCACATAAAAGTATTGACTGCACGCCCGGACACGGCCAGATACAGCGACTACCTTGGGGTACTGCTGTCCCTTCTTGTCCTGGATATTGAGCAATTGGTGCAATGGAATGCATTACCCGGGCACGTTGATTCGGAATACAGGATATACATGGATTTCCTGGGATGCGTGGAACAGAACTTCAGGGTCATGCATACGGTAAAAGCATATGCACGTGAAATGTCCGTATCCGGCAATACGTTGAACAAATGCGTGGCACATGTATCCGATCGAACTCCCTCAGAAATAATCAATTTGCGCATACTCGCCGAGGCAAAGCGTCTGTTAAGGGAGTGTCCGGAGATGCAGATAAAGGAGGTTGCCTACCATCTGGGATTTGATGACGATTCTAATTTCGTAAAGTTCTTCAAGAAGCATGCCTATGTGACGCCGTCCAGATTCAGGGGCGTATGAACAGTGTGCCGCGACCATGAACGGCAACGGTCTACGCTTTGGCACATATGGGCATGTTTGAGGTGGAAGCCCATGGAACAATTTTATTTCCCTGCACGGATGGGAAATCCTATGGTATAGGGTAAGTCGGGAAAGTTGCGCAAAAAAACAGGTTTTTCCGTCAGGCCGGACTGCATGAAAACGACAGACGTGTTGGATATTCGCGAATTCGCGTCTCCGGATTCGTGAATACGGTTTAGTGAATTCGTGAATGTCCAGCCTCGTTCACACTGGACCCGAAACCTTGCTCGCGCCATACCATGGCGGGAACTGCCGTAAACCCTCGTCGGATTTGCTAAAACGCTTTATTTCAATGTTCCTTTGTCGTTTTTTTTCTCGTTCTTGTTTTTTTTTGTATCTTTGCGTGCAATATAGAATATAAAGAGCTTAAGTTCTTGCAAGCAGATGAGTAAAATAATTGCTTTGGCCAACCAGAAGGGTGGCGTGGGTAAGACCACCACCAGTATGAATCTGGCCGCATCCTTGGCCGCACTGGAGAAGAAAGTGTTGTTGATAGACGCCGATCCTCAGGCAAACGCTTCCAGCGGTTTGGGTGTTGACAGTGCTCAGGTGGATTGCACCATCTACAATTGCCTGATAGACGGTGTGGACGTGCATGAGGCCGTATACAGTACCGATGTGGAGAACCTGGACATCATTCCCAGCCACATAGATCTGGTGGGAGCCGAGATAGAGATGCTCAACCGAAAGAACCGCGAACGCATCCTGCTGAATCTGCTTTCTCCGGTAGTCCGGGATTATGATTACGTGCTCATCGACTGTAGTCCGTCTTTGGGCCTGATTACGGTGAATGCGCTCACTGCGGCAGACAGTGTCATCATTCCTGTGCAGTGCGAGTATTTCGCCCTCGAAGGCATAAGCAAGCTGTTGAACACGATAAAGATAATCAAGGCCAAGCTGAATCCGCATCTGGAAATCGAGGGATTCCTGTTGACGATGTATGACAGCCGCCTGCGTCTGGCCAATCAGATTTACGACGAGGTCAAGCGGCATTTCCGCGAACTCGTGTTCCGTACCGTCATCCAGCGCAACGTGAAGTTGTCCGAGGCTCCCAGCCATGGCCTGCCTGTCCTGCACTATGATGTGGACTCGGCCGGAGCACGCAATCATCTGGCATTGGCGCAAGAGATTATTGAAAAAAACGAGAAACAGAACTAAATGGCAATAAAGAAGAAATATGCGGCCTTGGGCAGAGGACTGGATGCCCTCATCAGTACCGAGAAGGTGAACACGGCAGGGTCGGGCAGCATAAACGAGATACCTGTGTCGCATATCGTCCCCAATCCCAATCAGCCGCGCAGGGAGTTTGACCCTGCTGCCTTGCAGGAATTGGCCGACAGCATACGCGAGATAGGCATAGTCCAGCCGATCACCCTGCGTGACCAGGGCGATGGCACATACCTCATCATTGCCGGAGAGCGTCGCTGGCGTGCCAGCCAGATGGCCGGCCTCAACGCAATACCGGCATACATCCGCACCGTGGATGACGAGAACATGATGGAGATGGCCCTGATAGAGAATATCCAGCGTGAGGACTTGAACGCCTTGGAAATAGCATTGGCCTATCAGCACCTTTTGGAACAGTATGGCCTGACGCAGGATCGTCTCTCGGAACGTGTCGGCAAGAATCGCAGCACAATTGCCAACTATCTGCGCCTGCTGAAGCTTCCGGCCACCATACAGATGGGGCTGAAGGACCGTCGTCTGGAGATGGGGCATGCGCGTGCCCTGCTGGCCATAGACGATCCGAAGCTGCAGATTCGCGCCTACAACGAAATCCTGTCGCAGGGGCTTAGCGTGCACAAGGTGGAGGGCATGGTGAAGGAACTCTCCGAGGGCGGAGCTGTGAAGACGGCCACCGGGCAGCGTCTGGCAGGACGTGGCGCCAAGGGAGGAAAAGAGTATGACATACTGAGGGAGAGCCTTTCCGGATTCTTCCATACCAAGGTGCAGCTCACCTGCTCGGACAAGGGGAAAGGCAAAATTGTCATTCCCTTCGCCAACGAGCGTGAAATGGAGCGTATCATAGAAATACTGGACCGGCTGAAGTGAAGGGGAGAGGACTATATCGTGTCGTCGCCCTGATGGCGGTATGGGTCGCGGGTCTCTGTGGAGCCGGCATGGCGTCCAGGGCGTGCAATGTGTGCGTGGCGGATAGTGTCGGGACGGTGGTGCCGGAGGATTCTGTCGCGGCACGGCGTGACTCCGCCACTGTGGCTTATGCCGATTCGTTGCAACGTGCCGTTGAGGATACATTGGAATTGGCGCGTTTCAATGACTGGAAGCCCGATCCGATACGCGCCATGTGGCTGGGGATGGTTTTTCCGGGAGGAGGACAGATATATAACCGCAAGTACTGGAAGCTACCCTTTGTCTATGGAGGTGTACTGGGGTGTGTCTATGCCGTGAACTGGAATGCCCAGATGCTGCGCGACTACTCGCAGGCATATCAGGACATCACGGATAGTGACCCAACGACCAACAGTTACCTGGAGATGCTGCCGTTGGGATACGACATCACCGGTCGCGAGGAGCACTTCAAGTCCGTGTTCAAACGCAAAAAGGACTTTTACCGCCGTTACCGCGACCTGAGCATATTCTGCATTGCCGGCGTGTATCTTTTAAGCATAATAGACGCCTATGTGGATGCCGAATTAAGCACCTTTGACATCGGTCGCGACCTTTCTCTGGAGATATCCCCTACGGTGATTCCGTCGGGTACCCGGTATGTTCAGGGGCCTTCCGGCAGCAGTCCGGGCATAACATTACAATTGAATTATTGACGCAAACGAGCCATGGAAAAATATATCATCAAGCAGAAACGACATTTGGCGGCATTGGCGCTTTGCCTGTGTTCCGGCCTTGCCTTTGCACAAGGCACCCTTACCGTAGTTGACGACAATACGGGCAAGGAAGAGTCCATTTCTCTGCCTGAGGGCATGCTGGAGGTGGAGATTGACAGTATGATGCGCCAATGGTGCGCCCGTACGTACCTTACGTACGACAGCGCATCCTGCGAGAGCACCGGGGAGGACATCGCATGTGCCCCCGAGGAATATGTGCGCCGGTTGCAGAACCTGCCCAATGTGATAGAGATGCCATATAACTCGGTGGTACGCAAATTCATAGACCAATACACGGTAAAGTTGCGGCGTAGCGTGGCCATGATGCTTGGCGCGAGCAATTTCTATATCCCCATATTCGAGGATGCTCTCGAGGCATATCAGTTGCCTTTGGAACTAAAGTATCTGCCCGTGATAGAAAGTGCCTTGAACCCTGGCGCAACCAGCAGGGCTGGTGCCGGTGGCTTGTGGCAGTTCATGCCTACTACGGGAAAGCGTTATGGTCTGGAGGTAAACAGCCTTATAGACGAACGCCGTGACCCGGTCAAGTCCAGCTATGCCGCAGCCCGCATGCTCAAGAGCCTGTACGAGATATTCGGTGACTGGACCTTGGTGATAGCCTCCTACAATTGTGGCCCTGGCAATGTGAGCAGGGCGATAAAACGCGCCGGAGGCGAGCGTGACTATTGGAAGATATATCCCTATCTTCCGCAGGAGACGCGTGGATATGTTCCTGCTTTCATCGCCGCCAACTATGCGATGAATTACTATTGCGAGCATAATATCTGTCCGGCATCCACGCGTTTGCCCATGGGCACGGACACCATAGTGGTGACGCGGGACGTGTATATGGAACAGATTAGCGAGGTCTGCAAAATATCTTTGGAGGAACTGAAGGCCCTCAACCCTCAGTACCGCACGTCAAGGATTCCGGGTGCCGCACGTCCGTGCATACTCAGAATGCCATTGGACATGATCAACACGTTCATAGAAAGCGGAGATTCCGTATACGAGCATCGCTTGTCTGATTTGTCCAGACGCAGGGCCATGGTGGATGTCAGTGAGCACAAGGCCGTCAATGCCTCCGCCACCGGCGCAAAGACTGTGGTGGTAAAGAAAGGCGACACCCTTGGAGCCATTGCCAAACGCAACAAGACGACGGTGGCCAAGTTGAAACGGCTGAACGGTCTTAAGGGAGATGCCATTAGTGTCGGTAAGAGGTTGAGAGTGAGGTAATCTTTCTAATCCTGTTTGGTAAAGGAGGAAGTATTATGGATGACGAAAGGATGATACAGGATGCCTACAAACGTCTCATAGACGCTTACCTGGCATCGCCACACCGCAAGAAGGTTGATATTATCGAGAAAGCCTTTAACTTTGCCAGGCACGCCCACCAAGGCGTGAGGCGCCTTTCCGGCGAGCCGTATATCATGCATCCGTTGGCCGTGGCGCAAATCGTGTGCGAGGAAATAGGACTTGGCAGCACGAGCATCTGCTCTGCTCTCCTGCATGATGTGGTGGAGGACACGGACTATACCGTTGAGGACATACGCAATATCTTTGGCCCCAAGATTGCCCAAATCGTGGACGGGGTGACGAAAATCAGTGGTGGCATCTTCGGCAGCCAGGCATCGGCACAGGCGGAGACTTTCAAGAAGTTGCTCCTTACCATGAGCAATGACATAAGGGTCATACTTATCAAAATCAGTGACCGCCTGCATAATATGCGCACTTTGGGCAGCCAACTGCCGGCTAAACGATACAAGATTACGGGGGAGACGCTTTATATTTATGCACCGTTGGCCAACAGGCTGGGACTTAACAAGATAAAGGAGGAGCTGGAGGAACTGTCCTTCCGTTATGAGCATCCCGAGCAATATGATGCTATCAAGGAACGTCTGGCTGAGGTCAGCGGTCATTTGCAGGAGGTGTTCGATAATTTTACCGCGCCCATCCGCGAGGTCTTGGACAAGACCGGGCTGAGATACGAAATCAAGGCACGCATAAAATCACCTTATAGTATATGGTGCAAGATGCAGAACAAGGGGGTGACCCTGGACGAGGTCTACGATATTCTGGCCGCACGCATCATATTCGAGGGCAATGGCGTCAATGAGGATGAGATTGCGGATTGCTGGCGTATATATACTGCCGCGACCAAGATATATCGTTCGCATCCGGAACGTCTGCGCGATTGGCTCACTCATCCCAAGCCCAATGGTTACCAGGCTTTGCAGACGACTCTGATGTGCAACGGCATGTGGATAGAGCTGCAAATTCGTTCGCGCAGGATGGATGACATTGCCGAGCACGGGTTTGCCGCTCACTGGAAATACAAGGACGGTGACAAAGGCCAGCAGGAAAGCGAAACGCAGTTGGATCATTGGCTCGCCACCATCAAGGAGATATTGGACGACCCGCAGCCGAACGCCATGGACTTCCTTGATGTCATCAAGCTGAATCTCTATGCCAGTGAGATATTCGTGGTGACACCCAAAGGGGAGTTCAAGACCATGCCTTCAGGATGTACCGTGCTTGATTTTGCCTTCAGTGTCCACTCTACACTGGGAACCCATTGCATCGGTGCCAAGGTAAATCACAAGCTTGTGCCTCTGTCTCACAAATTGGAGAGTGGAGACCAGGTTGAGATACTCACCGGCCGCAACGTACAGGTTACGGCAGAGTGGTTGCAGCATGCTACCACGGCCAAGGCGCAGACCAAGATTCAGGCCATCCTACGTCGCCAGAAGCGCATGATGCACAGGGAAGGGGAAGAGATGCTCCTGACTTTCCTGCGCGGGCACAGGCTTCCATGTGACAATAGCGTGCAGGACCGTCTGTGCGCAATACATAATGTGTCCACGCACGAACAGCTTTATCACGCTATAGCTTCGCGTACCATAGTCTTGGGTGACGAGGACGTGCAACAATTGAGCAAACGTCGCGCCAAGGGCAAGTGGCGCCGTTTCATTCCTTTCCTTAAGGCTGGCAGTCCGGATGCCGTTGCCGTTACGTCCGGGCAAGACGCTGCTCCTGCTACGGCCGCGCAGCAGCCTGCCCTCCAGGAGCATGCTCCCGCCTCCATACCGTTGCTGGACAAGAAGAAACCCTTGCTGGTCAACGAGGACACCATCTCCAGATATCTTATCTGTGAGCATTGTCGTCCCATTCCGGGTGATGACATCTTGGCATATCAGGATTCCAAAGGGTATGTGACTATCCACAAGCGTCAGTGTGCTGGGGTGGAACGTACCAAGGCCATTGACGGTAACAATATCCTTGCTGCCACGTGGGATACGCACAAGGTGCTTTATTTTCATGCGGTGTTGCACGTTGACGGCATAGACAGGGTGGGGGTGTTGCACCAGATGACGGGCATACTTTCTCAGCAGATGAATGTAAATATATCCAGTATCTGCGTGCAAACCAATCAAGGCATATTTGCGGCGGACATTGGTATGGAGGTGCATGATCTTAAGGACTTGAATGAAATAATCAGGGACCTCAAGAAAATAAAGGAGATAGAAAAGGTGGTGCGTACCAACTGATGCCACGAACAGCAGAGACGGGCGGCGCGCTCTGTCGTGAGATGCGATAACCATAATCAAGTGTGTCAAATGAAGATGTTGTATAAGATCCTCAAAGTCCTCGGCATGTCCCTGCTGTGTCTGCTTGTTGTCCTGATCATGGCAATCCTGTTGGCCAAGTACGTGTTCCGGGAACAGCTGGTTGAACTTGTCATGGACTATCCGGCACGTATGGAGTTGCTGCGTACGTCCGCTCCGTACGAAAAGGATACTGTGGAATATACCTTTACATATAAGGTGGATTCCGCCTATGCCAAACGTACAAGGGAGTATTTCCAATTGGATACCTTGTTCTCTGATACGGACGACACATGGAGGCGAGCACTTGCTGTGGCACGATTCGTCTCACGAAACATTCCTCATGCCAATCAGACCGTGTATCCTGCCCAAAGTAATGCCATCGCCTTGTGGGAGTATACGCTCAATGTGGAGCCTGCTTTCAATTGCAGGTTGCACTCCATCATGCTCCATGAGATGTTGTTGTCTCTGGGGATAACCAATCGTTTCGTGACCTGCCAGCCTTTTGAGGATACCGGCACGGACTGCCATGTGGTCAATGTCGTGTGGCTGCCGGAATTCCGTAAGTGGGCCATGATAGACTCAGACATGCACGCTTGGGCAACTGCCCCCGGCACCGGAGGAGCGGATGACGATACTCCATTGTCTTTGCAGGAAATGAGGACGATGTACGTGGCGGACCAGCCGGTGGAGTTCCATGATTTGATGGGAGAACAACGTGATTTTACCTCGTACAAGGCCTACTGGGCCAAGAATCTATATTGGTTTGAGTGTTGGGAGGACACCGGTTACGACCGCGAGACCCTTACGGAATCCGGAGAATGGAGTTTCACAGGTACTCCCGACCGTGGACGCGTGGTGGTGCTTGTGCCGCCGGCCTTCAGTAACAATTTCATAAAACCGGAACGTTCGGCCATCACCACCGATGATTCCAGATTTTGGGCTGCGCCCGTACAATAGGGCCTTGAAAGGTTGTGGGCTGTGATGGCCTATGCAAGCGTTTGCAATCTCTACCTGCAATAGACATTGGGGATGGTGTATATGTTCCCGTAGTATTTCCTCATCTCTTCGGGTGTGTGCGGTGTTGCGGGCAGCCCTTCTACCTCCGTGTAATTGAAGAACTTGTTGTAAATGTCGTGGCGGCGTGTCAACTCTTGTTCCAGTCCTGGATTATGCTCGAACACTGGTGCACCGTAGCCACACTGAAGAATCCATTCACAACATGCCCGGTCGAATATCAAGCCATCTATGATGTCCCCGAAACGATACTTGTCCCAAAGGAGCAAGTCGGCAAAGGGAGTACCTTTCACGTCAAAGCCGACTGGGGTTCCACGCTGTGCGCTGAAAGCCATGTCCGGTGCACCGCCTGCATAGACTGGTTGTTGCTCGTCCCATGTCCGGCCGCTGTGCATGAAGATTATCTTGACGCTCCCTCGGCTGCATGTGCTTCTCACCAGCTCGCCCACCAGGCCCTCGCGCGGCACGGCGTGCGGTATGTTCTGTATCAGCAGAGCCTTGCGGTGTCCGTTGCGTAACGGCTGTTCGGCATACATCTGCAAAAAGTGACTGGCCATGATGCTGTCTCTCAGCCATCCACGCTCGGGGGACTTGATGTATGTGTCCTTGAAAGTTGCGTATTGGGCTTCCGTGGTGATGCTGTCCCAATCGAACGGAGAGTCCGTCAGACCGAGGAATATCGGCCTGTCAGCTGCCGTTGTGGTATTGATGCGGTGCAGCGAGGACAGGAATACGGAGCGGCATGTGGTTGTCCACATGGGACTGTAATCCTCGTTGGGGAGGTATTGCATGAGCATACGCTGAAATACAGAGTCGGGAACCCTGGCATTGATGAGATTGTTCACCTCCGCAGTCTTGTTTATGCAGCCCACTTCGGTGTATACGGCTCCCACGTTCTCTATGAACCACGGGTCGCTCAGGAGCGAGTCTATGAACTCGTACTGTGTCATTTCCCTGTGGTCGCGCTCTCCAAGAATCACTATGTCGCTCTTGCGGAACAGGTCCACGATGTATTGCACGCCGCTGCGGTGCTTCTTGCGGAAGAACTTCCCGTAGTCCTGTGCATTTGCGGCCATGCTGCTCCACAGCAGGAACATGGCCAGGGAGCATAATGTGTAAAGATGTCGTCTCATGGTAATAGTGATATTGTATAGGTATAATGTATACTGCGTGACGGGGCAGGATGAACGCCGCCCGGTGCTTCATGTCGCCTCGGGCACGCTCTTATACCAAGTCGTTGAGTTCCTTGCGCAGGGCCACCAGTTCCTTGCGCAGGCTTTGCAATTCGTCAATGATGGTGGAGGTGTCGTTGGCGGCCTTTTTGTTGCGTGACAGCACTTCCTTGGCGGCCTTTATTTTCATGCCTTTCACCTTCAGCAGGTTGTGGATTACTCGTATCTCGTCAATGTCGGCCTGTGTGTATTGCCGGACGTTGTTGCTGTTCTTCTTGGGATGGATGCTGGGAAACTCCTTTTCCCAATAGCGCAGAAGCGATTCCGCAACGCCGAACTGGGCTGCCACTTCCGAGATGCTGTAATACAGTTTCAGACTGTTGTTGCTGTTGAGGCTCATGTTGTTATGTGCGTGTCCCGCTTTGACTTACCCTTAGGGTAAATAGTCTTGTAAATCTTTGCAAAGTTAGTCAAAAAAGGCGTATCTTTGCAAAGATTTACCGGAGAAAGTGTGCTCCGGACCCCAAAAAGTCGAGAGTAAATAAAAAGACAACTATAAGACATGATGACAGCAAACGAAATCCGCGACTCGTACAAGAAGTACTTTGAGTCCAAGGGACATCTGATCGTACCATCGGCTCCGATGGTCATCAAGGACGACCCCACGCTGATGTTCACCAATGCAGGCATGAACCAGTGGAAAGACATAATCCTGGGTACCCGTGACCCGGAACCGCGCCGCCGTGCCGACACGCAGAAGTGTCTCCGCGTCAGCGGCAAGCACAACGACCTTGAAGAGGTCGGACACGATACCTATCACCATACCATGTTCGAGATGCTGGGCAACTGGAGCTTCGGAGATTACTTCAAGGAAGGTGCCATAGACATGGCATGGGAATATCTGGTGGACATCTTGAAACTGAATCCAGATGACCTTTATGTCACCGTTTTCGAAGGTGATGACAAGGAGAACCTTTCCCGCGACGATGAGGCGGCCGCCTTTTGGTTGAAGCACGTTCCGGCCGACCATATCATCAATGGAAACAAGCATGACAACTTCTGGGAGATGGGCGATACAGGGCCATGCGGTCCATGTTCGGAGATACATCTGGACAGCCGCACTCCTGAGCAGAAGGCCAAGGTTCCAGGCCGTGAACTTGTCAACAAGGACGACCCGCAGGTCATAGAGATATGGAACATCGTATTCATGCAGTATGAACGCAAGGCGGACGGTCACCTCGAACCCCTCACAATGAACGTCATCGACACGGGCATGGGATTTGAACGTCTTGTTCGTGCCATACAAGGCAAGCAGTCCAATTATGACACCGACATATTCCAGCCCATTATCAAGGCTCTTGGCGACAAGGCAGGTGTCGCTTACGGACAGAATGAGAAGACTGACATAGCCATGCGCGTGATTGTGGACCATTTGCGTGCCATTGCTTTCAGCATAGCTGACGGGCAACTGCCGTCCAATGCCAAGGCCGGTTACGTCATACGTCGTATACTGCGCCGTGCCGTGCGTTACGGCTATACGTTCCTTGGTCAGAAGCAGGCCTTCATGTACACCTTGGTGCCTACGCTGGCGGCTGAGATGGGAGGCGCGTTTCCCGAACTGGTGGCACAGAAGGACTTCATCATGAAGGTGATGAGGGAGGAAGAAGACAGCTTCCTGCGTACGTTGGAGAACGGTATACGCTTGCTCAATGGCGTGATTGAGGAGAGCCGTGCCGCAGGTTCCACCGAGATTGCGGGCGAAAAGGCTTTCACTCTGTTCGATACTTTCGGTTTCCCGTTGGACTTGACCGAATTGATTTGCCGCGAGAACGGAATGACCGTGGACGAGGCTGGCTTCAATGCCGAGATGGAGAAGCAGAAGGCCCGTGCCCGCAACGCCGCACAGGTGGAGATGGGTGACTGGCATATCGTCAGCGATGCCGCAACGGGCGAGGAAGTAAGCACTTTCGTCGGCTATGACTATACCGAATACAGTTGCCGCATTCTCAAGTACCGTGAAGTGAAACAAAAGAAGGGTGTGGTGTATGAGGCCATACTTAATCAGACTCCATTCTACGGAGAGATGGGCGGTGAGGTAGGCGATACCGGAGTCTTGGTTAATGACGAGGAGACCATCAAGGTATTGGACACCAAGAAAGAGAACGGTGTGTCCGTGCATCTGCTGGACCGCATTCCTTCCAATCCCGAGGCCGAGTTCATGGCCTGCGTGGATGTGGACCGCCGTCGTGCCACCGAAGCCAACCATACATGTACCCACCTCCTTGACGAGGCTTTGCGTTCGGTTCTGGGCGAGCACGTGGAACAGAAAGGCTCTTTGGTTACTCCTGATTATCTCCGTTTCGACTTCTCGCATTTCGAGAAGGTTACTCCGGAACAGCTGCGCGAGGTGGAGCATATCGTCAATGAACGGATACGTGAGGATCTGCCGTTGCAGGAGTATCGCGACACACCCATGGAAGAGGCCAAGAAACTGGGTGCCATAGCTCTCTTCGGCGAGAAGTATGGAGACAAGGTGCGTGTTGTGCAGTTCGGCAACAGCATAGAGTTCTGTGGCGGTTGCCATGCCCAAAGCACAGGCCGCATAGGCATGGTGCGCATCGTCAGCGAGAGCAGTGTGGCAGCCGGCGTACGTCGTATCGAGGCTGTTACAGGCAAGGCTGTGGAGGCCCTAATGGACAAAATGCAGGACTTGGTGTCAGACCTCCGCGCCATGTTCAACAACGTGCCGGACCTTGTCACTACGGTTCGCAAGGCTATTGACGACAATGCCGGCCTGCGCAAGCAACTTGATGAATACAAGGCTCAGCGTGCCCAGCAGTACAAGGCCGAACTGATAGAGAAATCTCGCGACATCAACGGTATGAAGGTCATCTCCGGAGTCATCCTCGCTGATGCGCAAAGTGCCAAGGACATAGCGTTCCAGTTGCGCAACCAGTTCGCCGAGAACCTGGTAGTGGTCATCGGCGCGCTCTTTGAAGAGAGGCCGTCTTTGACAGTTTGCTTCTCCGACGACCTTGTGGCCAATGGCATGAATGCAGGTACGCTTGTTCGCGAGGCAGGCCGTCTTATCAAGGGCGGCGGTGGAGGACAGGCCCATTTTGCCACCGCAGGAGGCAAGGATTCCAGTGGTCTTCTGGCTGCCGTGGATAAGGTTGTCGAACTGGCTACAAGCAATTAAGTCCATATCCCCCTGTCAGAATTGAAGTGCCCCCAAAAGTTATACACAAAACTTTTGGGGGCACTTCAATTCTGACAGGGGTTAAATCATTAAACCCGAATCGGTCATTAGAACGTCAATTTGTATAAAATCATCTGATTTATATTGCCTTTTCCTCCATTTTTTGCCCTTCTCTTTGCCGTCTTGCTTTCCGTTTTGTCGAAGGCATAGCTCGCTATGCCTTCGACAAAACGGTTGCAATACGCACGAACATAAAGGCAAAACGGATTGGAAATCTAATGACCGATTCGGGTTAAAACAGGACTTGTTGGACAGCCTCTGTTCATTATTGTATTATAATGTGCGCGTATGGCCCCGTTAGGGCGCATTTCCGTTTGCTATCGTTTGTTCATGATGGAGTTGGTGACCATCACGGAGCTGACCAGTTTGCCTGTGGAGGTAAAGACTTGTACCTGCCACACGTGGCTGGAACGACCGAGGTGCACCGGCGTAGCCACGCCACGGACGGTGTCGCCATCGTGCGCACTGGACACATGGTTGCCGGAGATTTGCATTCCCACTGCCATTTCGCCTGGTTTGCATGCAATCATGCTGCCCAGTCCTGCCAATGTCTCGGCCAATGCCAATGAAGCTCCGCCGGCAAGAATGCCGAAAGGCTGGCGCGTGCGGTTGTCCACTGGCATGGTGGCCTCCACGCGTTGCGGACTGGCAAAGGTGTATTGCATGCCCAGTGTGCCCATCAGCGTGTTCTTGTTCTGTGCGTTCAGCACGTCCACGGGCACTTCCTGCGCGTCCTCGTGCTTGTCTTTCTCCTCCTCGAAGGCTTGTTCTATGGCTATGGCGGCTCCGTCCTCGTCGTTGGAAAGCGTGGTGTAGTCGGCGCATCGCTTCACCTCCTCCGGAGCGTTGCCCATGGCTATTCCCACGCCGGCCATCTGCAGCATGTTTATGTCGGCCCGGCCGTCGCCAAAGGCAATGACTTCTTCCATGCTGATGCCCAGTTTCTGCACAAGCGCGCTCATGGCATGGCTCTTGCCGACCTGGTAACCGACTATTTCCAGATAGTAGGGATTGGAGAGAATGGTATCCACCACACCGTTGAGGTGGCGCTGGAGATGGCCGTCGATGCCGTTGAGTATCTGTTCGTCGTCGTTGACCAATATCACCTCGGTGGGCCATGTGGACTTGTCGTCGCCCAATTGCGACATGGCCTCGGAAATGCTGTCCACTTGGCGTAGCGACATGTTGTTCATCTGCGCCTCGTCCACTATGTGCGGGTTGTCTATGTCGGTGGCCACCACTTCGTCTCCGTCGTAGTAGGCCAGCACGCATCCGCTACGCTGCACCTGCTTTTCCAGATATGGCACCAGGCGCGGGTCTATGGCGCGTTCGAAAATGACCTTGCCGGTGCTGGCCTCCAGCACTTTGGCTCCGTTGTAGCTGATGATGAATCCGTCGTTGAAGTCCAGGTCTATGGCCTTGGCGTAGGGCAGGACACCGGATGTAGGCCTGCCAGAGGCCAATGCTATGCGCACTCCGTTTTGCTGTACCTTCCTGAGGGTCTTTATTGTACGTTCGCTGATGTCTCGGTTGCTGTTCAGAAGCGTGCCGTCGACATCAAGGACAAGAAGTTTGAAATCCATAATACGTGTGGGGTTGTGTAATGAATTATTTGTAAGGTGGTTGGACCATATGTTAGTCTGCTTCCTAAGCATGTGCGTCGCATCGTGCGCCATGCATGATAGGCATGACAAATATAGGGAAAATAATGCTAATACGCATGAGCAACCGAAGGTTTTTGACTATTTTTAAGCCAAAATAGGCATGCCGCAACTGTATTCGGTCCTTTTTATGCGGCTATGGCGTTTGTGCTTGTGGCTTCGGCTCACGTTGTTCGTGCCATGACATTTCTCCATGGATCATGTCGCTTTCATATTCGTGAATTCGCGCCTCTGTATTCGTGAATATGGAGTATCGAATTCACGAATATCCCACTCATTCTCCTATAATAGTTTTGGAAAGGCCTTGGAAACGCGGTGCCGGGTACTTGCGGGATGCTGCCTGCATGGGCCGGCTATGCCTGTTCGGTCTGTTCCTCGGGCCAGTTTACGAGATATACGTGGCCTGTGGCACGTGTGATGGCTGTGTAGAGCCAACGGATATAGTCCTCGTCGAGTACGCCCTCGGTAATGTATCCCTGGTCTATGTATACATCCTCCCATTGTCCGCCCTGCGCCTTGTGGCAGGTGATGGCATATGCGTACTTGATTTGCAGGGCACCGTAGTGACGGTCCTCCTTCACTGCCTTGTAGAGGTCGCGCTTGTTGCGAATTTCGGGATAGTCTTCGCATACGCGCATGAAAAGGTGCTGCTGTTGTTCGCGAGTGAGGGCCGGGGCTTCGGAGTGCAGTGTGTCCAGCAGAATGACCGTGTCCAGTTCGGCAGATGGCTTTGGCGAACCGGAGCCGTTGACTGAGGTGTCCCGGTTGTCTGCTTCCTCGTTGTCATCCGGAGCATCCGTGTGGTCGGTCAGGCGCAGTGTGGCATCGGCAAAGCGGAATCCATACAGTTCCCTTTCCCGGGTCACTCTCAGCACAACGGCCATTTCACCGTTGGCTATCAGGTCCTTGCCTCCCAGATACTTGTTCTTGGCCACCATCACCATGTCGCCGTACCCCAGTTCGCATTCATAATCAAGGATGCGGTTGCGTATGCCCATGTTGTAGATGTTGGCACGCTTGTTGCTACGCGTTATGACTATGGTTCCGTCCTTGCCGCAACGGCGATAGCTTTGTTCCAGGCATTCTATCAGCTCGTTGCCCGGCACCACCTTCACGTCCGGAAAAGATACTCGCATCGGAGGGCAGGAGCTGCCTTGGCCCAGGCACATGCGCAGACGGGTGGCGTTCCACAGTATGCCGGAGGAGTCGACCTGGCGCACCACCTGTGTCAGTTCGGCCTCCATCACTTCCAGCCCGTATCCGCCGAGTGCGCGGGCGTCCAGGGCGGGCGATAGCAGCTCGCCGACCGGGGGCAGCTGTGCCGTGTCGCCTATCAGTATCATGCGGCAACCGTGGCACGAATATACGAAGTGCACCAGGTCGTCCAGCAGCCTGCCGTCGCCGAAGATGCTGCCAGAGAGTCCTTCATTGGCAATCATCGAGGCTTCGTCCACGATGTACAGCGTGTGTTCCTTTAGGTTTGGGGCAGCTGTGAAATGCTCGTCGCCGAAGGTCCTTTGCCTGTAGATTTGACGGTGTATGGTGCAGGCCGGAGCATCGGCATAGCCGCCCATCACCTTTGCCGCCCGACCTGTGGGAGCCAGCAGGATGACGCGCTGCCTTAGCATCTTAAGCGTCTTCACCAAGGCACCGGTCAGCGAGGTCTTGCCCGTGCCGGCATATCCCTTGAGCAGGAACAGCCGTTCGTCGCTGCGTGTCAGCAGGAAGTCGCACCACTGTTCTATCACATGTTCCTGTTCTTTAGTGGGGATATGCGCGAAGTTTTCACGTATCAATGCTCCTAAATCCTCGTTTATCATAAATCTTTTACCAAAAAGGATATAGTTTTGTCGTCAGTTTGTCGTTAGTTGAATTCTTTTTGTTAACTTTGCGATGCGAAATTATAAAATAATAACGGAATAAAAGACATGAGAAAGGGAATTAATGCAGTTTTGGCTGTGTGCGCAGTGCTCTTGGCCGTGATATGCTGGCGCAGTATTCAGGATGACATCAATTTTGACAAGGATGTCACTTACCGTGAGACCCAGGTGAAGGCGCGTCTTCTGCAAATCAAGGATTTGGAGGAAGCCTACAAGCAACAGAGTTTCGAGGGTGCCTATTGTGCCGACTGGGACGTGCTGACCGAGTTTGCCAAGAATGGCAAGCTGCCGGTGGTAATCAAGGAAGGCGTGCTGAGCGACGAGCAGATGGAGAAAGGCCTGACCGAGGCCAAGGCTGCCGCCATCATCAACAGCGGTGATGCCAAGGCCATTGCCGAGTATAAGCTGGAGGGTTTCCGTCGCGATACCGTATGGGTCTCTCTTGCCGACAGCCTGTACAAGGACGTGAACCTGAACATCGATTCCATGCGTTACATTCCATTCTCCGAGGGTGACACTTTCGAGATTATCGCATGCCCCAACACCACCAAGAGCGGTGCCATCATCCAGGTGATGGAGTGCAACGCTCCTGTGTCAAGCTATCTGAAGGGTATGGGCAAGCTGGGCGACCGCATGATTAAGAACCGCAACATCGAGGCAGAGGAAATGGGCAATTTCCCGGGCCTTAAGATAGGAGAAGCCGGTAATGGCTGGAACAACAATGCCGGTAACTGGGAATAAATCTCTTTTGAACTATAGTCTGTCCATCCGTCATTGTACGGATGGATTTTCTTTTCTTGTATACAGCATAGGCTCCGGCCAATTGCTGTTGCAGGAGAGTTTGCGTTGCAATGAGGGCGAATCTATGGCCGAGGCATTGGAGCGCGGCCTGTCGTTGCCACGTGTGTGCGGCAGGCAATATGAACGCGTGACGTTGTTTTCCACCTCTCCGGGCACGCGTGTGCCGTTGGATGAGTTTAGGCGCGAGGACATGCTGGCCGTGTATCGTCTGACTTTCACCGGCATGTCGCCACGTCCCGAGGATATGTGCTATCAGGTGCTGCCGGGCTTGGATGTGGTGGAGATATTTGTCATGCAGCCGGCGATAGTGGAAGCCTTGCACCGTCATTATCCCAGTGCGCAGGTGCAGGGACTTTATGGAACCATGCTTTGTCGCGTGGCAGACATGCAGCAGGGCAGCACGCGTTCGGTCAGTGTCCATGCGATAGTGCTGGATGGCGGGGGCGTGATGGTGACGGTGCTTCGTCAGGGACGTCTGCACTTTGCCAACGTGTTTCGAGCTGTCGCCAATGCCGATAAACTCTACTTTATCCTCTATGTATGGAAAACCCTCGGCATGGATGCGTGGCACGATTCCTGCACGCTGTACAATGCAGACGAGGAACTGTACAATGAGGTCTGCCAGTATCTGGCGCAGGTGGAGATGCGCAAGCTTGACTGTTGAGGCGGCCGGCGTATTCGGTCGCGGAGTAGTCTCCCTCATATAATTCCATTTAATAACTATTTTGCCCATGCGTGTTATAACAGGAAAGTATAAAGGTCGTCATTTCGATATTCCCCGTACCTTCAAGGCTCGTCCTACCACGGATTTTGCCAAGGAGAACCTCTTCAACGTCTTGAATTCCTATATGGACTGGGACGAGGAACCGGTTGCCCTGGATCTCTTTGCCGGTACTGGCAGCATCACCCTGGAGTTGCTGTCGCGCGGTTGTTCCCGTGTCATAAGCATAGAAAATGATTCTATGCACTACCGTTTCATCAAGGGCTTTCTGGACAAGTTACAGGACTCTTCTGCCGTTCCGGTCAAGGGAGACGTGTTCAAGTACCTGAGCCAGTGTCGTGAGACTTTCGATTTCATCTTTGCCGATCCTCCATATGTCCTCAAAGAGATACCGGACCTCCCCGACCTTGTTCTTGAGCGCAATCTCTTGCGCGATGGCGGTCTTTTCGTGCTTGAACATGGCAAGGACCACGACTTCAGCGGCCACCATCGTTTTGTGGAGCATCGCCAGTACGGCAGTGTCAATTTCTCGTTCTTCCAGTAGGAAACGCCTTGCCCCCTCAAAAAAACAAATAAATAAACAAAACGGTCATTGGAACGTCAATTGCAATGAACCGGATGGCTTGTGTTGTTTTCTCGTCCGTTTCTCCGGTCTCTCTGCCGTCTTGTTTTTCGTTCAGTCCGACAAATACAAAGACGGTTTTGCGATCTGATGACCTGTTGGTGTTAAATAGGAAAAAGAAGGAGGTGTCATACGGCACCTCCTTAATGCATGTTCCTGCTATTATACTGACTGTCGCATAGCAGATGTGGCGGCTATTTCATTTCGTGCAGAATGTATGTTATGCCTTCTTCGTAGTCCTCGTCCTCCAGCTCATAGGCGAATTCGGTCACGTGCAGTTTGTTGTTTTTGAACTCTATCTTGACATCGCCGCCTTCATAGGGGTCGTCTATCCAAGCCGGATTCCAGCAATAATGCAAGATACCCTTTTTCTCGTTCTTCCATTTCCATGTGGAAACGGCCAGCTCTTCGGTGGAATAGAAAACCACGTATGTGCCTGTTTTGGTGAATATCATATTGTCGGGTTGTGCTCCATGCTGGAATCCCTCCAAAGCGTCCTCCCAGTCGCTTGGGTCAAATTCAGGGTCGTTCTTTTCTGCCCATGCCTTCATCTTTTTGAGCAGTTCCTCGATGCTGTTGGCAGAAAGTTCCAGCATTGTCTTGCCGTTCAATTTGACATAATATTTGAAGCTTTCGAAAATCCATGTACGGCACAGCTTGTCGGACATGCCGCTGTTCAAGTCGGCGTTCATCTGGTGCGCGGTGTATTCCTTGGAATCCATCCCAGAGGGAGTGAGGACGATAGAGAAGGAACTGCCGCTGTCGTCTTTCTTGATAGTCAATGTGCCATATCCGTCGAGAGTGTACACGTTTTCGCTGGTTTTGGTATATTTTCCATAGAGAATGTGTGAATATACTTCGTAGCGTGTGGCTGGAACCTCGTCTGGATTATTCCAGATGCTGTTTTTCAGTAACGACAGCTTGTTGGTTTTCTTCTCTTCCGCAGAAGCGTAGCGTCTTGCATTGGACATTTGATTGGGAGTGATGATGTAGTTTCCGCTTTCGGTAAGTTCGATGGACGCATACTCCGCCTGGGCGTTGTCGATTACGTACTTTGCTGCATCGGCAACAAACTTGGGAGTGTCGAATTTTCCTTCCTTTTCCTCGGAACAGGAAGTCATGGCTCCCATCAGCAATACGGCCATGGCTGCATGCAAACTGGATTTGAAACAATTGACAATTGATGTAGCGGCATCAGGATTTGGCTGTGATTGTAATGTCTTCGCGAATAATTGCCAGTTTGACAAAAAAGCTTGTAATTCAATTCTGTCACTGTATCTTTTTCGCATTTCACTTTTTTGTAGTAATTTTGTGAAGACTATATACGAATAATGTATGTTGTTATGTCGGACTCCATGAGGCCGGCATGTCTGTTCACAATCATTAAGGAAGGTCCGACAAACGAGTTGCGTTTATGTATAGAAAAGTACTTTTGATTTGCCTTTTGGCATACAGTATTGTGTCGGGTGCCGTGTGTGCCCCCGAGTTTTCCACTGCCGGATTCTACCGGTTGGAGGGGTCCGGGCGAGAGGTGTTTTCCATGAATCCGGCTTGGCGCTTTCATAAAGGAGATGCTCCGGGGGCCGAGGCGCGAGCATTTGACGACAGCCAATGGACGGTTGTTTCACTGCCACATGGCATAGAGTATCTGCCGACTGAGGCAAGCGGATGCATGAATTATCAGGGCGAGGTGTGGTATCGCAAGCACTTTGTGCCTGACGGAAGGTTGCGTGGCAGGAAGATTTTCCTGCACTTCGAGGCTATTATGGGCAAGAGCCGTATATATATGAATGGAAAGTTGTTGAGCGAACACTTTGGCGGTTATCTGCCTGTAGTGGTGGACGTGACTGATTTCGTGGATTGGACATCGGAGAACATCATTTCGGTCTGGACCGACAACAGCAATGATCCGCTTTTTCCTCCAGGCAAGCCGCAGGAGATGCTCGACTTTACTTATTTTGGCGGTATTTACCGTGACTGTTGGTTGGTGGCGCACGATCATACGTATATAACGGACCCCAACCATGAAGACGTGACGGCAGGAGGAGGTTTGTTCGTTTCGTATGGCAATGTAAGCGACGAGTCGGCACAGGTGAGGCTGAAATTGCATGTACGCAACGAGAAGGAACGGAAATTTAATGGTGATGTGGAATATGAACTTTTGCAGCCTGATGGCAAACGGGCAGCTTTGGTACGACAGCGTTTTACGGTTTCTGCCGGAAGTACCGTGGCATTGGAAAGGGACATTGTCCTGAAGAAGCCTTGCCTGTGGTCTCCCGAAGAGCCGCAATTATACAACCTTATTGTGCGCATCCGCGATACGAAGGGACGAGTGACCGACGGCTATCGTCAGCGTATAGGTATACGTAGCATAGAATTCAAGGGAAAAGACGGCTTCTGGTTAAATGGGAAGCCCTATGAATATCCGCTGATAGGTGCCAACAGGCATCAGGATTTCGCCGTGTTGGGTAATGCCGTGCCTAACAGTCTGCATTGGCGTGATGCCAAGAAGTTACGTGATGCAGGCATTAAGGTCATTCGCAATGCCCATTGCCCGCAGGATCCTGCTTTCATGGATGCCTGCGATGAACTGGGCCTGTTCATGATAGACAATACTCCGGGATGGCAGTTTTGGAACTCCGAACCTGTCTTCGCGCAACGTGTGTACAGCGACATACGGAATTTGATTCGTCGCGACCGCAATCGTGCCTGTCTGTGGATGTGGGAACCTATACTTAACGAAACACACTATCCGGAAGAATTTGCCAGGCAGGCACTGAATATTGTATATGAAGAGTACCCCTATTCCTATTGCTATGCAGGTTGTGATGCCACTGCAAGGGGGCACGAACAATATCCCGTTATATTTACCCATCCTGCCAATGGACGAGGAGGAACATTAAGTGCCAAGGACCAGGAGTCCGGGAAATGTTATTTTACACGTGAATGGGGCGATAACGTGGACGATTGGAGCTCGCATAATTCACCCAGCCGTGTGGCACGTAATTGGGGAGAGCATGCCATGTTGGTACAAGCATGGCATTATGCACACCCCAATTATGCCTACACTTCGTATGACGCACTCTATCGCACGTCCCGTCAGCATGTAGGTGGATGTCTTTGGCATTCGTTCGACCATCAGCGCGGGTATCATCCCGATCCTTTTTACGGGGGCATCATGGATGTGTTTCGTCAGCCTAAATACTCTTACTATATGTTTCAGGCACAACGTCCGCCGATAGTACAGGAAGACAGACCGTTCCAGACTGGCCCCATGGTTTATATTGCCCACGAGATGACACCGTTCTCTCCCAAGGATGTGACTGTGTATTCCAATTGCGAGGAAGTGCGGCTTACCTACAACAAGGACGGTAAAGTGTTCACATATCAAAAGCCCGTGCTGGCTGACGGCATGCCGTCGCCAGTCATTACCTTTGAGAGCGTGTACGATTTCATGATAGACAAGAACATGAGCTATCGCGGCAAGCAAGACGATGTATTCCTTTTGGCCGAAGGGCTTGTTGACGGTAAGGTCGTGGCCACGCATAAGGTGTGTCCTGCCCGCCGTCCAGAGAAAGTATTGCTGTGGGTTGACAATGAGAAAACCGCGTTGCATGCCGACGGTTCGGATGCAGTGGTCGTGGTGGCGGCCATAAGCGACAGGAACGGTAACATCAAGCGTCTGAACAATCAATACATAAAATTCAGTATCGAAGGCGAGGGACGCATCCTTGGCGGTGAAGGCGTAATTGCAAATCCTGCACCGGTAAAGTGGGGGACGGCTCCGGTTATCATACAGTCTACCCTGAATCCCGGTACCATTAAGATTACTGCCTCTGTCTTGTTCGAGGGTGCCCAAATGCCGGTAAGTGCTTCGCTGGAACTGAACAGTGCACCCTCCGAGCATCCCCTATTGTTTTCTTCTATGGAGGCATCACGGATGTTCGTTGTTTTCGAACATGACAGCCAAAATGCCGCCGGGAAGGCTTCTGTCGATTTGGAACGCGAACGTCAGCAAAATGAAATCAACAGACAACGTCTCAAGGAGGTTGAACAGCAACAGCAGGACTTTGGCGAAAAGCAATAATGGTGTCTTGAACGTAGGATTGTATGTGATTGAATGACGAAAAACAAACGGCTGAGCGATTTCTGTTATGCCTTGGGCTTTAACCCAAATCGGTCATTAGAACGTCAATTTGTATAAATCATCTGCTTTATATTGC
>JAMPDJ010000012.1 GCA_023665805.1 Bacteroides sp. | reverse complement strand
CAATATAAATCAGATGATTTATACAAATTGACGCTCTAATGACCGATTTGGGTTTTAATGAAATTACCCTTGTCAGAATGCGCTCCGGCAAGGGTAATTTCTCATATTCGGAGACTGGTTAGACAGTCTCTTTTTCATCTTCACACCTCCAGTATCAACGCATCATCATCCATGTTGTAGTAACGGTAATGTCTCAGGCGTTTCCACTCGGGATTGTATAGCAGCCATGCAGGAGAAAAATCCTCAGTACCACGGCTATCCAGTCTATCGGTGACCATCCGCACGGTCAGTCGGTGTATGTCTATGGCGGGAATGTAGAGTGTTTCCGTACCGGAATTGTTATGCGTAATGGCCAGGACACCGACACTGACCAGTTCCTCCAGCAGGAGTTTGACCAAAGTCTCCGGCAAGTGCGTTGCATGTGCCAATGCATTCTGGTTAAGGGGGCGACTACCATCGGCAAAGGCACGAGCCACATGGCTCACCAGCAATAACGAGAGGGTATCGCGAAAACGACGGCTCATGCCCTTGGTCGAGCGTTCAAACGCATACTCCTGTACCATCTGGTTGGCATAGCTCAATTGACACCCTATCAAACAGATGTACCATGTAAACTGTATAAAAATAAGCAGCAACGGGATAGCGGCAAACGAACCGTATATGGCATTATAGGACGACAACTTGATCTGATAATGTATGTAGAAATACTCCAATCCTTGAAACAGCAACCCCGCTATGATGCCAGGCCCCACACATGCAGTCCACCGCACATGGGTATTTGGCATCAGCTTATATAGCAACACAAACACAAAACTACTGATAAAGAATGGCAACATCACCACCACAACATGGAAAGTCTGCCCCATGGAGAAATACATCTCCATCCATGATTCCAAAGTCATCATCGTCACACTCAATCCATTGCTGATAATCATCAGCACCGGCAACAGCAGAAACACCGAAATATAGTCAGTGATGCGTCTGTATATGTTACGCGTGTTAGTCACCTGCCACATGGTGTTGAAAGCCGTCTCTATGTTCATGGTAAGATTCACAAGGGTGTAGAACAGCAACAGGATGCCCGCACCCAGGAACACGCCGCTTTTGGTATGCTGGAGATAACGTTCCACGAAGTCCAGCACCATCTCGGTCATCTCCGGGCTAAAGGAATCCAAAGACATGCGTATGCGACTCTCTATCACGCTGTCGAAGCCGAAACCGCGGGCTATTGCAAAGACGATTGCCAAGAAAGGCACTACGGCCAAAGTGGTGTTATAAGTCAAGGCCGAAGCATAGGAAGAAAGGTTATTGTTGATAAAATGCTCCACTGTGATGTAGACGCGCTTGAACAATATCAACGCCCATCTCCGGAAGCACTTGCACTGGCGCTCGTCAATGTTCCACCAGGTTTCCATTCTTTCTATCAACGTCATATTCAAAGACCTTTCTTGTTAGTATAAAACCATATCCATACACGTACAGTCCCTACGTGCCAATCCGGTTCACATGTTACTTAAAAAGAAGCAGAGGTCCTGTAAGCCGGGTTCTGTGCACGCCCACAGCAGACGCAAATGTCCGCTGTAACCGCCGCCTGCCATTTATCCACTACCGGCGTCACCGCCGGTCTCTATCGTTCTACCCTCCGGCTCGGACGGACAGCCCTCCCGCCCCTCCGCACAGTCCACCACACGGTGAATCCATGAAGAGAAGCATCGCCGGTTTACGCGAACTTTCAACATCCGGAGTGCACGGCACGCATGTCACCATGCGCCCGGTGAGCTCTTGCCTCACCTTCTCACCCTTACTCCCGTATCCTCGAAGAAGAAAAAGAACAAAAGGAATACGAAAGCGGTTATTTTCTTCTGCACCTGCCAGCCATCACTGACTCCTACCCGTTAGGTAGCGGATTGTCCTGTGTTGCCCGGACTTTCCTCTCGCCAGGACATCCCAGAAAGGACGACCAAGCCAGCGGCAAGCCGGACCACTGTTTCTTTGTGTGCAAATTTACGAATAATCCTTAACTTGGCAAAATCCTCACAACTTAAAGGTTAAAATAAGACAAGGAATGACGTGGACAACTGCATTTTTACATACTTTTGCATCGGAAATCAAGGTTCCGGTCTCCATTCGTCAAAGGCACGGACCAATAGAATAACAAACAATAAACCAAACTGACTGAACATGAAAAAAGTATTATTCATCATCACGGCAGCCACCATGATTGCCTGTACCGGTAATGCTGAAACTTCAGTAGATTCCACCAGTACACCCCAAAGCGAGAATAGAGTAATGCCCGTAGTGGCTCCGCGAGGCTACGTAGACCTGACCCAAGCTGCAGAACAGAGCGTAAACGCAGTGGTCTATATCAAGGTAACCAAGATGGGCAAGACCCACAAGGTGACATATCGCGACCCGTTCGCAGAATTTTTCGGTGATTTCTTCGGCCAAGGGGGATACGCTCCACAGCAGCGCGAGTACAAGGAACCCGACCGCCGCGGAGCCGGCTCCGGCGTAATTATCTCCGAAGACGGATACATCGTCACCAACAACCACGTAGTGGAGGGGGCCGACGAAATCTTGGTGAAACTGAACGACAACCGCGAGTTCTCCGGACGCATCATAGGCCTGGACGCCAGTACCGACCTGGCTCTGGTGAAAATCGAGGGTAAAGACTTCCCCACCCTGCCCATAGGAAACAGCGACGATCTCAAACTCGGACAGTGGGTTCTGGCCGTGGGCAACCCGTTCAACCTCACCAGCACAGTCACCGCAGGCATCATTTCGGCCAAGGCCCGCAATCTGGGAGCCAACGGCATAGAGAGCTTCATACAAACCGATGCCGCCATCAATCCGGGCAACTCCGGCGGCGCACTGGTCAACGAACGAGGCGAACTGGTGGGCATAAATGCCATGATTTATTCCCAGACCGGCAGCTACAGCGGCTACGGTTTCGCCATCCCCACCACTATCATGAACAAGGTGGTTGACGATCTCAAGACCTACGGCACCGTGCAGAGAGCCATGCTGGGTGTCACCGGCAACGATGTCTCCGTATACATTGACATGGAGAAGGAAAAAGGCAACACCCCCGACCTAGGCACACTCAGCGGCGTATATGTCAACGATGTCACCGAGGAATCCGCGGCAGCAGAGGCCGGCTTGCAACAGGGCGATGCCATAACAGAATTCAACGGCAAGGAGATACACAAGATGTCCGAACTGCAGGAGGCTTTGGCCCAACAGCGTCCGGGCGATAAAGTGAAACTCACCTGGATGCGCGGCAAGTCCAAAATGTCCAAGACTGTAACGCTCAAGAACGCCCAAGGCTCCACCAAGATAATCAAGGATGTGGACGAAGACGAACTGGGCGTCACCCTGCAAGCACTTCCCAAAAACATACAGTCCCTCTTTGGAGTCAAGCATGGCTTGTTAGTCAAAACCGTCCGACAAGGCAAGATGAAGCAGGCCGGAGTGTCCGAAGGCACCATCATACTGGTAGTGAACGACACACGCATGACCAGCGAAAACGATTGGAAGGAGGCCGTGAAAGCAGCCAACCGCAGCACTGACCGCACTCTGTGGATCAGAGCCATATCTCCCAGCGGACGCAAACAAAGCTTTGTCATAGACCTAAACGAGTGAACTATCACGCACACCGACAATATCGTTTATTTGCAAGCCGCACGCCCTGCACGAGAGTTGTTCTCGTGCAGGGCGTGTCACATGATGCATGCCACCATCGACCGCGTCCCCCATCGTCAAAAGCAGGCATACGCGAGCCTCGTATGGACACATCCTTGAATTCGCGAATTCCCACACGCACATTCACGAATTCAAAGATGAGAATTCACGAATATCCAGATGGCAGCTGTACCGGCAGCCACTCCGGCACGCTACTCTCAGGCTTTCCCATGCCATTTACGCTTTTTTCGCTCATCGCCAAAAGTTTCTCCACATTATTTCGTATCTTTGCACAGAAATACGCACTTGATATATATGAACACACGGAGCAAACTATTATGCCTGATTCTCACGCTGGTGTGCATGTTCATGGCTACGGATGCCATGGCCAAGCCAAAGCAAACCAAAGTCTACGTCTTCGGTGTAAGCACCAGCTACACGGACTCACTCACCTACCTCACCGACATACAAGCCCTGTCCCCAGCCTACGTGGAGACCAAAACCGGCTTCCTATACGACCGCAGCATCTATTCGCAGCAGTTACATATCTGGATAGAGACAGCCAAGGAAAAGCCCGGCACGACATGCGCCATATTCTTCAGCAAGAGCAGAAGCAGATTGGAAAAGAAGTTCTTGAAACTACAGGATAAACTGCGCAAAGACCCAAGCACAAAACTGCAGGTACTGAATGCCGGGGAGTTCAAGTTCGTACCGCAAGAATGGAGCGAGCATGAAAGACTATAAAATCGCCGGACATAGAATCCGTGTGGACTACAGTAACAACACCGACTGCGAGGCATTGTTACCCAACTTGTCCCCATTCCTATGTAAAGAAATAGTAGGGGGGGGAGAATCTCCGGTCCTCACTATCACCATTGCCAACGTTCCCGTGCCTCTCCCCGAGGAAGAGACGGAGATAGGCCATTTCGACGTGGGCGGATGCCTCCATGAGGTTTATCGCACCTCCACGGGTGGATACAGATTTGAGATACACGACATCACAGGACACTTATGCGGGCGCATGGTGTCCGATGCCGATTTCGGCCACTGCATGGTACAGACGTTCCCAGGTTCCCCTTCGCAACGCGCCTATGGCCTCAACAACTGTCTGATGATGGCTTTCGCCTTTGCCACCGCCACCATGGACACGGTGCTCATACACTCCAGCGTAATACGTTGCGACGGACGCGGCTACTTGATGACAGCCCCAAGCGGCACAGGCAAGAGCACTCACACACGCCTGTGGTACGACCACATCCCAGGCTGCGACCTGATGAACGACGACAATCCCGTCATACGCATTCTCCCCGACGGCCAGCCAATGGTCTATGGGTCGCCATGGAGCGGCAAGACACCTTGCTACCGCAACATTTCCGCCCCAATCGGAGGCATAGTGCGCCTGCACCAGCGTCCACGGAACAGCATACGACGCCTCCAGGCCGTGGAAGCCTTCACCGAGTTGCTGCCGGCATGCAGCAACATGAAGTGGGACACACGAGTGTACAACGGCGTATGCGACAGCGTGACCAAGTTCATTCAATCATGCGGCATCTGGGAACTCGGATGCCTGCCAAACGGAGACGCAGCCATTCTCTGCCATGATACCATTTCTAAAGAAAACCATTAAGAGAGGCCTGCGCCTGCTGTGCCCCCCCCTACGCCTTCGGAACATAAAGAAGTACAGGCAAGACTCCCCTCCCCGGCGCATGGAGGTGTCCACACACATCCTCATGTCCGCCGTGCGCGACGCCATACGGGAGGGACATACCGCCACCATAAGCGTGAAAGGATGGAGCATGCGCCCGTTTCTGGAGCACCTGCGGGACAAGGTGAGGCTGGCGGCACCGGACGGAGCCAAGACAGGCGATGCGGTACTGGCAGAAATACTGCCGGGACAATTTGTCCTGCACCGCATCATCGAAGTGCAGCCCCACCCCACGGATTCCAGCCTCGATGCCATCACCCTTATGGGCGACGGCAATGTCAGGGGCACCGAGCACTGTACACGCAAGGACATTTGCGGCATGGTCACCCATTATGTGTACCCGCACAAGGTGCTACCTGCCGATGACCCCGAACTGGTGCGGCGCATACACATATGGCACCGGCTGCAACCTTTGCGACGTTACCTGCTGGCCATCTACCGGGCAACCATTTAGGAAAGCCGCACACATCGGATTCTTGACTAAAACAAAACAACTATAGACAAACACACTTAGACACAAATGAAAGTAAAAGAAGGTTTCCAGCTCCGCGAAGTGTGCGGAGAATTCGTAGTAGTGGCATCCGGAGTAAAGAACATAGACTTCTCCCAAGTAATACATTTCAACAAGTCAGCCGCCACAATATGGAAGGCAGTATGCCAGCAGGAATTTACGCCTGAGGACATGGCACGGATTCTGACGGACGAGTACGAGGTGCCCGCAGCCACGGCACTGGAGGATGCCACACGTTTGGCTGAGCAGTGGAAAGAGATCGGCATAGCAGAATAGTATTTACAAACATACGCGCACGTACCATATTGTTCATATATGTTACAGACATGGCAAGCCGCAGCGGAATGGGTGGAAATCCTGGCCACCACGTTGCGCATCCCAACATCTTTCCTGATTATAGAGTTCGTAGGAACCTTCGCTTTTGCCCTCTCCGGCATAAGACTGGCCAGCGCGAAGCAGTTCGATATCTTCGGTGCATGGATTGTGGGTATGGCCACAGCCATAGGAGGCGGCACGCTGCGAGACATCATGCTGGGTGTCAATCCCTTTTGGATGATGAACGAAATATACTTCATCTGGTGCGCCATAGCCGTACTTTTCGTTCACGTGTTCTCCAAGTACCTGGTCAAACAGGAAAACACATGGTTCATCTTCGATACCATAGGCCTGGCCCTATTTAATGTGGTGGGCATAGAGAAGACGCTTCAGATGGATTTCCCGTTGTGGACTGCCATCACCATGGGTTCCGTGACGGGCGCAGCCGGCGGTGTCATACGCGACGTGCTCATAAACGAGGTGCCGCTCATCTTCCGCAAGGAGATTTACGCCCTGGCCTGCGTGGCTGGCGGCGTGGTGTACTCTGTGATGCATACCATGGGCTTCGACCCCTCCACCAATGCGTTGCTTTCCAGCGTGGTGGTTATAGTCGTGCGTTGCCTTGCAGTAAAGTTCCATTGGCATTTGCCCATTGTCAAGGGCGAATGACGGTAACTCGTCCATTCCGATAAATCCGCACACATCCGTCCAATACACATGAAACGACTGCTTATCTTATTTTCATGCATCATACTGGCCGCTATCACCCGCGGACAGCATAGGGTGTATGACCGGAATGTGCATACGCTCCAAGTGACTCTCAACGACAATCCGCTCCTTCCTCCAGTGCTCACCTTGGGCAGATCGGCATATCTGCGTATCTCCTGGGACGAAATGTCGCATGACTACCATCGCTACATATACCGTCTGCAACACTGCACCAAGGATTGGGAACTTACCGAGGATCTGTTTGAAAGCGACTACATTCGCGGCTCCAACAATCTGCCTGTGGAAGATTATGAGACAAGCTTCAACACCACACAAATATATACGCACTACTCCCTGATGTTCCCCAACAGGGATGCCTCGCCTCTGCTCAGCGGCAACTACAAATTGCTGGTCTATGAAGAAGGACGGGAAGAGGACGAACCGTCGCTGGAGGTGCGCTTCGCTGTGGTGGAGACAGCCATGAGCCTATCCATGCATGTGTCTCCCAACACGGACATCGACATCAACGACTGCCATCAACAGGTATCGCTCAGCCTCAACTACGGTTCCACCGTTGTGACCAACCCATACGAACAGATATATGCCCTCGTGACGCAAAACCAACGTCCCTCACGCACCGTAAAAGGAATACGCCCGGACATCAACAAGGCCGGCGGACTGGAATGGCGACACTGCCGGCAACTGATATTCCCTGCCGGCAACGAATACCACAAGTTCGAGATACTGGATGTCAACCATTCTGGCATGAATGTCGACAACATGCGTTGGTACGAACCGTTCCACCATGCGACACTATGGGTGGACGAGGTCCCTGAGAACTATCTTTCCGGAGAAGACCGCAACGGTGCCTTTTATCCGCGCACCGAAAACCAGGAAAACAATGACACGCAGGCAGAATACGCCGTGGTGCACTTCACCCTGCAATCGCGGCGTCTGGACAAGGATGTATATGTCAGCGGCAACTGGAGCAACGGCGAGACCGCATCCGAGTGCCTGATGCAGTACGACGAGGAAGAAGAGTGCTACGAGGCGGCCGTGTTGCTGAAACAAGGTTACTACGACTATCACTACATCACCTCGGACGGCTCAACCCTGCAGACAATGGGCGACTTCTGGCAAACCGAGAACGAATATCAAGCTTTCGTCTACTACAGAGAACCGGGCGGACGATACGACCGCATAACGGGATATGCTCGGGCAAGCACACGGTTCTGACAAGAAAACATCGTGCCCACCTATATAATGTTTTATTCACCATTCATAACTGCCCATTCCATATCATGAACAATAAGAAATACGCATCCACCAGCCACATCCTCACATATATCGGCCTGTTCGGCAGTGTAGAAGTACTGAAAAAACTGGCAGACCTCTCCCGAGGCAAGATAACGGCTTTCTTCCTTGGTCCTTTCGGTGCCGGCATGATAGCCATCTACCAAAACGTGCTGGACGTGGTGAACGCCTGCACCAATATCGGATTGGAGACGGCCAGCATACAGCAAATGAGCGAAATAGACACCAGCGAACGTATGGATGCCGCCACAGATATGGCACAAGTAATACGCACCTGGTCCATGGCCGTGGCATGTCTGAACATATTCGGATGCATAACTGCTGCCATGTGGTTCGAGACGGTTTTCTTCAACGATGCCCGAAGCCATTTTGCAGAGATTCTCATGCTGGCTCCGGCCGCCTTCCTGTTCCCAATCACGGCAGGCGAATGCGCCATACTCAAAGGCCTCCAGAAGTTGAAACGCGTAGCCGTCGTGGAACTGCTCTCCGCCATAGGAGGCGTGATATGCACATTGGGTGTTTATCCATGGTTGGGCATAGACGGAATCATACTCACACTCAACCTCTGCATAGCCATTGCAGCCTTTACCCACCTCTTCTTCTGCGCACGGATTATCCCTTATCGCATTGCTCCGTTTTCCGGCAAGACATGGAGGCGAGGCATACCTCTGCTAAAATTCGGCATACCGTATGCAATCACTGCAATTATGGGTGCCCTCACCACTACCATATTATATAAGATTATCACATCCACAGATGAAGTGGGATTATATAAGATGGGCTATACACTTATACTATCCTACGTGGGAATGATATTCAGTTCAAACTCCACCGACTATTTCCCGCGTCTCACCTCGGTATGCCACGATGCCAACCGGAAGAACGAGACGGTGAACAAGCAAATACGTGTCAGCTTCACCATCACTACCCCTCTGGTGATGCTCTTCCTCCTGGCCATGCCAGCCATAGTCATGGCTTTGTACACCCGGGAATTCATGCCGATAGTGAACATGTGCGTACTGGCCGGACTGTTCCAGTTGCACCGTTCCGTGGCACTGCCGTTGGAATACGTTTCACTGGCACACGGACATTCCTGGATGTTCCTCATTCTGGAGGGCATCTACAATATCCTGATCATAGGTAGCGTCTACTTCTGCTATTCCCAGTGGGGACTCAACGGCATAGGCATGGCGTTGTCCATCGTGGGGCTGTTCAATACATTGATATTGTGCCTGGTAAACCGCATGACGTACCAAGTACGTATTTCACGTAACAACCTTACACATATCGCCTTGGGCACAGGATTGGTCCTGACAATCATGCTTTTGTGCATAGGTCAGGATACCGTCGTGCGTTTTGGCATAGGCATTCCCCTCACGCTGCTGTCGGCCATATACAGCTACAGAATCATGAGAAAGGACATCCGTAATGAGAAATGACGCAGTGGCGGCAAGGGGGGACACAAGTAGCTCCGGGAGTGTAAGCGTGAGCGTCATTGTTGCCGTGCACAACATGCGCGAGCACATACGACAATGCATAGAGTCGGTACTGTCACAAAGCTTGCAAGACATAGAACTGGTTCTGGTGGACGACGTGTCCACGGACGGCACTGCCGACATACTGGAGGAATATGCTTCGGCTGACAATCGTGTGCGAATCGTGCGGCAAAGTCGCAACGGAGGAGCGCAACTGGCACGCAATGCCGGCATAAACGTTTCCAAGGGCCGGTACATCATGACATTGGATCACGATGACTTTCTTGCCCCGGACGCATTACAGTTGGCATTGGATGCATTCAACGCGCACAAAGGCCTGCAATGCGTGTGCCTGCGCGAGGTCAGATTGCTTCCCGACGGCAGCCTGCTGGAGCACAAGGAGAAGAATTCCTTTGGGACGATTACAGGCACGGAAGCATATCGCCGCAGCATACATTGGCGGGGTATCACAGGAAGAATGATGGTGACGAGGGAACTGCAACTGCGCTATCCATTTGACAACTGCGAACGTGTCTATGGCGAGGACAATACTGCCCAGCTGCAGTTTCTGGCCTCGCCGGAGGTATGCAGTTGCGAAGGAATCTATTATCACCGTCTATTGGCCACCTCCCTGTCTCACCGCGTCAGCCTGAACAACATACGTGGCAACCTGCGTTTCATAAGTATGAGGCACCAATTGCACAAAGGTAACTTCTGCCAAGAAGTAATATGCCTCAACGAGACCGCCTTTTGGGAAAGCATCATAGGTTCCTATCAATACTACAGACTCCACCAGCACCGCCTGTCAAAAGCGGACAAATGCGAAGCCCTGCAAATAATACGATACATGCGGGAACAGGCAGACATGCCTCGGGTAAGCAACCGTGTCAAATTCAAGCCCGGATTCATGCACATGCCCGCATGGTGGATTTTCCGCCTGCAGATGGAAATCTACATGGCCGTTAAAATGCTCTTCAAGGGTAACGGCACAGACACGGCGGAATGACTTCCGACAAGTAATCATGCACACGCCAAAGAATATAATCAAAAACATCCTGCGACACACCGCTCCATTACGTTTGCGTGTCCTGTCACACACGATAGGCAAACGTTTCCCCGTGCATGTATCCATGACAGCATCGGAGGCCGAATCCGTACTCACGACCATACAGCCTGACATGGGAGGCAGTTGCCTATGCAGCAACGAAATAAAACCTGTAGCCGACCTGCACGTCATCATACCTGTCTACAATACCGAACGGTACTTGGCTGATTGCCTGAACTCCGTCTACACCCAAATGACACGTTTTTCTTTCTTTGTGTCAATCATAGATGATGGCAGTACGGACGGAAGTCTGGCTATATTGGAAAAGTATCGCCAAAGTCTACTGGGCTCCCCGATGTACGACCGCACAGAGATTATCAACCAAAACAATAGCGGTCCGTCCATGGCCAGGAACAGGGCACTGGATTGTATCCGCGGACGCTATGTTACCTTTGTTGACAGTGATGACATGCTTTTGCCAGGTGCCATAGAATCCATGATGTCGGCTGCCATAGAGCAGGACGCCGACATCGCCGAGGGAAACACGGACAGCGGTTCCACCCATGGTATGGCATGCGGCAAGATTTATAGTGCCGGATTGTTCCGTACGGTACATTTCCCTCCGGGATACTGGTTTGAGGACACGATAAACATCTTCTTTCTCTACCCCACCTGCCACAAACGCATACAAGTGCCCGGAAGACATTATTTCTATCGAAACAACACAGCCTCAATCATGCATTCTTTCCATGGCAACGCCCGTGCCATGGATTCGCTATGGGTCAGCAGACGCGTGTTGACCGAATACTTTACATCCGGACACCATGCTACAGTGGAACTTTTCATCGACTTCATGCAGGACTCCCTTTCCACAGCCACACACTGCGAGACATTGGGCAAGGAGCAGATCATGCAAGCCTTATTTGTCATTCTCTCCAACCTGGCACACACATATTTTGCAGACATGCTGACAGACCCGCATGTCATCTCTCACCTTCCCTACGCCATTAGGCATACGGCAAAGGCTTTTGCACAGAAGAACTATAGAAGTTTCCGTGTGATACAAGCTTCCGCATGCAATTACTGATGCAATAATACCAGAATGTCTTCCCGGATGTGCCATTAGATATCGATATATCAAGGTTGACGTTCGTTATCTGGCGAGCAGGCGAGAATAGAGAGCCTCGTAAGCCAAAGCCACTTTATGCACATCGTGGTGGCGGCGGACGTACTCCATGCTTTGGCGCTTGAGTTCGAGAATACGCTCAGGATGAAGCACCAGGGCCTCCAAGGCCGCGTAAACACTTTGTTCACTTGGCTCCACGTTGACTATGGGGCGCAAATCGGCTTCACCAAGAAGGTCGTAATGCTCAGGTTCGCCACCCCCCACGCAGATGATACCCTTGCTCATGGCCAGAAGTGCATTCATGGCCGGGGTGTAGCTGTACAGTTGGTCCAGAATGACATCGCTACCATCCATCATCTGTTGGTATTCGGCAAAAGGAACACCCTCGGCAACCATCAACAGGACACGGTCGGGATAATTCTGTTGCAAACGCCTGGCGGCATGCAACATTATGTCCGTGCCCTTGTAGGCGGAACGTCCCTTACTGATGCCTGCAAATATCTTAAGCGGGCTGTCAAGGGACGATGCAACAGCTGTTGGAACCTGTGGCATGGCAACAGGAAAAGGAATGTATGTGGTCTTCCGGGCAAGTACGCCACCTTCGGCCATGCGATAGGTTACCCAATACTCATACAGCCCTGCCACTATGGCATCGGCCTGGGCGGCGGCATGACGGCAGAGCCGTTCCGCTGAGGTTCCTATCCAAATATCGGCATCGGCCTGCGCCACGGCATCGGTACGCACACGAGAGCCTATATTGAAGTCGCTGTAACGCATGGGACGGATTTCACGGTTGACCTGCGCCCAATAGTAGTCCATGCCAAAAGCTCCAAGAACCAGTTTGCCATTATGGCTACGAAGGTAGTCCAACAGAAAACAGTGTGGCCATGCACGCATCTCAAAGAAAACCGGATTGACAATCTGTACTATGTCGTACCCTCTCATACGTGGCATGGCACGCAGCAGACGCATGGCAAAGGAGATGTGTCCCGGAAAAGTGAGACGGTGACTGAGGTCTATGTCCCGAGGATAATTTTTCCAACCATCGCCACCACTGGCCACGACCACAATATGCCCCAACGCACGCAGCCCGCGGGCCAGCGTACAATGCACATTGCTGTATTCGCCTATGAGAAGTATCTTCATGCCAGGTCGACAAACAAGTTTTTCCAACGTTCCAATATCTCCGACACAGCGTAATGCCGCGAACATTCCACCGCTTCACGTCCCATACGCTCCCTCATGTCTGTGTCACGCATCAATCGGCACACGGCATCGACATAAGCGGAGTCGTCATCCAAAGGCACCAGCATGCCGGTCTTGCCTGTCTCTATCACCTCGGCAGGACCGCTGGGACAATCCGTGCTCACCACTGGCACACCGCAGCGCATGGCCTCGATGATGACCATAGGAAAACCCTCGGTAATAGATGTCAACAGCAGAATGTCAGTTTCGGCATAGACCTGGGAAACGTCTTCGACAAAGCCGTGCATGGTGACTGTTTCCGAAAGAGAGGACCGGCGTATTTCATCTTTCATACGTTCTTCCAACTCACCGCTGCCATATATGTCCAACGTCCATCCCGGCATACGTGATGCAATTTCCTTCCACAGTCTCAGAAGACGCATGGGATTCTTCTCCATGCACAGACGGCCGACAAAGGCACAACGCCTGTTGCCTCTGCATACTTCCGAGGATGACGGACAGACTATACGGGTGAAGTTGGGAATAACCTCCACCCTGGAAACATGACCGTACCGTCTTGCATCGTCTTGCGTCAAGCATACGACAATGTCCACACTTCGTTCCATCCAATGGTAAAGCCACTTGTGATTGCAATATCGTCTGGCCGAGTGCGTCTCGAATATGCTTCGTCCCTTCCACGAGGAGCATGCAGCAAGCATTGCCCCCATGGCACGGAAGTATACAACAATGTCGGGATCCAGATGTCTAACCTCCCGGTTGTATCTGCGCAATACGCACGGAAGGGCAACGAGCATTCCCAACGACGAAACAGGACGCGAAACATCAAGACAGATATGTTTCACCCTCGGACTGAGCGGATAAGCCGGTCCGACAGCATCTTTCCATATCGTCAGGAGGGATATGTCGAAAGTATCGTCCTCCGACAAGGCATTCATTTTGTCTATGACGATGCGTTCAAGTCCACCTTTGGCAGAGATATGCTCTATGACATATAGAATCCTCATTCCGCCGGTCGCCTATGCCTGATGAACGGTAAGCTGAGGGAAGGGGAAGTTTATGCCTCTCCTATTGAATTCCTTGTATATAGCCTCGTTGGTCTGGAAGAAGACATTCCAGTAGTCGGAACTGTTCACCCATACACGCACTGTGAGATTGACACTGCTATCGGCCAATGCACCGAGGGCGACTAATGGTGCCGGTTCCTTCTGTATCCTGTCATCAGCGGCCAAAAGTTCCAGCAAGACACCACGTACTTTGTCAACATCCTCGCCATATTCGATGGATACCGTCAGTTCGACACGGCGCAATGCTTCGCGACTGAAGTTGGTGATATTGCCGCTGGAAAGGGCACCGTTGGGGAGAAACAACTTCTTGTTATCCGGTGTGGTCAGTATGGTGTGGAATATCTGTATCTCGGACACAGTGCCGCCAGACCCCTGTGCCTCTATGTAGTCTCCGACCTTGAACGGGCGAAACAACAATATGACTATGCCACCGGCCAAGTTCTGCAAATTGCCGGAAAGCGCCATGCCTACGGCCACACCTGCTGATGCCAACAAGGCGGCAAAGCTCGTGGTGTTCACTCCAAGCGCACTTACGACACTAATAACCAATAACGTCAGCAACAAAATGTTCACCAAACTCATCATGAAGGTCCGTATGGTAGGATCCACCTTACGACGCTCCATCATGCTGCCAAGCATGCGGTTGATTAGAGATATGACGGCCTTGCCCACAAAGTATATTATGACAGCCACGATGATGCTCTTGCCGGCCTCTATTCCCAAGTCGATGCCCTTGTCTATAAGTTCCTGGACATACCCTCCGTTCTGTAGTTCTTTCATGTTATATGTGTTATGTGATACTATTGCAATAAAGTTACCTTATGCCCTATATGTATATTACGTGTCATACCTTAGATATATTATGTCGCCATACAATAAATTGACAGACACCTCTCCGTTTTTGAAGACGAAGAGGTGTCTGAGCGATAATATCAAGTATCTATTGTTACTTATAGTGCCTTACAGAGACCAGTCTTCCTGAGTCTTGCGGATATATGTCTTGTAGCGACGCTTTGCAGCCTCCTTACAAGCCTCATACAATTCCAATGCCTCCGTCGGAGCAGCCTTCTTCAAAGAAAGGAAGCGGACCTCACCCTCAAGGAAATCCTGGAACTTGTCCCAATCCGGTTCCTTGCTGTCCAGCTGAAAGGGATTCTTACCCTCGTCAGCCAATGCCGGATTGTAACGCCACAGGTGCCAGTAGCCGCACTCTACGGCCTTGGCTTCCTCGGCTTGGCTCTTGCCCATGCCACCCTTGGCTTTCAAACCATGGTTGATACAAGGAGCATATCCGATTACCAATGATGGACCGTGCCATGCCTCGGCCTCGCGGAAGGCCTTGAGGCACTGTGACTGGTCTGCGCCCATGGCAACCTGTGCCACATAGACATTGCCGTAGGTTGCCTGCATCAGGCCGAGGTCCTTCTTGCCAACACGCTTGCCGTTGGCGGCAAACTGTGCTATGGCGCCGATGGGAGTTGCCTTGGAGGCCTGGCCACCGGTATTTGAGTAAACCTCCGTATCTATTACGAAGATGTTGACATCTTCACCGGAACCTATCACGTGGTCGAGACCACCGTAGCCTATATCATAAGATGCACCGTCGCCACCGATAATCCATTGACTGCGCTTGACCAAATAATGGTCAAGTTCCTTCAACTGGCCGCATACGGGGCAACCAGCCTCCGCACCAGCAGCAATCAAAGGCTTCAGGACTGCGGCTGCGGCCTTGGAGGCATCAGCATCGTTTTGGCCGGCAATCCACTGTTCTGCAGCGGCCTTGAACTCGGCAGGTGTTTCGGCAGAAGCAATAGCCTCATTGAGAAGCGCATTGATACGAGCCTTCATCTTCTTGGTAGCAAGAACCATGCCCAATCCGAACTCGCAGAAGTCCTCGAACAAGGAGTTGGCCCATGCGGGACCCTGCCCCTCGGCATTCTTGGTGTAGGGAGTAGACGGAATGGAACCGGAATATATGGAAGAGCAACCAGTAGCGTTCGCAACCATCTGACGGTCACCGAAGAGCTGACTGATGAGCTTTACATACGGAGTTTCGCCACAACCGGCACAGGCACCGCTGAACTCAAACATTGGACGCGCAAACTGACTGTTCTTGGGACTCTGCTTGATGTCCACCAAGTGCTGTTTGCTGGTAACCTTCTGCATGAAGTACTTCCAGTCGGAAGCATTCTTCTGAGCCTCCACAGAAGAGTCATCATATGGAGTCATCTTCAATGCAGGACCCAGCTTGGGATTGCCGGGACAGATGTCGGCACAGTTGCCACATCCAAGACAATCCTTGTCATCAACAGCTATCACGAAGTGCATGCCCTTCATGGTAGCGGGCGCCTTCATCTCGATACTTACACCGTCGTAGCCTGCCAACTCCTCATCGTTCATTACAATGGGACGAATGGCTGCATGAGGACAAACAAAAGCACACTTGTTGCACTGGATACAATTCTCGCTGTTCCATACGGGCACGAAACCGGCAACGCCACGCTTTTCGTATGCGGCCGTACCCTGCTCCCATGTACCGTCCTCTATCCCCTTATATGCACTCACGGGCAGCAAGTCGCCATTCTGCGCATTTATGGGTCGAACAAGGTTGGAGATGTATTCGGGTTCGTCGCATGTGACCGCCTCATCGGCAGGCAGGTTCATCCAAGCGGCATCCACTGGCAAGATCTTGTACTCACCGCCACGGTCAACGGCAGCATAGTTCATATTCACCACATCCTCACCCTTCTTGCCATAAGACTTCACGATAGCCTTCTTCATCTGCTCTACGGCCAATTCCACGGGAATAACCTCGGTGATGCGGAAGAAAGCAGACTGCAGGATGGTGTTGGTGCGATTGCCCAAACCTATCTCCTGTGCTATCTTGGTAGCGTTGATATAGTATACGGTGATATTCTTCTCTGCAAAGTACTTCTTCACATTGTTGGGAATGAAGTTCACCAGCTCCTCACCCTCGAAGATGGTATTCAGCAGGAAGCTTCCACCGGAACGCAAGCCACGGGTGACATCGTACATGCGCAAATAAGCCTGTACATGGCATGCCACGAAGTTAGGAGTCTTAATCTGGTAAGTACTACGTATAGGCGTGTCACCGAAACGCAAGTGAGAGCAGGTGAAACCACCACTCTTCTTAGAATCGTAGGAGAAGTATGCCTGGCAATACTTGTTGGTATTGTCACCGATAATCTTTACGGAATTCTTGTTGGCACCAACCGTACCGTCGGCGCCAAGACCGAAGAACTTGGCCTCGAAGATGCCTTCACCGCCCAATGCGAGTTCTTCCTTTTGAGGCAGAGATGTGAATGTGAGATCGTCCACAATGCCTATGGTAAAATGATCCTTAGGCATAGGCAGCTCGAGGTTCTCGAACACGCCCAGAATCATTGTGGGAGTGACGTCAGCACTGCCCAAACCATAACGGCCGCCCACTATGAGGGGAGCATTCTCCACGCCATAGAAAGCATCCTTGACATCCAGCAACAGGGGTTCGCCATTGCTACCAGGTTCCTTGGTGCGGTCCAACACGGCTATGCGCTTGCAGCTTGCAGGCACGGCCTTCAACAGATGCTTGACAGAGAATGGACGATAGAGATGAACGCTGACCATACCGTACTTCTTACCGTTGGCATTAGCGTGGTCGATTGCCTCTCGTGCAGCCTCTGTGGCAGAACCCATAAGGATGATTATGTTCTCCGCATCCTCGGCGCCATAGTAGGTAAAGAGATCATACTTGCGGCCGGTGCGCTCACTGATGGCAGCCATGTACTTCTCCACGATGGCTGGCACCGCATCATAGTAACGGTTGCAGCTTTCGCGGTGTGCAAAGAATGTCTCCGGATTCTCGGCCATGCCCTTTGCCACCGGATGTTCAGGCGTAAGGGCACGTGAGCGGAACTCGCTGACAGCCTTCATGTCCACAAGGTCGCGAACATCGTCTTCCTCGATCATCTCAACTTTCTGATACTCGTGAGAAGTGCGGAAGCCATCAAAGAAGTTGATAAAGGGTACGCGTGCCTCGATGGCAGCCAGGTGTGCCACTGCGCTCAAGTCCATGACTTCCTGCACGCTGCCTTCGGCCAACATGGCAAAGCCGGTCTGACGGCAAGCCATCACATCGCTGTGGTCACCGAAGATACACAGTGAGTGAGTCGCCACGGTGCGTGCACTGACGTGAAATACGCTGGGCAGCAATTCACCGGCAATCTTGTACATATTGGGAATCATCAGCAACAAACCCTGGCTGGCGGTGAAAGTAGATGTCAGGGCACCTGCCTGCAAAGAGCCGTGCACTGCACCGGCAGCACCAGCCTCGGACTGCATTTCCTGTACCAACACTGTGTCGCCGAACAGGTTCTTTCTACCCTGTGCGGCCCACTCGTCCACGTGCTCCGCCATGGGAGACGACGGGGTGATGGGATAGATGGCAGCTACCTCGCTGAACATGTAGGCTACGTGTCCGGCACAGGTATTACCGTCCCATGTCACAAATTTCTTTTCTTTTGCCATTGTTATTATTGTTTTTTGTCAGACGTTTCCATCTATATCTGACAGTTCTGTTCCCAAGCGACACGTTTGACATGTGCCATGGCGAATAAAAGGAAACGCCTGATGCAGTTTAGATATTTCTATTTCGATTACTCTGTAGTCCTATACCGATTAGATTGTATTCCCATATCAAGTATCCCGTGTTTGCATACACGTCAATACCGGAACTGGGGTATTCATATACCTATTATATATATAAGCATTGCGCGGACTGCGTTTACAGTCCGTGCAAACAGAATCCGGTTCAGTACAACAGGCCGAACATCCACAATGGAATTTCCTGCCCGTTACCCTCGCTTTTGCCCGTACTGACATAGATCACATCAGTAGCCTTGCGCTTGGGTATCTCGTCCAGAATACGGAAACGCCGTTTGTCGTCCAAGATGAAGTTACATGAACGGTCACCCATCTTCACCTTATGCTTGCCCCATACGGCACTTTGGAAGTATGTTTCCATCATATCCTGACGGTCCACACGCCCAGGAGTCATGACGTGCATCAGATTGGTATTGTTCATCAGCAGACGCACGGGTTTCTTGGGGAAGTCTTCGCCCTTGCGATAAATGGCATTCAACAGGCGTGCATCGTTGAGAAACTTTATATAATTCATTATTGTTGTGCGCGAGGTCTGAACGTCCGTAGCCAACTGGCTTACATTCGGTGCCCCGGTACCGCCCGTGGCCAAGAGGTAGAAGAGTTTTTTTATCCTATGCAGGTTCTTCTGCTCCATCTGATATATCAGAAGGATATCCACCTCTATCATCATGTTCATAGTCTTCAGGAGGTTCTCGCTGAAGTTCCTCTTTTCCAGGAAGAAAGGATAATATCCATGATGCAAATACGCCTCGAAGTAGTCCAACGGATTGCACTTGGCCATCACCTCCCTGGCAATATGCTCATGACGGTTCTCCAGCTCCCTAAGAGTAACAGGCTTTATATCGGTGCCTGCTTTCAGATTAAGGAATTCCCGGAAAGAGAAGCCCCGCAGACTATAACTGCGGCAGATTCCATTGAGTTCCGGGTTTTCGTCCTTGAGCCTCATTACCGTACTGCCGGTGAAGACTATACGCAGCAGAGGAAACTTCTCGTAACACTCATGCAGATTCTGGCTCCAATTAGGGAGTTTGAATATTTGGTCTATCAGCAACACCTGCCCACCTTGCTTGTAGAACTCTCCGGCAAACCTTACCATGCTGTATGTCTGGAAGAAGAAGCTGTTCATGTTCACATACAGGCATCTTCTGTCATTTGGCATAAAGTTCTCTTGGGCGTATTGCAGCAAGAAGGTTGTCTTTCCCACACCACGACTGCCCTTAATTCCTATGAGGCGGTCGCGCCAGTTAATTTCGTCCATCAGCGAACGGCGGACAGGCGAGCCCAAATGCTCCAACAGATACCTATGTGTCCTATAGAGAGTCTCCAACATACCTTATATTGTGTACTTAATGTGCACAAAGTTACGTTTTTTTTATGACTTTGCAAAGTCAACGTTACAAAAAAACAGCACCTACTCAGGATAATTTCCATTGGTACAAACGCATACGGAGCGATAACACATGCGACAGCAAACACGTAAACACAAGGAGAACCGGCACTGCAAAGTCCATCAATCGCACTTGCAGGCCGGTTCCCAATTGTCGTATATACGGTCATGCGACAAGCACATGACACAGAAGCATTACTTTACCAGCACCTTCTTGCCACCCATAACATAAATGCCCGTCTTAGGCTTGATGACACGACGACCACTAAGGTCATAGACAGGAACATCCTGCTGTTGTGTCTCGTCAACGGAAGGGATGCAATCTATGCCGGTAGAGATGCCGGTAGGTTCGATGTACCACAGAGAAGCAGGAGAGCCTTGCGCGTTCCAAGGCACCAGGCGGGTAAGATCCGCATCCAGATGTATGGCGACATATGAGCCGGTGGGATTTATACAAGAGAGAGAGCTCTTGCCGTCCTTGCCCGATGCCACACGATAGCAGCCGGCCTCAGAATGCTCGTCAGCCTTGGAAATAGCCGTATAAGTGGCTCCGGTACGACCAACGTAAACGCCGGAAGTCTCGTTGTACAAGACATACGTGCCATCCTCCTCGCCACGGACAAAGTTGAAGAGCTGCGCACCGTTGTCCTCATCCAATACGCCAGCGGTGAGAGCATCGGCATTGGCCATCATGTAAAGAGCCCCCCCCTGTCGGTCGACGTTGCGCAGACGGTACTTGAAGGCGGGATTGATGGTCACGTAGTCAGCATCAGCCACTACCTGAGCAAATGCTTCGTAGGTTTCCTGGGACGGAGTCTGAACGTAGGCGTCGTAAGCACTTTCGATATCAGCGAGAGCAACTTCCTCGAGGTTGCCTACGTTGGTGCCAACAGAGGCACGCATCTCGGCCATACGCTCGTCCAGCGCAGTGGCTGTGTACGCGAAGGCATCGCGGTCGGGAGCTGGATCATAGCTGTAAGCATCGTTGGTGAGATACTCGACGGTATAGTTCTTGTAGACGATGGTGTAGTCCTTGCCATAGGTGGACTCCTCAAAGAGGAAACCGATGGAGTTGTCCTTCTGCCAGGTCATGGTAGAGTAGGCACTCCCCATGGAAGAAGCCTTGTGGCGACCCTCCCAGTTGGCAGCCATCACGGTCGGACTTGCATAAGACGCAGGGCTTTCCAGACCCTTGTAGTAGATACCTACATTTGCTCGTCCCGGGCCAATGGGCAGCGACTGCAAAGCCAGATACATCTTCTTGTTGTCGGAATTACGAACCACAGGCAGGAACATGATTTCACCGTTGCAGGAATTGCTCTCGGCTATGGTACCGTTGTTGCTTGCGCCTGAGAACGCGGACGTGCTCCAGCTGCCAGTGGCGGCCTTGCTGTCGGTATATGTATAAATATTGTAGTAGCGTCCGCCTGTTGCGCGTGAACTGATAATGACGGAACCGTCGGGCAGTTCATCGGCCTTGGGCTCGTCGCCACCGTTGGGAACGGGAGCTTCGTTTATGTCACCAAGTACAGCCCAGTTGCCACCGAAGTCGTCGGAGTAGAGCACGAAGTTGACGTTGCTGCCGTTGCCGAGTTTCACGAGCACGGCACAGTAGAGGCGATAATACTCGCCCACCTTAATGATGCTGCTCTGTGAAATCTTGCCCGAACCTACGAACATTGCACGCACGGGACCATCAAGGCGCTTGTCGAACTGAGAATAGATGCTCTCGGCGATGTTCTCGGGCTGGCCCCATGTCTCACCGCCGTCCTCGCTATAGAAGCGTGCTATGCCCTGATGGTTGGTGCGCTGTCCGTTGGGGAAGCTGACCATACCTGAACAGCTCAGGACAAGAACGCGGTTGCTCTCGCGGTCGGCCACGATGCATGGGTCGCCAAAGGCTGCATTGAGCGAGTCGCCGGTCTCGCGGCCATAGGCATAGCCCTTGGCAGCGGCCAGAGTCATAATCTCGCTCCAGATCTGACCATTGTCCTTGCTGATACTGTAGCGCAGGTCTATCTTTCCGTCCGCGTTTTCGCTCATGCCTATATCCGCACCGCTGTAACGGTAGTCTGAAACGGCGATAACGTTTCCGTTCATGGCAGTGGCTATGGCAGGAATACGATTGACCGTCGGACGCTCGGCATCGGTAATGAAAATCTCGCTACGAGGTTCCGGCACTGCCAAGGAACGACGTATGGTCACCATGTAGTTGCTCAGCGTCACACCTTTGTTGGCACCGGACTGCACATAAGTGGCTGTACGTTCGGTCAAGCCAGTGACGGTCAAGTTCTGGGTATCTGCAGATGTCTTGTATGTAGTGCCGGCCACATTCAAGTCAAGGGAATATGAGCCGTCCTTACCAGTATTTGTAAAGTCGAAGCCATATCCTGCCACCACGCATCCCTCAGGTGCGGTGAGCGTGTGGGTACAGGAACCGGCCAATCCTGAATATGCGGCTATATAGCCGTTCTCGGTGGTCATATTATTGGCACCAGTGCTCATCGTAAAACCGGGCATCAGGCTGCTTTCCCATGTGGCATGCCATGTCTTGGCAGCGTTGCTTGCAGTAAAGGAGCCGTTGTCGGGTGTTATCTCCAAGGTAGCTTCGGCAAAGGTAAAGCTGACAGTAGAACCGGCATCCTGCCCCTCGGCCCAGAAGGCCAGGTTGCCACGGTTGCCAAAATTGTTCACTGCATAACCGGTGCCATGCAGGTATAGGAAGAATCCGTCCACATCGGTCAACTTGTCAGATGCCTGCAGGCTCCAGGTGCCCACGTATCCCTCCGGCAAGTCCTCACTGTCCTGCATTGTAGGAAAGGTGCCGCCACCGGTGCCGCCGTAACCGGACACGGTTTTCATCTCAGTCTCCGAAGCAAGTATCTTCGTGGGGCCTGCCTGCTTGTTATAGATCTTGTATCCGTTGGCATTGTCGCCCACGAAACACCAAAGGTCGGCGTCCTCCAAGGCGGTCTCCGTCCTTTGCAGGGATATGTGGTCGGCACTGCCATTGTCGGAAATGATGTTCTGGGCCGCGCCTATCTGCATTGTGTACCACATGGTACCAGGTGCAAACTGGCCGTCAACTATGGTTGTGGTCAGGAATGGAGCATCATCATCCGCAGGCACACCGCTGCCTTCGTCCTCCGGATTGACCGTTACCTCCTCTATGAGGTACTGGCAACCTGTGTCAGCGGTATTCGATCCTCCGCCCCAGTTGAACACCTTGTAGCCTTGACCGGCATTGTTGGTCTGATTGAACTGCACCGTTCCACTGACTATGGTCACATAGCCCATAGTGTCGGCCGCTTTCAAGGTCCATCCGGCAGCCGGGGCGGCATTTACCGTGTTCAGGGCCGTGTTGTTTGCACTGGCAGGAGAGATGAATGTCAGGTCATAGAAGTTCTGGATGTCGTAGGTGCCATCCTCGCGTGCGACGAACTTCCACACCGAAGCATAGGTATCGTGGCTCTGTTCCCCGACAAGAGCCTGCCCAGCCCCTCCGGACGTGGGATAGCGGTTCCCGCGCAAGGGTGTGGACATACGGTAGTACTTGCCCTCCTGGGGCACGTTCATGCTCTCCGGTGTGAGGGTGGCGAGGAATGCCGTCCAAGCCTCGTCCAACTGTGCAATCTGCTGGGTACGCTCCTCTTCAGTCATGGCATCCTGGTACGTAGCCTCAATCTCGGCAATCTTGGCATTGAGGGTTTCGGCACTTGATTCGGGCCACAGGCCCACGGCCGTACCCACATAATTGCTTACGGCACGTTTCTTCACGCTCACCTCGGCCGCCACCTTCTCCGTGGCCTCATCCATGCACTGGTTGGGCGAGTATATCAGCCCGTCAACGGCATTCTTGCCCTCGGTGTCGGTGAAAACACAGGTAAACATCCACTTGTTCAGGCGGACACCATCGGCAGCCACATAGGGGAGCTTAAGGAAGACTTTGTTCCATCCCTGCTTCAGCGTCACCGCCAAAGGCTTGCGGGCTGCAAAGTTCTCGTTCATGAGATCCACCTCGCTATTTATCGCCTTGCCGCTGTTGTCCCAAGCCGGGGGGGCTATGCGCCGGCCGTTGATCCAGATGTCGGAGCCTTTGCGGTCCCATTTGCCAGCATCCGGGGCCTTGTCGTTCTCGCTACGTCCATAGTTCTGGAACTCTATCTGCGCTCCAACGGTCTGCTCTTCCGGGCTGTAGACATAAGTCCAGGCATACGCGGTGGCATTGCTGTAGTTTGTAGCGCCATAATACGTAGGTATAGTATTGTTACCCCATGTATGACGCAGATATACGCCTGCACCGGTAGCCATGCCCGTATAATATGTCTGGCCTTCATGGGTGAAGGTCTCGTCCATCATATCGGTGCCCTCTGCGGTGCCCTGGGCCTCGGGAGCGAAGACAGCCGCGGCATTGCCTTCGTTGGGGAAGGCATCCGTAATGCGCCAACGGACATTGGTCTGCTTGACATACGGTATAGGCTCGTTGCCCAGGCAATGGGCCTTGTGGAAGAGGAAGCGGCGTTCCCAGTCGGCAAATTCCTCGTACTCGTCACCGCTATTTGGCAACACGGTGCCACCGGTTTCGATATAGGCCTTGCCGCCTCCTATCCAGGCACGCTCCGCGCTGGCCAGGACATTGGCATACATGTTGTTCTGCGCCACGATGTCTTCCTGCGTTGCGGTCTTGCGGTCGTTCCAATAAGCGGAAATGGTACCGGCTATGTCCGCATTACCCTTGTCGGCATAGTAAATGTTACTCTTATATATGCCCACAACGTCGGCAAAGACATCGAAATGGTTGGCATAATTATAACGGCAATCTATATTGGGGCGTCCCTCTATCCTGCTGCCGGCCGTGCTCCACATCTGAGTCATATCGCTCTCCGTACCGGCCACGTCCACGCCACGGATGGGATTCCATACCACAACCTTCTTGCCCTTGGCATGGATGTAGTCGGTCATGATCTTCAGGAAGTCGGGGTATGTGATGGTCTTTTCGTCCGCGCCTATATGTATATAGGGCGCATCGGCAAACACCTCCACAACTTCGTCCAGGACATTCTTCAGCACCTCCACGCCCTGGTCGGTCTGCATGTCAAAGCCCATGGCACGCACAAAGGCCTCGCTGTGTCCCGGCATGTCTATCTCCGGAATCACCACCACGCCTCTTTCGCGGGCATACCCGGCCACCTCGCGACACTGCTCCTGCGTGTAGTATTGCCCGGGAAAACGTGTCATGGAGGCAGAGGAAGTCAAAGCCTCATAGGCCTTTATCTCCATGCGCCATGCCTGATTCTCGGTCAGGTGCCAATGAAAGCAATTTACCTTGAAACGCGAAAGCAGGTCTATATGCTTCTTCAATTCATCTACGGTGATATAGGAACGACCTACATCATGAGTATAGCCGCGCAACTTGAATGCCGGCCAGTCCTTCACCGTCACCGCCTCCAACGACGGGGTGCCGTCATACCCTTCGGCCAGTTGTGCAAGGGTTTGGGCAGCACGTATCACACCTGCGGGGGTAACGGCCGTGATGTTGATGGTCGAAGACGTCACCTCCAATGTGTAGGCCTCGTTTTCAAAGCCATGCAATTCATAGTCGTAGGCACCGGCTATGCTTTCCACCAAGGTGACTGTTACCGGGGTGCCGCCATCACCTATGGTGCAACCTGCCGAAGTGAAAAACTGCCACAAGGCCGCGCTGCCGGTAGGGTCGGTGATGGACACAGTACCTCCCAATGTCAAAGCACCGCCTTGGGACGAAATCTCCTGCGGACGTGGCAAAAGGTGCTCCACCTTTGCCAGCATTGTCTGCGGAACAAGGAACAAACCTGCCGTAGCCAATGTCAAAAAAGCTTTCTTCATTTAGATGTTTGTAGTATTAAAGTTTGTGTATCTTCCGTAGGCAAAGGTAGCAAAAAAGTTTTAAGAAACAAGGAATATCCCGACCAATCCCATCCCAAATACGCCTTTTTGTGTCATCCGCAAACGACAATCCCAAACAAAACGTATATTTCCTTGACTGATAAAGCATGGCATTTGTTTGCCGTGGCACAGGAGAGCATGGGCATCTCATATTCGCGAATATGCACCTTCACATTCGCGAATTCCAACCCGTGAATTCACGAATACGAGAGCGTGAATTCGCCGATGTCCATTCCCTCCCCCGCGGTCATGACCGTAAGGCATTTGAGAAAAGACTATGACATGTGGCATGGTTTCACGAAAAAAGGCTAACTTTGTGGCACATATCAGGTACGTGAGCGTGATTCCCCAGCCAAAAACAAGACATGGACCGGGGGAACAGTCCGGACCAAATACTAACCCCAAGGGACTCCCGGTTGGTCCTTGAAATCAAAGTATCTATGAAACATTTGCTGTTTGTGATTGTTGGCGTGTTGTCCTGTTCTTCCATGGTCGCACAGGACAACCTTTCGGCTTTGCTGCCCATGCCTAATGAAATTTCGTTGAAAAACACGGACGTATGCTTTACCATTGACGGAAAGAAGACATCCATTTACATCGGCTCCGACGAACTCTCATTCGCTGCCGGGAAACTCCAGGATGCAATCTATGAGAATATGCAGGAAACAGTGAACATATCCAAAGACGGAGACGGAGAGCTGAAACTGCTTCTTGACCATACACTCAAAAACAAGGAACAATACACCATAGATGTAAGCAACGACGGCATTGTCATACGAGGTGCCTCCAAAGGAGCCGTCTTTTACGGTGTCGTCACGCTGGAACAAATACTCATGGGGGACAGATGCCACACCTCCAGGCACAAGGTCAAGGGGATATGCATCAACGACACACCGCGTTTTGGCTACAGGGCGTTCATGCTGGATCCGGCACGCAACTTTCTGCCTGTGGAAAGCGTAAAGTTCTTCATAGACCAAATGTCACAATACAAGTACAATGTGTTGCAACTGCATCTGACCGACGACCAAGGATGGAGAATCCATATAGACAAGTATCCACAACTGGCCAGCAAAGACCACTATACCAAAGAAGATATCAAGGAGATTGTCCGTTACGCCGCGCAACGCAACGTCACGGTCGTTCCTGAACTGGACATTCCCGGGCACACCAGCGCAATGCTCGCCGCCTTCCCCGAGTTCAAATGCGGACACAGGGACAGCGTTTCCGTCGAGATTGGAAAAACCGTAAACATGATGCTCTGTGCGTCGGCGGACGGCGTATATTCTGTGATTGACGACATAATAAAGGAGATTGCAGGCATGTTCCCGGCGGAATACATACATCTGGGAGGAGACGAGGCGGCAATTGCAGACAATTGGGCAAAATGTCCGAGATGCAACAGGCTCATGGAGAAATCGGGATACAGCAAGCCGTCACAACTTATGATTCCATTCTTTGCCAAGGTAATGAAAAGCGTAAAGAAAAACGGCAAACGAACCATTCTATGGTGTGAGCTTGACAACATATACCCGCCCGCAAACGACTATCTTTTCCCCTATCCGAAAGAAACCGTACTTGTAAGTTGGCGCGGAGGGCTTACGCCCAAATGCCTGGAGTTGACACACGACCACGGCAATCCGTTGATAATGGCTCCTGGCGAATATGCCTATCTGGACTATCCACAGTACAAAGGGGATTTTCCGGAATTCAACAATTGGGGCATGCCAATCACGACCCTCGAGACTTGCTATGGTTTTGACCCGGGATACGGACAAGCCGGGAAGAAGCAGGAGCACATAATGGGCGTCATGGCCACATTGTGGGGAGAAGCCATAAAAGACATCAACCGGGCCACATATATGGCCTACCCGAGAGGCCTGGCCCTTGCAGAAGCCGGATGGACAGATATGGAGAACAGGGACTGGAAGTCGTTCAAGAACAGGATGTATCCCAACATAATGAAGTTGATGAAGCATGGGGTTTCCGTGCGTGTGCCATTCGAGATTGAACAGAACCTCGGCAATTACAAGTGATTTTACGCAAGGAGATAATGGCGCAAGCTAACCGGAATGGCATCCGTCTGTCAATTTTGTTCATAGGCTTAGTTGATATTTCCGCTGTTTTTACGTAACTTTGCGCCCATAGACAATATATATATAATGGTATAACTTAGAAATGAAGATTGGCATGAAGTTTATAAGCAGTAGCATCTTTCATTCCATGTGTGCATTGCTGGTGGGCCTGCTCCTGCTGTTCAATGCACAGCAAATGCCGGCATTGATCGTGCGCCTGATGGGAGTACTTTTCCTGTTGCCGGGCATATTCGGAGTCGCGGCATACATATACAGCCGCCTTAACAGCAATGCAATAGTGCGTCCTGCGTTTCCACTGATGTCCATAGGCAGCATCCTGTTTGGCATATATCTGGAAGCCTACCCCGACGTATTTGTCATCTACCTGGTGTTCATCATGGGCTTCATGCTGCTATTGGCCGGAATCAACCAATTCCTGTCCATGTTCACCAACCGCAATGTTTCTCCATTCTCATGGCTGCTGATGTTCATTCCCCTGCTGCTCATCGGAAGCGGCGCATATTGTCTGACACACACGGGAGAAGCAGCCGGGACATTGTTCAAGATACTTGGGGCCGCATGCATATACTACGGGCTGAGCGACCTGTTCCTCACAATACGTGCCAAGCACTATTACAGGATATATGAACGCGAACAGAGAAAGGCCGAAGAGGCCGCACGCAAGGCAAGGGAGGCGGAATATGTGGATTTTGAGGTAATCAACGCTAACGAAAAGGACTCACAGGCATGAAAACGTTCAGACTATTCGCATTTGCAACAATGCTGTGCGCTTGCGCGCACTTTGCCCTGGCCGGACATCCGGAACATTATTACTCCGCCACATCCGGAAAGAAAAAGGCGGAACTGAAAGCCGCGCTACACGAGATCATACGCACGGCATCCGTGCTGAACTACGGCAGCGGAGCGGGCAAGACATGGAGCGGCTTCTACTACACGGACCAAACAGAGGACGGGTACTGCATAGACAGATACAGCCCCGAACGCCGGCAGTTCACTTCCCAGACAGGAGCAATCAGCGGAATGAACATAGAGCACTCCTTCGCCAAGAGCTGGTGGGGAGGCAGCCAGATACAGGCATACAAGGATTTGTTCAACCTGATGCCAAGCGACTCCAAAGCCAACTCCTCCAAGAGCAATTATGCCATGGGCGAGGTGACAAACGCCAGCTACGACAACGGCAGCATAAAAGTGGGCAAGGGCAACAAGATAAAGAACAGCATCTGGGAGCCGGAGGACAAATGGAAGGGAGACTTCGCGCGTACATATATGTACATGGTGACATGCTACAGCGACCTGACATGGACGAGCAACGGTCTGGACCAGCTGGACAACAACCAGTGGCCTACTTTCAACGAATGGACCATGGAAATGGTGTTGAGATGGTCGCGGGAGGATCCTGTGGACGAAATAGAAATAGCACGCAACGAGGCCGTATATGACATACAGGGCAACCGCAATCCTTTCGTGGATTTTCCCAACTTGTGCGAATACATCTGGGGCGACAGCATCGACTTCGCCTTCTACCCCGACAAGACAACCACGGATCCCACACCCGACCCGGACCCCAATCCCGGCGAGGCCAAGACAGTGGTGGACGAGACATTGACCGATGGTCTGGGAATCTTTGCCGACAGGCTGCCAGACGGCACTCCGGGCAGCCTATGGAGAAGCGATACCCGTTACGGTGCCGTGGCAAACGCCTTCAAGGGCAGTGCACAGGCAGCCGACAACTACCTGCTGGCCGAAGTGGACTTGACCGGATACAGTGACGCCACACTGACTTTCGTGCACCAGACCGGTTTCAATACCTCCGCCTCAGTAAAAGACACCTACTTCTCCATCCTCGTAAGCGATGATTATGCCGGTGTACCCTCCGCCACTGACTGGGAACACCTGGATGCGGATTTCCCTGCCCCTCCATCTTCCAACTGGACCAAAGAGCTTGCTTCGGGTGACATCAGCCTGAAGGCATACGCAGGCCGGCGCATCTGCCTGGCATTCCGCTACACCTCCACCCCATCCGCATGTTTCGGATGGGAGATACGCAACGTGACAGTGACCGGTACCATGGACACAACAGGCATAGAGGACATCAAGGACAACAACCTCCCGTCGGACAATGACCGTGCATACGACCTGACCGGACGCCCAGTGAAGTGGAGCGAGGCCAAGGGGATGGTGATAGTCAATGGAAAGTTATATGTGAAGTAGAACCCAATTGGAAACCAACGCACATACAAGATACTTCATGACGCTGTCATACGATGGTACGGCATACCATGGATGGCAGGTGCAGCCGCATAGCAACAGCGTGCAGGCAGAGTTGCAAAAGGCTCTGTCGACGTTGATGCGATGCCCAATGGAGATAGTCGGCGCCGGACGGACGGACACCGGAGTACATGCACGCAAGATGGTGGCGCACTTCGATTGCGACGGTGCACCCTTGGACTGCAGGCAACTGGCATACAAGCTGAACAAGCTTCTGCCACGCGACATTGCCGTGCAGGCCATTGAGCCCGTGGAGGAGAACATGCACGCACGATTCTCGGCCACTTCACGCACCTATCACTACTTCCTGCACATGGACAAGAATCCCTTTGCCCGGGCATACAGCTGGCAAGTGTATGGCACGTTGGACTTCGACATGATGAACCGTGCGGCCGAGGTGCTGATGGAGTACCGTGACTTCACATCCTTCTCCAAAGTGAACACCGACACCAAGACCAACAACTGCACCGTCACGCAAGCACACTGGGACATGGTGGGCGACAACCAATGGCGCTTCACCATCACAGCCGACCGATTCCTGCGCAACATGGTGCGTGCAATAGTGGGCACATTGGTGGAAGTTGGACGCGGACGCATGGACATCGACGGACTGAGGCGCGTGATAGAGGCCAAGGACCGGTGCCGGGCCGGTGACAGCGTGCCGGGCAACGCACTGTTCCTGGTGGACGTGACATACTGAACCATCCTTTGTGCCTGACAAGGCCAGGCACGAAAACAATAACCCTTAAAGCGGAAAGATTATGTGGATACTATTTGCATTTGTCAGTGCTACACTGCTTGGATTCTACGATGTTTTCAAGAAACAATCCCTAAGAGGAAACGCCGTGTTGACGGTTCTGCTGCTAAACTGCCTGTTCTCGTCCATAATCTTTCTGCCAACCCTGTGGTATGCTCCGTTCGGAGGATGGGAGGTGCAAAAGTACATTGTCCTGAAAGCCGTCATCGTACTTAGTTCCTGGATATGCGGCTACTACGCGATGAAACATCTGCCGCTGACCTTGGTAGGCCCTATGAATGCCACTCGCCCCATGCTGGTGCTGGTGGGAGCAATGGTGCTGTATGGCGAACAGTTGAACCTGTTCCAATGGACGGGCGTGTTATTGGCTCTCAGTTCGTTCTTCCTTCTGAAGTTAGGAGGCAAGAAAGAAGGGATCGACTTCGCTCACAACCGATGGGCATTGTGCCTGATGGCTGCCGTGCTACTGGGAACGGCGAGTGCACTGTATGACAAGTATCTTATGTCCCCGCAGGAAGACGGAGGATTGGGCTTGGACAGGCTGACGGTACAGAGCTATTTCAACTTCTATCAGCTGGCCATAATGCTGGTCGTTGTGTTGATGGAACGATGGCACGGCAAAGCCGAAGGCACTTTCCAATGGAGATGGACGATACCCTTGATTAGCATATTCATCTGTGCTGCCGACCTAGCCTATTTCTATTGCCTGTCCATGGACGATGCAATGATCAGCATAGTCAGCATGGTGCGCCGCGGCAGCGTGATAGTCAGTTTCATGGTGGGAGCATTCGTATTCCACGAGCGCAACCTCAAGGCCAAGGCCGTGGACCTCACGCTGGTGCTCCTGGGTATGCTGTTCCTGTATTGGGGCACCATCTGCCAATGACCGAACTGCCATGCACCAACATATCAGGAAATACTATTTTGACTTCGCTTTGAACTATTCGGGACTAAACGCCATAAGAAAATGACCAGCATATATAATAAAAGAAAAGTGCTATTGCTTGCCTGCGCGGCACTGTCCATTTCGGCCTCGGCACAAATGAGAATGCGTGATGTCTTTGCACAACTGCCGGATTCCGTACTGCCGTATATGACCAGAAACAACCGTCTGGACTGCATAGACTTCATAGAAAACGACATAGAGGCAAGGGTAAAGAACCGCTTCGACCAGCATGTGGTGCTGGATTCCTTGACGGAAGATTACCTGCGTATACAGACAAGCACGTCGTCTTACGTGGAGATGAAACTCGTGCCGCAAGCTCAGGGCAATGACACCTCTATCTGTGTCAACCGCACATACATGGGAACCACGCCTGACAGCGAGGTAAAGCTATACGACAAGAACTGGGCGCTGTTGCGCCGGATCCACCGCCCTGCCGTGTCCGAATTTATTAAACTGCCAGCCAGCGTCTCGCCCCTCACCACCGAGGCTGCCACCGACACCATGCGCATGCTTCGCCAAGAGGCCGAGTTTCTTCCCTTGATGAAGGCCACACTTTCTTCGGGTTCCACAGAGATAACATGGACGCTGCAAACATCGGAGTTCACCAAAGAACAAAAAAAGGTTGCAGACAAATATCTGCAACCCGTGGTGAAAGAAGTCCGGTAAAAGGCTTTTCCCTGTAATCAAGCATACCATGTCTCAGTTCCATCCCCAGGCAGCAAGGGAATAGTTGCGCTCCACAACATCCTCTATGTCATCTGGAAGGTTACAGAAGAAGTCTATGCCCGTCTTCTGCTCCAGTTCATCTATGCTGATTGCATACTTGCGGGCTATGTCACTACCCTTGGTGGTATCGCCCTCGCGATGTGGTATCCATAGGGCTATGGCCTTGTAGCCGCCCTGGGTCTGCGACCTGCCTGTCTTATAGAGCAGGGCCATGTAAAAGTACCCCGGAACTATGATGTTGTCCGTATTGCTGTTGCTGGTATATCCCAGTATATCGCGTTCAGAATCTATGGTACCACCCTTGACCACATAGATTGTATCCGTGGAATTGTAAGCCTGAGTCCAACCACTGTAGAGGCCACGTATCAAAGACTCGGCATTCAGCCACACATAATCCCCCTTGTCGTCATAACCATTAAAGCGGCCATACTGCGGGTGCATGTTCGTCATAAGGAACGTCTGGATATTAGCCTCAGACGAGCACTGTCTGTCCTCGCTGGCCAACATGTGCCCACGCTGATAACCGCGAAATGCCCCGCTACCGACACGATACTCCAAAGGCACATCCGTATCCGGGGCATAATTCCCTACCCTGCCACAGTGGCTGTCGTAGACATTGTCTATATCCCAACGAAAAGCGGTCCAACGAGAGGATTTCTTCTGCTGGTCATACTCGACACAGTAGTTGACAAAGGTTTGGGAGGAATTGTCCCTCAACTTGGCCGTCTTGACTATGAACTGGTTATGCGTCCCATCCTTCAAGTGCGGAATCTCTATACGCATGGCTTCTGCCACAGTAGGCACATTGGCATTGTCATTGGTTGACACATCTCCCTCGGCCGGACCCGGTATTCCCTCTTCGCAAGAAACAGCCATGCACATCACCGACAGGCAAATGACCGGAAGCAGAAAACGCCCCATAGCAAAATGCAGTTTCATATACCTTATATATATAATTGCGCGAACTAATTGTATTTATTTCAAGTGTGCATAAGCACAATCAACACCAGACGTCGCATTAGCAAAAAAAATGTGCCATAACAGGTATGACACATCTTCTTTTTAAGTCTATTGTTGCACCTTGTGCACGGTTCAAGCACGAATTACTTGCGGGTCTTGGCGTAACGGTTCATGAACTTGTCCACGCGACCGGCAGTATCCACCAACTTGTTCTTACCAGTGTAGAAAGGGTGAGAAGTGCTGGAGATTTCCAACTTTACTACAGGATACTCCTGACCCTCGAACTCTACGGTTTCAGAGGTCTTGCAGGTTGAACGGCTCAGGAACATGTCACCGTTGCTCATGTCCTTGAACACAACGGGACGGTAATTCTCGGGATGAATTCCTTGTTTCATACTTCTTAAGTAGTTTTGTGTCCCCGAATTTCCTTGACTTGAGGAAGATGATAAGGGACGTGGTTAATGATTATCGGCTGCAAAGGTAATGCTTTTTATCCTTACGTCCAAACATTTGGGGGACTAAATCACACAAAGGCCACCAAGCTAACAACTTGGCGGCCTTTATTCATATATACGAAGATGCTTACTGGAGTTTTACAAGTGTTGCATCGTCCACCAAAATATTCTGTGAGGTATGGAAACTGGAACCCTTGGGTGACATCATCAAGAGTGAGATGGTGGTCTCCTCTGTCAGCGTGAAGTCGTACGATGCCTGTGTCCAATCTGTCAGGCTAAGATCTACAAATCCGTCCTTATAGGTGTAGTCAGAAGCATTGACAGTACCGTCCTTGACCACTACATAGCCAATACGTGTCTGACACTTGCTGTCAGTTGTGGCTTTGGCATAGAAACTGAAACGGTATGTACCGGCAGGCAGAGTGGTCTCCTTATAGCCAAGGCGTTTGTTGGCAGAAGCATAGCCCACAGACACGGCATATGAACCGGTACGCGCCTCAGTGCTCTGCGCCAATGTGGCGTTACTTGCGGATGTTGTAGTCTTCCAGTTCAGCGGAGTGCCACCGTCCCAAACCTCAAAGTCACCATTCTCCAGAATATTCTCTCCGGCAGGAACGTCGGGAGTGTCGCCACCCTCGTTGTCGCCACCTTCGTTCCCACCTCCAGGATTCAGCTCTTGGCCGTTACGCTTGATAGAGGTGATTATTCCACCCTGTGCAGTCTCAGGTGTGTTGCCCATGTAGTTGACCAAAGCCGCATAGACCACCACCTCATCGCCCACCTGTATATCATCTGCAGAGGTGATGTCGGCTCCGTTCAGACCGCTTGTGCGGAAGATAAGGAACTGTGTGCCTGTGGCACTGCCATCCTCCGAAATATGGAATGTGGCATTCTTATACTGTGTGCTGATGTCCATCTTGCTGCTCATACAGACAATGCCTTTGATGTAGAACTTCTCCGTTGTGGTCTGTCCGGCAGGCAGTGCTGCTGTGTAGTTCTGTGCTGCTGCCGCATTGAATGGATTGGCCTGTGAGCCATCGCCCTTGGCACCCTCTACAGGTTCGTCAGAACCTCCGCCGTTACCATCGTCCTCGGCAGTGGGAGCAGTGAGGGTGTAAGTACTAATTTCCTTCAGCCCAGGAGCACCGCAGTACTTGATGGTCTTACCCTTTAGCCATACCTCCTGTCCCAGCATGGTGGGATTGGAAGCCAGATTCAATTTGGTGCGAGCATCAGTTCCAGCAGGAAGCTGTACGGGAATACAGTTGGCAGGTGTGGTCTCCGTGGCACTCTCGGCTATACAAATGTTGGTACCGCTGGCACCATCAGCAGTGAACGTCATGTTATCCAAAACCACAGAACTTGCACTACTGGGAATCGAGCCTACGATGTAAGCATGCACCCATACCTCAGCCCCCGTCTGATTGGCGATAGCCTGTGCCACGGTGTAGGGAGCGTCCCATGTACCGCCATCCGATGGAACATCTGGAATATCCGGGTTAATCGTACCACCAGGTTCGGTAGAGACCTTCAGATTGGTCAACTCCCATGTAGAGGCACTGGTGGTGTTACACTTGTACAGGAAGCCAACGCGAATACTGCCGCCCAACATCTCGGCAGGAACCTGCATGGTGTTGGCTGCATACATATCCCATGAGTTACGATCCTCACGCTCCTTAGGCTGGAAAGGCAACTTTACCCATTGGCTGGAAGCCGGTTCCTCACTGTTATACTCAGAGCATACGTATACCTGATGAGCCTCGTTGATACCAAGAGAGTTGGTGTATGCTATGACGTAATCAAAATCCACATACACCTCGGTGGCATCACCCGTGGGAATCTCCGGGCTAACGAGCCATGTTTCCGTAGCAGATGTGGTGCCGCCATTGTAACCTGTGGCCTTGGCATAGGTGTTACCCAAATCCCAACTGATACCTGTGGTGGTGGCCACGGTGAAGCCCTCCTTCAAATTGGTACTGATGTAAGGGAGAGAAATTTCTCCATCGGTGTTGTCACCGCCCTCACCGGGTACGACAAATGGAGCGGGAACGTCCTCGCAGGCAGCCAATGCAAATGCTGCCACGGAGATGAGCATGATGTGCTTGAAATACTTGTTCATATTGATATTTGTGATATTATTCCTATGGAAAAATGTTATATTGTATTCAACTGTGGCATTTACAGCTCCACCATGTCACTGTTTGTGCGCATGAGAATCTGATACGTGCCGTTGAAATGAGTGCAGACACCGTAAAGGTCCACTTTACCCTTAGGCATGGGACGTGAAGCAAAGTCGCTGTAGGAACTTGTACGCAGAACCATGCCCGATACGGCTGCACCGCCTATATTGCGGTTGGCGCAATTGCTGGTGAGACTCACGCTGCCGTCATCAGGAGCCAGAGTCTGCGTGCCATCTCCACTGATGGTGACATTGCTCAAACGCACTATACGGCCACTGATACTGTTCGGATCGCTGACCTTGGTGAAGTCGATGGTGTCAACCACTGCCGTCATGGGCACCTCGGCCTGCTCGTTACCATCCCCGCCGACAGACACCTTGTCGCCAACCAGACGGACGTTGGCCTTCCACACGTTCTCGTCCATACGTCCGAGGCTACCGTTGTACTCACCGCCAATCTGAGCCATACTGCCGTAGGTACCTATGCAAAGGCCCTTGAGATTGATGACAATCTTCTGCCCCACCGGCATGGGGGCATACAAGTCAGTGGCATTGATACCGACTATGATACCACCGGTCTCGTCCTGGATGGAAATCTGCTTGTACAGGTTGCCACCCTGATCGTTGCCGTTGACAACGGCATACAACTGCAAGTCCTCGTCCACATACTTGTAACCGCTTCTCTTGCTGAAGACGTCGGCATACTTGGTCTTCAATCCGGCTATGGTGATTTTCTTGGACGGCACGGGAACAATGTCATTGTTGCCGTAAGGAGGCTTATCGCCAAAGTCGGGAGCTTCCCACTCCCCGTCCATACAGGAACTCAGGCATATCGCACCCACGAAGAGTGCAGCAAATATCTTTATCTTTTTCATGTCTGTGTCTATATACCTTATATATATTATTTATGTCAGAAGCGATAGTTCAGGTTCAGCATAAAGTTGATACCCTGAGCATAGTACTTCTTGGGGTTCTTCAGGAAGTTATAGGTACGATTGGTTATCGCGCCATCGCTTACACTGTAATTGGCACGGCTCTGCTCATAGCCGCCGGTACACAGGCTGCGGTTGTTGGTAATGTTGCTCAGGTTGAGATTCACGCTCAGAGGATTCTTGCCCAAACGGAACTGTCGGCCTATGGATGCATCCAAGACGAAACCGCCATTGCCTTTGGCCTGCTCGGGGATGGCATATACCGGAGTACCGTCCACATCGATGTAGGCACCGCCATAGTTGTTCTTGGCCCACAGGTCCTGAACAGACTTAAGGCGCGTCACGGGACTATAGCTCAGGTATATGCGGTCGTAGTAATTGCCTGTAAGGCCCAAGAACCAACCGTTCACGCGGTAATTGAGCGCGACGCTTGCAGCAGCCAAAGGCGTACCACCCTCGCGCATGCCGTCGGCAAAACATACTGTACGACGCAATTCGCCCTTGTCGGAGAGCATATAGTCCACATCGGTGTTACCGACAATCTCCGCCTCGGACCATGTGCCCAAGAGGGTGATGTCGAAGTTGGACGTAATATTGAACTTGGCTCCCAATTCCACACCATAGTTGCGTTTTGTGATATTCTGCGAGCTGACATACACGAAGCTGCTTTCGTTGTCGTCATAGAAACAAGACCACTCCGTGCCGTCATACTTGTGGTTGAAGAATCCTGTCAGGTTCAGGCGCAACCAGCTGTTGTTCAAGCTATAGGTCACCTCGGCACTGGCAATCTTCTCGTTCCTGAGGTTATACACAAAGTCGTTCATCTTCTCGGGACAGATAAAGGCATCGCGCGCATTGGGACTCTTGGCCTCGAATCCCGCACCCAGGCTGATGGCATGTCCATGTCCCAGATTCATCGTGCTGGCCAACTTCACGCCACCGTCCAAGAAGCCTGCCACGCCACTCTCGCCATAACTGTTGTCCGCAAAAAGGCCGTTCCTCATGTTGCCCTCGCGCCACATGCGCGAACCGCCCAGACGGGCTGCGACATAAGTGTGACTGATCCCCATGTTGCGGGCGTATGAAGTATAGGCGTTGAACTTCTGCACCATTATATTATAGTCGTACGCATAACGGTCGCCAACCTTCAGACGTTTGTTGGGATTGTTCAGGTCATAGTCCACACGAGTATCGTCGTCGGTATACGTGCCCACAAGGTGACGGTCCGTATTATGGAAATACTCTCCGCCCAACAGGTCCTCCACCGTCTGGTAGTGCATGCCGTTGGTATTGCTCAACTGTATGCCGGCATTGAACTTGCCGTCCTTGTCGGTATTCCAGCTGAAGTTGCTGCCCAGCGAAGTCGTCAGATGGTCGTTATGGCGAGCCTGAATCCAGTAGATGGCATCGCTCTGCGTCTTGTTCAGCTGCTGGTTGGAGAAGTACAGCTCATCGAAATCAATCTGGCGTGCACGCGTACCGCTCTGCCAGTATTCCTTTGCCGAATTATAGGCATCCAGATTATTGTTGCTTCCGTCCGTATCGCCCCACACGTCATAATTGTATGACGGGAAGTTCTTCCAATAGTCCGGAGCGGGATTGGTGCCGCTGTAGTCCAACTTGGTGCTGCTGTAAAGCTGATAACGCATCATCGCACTCGTGGTCAGCTTCATGTCGTTGTTTATCTGCCAGTCCCAGGTCAGCATCACCGTGGGCGCGAAATCGTTCACCACGCGGCTGGCACGCTTCTTGCCGTTCTGCCAGCCCCAATAGGGATTGTACTGACGGTCATTGGCCAACCAATAAGCCTCGTCCGTGCTGGCGCCCTGCTGGGCACGTTCCGTGGGATTGCCCCATGTGGCGAGATTCAGAGAATGGCCGTTGTCCCACTTCTTTGACAAGGACAGCAGATACGATAGGCTGTTGTAGAAAGTACCATCCGCGGCAGCTGTTTCCATATTGCTCCAACGGTAAGCCAAGGAGCCATAGAAGGCCCAACCGTTCTTGCTCAGCCCCGTACCGTGCGAAAAGACGCCACGCAACGTGTAGTTGCGGTTCAGTCCGCTCAAGGTCACCTTGCTGCCGGTACTCATGGCAGAGGCACGGAAGTCATAATTGGTGCTTCCGCCCAGACCGGGCATGCCATATGAATTGCTCTCGAACGGGTTTGCCGCATCCTTGTTCCGGGCCGCGTCGTTCATACCGCCTATATTGGAGAACTGGAAACGTCCGCTCTCCACCTGGTTGGCCTGCACTCCGTTGATGTACACGTCATTGTACTTGTTGTCCAATGCACGGAACTTGAATCTGGCAACACTCCATGTCCAGCCGATGTTGCTGGTGTAGAGATTGCTGGAAGAACCCACCTGGATGATGTCCGAGGTCATATCGTCATCTTCGCCCAATTGCGACTCCGAGATGGTAAAATCGCTGGCATCAATGGCCATGACGGTCGAATCCTCCTCCGACTCTGCAATGCCCTGCGCCCAGCCGTTCATGGCCGCCAACAGAACCAGAGCCGTCAGTTGAAACTGTTTCTTCATAATGTTTAATGTCTTTTATAATATATTTTGTCACTACAAAGTTATGAAGAAATATCTGCAAAACGGTGACACTCTGTTAATTTTCACACTAAAGCCCCCCTTTTTCCCAAAAAAGCACTAACTTTGCAGTGCATGAATATAGCATGGATAGCCGTAGGCATACGACACTACGACACCATGGCACCCCAAAACAACGATGTATTTTATGAAAAGAACGTACCGCCTGCCCATCCTTCTTCTTCTTGTATGCGCCTTGGCACTGCAGGCTTTTGCCCAGGACCGCAAACTGCAGATGCACGCCGTGGCCTTCTACAATCTGGAGAACCTGTTTGACACCTGCCACGACGAAGGCAAGAACGACTGGGAATTCACGCCCGACGGTTCCTACCATTGGAACAAGCTCAAGTACGAACACAAACTGGCCAATCTCGCCCGTGTGCTCGGCGAGCTGGGTACAGACAAGCTGCCCTATGGCGCCAGCATCATAGGTGTCAGCGAGGTGGAGAACTCCCGAGCCTTGGACGACCTCATGGCACAGCCGGCCATGCAGAAGCGAGGCTTCCGCTATGTCCACATCGAGGGTCCCGACAAGCGTGGCGTGGACTGCGCACTGCTCTACAATCCAAAGGCCTTCAAGGTGACCAAGTCCTTCACCAAGGACTATGTCTACGAAAATGGCGACACCGTTCGCCGTACACGTCCCTTCCTGTGCGTACAGGGCAAGCTGGCCGGCGACAATGTCACGGTAATCGTATGCCATTGGCCCAGCCGTGCAGCGGAAAGCATCTTCCGCGAATACGGAGGCCGCCAGGTACGCGCCCTCACCGACAGCATCAGCCAGGCCGACCCGAGCCAGCACATCATGGTAATGGGCGACATGAACGATGACCCCGACAATGCCTCCATGGCCCAGTGCCTAGGAGCGCGTCGCAGCATCAAGGACATGGGAAAGGGTGATTTCTTCAACCCCTGGTGGGACATTCTCCGCAAGAAAGGCCAAGGAACGCTATCCTATCAAGGCGCATGGAACCTCTTCGACCAGATAGTGCTCAACAGCAATCTCGTCGAGGAATACAAGGCCAACACCTATAATTCCCTCACACTGCATTCCTACCACATCTTCCGTCGCGACTATCTCATCCAGAGCGAAGGTGCCGGCAAGGGAACACCCAAGCGCACACACTCCCGCGGCGTGTGGCTTGACGGATACAGCGACCACCTTCCTGTGGTCGTCTATCTGGTGAAGACCCTGTGACACATTCACGCTCAGGGTCTCTCCAAGCAAGCTCCCGGCATGGAGGCGACACACACAGAGGCTCTTTCGCGCGCATATTATATATTAAGGTATGAATCTAAACTCATAAACTAACAATAACCCTTTAATTACATTACAACAATGACAAGTTACAAGGAATTGGGTCTGGTGAACACCCGTGAAATGTTCGCCAAGGCAGTAGCAGGCGGCTATGCCATCCCAGCATTCAACTTCAACACCATGGAGCAGATGCAGGCCATCGTACAGGCTGCCGTAGAGTGCAAGTCACCCGTTATCATGCAGGTATCCAAGGGCGCACGTGCATACGCCAACGGCACCATCCTCCGCTACATGGCACAGGGTGCTGTGGAATATGCCAAGGAACTGGGCTGCGAGCATCCCCAGATTGTACTGCACCTCGACCACGGCGACAGCTTTGAGATCTGCAAGGAGTGCATCGACAACGGTTTCTCCTCAGTGATGATCGACGGTTCTCACCTTCCCTATGAGGAGAACATCGCCCTCACCAAGAAAGTTGTGGACTACGCACACCAGTATGACGTAACCGTAGAGGCCGAGCTGGGCGTATTGGCAGGCGTAGAGGACGAGGTTTCCTCTGCCGTTTCCCACTACACCAAGCCCGAGGAGGTCGTGGACTTCTCTACCCGTTCAGGCTGCGACTCTCTCGCCATCTCCATCGGCACCAGCCACGGTGCTTACAAGTTCACTCGCGAGCAGTGCACCGTAGACCCCAAGACCGGCAAGCTGGTTCCTCCTCCATTGGCATTCGACGTTCTCGCCGAAATCGAAAAGCAGCTGCCCGGCTTCCCCATCGTGCTGCACGGTTCATCTTCAGTTCCTCAGGACGAGGTTGACACCATCAACCAGTACGGCGGCAAGTTGCCCGATGCAGTGGGCATCCCCGAGGAGCAGCTGCGTCAGGCTGCCAAGAGCGCAGTTTGCAAGATCAACATCGACTCCGACTCTCGTCTGGCCATGACCGCTGCCATCCGCAAGCACTTCGCCGAGAACCCCGGACACTTCGATCCTCGCCAGTACCTCAAGCCCGCTCGCGAGAACATGAAGAAGATGTACATCCACAAGATCATGAACGTGCTCGGTTCAAACGACAAGATGTAATCACGCACCGCCCCCCGGCCTTACCCCTAACGGCATATTCCGTTGAGTCAAGGCCCAAGGGAGTTTCTTAATAACAGGAGGCGAACCTCGGACATCGGGGATTGCCTCCTGTTCCTTTTTTAACCCGAATCGGTCATTAGATTTCCAATCCGTTTTGCCCTTACATTCGTTCGTATTGCAACCGTTTTGTCGAAGGCATAGCGAGCTATGGCAAGACCAAACGGGAAGCAAGACGGCGAAGAGAAGGGCAAAATAGAGGAAAAGGCAATACAAATCATCTGGTTTATACAATTTGACGTTCTAATGACCGATTCGGGTTTAACCCGAACAGGTCATTAGATTTGGGTTAACGTGCGGTTAAGACGAGGCTATTCTTGTCAACTACGACACGCCCATCCCGTCAATCTCCCGTACGGCAAAGACATGGAAAGATTCTTACGCCTGACAATCCCTGTCAAAAGGCGGTCTCGCCGACAGTATGGTCGCAACCTTGATTATAGTATTGTCGGGGGAGTGACAATACTATAGACGTGACCCTGACAATACTATTATCGGGGCACCGACAATACGTGAACATTACCAACCTTATTTGCCATACCGGTGTGTAATCTCGTGTTTTTATCGTACATTTGCAGTCGGGATTACACACACAACGTCCACTCCCCCAAGCGTGCATGGCGCGTAAGCGCAATGCCACATTCCGCCCCATGATAGACAGAATTACCACAGACAAGATAATCGAGGCCGCACAGATTGTAGACGTGGTATCGGACTTCGTCACCCTCAGGAAGACCGGTGCCAACTACAAGGGTCTGTGCCCGTTCCACGACGACCGCACCCCATCCTTCATCGTTTCCCCGGCCAAGAATTATTGCAAGTGCTTTGCCTGCGGCAAGGGAGGCACCCCGGTTGGCTTCATCATGGAGCACGAGCAAATGTCCTACCCCGACGCCCTGCGCTATCTGGCCAGGAAGTACGGCATACAGGTGGAGGAAAAAGAACTGACCGACGAGGAGCGCGCAGCCCGGAACGACAGAGAAAGCATGTTCATCCTGAACGAATGGGCGCTACGGTGGTTCCGGACGCAGATGCACGACACCACCGACGGACGCGCCATAGGCCTAGCGTACTTCCGCGAACGCGGTTTCAGGGACGACATCGTGGACAAGTTCCAATTGGGATACTGCCCTGGCAGCGAACGCGACACCATGAGCCGGAGCGCCATAAAGGAGGGCTACCGCGAGCAATACCTGCTGAGCACCGGCCTGTCCTTGAAACGCGACGACGGCAGCCTGGCCGACCGCTTCCGGGGACGCGTGATATTCCCATGGCACACCGTGAGCGGCAAGGTGGTGGGATTCGGCGGACGCGTGCTGGACGCAGCCACCAAGGGCGTGGCCGTGAAATACCAGAACTCCCCGGAATCCGCCATCTACAGCAAGCGTCGCGAACTCTACGGTCTCTTCCAGGCCAAACAGGCGATAGTGAAGATGGGGCAGGTGTACATGGTGGAGGGATACACCGACGTCATATCCATGCACCAGTGCGGCATAGAGAACGTGGTGGCCAACTCGGGCACGGCTCTCACCAACGAGCAGATTCATCTTCTCCACCGCTTCACGGACAACATCGTCCTGCTCTACGATGGCGACGACGCAGGCATACACGCCGCCCAGAGAGGAACGGACATGCTCCTGGCAGTAGGAATGAACGTCAAGATTCTGCTCCTGCCCGACGGCGACGACCCGGACAGCTTTGCACGCAAGCACGATGCAACGGAATTCCGCGAATACGTGGAGCAGCACCAGGTGGACTTCTTGCGCTTCAAGACGGACATCTTGCTGAAACAGTCCCAAGACGACCCTCGCAAGATGAGCCGGATGGTAACGGAAATAGTCACCAGCATAGCCTGCATCCCCGACGAAATCACCCGCTCGCTCTATATCCGCGAGACGGCACAGACCCTGCGCATGGACGAGGGCATGATACACCGTGCCGTGCTGGACCGCATGTCCAAAAACCGGGAGGAAGAACACAAACGCCGCAACTCCCCGCTGCAACAGGCACAATATCCACGGCAACAGACATCTCCGCACGACACCGGGCATGACGCCGACGCTTCGGCCGAGACCTCGGCAGACCCGTCGGTCCCCACCGATACCGCCGGCCATACAGAGACAGAAACGCCACTGCCTTCCAGCGCCCAAACGGCTGCGCAGGCCTACACGGGAGTGGAACTTCTGCTGGCCCAACTCATTGTCCGATACGGAGAGCAGATCATCTGCCAGGCCGAAGACGAGGATGGCAGCAGCGTGCCCTTGTCCGTGGCGGAATTCATTTTCCTCTCCCTCACCCAAGACGGGCTCACCTTTGCCAACCCCACGGCGCAGACAATCATGAACCAAGCCATGGAACATGTCCACGACGAGAGTTTCGTGGCCGAGAAGTTCTTTCTGGGCCACCCCGACATCCGGCTTTCCCAAGCCGCCTTCCAGCTATGCATGGACAAGGAGGAACTCAGCAAGTACCACAGCCGCACCAAGCAAGTCACCACCGACGGCGACCGCCTGATGGAACTCACCACCCACGTCCTCGCCGACATGAAACTGTCCATCGTGCGACAGCAAATCAAAAGCGTCCTTGCCGACATAAAGAACCCCTCCACCCCCAAAGACCAAGGCATGCAGCTACTGGCGAAATTCAAAGAGCTTAAAGACGCAGAAAGCCGCCTTGCCAAGGAATGCGGCGACAGGGTGCTGGTTTGAACGGCCACCCCTCGCACTCTCCCATCCGGCAAACCTTCGGTAATCCCTCCCAAGGAGACATGCGGTAATGTCCGGATGAAAACATCTCCCACATGACGGTCATGCACAGAACTCCATGCGTGATGTCGTCGTGCCGTAGTCACAGTCGAATGTTTTTTTCGTTAAAAGCGACAGAGTATTCCGAAAAAAGTATTACTTTTGTACCCGAAGTCGGATTCTTGACAATCCAAGACCGGCCAGTAACGGTAGAGACCGATGCCAAGGAGCGCACATGCAACAAGGCCGTACTGACCTTTGCGCACCCACGGCAGACATAAAAACATTGAAATATGGACAGAGTCGTTGCAAGACTGGAACTATTCTCCCAGGTGACAATAGCCAGCAATGACATACAGTAGTCAGAGGAAACATGACGCAGGATTGCTCTACTTCTCTTTCTACCGCCAGCGAGAACCATGGCTCCGACAACCGGCGTTTCTCCAACGGCATCCATATTGCTGAGGCCGAAACATCTTCGGCCTCAGGTATAGAGGGTGTATCCGTATGCGAATCATCCCTCCCCCTCTCCTCCCCCACAAATTCCACCACCGTCGCAGGAGGCGTCACACGTACCGTCACCTCACCACATGCTCCCCAGGCCCTCCCATGGGGATACATCTATCTGCACAACAAACGTGTCGAACTTTTCAAGAAGCAGATTGATGCCTACAATCTGTCCCACCCCGATTCCGCTCACCCATGCTTTGTACATTATTCATATAGGTACAAGCAAAAAAGCGACGGCCGGGGCGTGACCAAGGTACGAGTGCCATCGGTAAGCGGCCTCGTTTTTCTTCAAGGCGAACCGTCCGACCTGCAATCCTTCTTAAAATCCAACTACCCCCAATACCATTTGGTAAACGATTGCAGCACGGGCCGGGCCGCCAGCATATCGCACAGCATGATGCAACCGTTCATGGAAGCCGCCACGGCCCACCCAGAAAACATAACCTTCCTGCGCGACCCCTTCATAAAATTCGCCAAGGACCACACCAGACTGCGCATCCTGTCCGGCCCCTTCAAGGGCATGGAAGGCTACATAATACGCATCCACCGCGACCGCCAGCTCGTCATGGAATTCGGCGGCTATGCCGTGGCCATCCGAGGAGTACACAACGAGGACTTCGAGGTGGCGGAATGAAGAGACAAGTAGTTTGTCAGGTCAAAATCAAACTATTAGGCAGTATGAGCAAAGTTGATTACATACTTATTCCCGATACCATCCAAAATTTCGCGAATAGTATCATCAAGCACGCTCTTGTTGCAATAGTAACGCGTGGGAAGGCACATTCTCTTTAGAAAGCGCCATACCGCCTCTACCACATTGAGATTCAGAGAACAATTGGGAAGATAAAATATGCCCCGTCCTTTTCTATATTCTTTTTGTGACTTCCACTTTACGGTGAATAGATGCGTTGTCGATAAACACTAAAGTCTGCTTGCTAATTTTCAAAGAGAAATCTTCAAGCCACTCAGCGAGTTCCTCTCCCATGATGACATCTGTTATACCAAATACTCCATATTTACAACCAGAAGATATGATACCCAAATACCGACCTATCCTTGTTTTGGGATGACACGAAAACATCTTCATCATCGAATTGCCAGCCATAAGGCACATAGTCACTTGTAAAGACAAACTTTCATCTCCAAAGCAACAATTGTTTACGCCTGTAATCAAAAGATTTGCAAGTTCTTGCAGGCGATAGCGTTTGATTTCAACAAACTGTGACGAAGGCGTTTCACCTTGGACATTTTCTTATACGCTTGTATCTTGAGTCCGCAAGTCTAAAAACGTCTGAAGGTGATATTCTCACCCCTCTCTTTAAGCATTCCCGACACTCAGTCTTGGCGGTCTTGATACTCTTCCGATGTTGATTTAGAACTTCCTTCACAATCGGTGTGTCGTCTTTGTTCATCAACGGTTGGAAGGCCTCGCAATCCTTCCCTCCTGGAGAACATCCATTCCGTCTTTGTAATATCATTTCACCCAATTGTACACGGCAGTATTACCTTATACGACTTTGAATGCTATTTCCTCTCCTTCATGCCATCGGCTTTTAGAAGCCACACCTGGCAACACAATGCGGTACTTGTATCAAGATTCGGATTTCAGGCCTTTCTCTTTTGTTATTGTGAGAGGGATAATATTGACATGAAGCCCTTGAGGCCAGATTTCAGATTCTTTCACTTACTCAATATACCATAACGATAACAATACTATAGATATAGACAACTATTGGTGTCCGGTAAAACTATCAAGCTCTATTTGAGTTTTTGTTTTCCTCTGACAGTCGATGTCCTAAACGTATAGTGGCTCCATTTGGAGATAAAAATGCATTAGAAGAGCCTGAATTGGTCAAATATGGCATCCTTGTTAATAAATGCCGCACGAAAGGAGAGTATTTTGTCGGACAGCTTACGCAATCACTGAAATATGGGGCTTGTCAATTTGCAAAAACACTCAGAATAGCCAGTTAAACACGTTTACCGGACACCAATAATAGACAACACAAAATCACCACTTGCTGAACTCAAACGAGAGAAACAAGGACACCCATGTATACTTGACAGAACGCCTCAAATCTAAATAATGCTGGTAGAAAAATGAATTATACAATCTCAGATGATACCAAACAAGCGTTGGATGCTCAAAGGAGTCATTAATTCTTAATCCCTCATCGTATTTTTTGCTTGCAGCTCAAGCTAAGAAACAGTTATATAACTACTATAACAACAAATTGATGTCAGACAATTCATCTAATAAGAAAAGTATTCAGATGTCACAACAATGTGATATCTTGCCAAAAATCAAAATACGCCAATCCAACATAGAATTACTAAGAATAATATCTATGTTCTTTGTAATGCTAACGCATGCAACATTGGCTGTGGGCTACCCAGACCAAACCAATGCAATGGGAATGGAGTATTACCTACTGGGGGTGATCAAAGCATTGAGTGTTGTTTCTGTCAATGTTTTTGTAATGATATCAGGATGGTTTGGAATTAAATTTTCGATCAAAGGCATTCTGTCTTTTTTATTTCAGGTGTTATTCTTTTCTATATTAGGATTTATCATTGCTATCATAGCAAATATTAAGGATTTTTCCATTTCCAATCTTATGACAGATGGTCTGTTGTTAGGTAGCAGAAATTATTGGTTTGTTGACTGTTATCTTTTACTATATATATTTTCGCCAGTATTAAACTCATTTTGCGAGAATTCACCAAAAAAACAATTTAAGCTTTTTCTAATCACTGCATTTTGCATACAGTCGTTAGCTGCATGGGTATTTCCTACATTATCTACAGAAATTAAAGCAGGGTATTCAACGATCTCATTCATTTTAATATATATGCTTACTCGTTATGTACGAATATACCAACCTGTATGGGCATCCCTAAGGGGCAGTCATGATGTTATAGTTTATTTGGTTTTGACCATAATACTATCTTTCGTTGCCTTTTTTAGTCATGGTGGCATTATAGCTATAATAGGATTCTTCAGTTACGCTTCTCCTTTTGTAATAGCAGCCTCAGTATTCCTGCTATTAGGCTTCTCTAAATTTAGGTTTCAAAGTAATCTAATAAATTGGGTGGCATCAAGTTGTTTTGCAGTTTATTTACTTCATGAACATGTATCCATTAGACTGCCTTTATACCGTTCAACGATAAATCATTTATACTACACCAGGCAACCATTTATAACAGGTACTATAGATGTCGTATTATTTATATTGTCTGTATGGGGGGGGGGGATTTTGTTGGATAAAGGAAGAATGTGCATCTATAATTTATTGCTTAAAATATATAGGAAAAATGGATGAATCTACTCTTTCAAACAACAAACGTATTGCTAAGAATACACTTCTGCTTTATGTGCGAATGATATTAACTATGGGAATAACTCTTTTTACTTCAAGAGTTATTCTCCAAGTGTTAGGCATAGAGGACTATGGCATATACAATCTTGTTGGAGGCGTAATTGCCATGTTTGGCTTTGTGAGTTCTTCACTATCCACTGCAACCCAAAGATTTATAACATTCGAGTTAGGAAAAGGCCCCGAAGCTAATACCAAGTCTGTCTTTTCTACATGCTTACTATTGCATATATTAATAGCTTTAATTATTGCAACGATAGCCGATGTCGCTGGAACTTGGTTTATTGCAAACAAACTGGTTATACCGAGCGATAGACTTTCTGCTGCAATATGGGTTTTTCAGTTCTGCATATTATCTACAATTGTAATGATAATATCGGTTCCGTTCAACGCAGAGATTGTTGCACATGAAAGAATGAGTGCATTTGCTATGATTTCTATTGTAGAAGCCGTATTAAAGTTATTGATAGTATATTCTCTGATGCTTACGTTTTTTGACAAACTTATTGTATATGGTGCATTGATTTTGCTTACTCAGATATCAATTCAGTTATTGTACTATATTTATTGTAAAAAACACTTTGAGGAAGTTTGTTTTACCTTAAGAATAGATAAAACCAGAATTAAAGAAATCGGCTCATTTGCTAGTTGGAGTATCTTAGGTAATGTTTCATACCTCACATATACGCAAGGACTTAATTTGCTATTAGGAACTTTCTTTATGCCAGCAGTTAATGCAGCAAGAGGTATAGCATTGCAAGTACAAGGAGCAGTAAATACTTTTGTTGCAAACTTTCAGACTGCCATCAATCCTCAGATAACCAAGACCTATGCAGCAGGACAATTAGAGGAAATGCATAGTTTAGTTTTTAGAAGTTCCAGATTCTCCTTTTATCTCTTGCTGATTATATCACTACCGTTTGTGCTTGAAGCAGAACCTATTTTGCGTATGTGGCTTGGAGTTGTTCCTGATTATACGGTTGTATTTTTGCGATTGATATTCATAACAACTTGGATTAATTCTTTTGCGAATCCACTTATTATTTCTGTAAAAGCTTCCGGTAAAATATGGCAATACGAGAGTGTCGTTGCAGTAGTAATGCTACTAATTCTTCCAGTGTCGTATTTATTTTTGTATCTTGGAGTTGATGCATGGGTTGTATTTGCGGTCCACCTTGCCTTTGAATGCATAGCACAAGTTGCGAGAATTAGTATAACAAGTAAACTAATTAATTTTTCACAAGTGAAATACGTAAAGGAGGTACTCGTTAAAATATCGCTTACAAGCACAGTATCATTGATAATACCTGTTGTATTTTATTGCGTACTTCCTGAATCATGGTCTTCGTTTATTATAGTTTGTGCAGCTTCTATTTGTTCTACTTTATTGTCTGTTTGGACATTGGGATTGACAAGAAACGAAAGGCAGTTTTTTACAATAAAAATGAAGACATTCATTCAAAAGATAAGATGAATAATATCTCTGATATAAAAAATTGTTACGGCTGTGGCGTATGTGCTGCCAGCTGTGGCAAAAAGATTATTGCGATTGAGCTTAACCACGATGGCTTCTATGAGCCTCGGATAACGGATGAAAACCAATGTACGCATTGCGGAATCTGTGTCGATGTGTGCGCCTTTTCACATACAGAATTGGCAAATGCTGATGCAACTCCCATTAAGAGTTGGGCGGCATGGAGTAATGACGAAAGTATACGCAGGAAGTGCTCTAGTGGGGGGATTGGCTTCCAAATTGGCAAGCAACTGATAGAGCAAGGTTATAAAGCCGTAGGTTGCCGATATGATGTTAATCATCAGCGTGCAGAGCACTATATTGCCACCACAGTTGAGGAGTTCATTGCATCTATCGGCAGCAAGTACATCCAAAGCTATACGGTTTATGCATTCCGTCAGATTGAGCGCAAAGGGCAGAAATATATAGTTACGGGTACTCCTTGCCAGATTGACTCATTCCGCATAATGATTCGCAAGTTCCGTTGTGAAGACAACTTCATTCTGCTTGATTTTTTCTGTCATTGCGTGCCTTCGATGCACGCTTGGAAAGCGTATATCAAGATGCTCGAACCAAAGATTGGAAATGTTACTTATGCAAGTTGGATAAATAAGCCTACAGGGTGGCAAGACAGTTGGACGATGCAGATGAACGGGAGTAAGGGTTCGGTGACATCGTGGCGATCTAAGGGTGATTTGTTTTATAAATTATTCCTAGGTGATGTGGCACTTGGCCCTCAATGCGAAGAGCAATGTAAGTATAAATATGACCACAGTAGTGCCGACATCCGCATTGGTGACCTCTGGGGCGACACTTACAAGAACGATCAGAAAGGTGTAAGTGCGCTCATCGCTTTCACCGAGAAAGGCCGTGAACTAGTTGAGGGGTTGAAAGACGTTACGCTCATTGAGCATCCGTTTGAGGTGGTTGCAGAAGGACAGATGAAGAAGAATGCACAACACGCTAAGGATTATCGTTATGTAATGTCTCATCTCCGAAAGCCGAATGCTAATTTGAAATTCATAGAGTTTGGCCTAAAAATACGCACTATGTATAGACAGGTCCTCCGAATAATTGAAAATCCTACAAAAATAAAGAAAATCCTACATATATGAAAACTGTTGGTATAATAACTATGCATAAAGTTTGGAATGCAGGATCAGCCCTTCAAGCTTATGCATTGCAACGCACAGTAGAGGATATGGGGTTTGCTGTAAAGCTTATAGATTACCAATATCCTAACATAGAGCACTCAGCGTTTGCTGGCTGTGTTAAGGATGTCAAGTCTTTGGATATAAAAGGAGCCATCCGTTTAGTAGCGCAGTTGGTTAAAGTAAAATTAATGAAAAGTAAACATACTACGCTATACAATTCTTTTTACGATAAGTATTTTCGATGTACTAAGTCTGTTTACACATCTCGTAAATCCTTATATGAGCATACACCTTTGTTTGACATTTATATTACTGGTAGTGATCAGGTTTGGAATCCTCAATATATAGGTTTTGATACATCCTATTTATTGGATTTTGTCCCCGAGAATGCAAAAAGAATTAGTTATGCATCAAGCTTTTCTACCAATAGTATCCCGTTTTTTCTTAAGAGAGATTATGCTCGGTGTCTCTCGAAGTATGATAGTATATCAGTGCGTGAAGAATCTGGAAAGCAGTTGGTTAACGAATTAACAAATAAAGATGCAACTGTTTGTTGTGATCCTACCTTGCTTCTTAGCAAAGAGCAGTGGGGTAAGATCGCAGAGGACTCAGTTTTACATACGGGCAAGAAGTATATTTTGGTTTATGTTATGGGGTATGCGTATGATCCATATCCCAGCATATATAAACATATAGACAAGGTCGCAAATGAATTGAAACTTCCAGTAGTATTCTTTAATTCTCGCAGAGGAAAATACAATGCACCTTTCGGTGAGTTGAAGATACAGGATTTAGGCCCTGCAGAATTCTTATGGCTATTTAAGAATGCGTCTTTTGTGATGACGGATTCTTTCCATGGCACAGCATTTTCTCTTAATTTTCAGAGACCTTTTATCTCTGTGATAAAAGAAATAGGCAACTCGGATTCTAGAGTATATAACATTCTTAAGGTTACAAACACAACCGAAAGAGCAGTTGTATGTGATGATGATCCTGATTCATATAGCCTTAATATGTCTGCTCCAGCCTCTGTGGAAATTGAGAAACTTAGAAATGAATCTATACAGTATTTGTATAAAAGTTTAGCATAAGATATGAAATTCAGTATAATAATAGCATGTTACAACTTGGGCGAAATAATATGTAAGGCCATAGAAAGTTGCATCAACCAAGTTAATGTGCATAAAGATGACTACGAGGTTATAGTAATCAATGATGGCTCAACGGATGATACATTAGAGTATATCAAAAAATACAAGGAGGTTTCAAATCTCACAATAATAGACAAACCTAATGGTGGTTTGTCTAATACACGTAATTATGGAGCTGACCATGCAAAGGGGGATTATATTTTGTTCCTTGATGGTGATGATTGGTACTCTCCCAATGCATTGAGCATACTATCCAAGCACATCGGAGAATATGATGTTATAGCATTTCCAATGATGCACTATTATTCAGAAAAGGAACAACAAGTAAAACTTAATGGATTGCAAGAAGGTAGATATGAGAGGGAGAGTTTCTTACATGCGACATTGGGGGCAAAGCAGTTTAATATAATACCCGCCCCCCAAAAAATCTATAGGCGTTCTTTTCTTGAGAAAAACAATATAAGATTTGTCGAAGGGATACTTCACGAAGATAATCCTTATTTTCTTGATGTAATGAATGCCTGTTCAGAGGTGTTTTATATTGATGAGCCACTGTATTACTATTTGCAAAAGCGTGAAGGTTCAATAACTTCACAATGCACTATACGAAACTTTAATGGTGTGATGGCTGGAATAGAACATTCTGAGGAACTGGATGTTGAAAAAAATATGGATGTTAGGTTTCTGAATGCAAACATGCTTGTGTTTCAGGTCGTTGGAGACTATAAATCAAAGTTGGATGAAAAGCAAGTCTATTCAACACTTCGTTCATTTAAGAATAAAAAGAGGATGGTGAGATATTTATTCTCGGAGACATTTAGTATAAAACATACTATTCGTTTAGTGATGTTATTAATTGACCCATTGCTTTTGAGAGCATTAATTAAATTGTCATGAAAAGTAAGAAAATATTATATTTTTATATCATATCTATATTCCTTTTGGCAAATGGAGCATTTTCTAATTTCGTATTTGCAAAGCTACATTTGAGTATATGGAGGCAATTGATATTTATAGTTGGTCTTTATTTTATGACCAAAGAACTTAAATACATTAATTATCAGCCTCTATCTCGATATGTATCTAAAGTTAAGTTGTTTTTCTTTATAGTTATTATCTTTTCTTTCCTGACAATTTTTATAGATCATTTTAATCTTGTTAGAATCGCATACACATGGTGGGCCTATTTTTCTGGCCTACCTTTTATAATATTTCCATTTGTCGCTTCTAATAGTGGTTGGTCAGAGAGAAAAATTAACTGGTTCTTTATATTCCTTGGATTATTCCAAACTGGTGGCCTGCTATTGGACTTTATGTCTGGAGGAATCTTTACTTCAACATTCAAGGTTATCGGTGAAGACCCAAATGGGCTGGTAGAGATGGGACGATATTGTTTCCTTGCAGAAGCACCAACTACTTTTGGCGTGTACTACGCACTGTGTATGATGATGTGTATGAAGGAGTTTCTTTCTACTTCATCAGCGACAATAAGATATGTATTACTCCTAATTGCCATTTCATTTATCATAGGCGCTTGGTTCACAGGTTCCCGTCAGATTGTTTTTGTTTTAGCTCTTGTCTTTATCGCTTCTATTGTCTATTCATTTTTTACTAGTAAAGGCTCCTCATCCATTCTTTTATTAGCCTTAACAGTTTCAATGGCAGCACCCACTATAATGAATCAGCTTTATAGCAACTCTGCGTATGAAGAGAGATTTTCAGATGAGTCTATTGCAGAAGATGTAAGGTATCAATGGTGGCGAGAGGGAATGGAGTATTGTCTCTTGGACTTTGACGTGAAACGCATAGCTATTGGCGAAGGTATAGGTTATGTTCATGCTCAAAAAGCTCTACCAACAGAAAGAGTCGGAAGACATTTTGAGAATTCTATTTGGACTCGTATGAGTGAATCTGGAATCCTTGGAATTATATTGTTCGTTCTACCTGTAATTTTTGTATTAAGAAACTTCAGTTGGAAGTCATTTGTTGATATTACCACACTGGCTACTTTTACAGGATACCTGTTTGTTAGTTATATATCACCCAATGGTGAGCATCAAACGTCTCAAATGTCAGTCTATATCATTTTGGGGCTGTTTTTATACGATAGATATACTAAAAAACGCTTCTTAAGGGCATAAAATGAACAAAATTGATAATAATAGGTGTATTTGGTTAGATATAGCCAAAGGCATCACCATTATTCTGATGGTATTGGGGCATACTTCAATTCCTGTTTTCGTCTCTAACTTCATTTGGTCTTTTCATATGCCGCTATTTTTCATAGCTTCAGGATGGACAACCAATTGGGAAAAATATGACCTTGATGAATTCTGTATCAGGAAATGCCGTTCCCTTATATTGCAATTCCTCATATATTCCATTATTGTGGTCATCCTAATGGGAGGGAATTTTGTACATTGGCTGTCACAAGGTTGGGAAGGATATGCCTTATGGTTTATACCTGTTCTTTTCTTAGCTTTGATAATAAGCAGAATTGTATGGATGACGAAAAGTAACAGAGTTAGACACTTGCTGATGGTAATGCTACTCGTTATGGGAACATACCTTTCATACTGCCAAATCTATCTGCCATGGACGATTTGCAGTGTTCCTTATGCAACTTTTCTTGTATTGTCTGGAACAGAGCTAAAACGGGTGACCAGTTATATTGATCAACCAAGGTCATGCATACTATTTGGATGCATCATCCTAAGTTCCTATATCTCATATTATTGGCATTTGGATATGGCTTCGAATACTATCACTCCAGTGATACCTTTGACAATAGGAGCAGTATCTGGCACCTTGATGATGTTTACCATATCATCATTTATTGCTAAATACTCCAAATGGTGCTCAAACCTATTACAGGCAATAGGTCGTGAAACATACATCATAGTTGCTTTCTCGCAAATAACCATCATATTGTTGAATCAGCATTTCACTCTCAATACTGTAGTAAAATATAGTATGCTTATGATTGTGCTTCTTACTCTCAAATATATGAAGGATGGTATCAACAAATTAGCTAAAACAAATATTTTATGAAAAAACGAGTATTTATTACCACAATACTCCCAGAACAATTGATTGCCAAGCATAAGTTATCATTTGCAGCTGCAAATTTCTCTATTAACTTAATGAGTGGAGAAGGATTTGATAAGGTGTATTCTATTCTTGGCCTATATGTCGGTGGCAATATGGAGAAGGAGGCTTTTGAAGATTCTCGTTTTGAATTGATGTATAATAAGTTGAGGCGGAAAGGCGGAAAGTGGATTCGTTTGGCCGCTCTAAAAGAACAATGGAATATTTTCAAAAATATATCTAAAGGGGAATCAGTCTGGTTTTATAATTTGAACTCTCTAAACGCAACTCTATTCTCACTATTGAAAGTTTTCAAGCCTTCTGTGCAACTCAATGTAATTGTGCTTGACTTTACACCTGTGACAAATGGTTTTGGACTCAATCACATCTTCTTAAAGTTGATCAATGCAGCTCATGGACGCATCTGTTTGGCCAACTCTCCTTTGTTCAAACAAGAGAACTCTGTAACACTTCCTGGGGTAGTACCTACTAATGATGAAACGACTCCAATAATAGAGACACCTACTGCGAAATTCCTTCTGTCTGGTGCTCTCAATGAAGTGATAGCCCAAACCTCTATAGTGCTGGATGCATTCTCTCGTTTGCCTAAATGCGAGTTACATATTACTGGTAGCCAAAATGTGGAGAAAATAAAAAAATACGCAGATAAGTACCCCAATATCATCTATCATGAACAGCTGAAATTTGCTGACTATTTAGACTTACTCCATACAATTACCTTCCAACTGAGTACTAGAGATGCTTCCTGTCCCGAGAACGAATGCAATTTCCCAAGCAAAATTATTGAAGCGTTGTTACATAACCGCGCTGTCATCAGCACCATCCACTATCCACAGTTGGGAGACCTGAACTATTTCAAGGTGTCCTCTGACATGAAACAATTCACAGAGGAGATTAGGCACATCGCTTCTATGAGTGAATGCGAATTACACAAGTATGTGAACCAAGGTGAGAAAACGAAACAGATGTTCTCAACCGAGGTTTGGAACAAAACAATGAAACAAATCGAAAATACCTAAATGGAAGCCTTATATATACCTGCATTAGTGGCTCTGTTGATATTATCCGGCTATATGTCAATAAAAATCCCACACAATGAGTCCAAAAACAACGGATTTATGTCTGTTGATTACACTACCGCATTGAAAGGAATTGCAATGTTACTCATTATACTTGCCCATTGTTCGGGTTTATGGGTAGGAGGCAGGGGCATGACCCCGTGGCGGAATTGGCGTGTCTATATTCCTCATCTCATCAGGATATGGTCTGAATGAATCCTATCGCAAGAGGGGGCTTGATAGCTTTTGGAAGAAACGGGTGCTGAGAATGTGGCTTCCATTCGCAATCATCACCATTGGTTTCGCGCCATTTGTTTGGACTTCATTACTGGATTTTGCATTGCAATTGACATGCGTGAAGTGCCCGTATTAGTTTGTGCCATACATTATTGAATGTTATATAGTATTTTGGCTGGTGTCAAAAACCTTACCGAAATGCAGAATGATTATTTTCGCGTTTGTAGCCATTGCATCTTTACTCTTTATGAGTGATCTTCAATCCGAACAAGCACTTGGCTTCTTGTCGGGTGTATGGATGTCCGAACATAAGGATTGCTGCAAACGAGCTGCAGCCGCGAAGAAGTTTGTTTTGGTAACAATAGTATTTGGCATAATAGGGTTTGCAGCCTTAGCTACAAAACAAATTCCTATGATAAGAACTTATAGTGATGCTTTCTGGTACAATCCCCTTCAACTTCTCATAAAATGGCCGCTAAGCATGATGTTCGTTACTGGGCTAATGTATACACCAAGATTGATAGGTAACCCGCTACTCATTCTTACTGGTCTAATTTCGTATGAATTATATCTGATTCACTTCCGATTCTATGGCCATATTGGAGATAGGTTCTTGCCAGCCTTGATGCTTTTCATTGATTCATATGTATGCGCATATGCGTTTAACAAGATGAGCAGCAAAATAACAAAAACAATTTTATGAAAATAGTATTCTATAGTGTAGTTCTTAATCAGCATCAAGCTCCTGTTGCAGATGTTCTTTGGGAACTTACGGGGCATCAATATACCTTTGTAGAACTTATAAATTTAGGTGACACAAAGGGGGGCACAGAGGACTTTTCTCGACGTCCATACCTCCTTCGTGCCTGGGATTCCACAGAGAACAATGAGAAAGCAATGGAGTTGGCGATGACAGCCGATTGTTGCATTTTTAGTGGTGTCGCATCTCTGCCTTATATGAAGGTGCGTATGCGTCTTGGCCTCCTCTCCTTTGATATGGGCGAACGATGGATGAAGCACGGGTGGAAAAACATACTTTCACCAGCTCTAAGCCGTATGCTTTTGGCTTATTGGATTGGCTATTGGAAGAATAAACCAATATATAAGCTATGCTGCTCTGCATTTTGTGCAGGTGATCATTACAAACTCGGGATGTATAAAGGCAAGTGTTATAAGTGGGGATACTTCACTAAAGTTAATAAGTCAAAGTTTCAAGTCCCGAGTTCGAAAGATGTTCTTTTGCGCTTAATGTGGTGTGCCCGTTTTTTGAAACTGAAACATCCAGAACTACCTGTAATAATGGCAGCACGATTGAAGGATGAGGGTTATTCTTTTATACTTGATTATTATGGCAGTGGCAATGAACTGGATTCAACAAGACAACTTGCAGAAAAACTTCAAGTTAGTGATGTAGTGAAGTTCCATGGTTCAGTACCAAACAATCAAGTTATAGAGGCTATGCGTCAGCATGATATTTTCCTCTTTACCTCCAACCGTCTTGAAGGTTGGGGAGCTGTGGTTAATGAGGCTATGAGTAACGGCTGTGCAGTGGTGGGAAGTGATGCCATAGGTAGCGTGCCGTATCTTGTGAAAGATGGCGTTACAGGCTTGCGTTTCAAGAGTGATGATGTGGATTCACTTTACGAAAAAGTAAAATGGCTGATATTGCATCCTATAGAGTTGAAACAAATGCAGCGAAATGCAGTAAAGACGATGCAAGAAGTTTGGTCGCCAGAGAATGCTGCAAAATCCCTTTTGAAACTGATAGAAGAGTTAAAGTTCGGACTTGACACTTCTATTATTGAAGGACCATGTTCAAAAGCATAGAATTATGAAAGTACTACAAACAATACAAGGTCTTTCTGCCTCCTCAGGTGGGCCATCTACATGTTCCCATGATTTAATGACGGGGTTGCATAGTATATCACCAGGAACAGTGGAACTGTACACATTGAAGTGCAAGCATCCCGCTAATCACAACTTGGGTGAAGGTGCTGAGTGGCTAAAAGAATGTAACAATGACGGCTTTTCGCCATTGGTAATTTCTCATAATTTTAAGAAGGAGATTCAAACCTATGACTATGATGTATATCACGTCAATGCGTTATGGTCATACTCAAGTCATATCACCTGTAAGATTGCTCGTAAGAAAGGAAAACCATATCTCATTTCTCCACATGGAATGCTGTACCCAACAGCCCTCAGGATAAAACAATGGAAGAAAATTCCAATGCTTTGGCTGTGGTTCAATAAGGACATACACTCTGCAACTTGCATTCATGCTACATGTCAGCAGGAGGCAGAATATGTGAGGGCATTCGGGTATAAGGGACCGATTGCGATTATCCCCAATTGTGTGGTTTTTCCCGAAGGGATAAGCCCTCAAATGAGAGAAGAAACATCAATATACAATATTCCATCAAAGAAGCAAATTGGTTTTCTTGGTAGATTGCATCCCATAAAGAAGGTTGAAAATGTTCTATATGCTCTCTCTTCCATTTCCAAAGACACACGTGACGGTCTTATTTTTCAGATTATGGGTAAATATGACAATCAGTACGAACAATGGTTGAAGGATGAAGTAGTGCGCCAACATCTGGAAGATTGTGTCGAGTTTGTTGGTTTTGTCTCCGGAAGAGAGAAGTATGAACGCCTTTCACAACTGTCAGCCCTCATGGTTCCATCTGCTCAGGAGAACTTTGGTATGATTGTTCCAGAAGCTTTAATTTGCGGTACTCCTGTTTATGCATCTTTAGGTACTCCATGGAGTGAGCTTAATGAGTGTAAATGCGGATGGTGGAAAGACAATAGTCCTGAAACCATTGCGCGTATAATCTTGGATATACTCCACAAGTCGGAAGATGAGTTGAAGGCTATGGGACAACGTGGTTATAACCTTATGGCTGAAAAATACGAGCAGCACAAAGTAGCCCAGATGATGCTTACCTTATATAAATGGATTGTTGATGGAGGTAAAACTCCTGAATTTGTAATAACCGAGTAAAATGACCAAAGTCGGAATAATAACCATCGTTCGTGTCAATAACTACGGTGCAGAGTTGCAGGCATACGCCACCCAAGCAGCTTTGCAGAAAGCGGGTTATGATGCAGAAATAATAGATTACCTATTCTACAAGAATAAAGGGCATAAGACAACACGATTGTCTCGTCCTGTATTCCCTATGTCATTCAAAAAACGTCTGGCAGAGTGGCTTTACCCAAAACGAGAGAAATTGAAAGCGTTTGTTCAGCGCAACAAACTGACTATAGTTCGCGAGGATAGGTTTGCATGTTTTCATAACGATAATACAAGATTCTCAAGTACATACCATTCTTATGATGAACTTCTTAAAGCTGATATGGATTACGATGCCTACATCGTTGGTAGTGATCAAGTATGGAATCCTGGAGTTTATTCATCTCTCGAACCTTACTTCTTGATGTTTGCTCCATCAAGCAAGCGAAAATTGTCCTATGCCAGCAGTATAGGCTTGAACGAACTACCTGATTATACTCATTCATATTATCATCAAGCATTAAACGGACTGGATGCCATCAGCGTACGCGAGGAAAAGGCTGTGGATCTGGTGAAGCAGGTGAGTGGAAGGGATGCCCAGTGGGTGCTTGACCCTACATTGCTGCTGAATACCAAGGAATGGCTGGAGGTGGCAAAGAAACCCGAAGGACTGCCAGAGAAATATGTGTTGCTGTATGAGTTGACCCCATGCCCATACCTGAAGACCTTGGCAAAACATATTGCAGAGATAAAGGGGTACAAGGTGGTGCGCATCACAAAAGATGCCAACCGTGTGGAGCCTGACGAGGATGTGGTGAACGTAATGAATGCAGGTCCGGCAGAGTTCCTTGGAATGTTCGGAGGTACTGAATTTGTAGTGACTAACTCGTTCCATGGTACGGCATTCAGCATCAATATGAACAAGCCGTTCTATGTGGTGACACCTGCCCACAAGAATAACAATAGCCGTCAGCAAAGTATCTTGAAGTTGTTCGGATTGTCAAGCCGAATAATTGCTGAAGGCGCAGATTTCCCATCTGAAAGCGATTTGGCAATTAACTTTGATCCTGTAAATAATAGGCTTTCAGAAGAAAGGCAAAAATCCATGAACTATCTTAAAACTGCAATTGATGGAGGCAAATAAGAATATACCCGTATTGTGTGCTTCTGATCTTTGCATGGGTTGTGGTGCTTGTTCGCAATCATGTAAATCAGGAGCTATTGCAATGGTCTCGGATTCACATGGTTTTCTTCATCCTGTAATCAATCTGGACAAGTGTATCGGTTGCGGATTATGTGCAAAGAAATGCCCAGTTGGCAACGATGAGTATAATAGGAATGATAAGGCACGAAAGGTGATTGCTTGCTGGCACAAAGATAATGAAATAAGAATGACCAGTTCTTCGGGAGGTGTGTTTACAGCTCTTGCAGAATATGTGCTCTCACTTAATGGTATTGTTTGGGGTGCAGCCTATGATGAAAACATGCACCTCAGATATGAAGGTATAGACAAGGTACAGGACTTAGGCAAGCTTCGCAGATCGAAATATGTGCAATGTGAAATTGGAGATACTTTCATACAGATCAAAAAACAACTTGCCGATGGTAAGCTTGTACTGTTCTGTGGAACCAGTTGTCATGTGCGAGGTCTGTATCAGGTGGTTGGAAGCAAACTGAATGAAAATCTCATAACAGCCGATTTCATTTGCCATGGTGTACCTTCTCCAAAAGTTTTTGCTGAATACATCAAATGGATTGAGCAGAAATATGGAGATAAACTTGTTGACTTCAATTTCAGAGATAAGCGATATGGTTGGGATAATGGAGTCTTGACTGTAGGTACATTCCGTAATATAGGCGAGCGCAAGTTTATGAATGATGAAAACAGCTATTTTACAGGAATGCTGAACAATATGTTCATCCGCCAAAGTTGTTACCAATGTACATCAAATGGTTTGAGGCGACATGCGGATTTTACGATTGCAGACTTCTGGGGAATTGGAAGAAATGTTCCTTATGAGCACGAAATGGAAAAAACAAAAGGCATCTCTATGTGTGCGCTCAACTCGAATAAGGCTATTAAAATCTTCAAAAGCTATTTGCAGAATCGTTTGAATTGGACAGAAAGAACCTTGGAAGAGGCTGTAGCAGGAAATAGCAATTATGAACGCTCATCTATCTGCAACCCCAAAGCATACCTATTCTGGAAAACTTTTGAGAATAGCAAGGATTGGAATGGAGTGATTAAGGTGTTGCGCCCTACCTTTGTGCAAAAGTGCAAATTGTTCGTAAAACGATATTTCGGTCCTGTACTTGCCAATAAACTTAGAAAACTAATAGGAAGATAATATGGCAGAAGTAATAAAATATCAAGATAGCTTGACAATGAGTAACAAGCTTGCACGATTGGTGTGGAATATATTTAGTTGGATACTGTTCCAACCTTTTGGCTTGCCATTCTTCAATGGCTGGCGAATCTTTGTTCTCAAACTATTTGGGGCAAAGATTGGGAAAGGCTGTATCGTTCATTCTTCGGCTAAGATATGGTATCCTAAGAATATGATCTTGGGTGAGCGTGTTTGTGTTGGTCCTAAAGTGGATTATTACAATCCAGCCCCTATTGATATTGGTGATAAGGTCACAATCTCGCAAGGTGCTTTCCTTTGTTCGGCAAGTCATGATATCAGCAGTCTAAACAAACCTCTTATCACAAAGCCTATTCAGATAGATCAGTATGCTTGGATATGTGCTGAAGCTTTGGTATGCCTTGGTGTACATATTGGAGAAGGTGCTGTAGTTGGCGCTCGTTCTGCTGTTTTTAATGAAGTAGAGCCTTGGACAGTGGTTGGTGGTAATCCTGCTAAGTTCATAAAAAAACGTATTATCAAAGATGAGTAAATTGAATCTTACAACCATAATCCTCACTTATAACGAGGAATTGCATATCCGCAGATGTCTGGAGAATGTATGTCCCTTCTCGAAGAAAGTGTATGTGATTGACTGTTTCTCAACGGACAAGACTTGTGAGATTTGTGCTGAGTTCCCTGAGGTGGAAGTGGTGCAGCATAAGTGGCCTGGCAATCAGGCAGCACAATATAACTGGGCGGTGGATACGCTGAAGATTGATACGGAGTGGACTTTCCGTATTGATGCAGATGAGTATCTGATGCCCGAACTGGTGAGGGAGATTGAGGAGAAACTGCCCAGTCTGCCCAAGGAAATAACCGGATTGGAACTGAAGCGCAGGCATATATTCATGGGTAAGTTTGTGAAGCATGGTATCTATCCGGTGATCATGATGCGCATCTGCCGTACTGGTTGCGGTCGATATGCCGACCGACTGATGGACGAACACATGGTGCTGAATCAGGGCACTAGCATGGTGCTGGACAATGATTTCTGTGATCATTCGCTGATCAATGTTTCGGATTATTGCCGTAAGCACCTGAACTATGCAGAAAGAGAAGCTGCTGTGGTGCTAGATGAAATGTATCAGCTTAGAGGTGAGAGCTTAGAGGTGAGAGGTGAGAGTGGCTTTAGTGATCTGCGCGAAGACGAGTCGTTGGGCAAACAGGCAGAGGGTAAGCACAAGAAGAAGAACACGTATAACAATCTACCTCTGTTCTGGCGATCGTTTGCATATTTCTGTTTCCGCTACTTCCTGAAAGGTGGTTTCCTGGATGACAAGGAGGGATTTGTTTTTGCCTTTATACAGGGTTGGTGGTTCCGCATGATGGTGGATGTGAAGATTCTCGAAGCTCGTAAAGCTATGACTGCAGAGGGCATAGCTCTGAAGAAGAAGACCATACTTGACAAGGCAGAAAAAGAAAAGCTGAAAGAGTATATCAAGCGTGAGTGGAATCTCTCACTTTAAGGTTTATGGAGGTTTCTGTAAGCCAAAACGAATTAAAGAATGAGCGAGATCAACGAATTATTTTTTGAATTGATACGGGTAGCGATAGGCAATCTGTCTTCGCTATCAAGGCAACCTTCTCCAAAGGAGTGGACTGCACTCTATGATATTGCTAAGAAGCAGAGCCTTGTGGGTATCTGCTTCGCTGGCATGCAAGGATTGTGTAACACAGATGCAGAGGATTACTGCGGAATGCCAGAGGTGCTATACCTAACGTGGATGGGTATGGCGGCTAAGATTCAGCAACGGAATGAGAAGGTAAACCGTCAGTGCGTTGAGGTGCAGAAGATGATTGAAAAGGAGGGATTCCAAACTTTCATAATGAAAGGACAAGGCAACTCTGCTTTATACAATGATAACCTACAGATGTTACGTCAATCAGGAGATATTGACATTTATTTGGAAGGCGGTTTCGAGAAGGTGAATGCCTTTGTGCAGAAAACTTGCCCTACGAAGGAAATCAACGAACTGGAGATACATTATTATTGCCTGCCAGACACCGAGGTCGAGATACATTATCGTCCATTTATCATGCGTAATCCCATTAAGAATGCTCGTTTACAGAGGTTCTTTAATGAAACAATGAGGTTTGACAATAAAGTAGTTTTGTCAAATTGTGCTGGCAGCATCAATGTTCCGACAACAGAGTTTAATCTGGTGCATCAACTGACTCATATTCATCTGCATCTATTTACTGAAGGTATCGGTATGAGGCAGTTGATGGATTATTATTTCGTGTTGTTGAACACGAAAGATTCAAATGATTTCAATAGTTCAAAGATTCAAGGAGCTGTTCATGACCTTGGCTTGGATCGTTTCGCTTCTGCATTGATATGGGTGATAAAGACCGTCTTTGTCGATCACGATAACGATGACATTTTCCCCTGGGCTCCTTGTGAGGAAGATGGTATGATTCTGCTTGACGAAGTGATGAACGGAGGAAACTTCGGACATTGCAACGAGCAGCAGAATGAAAGGAAAGGGCGTAAGGGCTATGGTATCTGGTTGCTATTGGCGAGGAACCTTCGTCTGTCGCGTTTCGACAGATGGGATTGGTTCTGGGGGCCAGTGTGGCGAGTGTACCATAAGCTTTGGAAAATGAAGAAAGGATTCATATAAAATATTATATACAAGATATGAAAATTAGTGTGGTTACTGCCACTTGGAATAGTGGTAAGACGATTGAAGATACGATAAACAGTGTGCTAAGGCAGACGTACACGAACGTGGAGCACATCATAAAGGATGGAGGCTCGAAGGACGATACGGTGACGATCTGCGAAGATTACAAGAGAAGGTTCTTCTCTTCGTCGGACGAGCCCAGCGAAATGGTAAAGACGATGAGAATCGTGTCGGAACGTGACAGTGGCATCTATGACGCCATGAACAAGGGCGTGGAGATGTCTACTGGTGATGTGATAGGCATTCTGAATTCGGACGACTTCTACACGAGCGATGAGGTACTGGCGCGTGTGGCAAGGGAGTTTGAGGCGAACCCAGAACTTGAGGCGGTGTATGGTGACATCCACTTTGTGAAGGACGAGGACTTGATGAAGTGTACGCGCTACTATTCATCGGGCTACTTCCGTCCGTGGATGATGCGGTTCGGTTTCATGCCAGCTCACCCTTCGTTCTACGTGCGTAGGGAAGTGTATGAGAAGTGTGGGCTGTATGATTTGGACTTCCGCACTTCGAGCGACTTTGAGTGGATGGTGCGACTGTTTGCGAAATACCATGTGAAGGCGAAATACCTGAAGATGGATTTTGTGACGATGCGTGACGGAGGCGAATCAACTGCTGGCATAAAGGCAAAGAAGAAGGTGAACAATGATATTGCGCGTTCGCTGAAGAAGCACGGAATTTATACGAATCAGGTGTTTCAATTCATGAGGTATGGTTGGAAGTCTATGGAACTTTTAATAACGAAAGTCACAAGATAAACACTATGAAAAAGATACTGATTACAGGTGCAGGCTCTTACGTGGGTGAAAGCGTGCGCAAATACATGTTGGCCCACGGTGACTACCAGATTGATGCCGTGGACACGATGGGTGACAATTGGAAGATGGCAAACTATAGCCAGTATGATGTGGTGTTTCATGTGGCTGGTATCGCCCATGTGAATGCCGACCCGAAGATGGAGCCGCTATACTACAAGGTGAATCGCGACTTGACCATCGAGGTGGCGAAGCATGCGAAGGCGGCTGGCGTGAAGCAGTTTATCTTTATGTCCAGCCAGATTGTGTTCCACGAAAGCCAGTCGCTCAAGGGTGAGATGCTGACGAGGGAGACGAGGGAGAATCCGAATGGGTTCTACGGCGATTCGAAGTTGCAGGCCGAACTGGGCATCAAGCCACTGGCGGACGATGGATTCAAGGTGTGCATACTGCGCCCTTGCATGATTTATGGTCCTAATGCGAGGGGCAACTTCCCGAGATTGGCAAAACTGGCTACCAAAGTGCCTATCTTCCCTTGCTGGCATAACAAGCGTTCGATGCTGTATATAGATAACTTGGCAGAGTTCGTCAAGCAAGCTATTGACCGCCAGCTCTCCGGCACGTTCTATCCGCAGAACCGCGAACAGAGCGACACGGTGGAGATAATACGCTTCTTCGCGAAAGAGGCCGGTCATAAAATTTGGATTACCAAGCTATTGAATCCGTTCGTGTGGCTGGGTTCTTTCGTATTGCAACCTATCAACAAGATGTTTGCAACCTATTACTATGACCCGGAGATGTCGAAGATGGACTTCGACTATCAGTTGGTGAGCTTGGAAGAGTCGCTGAAACGTGTTTCCGAGTCATTAAAGAAATAACACTTTGGTGATATGATTACAACTTATGCTATAGTATTTGCCATTCTTCTTGTACTGGAGTTGGCATATTTCAAGATTGCCGACAAGTTCAACATCATTGACAAGCCGAACGAAAGGTCAAGTCATTCTACCATAGTACTGAGGGGCGGAGGCATCATCTTCCTCTTGGGTACATGGGTGTGGAGCGCATTTTTCGGATTCCAATACCCATGGTTCATAGCAGCAGTTACACTGATTGCAGGGGTGAGCTTCATAGATGACATCAGGTCGTTGCCGGACTCGGTAAGACTGGTGGCCCAGTTTGTCGCGATGGGACTGATGTTTTATCAGATGGACATGCTGCATCCGGAGCTTTGGTGGGTGATTCTTTTGGGACTTATCGTTTGTGTCGGCGCAACCAACATTATCAACTTCATGGATGGCGTGAATGGTATAACGGGCGGGTATGCACTTGCAGTTTTATTACCATTGGCATTGATGAATGGCCAGAATGCATTCATTGACGAGTCTTTCCTTGTCACTGCTATTTTGTCGGTTATCGTGTTTGGTTTCTTCAACTTCCGCCCTCGCGGGAAGGCGAAGTGCTTTGCTGGTGACGTGGGTAGTATCGGAATTGCATTTATAATGCTGTTTGCAATCGGCAAGTTGGTGCTGATGACACGGGATATAACTTGGTTCATCCTGTTGATAGTATACGGTGTCGATGGCGTGTTGACCATCTGTCATCGCATCATGCTGCATGAGAACCTGGGAGAGGCGCACAGGAAGCATGCATATCAGCTGATGGCGAACGAGTTGAAAATGGGGCATCCTACGGTGTCGCTGATATACATGTTGTTGCAACTTGTCGTTTCTCTCGGTTTCATATATGTATGTCCGGATACCATACTTGCGCACTGGTGTTATATGATTGGTGCGTTGATTGTACTTGCGGCGACTTACGTGCTTTTCAAGAAGAAGTACTACCACCTCCACGAGGAATATCTGGCGAGTTTGAGGAAATGACAGATGCGACAAAAATGCTTTGAGTGCTCATGTTGAACAATTGACTGAATTATGATTATTGTGTTATGGTGATAGATAAACATTTTCTTGACAAGCTTTTTGAAAAAGCTGTTGCCAACCCTCGACTCAGAATGAATCATGACCTTCGCACCTCGGAGAACGATGGTAGCCAGCGTATGCTGAATGCCTTACTCCCCGGCACGGAAGTTGCCATTCATAGGCATGCCCGCTCTTCGGAGAACATCATATGCCTATGTGGCAAGATGGATATTATCCTCTTGGAAGAGAAAAAAGAACGCATCACAAATGCCAATGGATGTGATATGAGCATGGATGCCCAGGATGTAATGTGCAGAAATGTATTGGAAGAATCACAACGCATCCATCTTTGCCCATCAGAAAAAAAATACGGCTGTGTGGTCCCTGCCGGTACATGGCACACGGTCCGAGTGTACGAACCATCCGTCATCTATGAGGCCAAAGACGGCAAATATGGTGAGGATGGGAGCGAAATCTTCCATGGTAATCTCGCACCGTCTTCCGATGCTTCGTCATATACTCACTTACATAACTCCATCGGCGACTTGAAAAAGAACATCGAATACCTCATTGGAAAGGAGCGAGCCGAAGGTAATCTGGAAGAACTGACAGCCGAGTATATCAGCAGGGTGCTCGGCACGGATATCAAAGATGTGCGTGAAGTATTGAAGGATATTTTGCATCGTAATTTAGGACAGATGTAGTATAATCCGGCGCAGTATTTTCTCAGTTTTTCAACCCAACAAGATAAACTACCAAGAAACAGAAAAGGCCTTAACTTAACCCTGTATTATAAAAGAGCGTATTAGTTCCAAGCAAATGATTTGATTGATTGGTTCTGGCGCACTACCCCTCAGCAAAGTCCATTTCTTCGTCCAGCCACATCACAAAATCAACCAGTTTGTCATGAGATACAAGATTTTCAATTAACTTTGCATCGTCACTCCTGAGGCAAACCAGTCTCGGACAGACTCTGTGAAACTCTACTCAATGAACAAATACACTTTATTTTTCACTTGGCAATCCGACAGGATGGATGTCAAGAAGATGATAGACAAGAAACTTCGGGAGATAAAGGCCGACCTTGAGAAAGAGGACATTTGCCTCATCTTGGATCAGGACACACGTAATCGCGTGGGAACGGAGAATATAGACCAGACTGTTCTCGATAAAATTGATGCTTGTGACATCTTCGTTGCTGACATCACACCTGTTGTTTCATTAGCTCCACGTAAGGCTGGCGGGCATGTCAAATTGCTCCCCAATGCCAATGTGATGTATGAGTACGGGTATGCCAAGGGAATCGGAAAGATGAACCGTTGCGTGTTGCTCGCGAACCTTGCAGAAGGCGAAAACAAGGAGGATTTACCATTCGACATCAATCACGATACGGTTACGGAATTCAAGTCTGCCAGCGATCTTGGGGGATTGAAATCATGGATATTGAACATAATCGAGACAGTAGAGAAAGAGCGAGCCGTTGCCCCATGCCCTTTGGCAGCATCTATTCATTTCTCCGGTTTGAAGGATGAGATTACCATCAATCCGCAGTATGTGAAGTACTATTATGTGACGGAATCGCATTGGTCAGAACCTGAAACACCAACAAACGACGCTGTTGCCCAAACAGCATTCGGAGGTTTACTTTCATCAACGAGATTATTACAAGCCAACTTGGAGAAGGTGATGCCTCCGTTCGCCAAGATTCAGAAAGCAAACTTCATCAGCAAGACGACCTATCTGGATCGATGCCCTGTGGGGTTTGTTATCAGCAATGACTCTGATAGGCCTCTCGAAAACTGCAAGGCATACGTCAGTTGTCAGAATCCCGATGTGCATTTCTTCGATAGCAATGAAAAACAATCATTTTCTGTTAGCATCTGTTCCCTAAATGATGTGTCAGTGGCTGACGATGAAGTGTTCAGACATCGTCCATTAGTCAATCCACGTGAGACATTAAGAATGGGCGATGTTTTCATCTCCGTTCCATACGATTTGCCAGAAGTTGTCCTGGACTGGCACATCTCATCCGCACAAGGCAACAGCTTCGGACAGCTCCTCGTGAAAGTGTCTCCCTCATTTGATTATGACACCATAGAGAACAACACGCTCGCAGGTGAAGCAAGAGTTGAGGGAAAAGTAATAACGGATGATGTATAGATGACCATGGAATAACGATGACAGGAAGGCAACTACGAAGCCCTCAAAACATGCGAACTACATGGCCATCCACCCATCCCTCATAAACCCAAGAACCTCAACATGCATTCATGGGCATGATTGAATGGGAAATCGGCATTTGGACACAACTCCCAACAACTCGCCAACGATATTATAACAGACAACCTAACGACCTGTCCGAAGTAAATCCGGACAGGTCGTTTTTGTACATGGGGCCTTTAACTATACTCTCCAATCACCTTCCCCGGCTTATCCTTCGTATAATCTTTTTGTTCGCCTCATTTATCTTCGCCGTGTCTATGGAATCGAGATACACCTGTGTGGTCTTGTATGAATGGTGCCCCATTCCCTCGCTGATGATGGCGATGGAGAAGTCCATGTTTCGGGCGATGCTGGCCCAAGTGTGGCGGGCGACATAAGTCGTGACAGGTATCTTCAGTCCTACCCTATCCCCAATCCTTTTCAGAGCACGATTGACTTTCTCCTGCACACGTCTGTATTGCTGGTACTCGGTACCATCCTCGCTGCTTATGATGGGGAACATATATGGAGAATCCATGGTAAGGTGCGCATAGCGGTCCACGATGGCTTGCTGCTCGGGTTCCCATTCTATTTCCAGATACTGGTTGGTCTTTTTGCGGCAATAACCCAGGATGCCCCTTTTCAGGTCCGACTTCTTAAGGAATGCGATATCCACAAACGGCATTCCCCTCATGTAGAAGCTGAACATGAAGATGTCGCGTGCAAAAGCCTGCGGGGAGCCTTGGGCAAGCTGCAAGTGTTCAATCGTTTTCAGGTCACGCTCGGAAATTGCCCGTTTGTTAGTCCTCACATACGAGAGCTTTACACGCTCGAAGAGCTTGCGATCTGTTGTCAGCCCTTCGTATATGGCTTTATATAGTAAAGTATTGAGCGTACGGAGATAGAAGCGGATGGTATTTTGTTTCATTCCGCGACCAATGAGCCATGCCTCGTAATGTTCCATCAGGTCAGGATTGAGGGATTCGAATGTCAAATCCTTTTCCTTGCGAAATTCCCTGAAGCGCTTGTATGCATTGGCGTATGTGGTTGCCGTTCCCCGACGCTTCATCAACAGTTTCTTTTTCACCTGTTCCTGCAAGAATGCGAATACAGTCTTGCAGGGTGCAAGTTTTTTAAAAGCTTCACATACCTCGTCCAGGGAAAAAGCTTTTCTGGAAATTTCCATCTTGTGCAGCAGTTCCATACGTCTGTTAATTTCCCAGGCAAGAGATGTCTGGATAAGCAGGAGGTCCAGTCTCCGTTCTCCGCTTGCAGGAATGGCCAATGCCATGGCATTCGCATCCCACTCCTCGGGAAAAATCCGATACCCACTGCTAATCAAGCGCACATTACGATTGTGAATCACTTGATAATACAATGTCCCTTCTGCTTCGGACACTGATGAACGACGAAACTTCAACTTCATTGTTGCCATAACTGTCTATTTTGTTTGGTAAGTTCTCAAAAATAGTTTGAAGTCATGATGTTTGCATATTTTTTGTCAAAAACGATACAGCCTCCGATAGAACATGGACATAGAACCGTATGGCGACCTTGAGCATTGGGATAGAGCGAAAAACTGCAAAACATTTGTCATAAAATAAACCAAAAAGGAAGTGAAGGCACTTTCGTTTTGAGTATTTTTCGTATTTTTGTAGCATTATACAGGCAGGTATCAAAAATTCGATAAAATGACAGAGGAGCAAAGCACGCACGAAATAGTGTATGAGAAGGAAAACGAGGAATTTGATATAGAGTCATATCCTTTTGACCCAAAACACATTTCAATCGACAAGAAGCCCTTGACGATGGATGCCATCATTCGTAGGCTGAAACAGGGTACTATTATTCTGCACCCCGACTTTCAACGCGAAGAAGTGTGGAGTCCGGAAAACAAGTCCCGTCTGATTGAATCCCTTCTTTTGAATATACCTATCACCATGTTTTATGTTTCCGCTGATACAGACGGCAATTATACTGTCGTGGATGGCCTGCAACGCCTCTCCGCAATAAGGGACTTTGTATTGAAAGAGAAATTCAAGACATCTGACACAAGAAATCTTGGTAACGGAATGAGGTTGGTTGGTTTGGAGTTCTTAACCAAATACGAGGGGATGACTTTTAACGAACTGCCTGTCAGCATGCAGAATCGCATCAATGAAACGGAATTTACCTTTACAATAATAAACCCGGGCACACCGGAAGAAGTCAAGCGAAACATCTTCAAACGTATAAACACCGGAGGAAAGGTTCTAAAAGCACAAGAGATACGCAATGCCTTATATGCAGGAGAATCCACGGCCTTGCTAAAAAAACTCACAGAATCACCCGCATTCAAAAAGGCGACCACAAAATCCATTAGCCATGACAGGATGGATGATTATGAAGTCGTCTTGAGAGGCTTGTCCTTTCTCATCCGAGATGCGGAAGTGTATCCCAAAAATGGCAATATGGACAAATTCCTGAGTGATACGATGGTTATATTGAACAGCTATCCATCTTTTAATAACCGTGAAATAAAAAGACTGGTTGTCACTGAAGGATTGGATATACAGTACATTCACAATGACCGCATCAAGGCAATTGAAGAAATCTTCCAAACAGCCATGACACGTGCCATCAAGTTGTTCGGGAAACATGCTTTCCGTAAAAGCTACGGTGCAAAGAAGAAATCACCAATCAACAAGGCATTGTTTGAAATCTGGTGCAGTACCTTGGGTTCACTCGACCAAGGAGTATTTGAGAAACTATTACAAAGACAAAGCGACTTCAAAAAAGAATATAACGAATTACTTGATGACCATAAATTTTCCATATATATATCACGCGACAGTTGGAAGCCCAATTCTGTCAAACAGAGATATGACAAAATTAACGAACTCATATTAAAGTACACCTCATGATACATGAAATTCATCTGGACGGCTTCAAGTCTTTTTATGATGAATATATTCTGCTAAAAGGCCTCACCATGCTTACAGGCTTGAACAGTTCAGGAAAAAGCACCATCATTCAAGCCATTGCCATGGCGGAAAAACTGCGTTCATCAAACAATCGGCAATTCTTGCTAAAAGGCCATGGAGGCATAAAGGAATTGACCAATCATTCCACAGACAGTTTCGGCATTGAGGTTACGGCAGACGGATACTCCATTTGCATGAGTTCGATTCCCGGAAAAACCAAAGTTGAAGGTGAAATAACTGACAACATCTTTTATCTTGAAGCCGGTAGAATAGGTGGAGAAAATTCTATCGGTATCTTTAACGAAAGTAGCGAGATCGGAACAAAAGGAGAAAATGTCCTAAAGTGTATCGACACATACTATGACAAGATTATACCGACTGCTCTACAGTATGAAAAATCAGAAGGCACAACATTCGAATATAATCTGAAAGGATGGTTAAGCATTATTTCGCCAGGCGTGTCATTCGATTACAGCGTCCAAGAGATGGCCGACACATCATTCTCCACATTTGACAACCATCGCTCGGCAAATGTAGGTTTCGGGTTAAGCTATACATTGCCGGTAATCGCACTTTTGCTACGCGCGTCGCTTTTGCCCAATAGTATTGTATTGTTAGAAAATCCAGAAGCACACTTACATCCCAAGGGACAAACTGAAATGGGGAAACTTATTGCCAGCACAGTTGATGCAGGCGTACAGGTTGTGGTTGAAACCCATAGCGACCATTTGTTCGAAGGCATCAGGCTTTATGCCAAAGAAAAGGGAACCTTTGCAGATAAATTCATTGGTTATTGGATAGAAAAGGATGAATGCTCATCTACTTTCCCCATTGAGATAAAAGACAATGGAAAACTTAAAGAAAAGACCCCTGACGGGTTCTTTGACCAGTTTGAAACCAATGCACTTAAGCTGCTATGATATATGCATACTTTAATGATTGCCTGCCTCGGAACCTCTCTATCCAGGCATATGCCAATGCATTGGAGCAGACTGCAAGAGGTTTCAGGCATCTGCATGCCAACCACCCACAATATAAAAACGTACTTGGCGGCATTATTACCAACTCTGAAAAGTCCATGCACTTGCTGGATGGCAATGCCATTACTCTTGAACAATGCATAAGGAAGATAAACGACAAGGATATACGCAATTTGTTAATAGCATGGACAGCGAACTATCCGGAGACAAGCTTCTTCCAGGAAGAAGTTGACGAGGAAGCCATTCTCAACGAAGATTACCATCTTAACTTTGATGATGACCGTCAGAATGCCATCAACCTAATCCTGGCAAAATACAATGGAGCATTCCTTTTCTCACTCAACTTACATCCTATTCTGGGAGTGAACGAAGTAAGTGTGCAGGGAAACAACAACAATGTACTTGTCAACAACTTATATGGCGACAAAAAAGTAAATACAGACTTCATTGCCAGAATAATCAAAGAAGCACATAACCGCACCTTAGACACACACTTGCAAATAGAATCCATCTTGCAGAATGTCGTCAAACACAATGCCTATGACTCAGAGTACTCCAAACTTTCAAACATAGAACAAACAGCTATCCTCGAAAGATGGAAGGAAGCCTCTGTGAAGAAACTGCTTAACCACTTTATGCCGGACGACGACATAATCAAAAAGACGGAAGGACCACAAAAGCAAGAAAAAAGACTGGGGCCTGTATACGAATTACGAGTAAGACAGCCAAGAGAACTTAGAATTTATTTCCAATATGTCGAAGCGACTTACTATTTATTGGACATCAAGGACAAAACGCATCAGGACATAGATATCAAGAATGCCTTTGCCAAGGCAAGGCAATTAAGAGCACTAAAATGACTACAACCAACATAGACCAGTGGCTGACCGACATGGCATTGGAAGACCACAACGAGATAGAAGATCTCTATACGAGCGTTGTATCAGAGATGAACATGAATATGTTTCATATCAGCATCAACGAAAACCAACCTCGTCGCATCTTCGTCATGCCTGTGATGAAAGATTTGGACACTCTGATGCTTACAGACAGTTCAAAACCTGTTTTTATCCGTAAGCTTGAGCACATGTACTGCAATGACATGGACGCGGAGACATACTGCTCCTTGGAACACGAGAAGAGTAAAATAACAAAACACTGAAATTCAACACATACCAGGTTCCCGAATGTCAGAACAATTGGTAGAAGCAAGGACAATGAGGTATCAAACATGGATTGGATTTCTTATGCAAGGCCATGCAGTATACTACATTCTAAAAAAACAAGTCTTCATCCTTGTCCATGCCATATATGACAAGCAAAAGCATGGACAAAGATGAAGAACCGGATGCGATAGAAGACGGGGCATCCTGTCCAGCCCTCTTTATCCTCTCATTCTGATAAGCGACAAGAATTCTTCACGCGTCTTGGCTTGGTTGAAAGCACCGCAGAAGTCGCTGGTAGTGGTAACGCTACCCTGCTTTTCCACACCACGCATCTGCATGCACATGTGCTGAGCCTCCACCACTACCATCACCCCCTGAGGATGCAGAGCCTCCTGAATAGCCTCGCGAATCTGTTTGGTCAGACGTTCCTGCAACTGCAAGCGGTGGCTGAAAACATCCACCACACGCGGTATCTTGCTCAAGCCTGTGACCTCACCGTCGGGAATGTACGCCACATGCACACGTCCATAGAAAGGTAGCATGTGATGCTCGCAAAGGGAATAAAAGTTGATATCCTTGACGATTACCATCTGGTTGCATCCTTCCTCGTGAAAGACGGCACTACGCAATATCGCCACAGGATCTTGTTCGTAACCACGAGTGAGGTCCGTCATGGCGCGTGCCACACGAAAGGGGGTCTTCACCAGTCCCTCCCTGTCAGGATTCTCACCAAGTAGCTCCAAGATTCTCCTTACATGCAGCTGTATCTCTTGCTGCTCCGGAGTCAGACTGTTCTGTTCCGCTGTATTCATTTACAAACACGTTTACCTTACTCTTCACTATGACCGCCATGGGAAATCTGCCGGACTCCCGCATTGTATTGAGCAGTTCCATGGCTTCCTCACGTGATTGGAAGTCTCCAACCCGGCATATCCAATGCGGTGAAGCGAAGCTGGTATACACCGGCTGCTCCTCAAACCATATCTTTGCCCTCTCGGCCATACGCTGGGCCTGAAGTTTGGACTTGTGGTTGTTGCCTCCATAATACACCTGCACGCGAAAGCCATCTACACGCATGCGCTTGCAAGGAACGCTATCCTGCCGTGTTGTTGCCGGCAGGACATCATCCGACCGCGTTCCCACCATAACACTATCCTGTTGCGCATGGGCCGACAACGTTGTCAGCATGGCAAGAAACAGGTTTGAAAATAAACGATTCCTCATATTGGAAGAGTTGAAGGTTGAGTGGAAAGAGTTGAAGGTTGAAAGCTGAGAGCCGCGTTCCACCGGAAGCCATTCCCGTACCTGAGGATGGCTCGCCACACAGGAACCTCCCGACTCTAAGCCTTCATACCCTCATCCCTAAACATTATTAGTTCCAAGCATCAATAATGCCCTTGAAGTCAGCAGCCTTCAAAGAAGCACCGCCAATCAGGCCACCATCGATATCGGGCTTGCCGAAGAGTTCGGGAGCATTGCTTGCCTTGCAAGAACCACCATAGAGGATGCTGGTCTCATCGGCAATCTCGGCACCGTAGACCTCTGCTACGCAAGAGCGGATGAAAGCGTGGATTTCCTCGGCCTGCTCGGCTGTAGCGGTCTTGCCTGTACCAATGGCCCAGATGGGTTCATAAGCGATTACCACGTTCTTCCACTGCTCGGCGGTCAGGTGGAACACGCTGCCTGCCAGTTCGGCCTTGCATACAGCCTCCTGCTGATTGGCCTCGCGCTCAGCCAGGCTCTCGCCGATGCAGAAGATAACCTTCAGACCGTTGGCCAAAGCCAAGTCAACCTTAGCCTTCAGGATCTCGGGAGTCTCGTGGTAGTACTCCCTACGCTCAGAGTGACCAAGGATAACGTACTCGGCACCGGTGCTCTTGACCATGGCGGCACTCACCTCGCCTGTATACGCACCGCTCTCCTTGTCGGCGCAGTTCTCCGCGCTCACTGCGATAACGCTGTCCTTCAGCAATTCGCTGACTGTGGCCAGATGGATGAAAGGAGTACCGATGATAACATCGCAGTTAGGCTTCTCTGCAGCCAGAATATCCTTCAGTTCAGTAGCCAATGCTACACCCTCTTGCAGGTTCTTGTTCATTTTCCAGTTACCTGCTACAATGTGCTTTCTCATTTTTACTTGTTTTTTTTTAGTGTAACTCTATTTATATTCTTACAGTACATAATTCGTTGTCAACAATCAGGTCCCGGTCTCAGGTGCCTCCTTGCCGGCATGTCCTTTCCTGTATTGCCTGTATGCCTTGAATGCCGTCCTCACCCTGTCGCCCAATGTCCATAGGCATAGAGGTATCAAGAACCAAGCCAGCATTATGGCCGCTCGTTCCCAATAGGTGGACTGCTCCTTACGCACCCATTCCAATTGCTCCAATGGTGCTGTAAGCATCGTGGCATCGGGTATCTGGCTCGAAGCCCATTTGTTCACCACTATGCTGCCGTTCAGCAGGATTACCCCGGGATTACTGCGTATCATAGTCTTCAACGGTATCTCGTCTACCACCAGGAACTGATACTCCGCCCCGGTAATGTCCCGCCAATAGTCTATCAGACTGTCATTGCTGGCCGTAAGGGCAAGCAAACGATAATCATGGTCATCACAGTAGTCAGTCAGTTCGGCCAGCTTGTCCATCACTCCGTCGTCGGCATTCTCTATACGCGGCATCACCACCAAGAATTTCCATCCCGGGTCGGTGACAATGGCATCAGTGACATCCTCCCCGGTTGCGGGATCAGTGATGCAGAGGTCGGTTATGGACGGCACACGGTCCGTATCATCCCACTGCATCTCGGCATACAGGTCAGCTCCTATATGGTATGGCCGGAAATCCATCACCGGCAAAGTGTACATACAATAGCCCCCCAGTATGAATGCAAAGAGCCACGAGTACAGGGTTATCATCCATTGGGAGTACTCGCTGATGAGACGCGTATGCATCCGGTACCACCTACATGACACCACGGCACAGAGCAGAAGCACCACGTTCTTGCCAAAGCTCTGCCAATTGGTCAACACCCAGGCATCGCCGAAACACCCACAATCGTGCACAGGATTATCCAATGCCAGGTACAATGTGAAAGGGGTGAAGAGGATAAACATCAACAGCACTACGCGTGTGGTCCAACGGCGGTTGTTGCCAAACAGCAGGTTAACGCCAAGACAAAACTCAGTCAGTGCCAATACCCCGCTCAACAGCAATGGCAAGCGGGACCACATCAAGTCATCCAAGCCGAAAGCCACGGCATAATCCCTGATTTTATACTCCGTCCCGTGAGGGTCCATGACCTTCACCACTCCGGAGAATATCAGCGCCGCCGCCAACACCATGCGACAGATATTGGCCGCCAACCACGTGGCCAAGCGACAAAATGTCCTATTCCTCACCGAACGTCAGTTTTATCAGTCCGAATACCGCATAGTTGAGCATGTCCATATAGTTGGCATCTATGCCCTCGGACACAAGGGTCTCTCCGCTGAGGGACTCTATCTGTTTAGTCCTGAATATTTTCATCAGTATCAGGTCAGTATAGCTGCTTATGCGCATGCCGCGCCAGGCCTCATCATAGTCATGGTTTTTTTTAAGCATCAGCTCCAGGCACTCCTGTGCATGGCGGTCGTACTCGACCAAGGCTTCCTCAGGTGTCATATCGTCATTGACATCCGCGGCACCAAGCTGCAGCTGAATCAGACCTATCAAGGCATAGTTCACTATACCGACAAATTCGGGCCGTATGCCCTCGCCCACCATGGACACGCCCTTGGTCTCTATGCTGCGGATGCGGTTGGCCTTGATATACAACTGGTCCGTAACCGACTCGGGACGCATTATACGCCATGCGGCGCCATAATCGTGAAGCTTCTTGGAGAAGAGAGCGCGACACTCCTTCATTACAGCCTCGAATTGCTCGCGCGTGTTCATATATATATATACATTTATAGGGGAACCGATGCCAGGCGGTGTCCCTGCTATTGCCAAAAGAACCGGTCCCCGGCCGGGGACCGGTTCTCCGTATCCTATATTCGTCCCTGCCTGTCTTTCCTCGGTAAGCAGGCCAAGGACTGCATTATCAACATTTCAATATCTGCCCCACACGCAATACCGTCTTGGTGGTGATATTGTTGAGCTTGCACAACCGGCTGACCGTAGTGCCACGCTTCTTTGCAATGATGGACAGGTTCTCGCCCTTGGCAACCTTATGGAAGGAAGCGCGGATAGAAGACTTGCGTTCCTCCTGGAAGCGTTTGCTCTCTGCCTCCTTGTCGGCCTGGAAAGTAGGACCTCCGACAGATGCCAGAACATCGTTGGCAGGCAGATTCTTCACTTCGTCCGAAGTGAGCAGGCGGCTATGTCCGACAGAAGAGAACAGGTAATAGTCCCCCTTGATGTCCTTGGCCTCAAAGTCGAACATCTTCTCCGCATCGATAAACTTGCCCAGGAAACGTGTTTCGAAATGCAGGTGGCTACCGGTAGTGCGTCCGGTAGTGCCTCCAAGCCCTATGGGTTCACCGGCCTTCACCTCCTGGTTCTCCCGAACCAATTGCTTGCTCAAATGTCCATACAACGTCTCCAAACCGTTATTGTGACGGATAAGAACGTATTTGCCCCAACCGCGTCGGTTAAATGCCACTATACGTATTTTGCCGGAAAAGGCGGCATAAATCGTGTCACCCACGTAGACTTTGATGTCCGTACCGTAATGGTTTCTACGGAAAGAGCGACGATAACCGTAATGGCTTGTCACCCTGTTGTTGTCACACGGCATGCAAAACCCGCGCAGGTCTATCTTGAATTCCTTGGGCAGTTCCACACCGGCGTAGGTGGTGTAATTGTTATTCCATTCAGGATACAGCGAGGAGGCAAAGTCGTCGTCGCATTCCTTTTCCAGCATCTTGGCTATGCTGACAGAGTCTATGGCGCGCATGTGCTTGTCCACAGGAGCCACATCGGCCAACTTGTCCTGCGCAAAGCCAGCGGAAGCCGCCATAGCCAGGACTGGCAACAACAGCATCCTCTTGGTTCTTTGATTCAAATGAAAGTGCATTGGAGTAATCAGGTTAAAGTGGTTGTAAGGTTAATCGCGTTATCAAATCTCGTCCTCGGCATAAAGGCAACCGAGATTCAGTGTGCCCAAGTCGAAGATTTCTTCCGGACGGAAAAATCTTTTAAGTTCCGCCTCGGCCGCCTCGGGAGAATCCGAAGCATGAACTATGTTTTGCTGGTTGCTCATGCAATAGTCACCCCGGACGGTTCCGGGTTCAGCCTTGCGGCCATTGGTACATCCAGTGATATAGCGCACGACCTCAATGGCATCCACGCCCTCCAGACACATGGCAACCACGGGAGTCCTCATCATGGAAGCTTTCAGTATGCCAAAGAAAGGCTTGTCCTTGAGGTGGCAGTAATGCTCGGCCAGGATGTCGTCATCCAATCGCAACATCTTCATTCCGGCTATACGCAGGCCTTTCCTTTCGAAACGGCTTATCACCTCGCCTATCAATGCCCTCTCCACCGCGCTGGGTTTGAGCAACACCAAAGTTCTTTCAAACATTATATTCTTAATTTATGCATCGGGAACCATGACATCTCAATGTTCCCAATCGCTGCAAAGGTACAACAATTATTTGGAAATATGGATATTATGCAATACATATATTTATCCCCGGACTGCTTTTTAACATATATCAAGCCAGAGAATGCCAACAAAGCGCCAAGCATCATGCCCAACGCCATCCAACAGCGCATCAATAACGAGACCTCGACGAAAGCAGCAATTTATATTCGCGAATATGCATCTTCACATTCGCGAATTCTCACACGCGAATTCACGAATATGCGACATGTTTCCCGTGAAAACAGGATGATGATTTCGAGGACATGGACATAACAGCTGAAAATCGTCACAAAAAAACAAGCCAATGATCTATTGGGGGCAACCACCGCCTCCGCACAAAAACAGAGCGCATCAGCTGATGTTGCTCCAGTCCATATCGTCGCGTTTCAGATAACGAAGGCGTTCCTGCATCATGAGGTTCTGCGGCAAGGCAAGGCCCGGGTCCTCGTCCAAGACGGACGAAGCCGTATCGCGAGCCAGCTGTACTATCTGTCCGTCACGAGCGAGATTGGCCAGTTTAAGGTCAAAGGCTATGCCGCTCTGCTGCGTGCCCTCCAAGTCGCCCGGGCCGCGGAAGCGCAGGTCGGCCTCTGCTATTTCAAAGCCGTCATTGGTCTCCGTCATGATGTCTATACGGCGACGCGTGTCCTTGGACAGGTCGTACTTGGTGACGAGGATGCAGTAGCTTTGACTGGCGCCACGCCCCACACGCCCACGCAACTGATGCAATTGCGACAGGCCGAAGCGTTCGGCATTCTGTATGACCATTACCGAGGCATTGGGCACGTTCACGCCCACCTCTATCACCGTGGTCGCCACCAGAATTTGCGTTTCCCCGCTGACAAAGCGTTGCATCTCGGCCTCTTTGTCGGCCGGTTTCATCTGCCCGTGCACCATGCTGATACGATACTGCGGAAAAATTTCATGCAGATGCACCCGGGCCTCCTCCACATTCTTCAAATCCAGCTTCTCGCTTTCCTTCACAAGGGGATAGACCATGTAGACCTGGCGTCCCTCGCGTATTTGCCTGTCTATGCCACGGTAGAGCTGCGCGGGATTGTTGTCGTAGACATGAGTCGTCCGTATAGGCTTGCGTCCCGGAGGCAGCTCGTCTATCACCGACACGTCAAGGTCGCCGTACAACGTCATGGCCAGGGTGCGAGGTATGGGAGTGGCAGTCATGACCAGGACATGCGGCGGAACGATATTCTTTTCCCATAGTCTGGCTCTCTGGGCCACGCCGAAACGGTGCTGCTCGTCAATGACAACCAGACCAAGATTGCGAAAACGGACATTGTCCTCTATCACGGCATGCGTGCCCACGAGTATCTGCACCTCACCGCTTTGCAGGCCGTCCATCACCGACTGGCGACGCTTGCCCTTGACCATGCCCGTAAGCAGTTCCACGCGTACCTGCATGTCGCCCAGCATCTTGCGGAACGTCCCGAGATGTTGTTCGGCAAGAATCTCTGTAGGTGCCATGATACAGGCCTGGAAACCGTTGTCCAAGGCTATGAGCATGGTCATCAGGGCCACCATGGTCTTGCCAGAGCCGACATCGCCCTGCACCAGGCGGTTCATCTGGCGGCCGGACCCCATGTCCATACGCATCTCCCTGATTACTCGCTTCTGGGCATTGGTGAGAGAGAATGGCAGATGGTGAGCGTAGAAATCATTGAAATACTCCCCCACCCTGGCAAAGACATGCCCGCGGATTGCGCCTCGACGGTAGCGGGCATAACGCTGTATGGAGAGCTGGACATAAAAGAGTTCCTCGAACTTCAAACGGTAGTCGGCCTGAGTAAGTTCCGCAGCCGCCGAGGGATAGTGAGCCGCACGCAAAGCCTCATCGCGTCCCATCAGACAGAGGCCGGATATAATGTGCCGAGGAAGGGTTTCGGCAATCGTACCTGCGGGTATTTGCTGCAACAGTGTACCCACGAACCTCTCAATGGAGCGCGAATGCAGTCCCGCCTTCTTCATCTTCTCGGTTGTCTGATAGTAAGGCTGCATGCTCATCTTACTCAGTGAGAGGCTGTCGGCAGAATCTATGTCGGGATGCGTGATGTTTATCCTGTCACCGAACCGGGAAGGACGGCCAAAGAGGATGTAGTCGGTACGCAACTTCACGCTCTTCAGGATGTACTGCTGGGAATTGAACCATACACAGTCCACCCAGCCGTGACCGTCGGTGAAGTGGCCCACAAGACGCTTTTTCCTGCCTTCGCCCATCTGCTCGAAGCTAAAGAACTGCCCGCGCACCTGCACGAACGGCATGTCGGCCGTCAATTCCGTGCTACGGTAGAGACGGCTGCGGTCTATGTGCTTGTAGGGGAAATAGTACAGCAGGTCGCCCCAGGTCTTCAAGCCCAGTTCTCTGTGCAGGAGTTCGGCCCTTTTGGGACCGACACCCGGAAGATAAGTCAGTTCACGATCAAGAATGGAATCGTTGCTCGGCATAACATTATGGCATATTTAACCCAAATCGGTCATTGGAACGTCAATTTGTATAAATCATCTGATTTATATTGCCTTTTCCTCCATTTTGCCCTTCTCTTCGCCGTATTGCTTCCCGTTTGGTCTTGCCATAGCTCGCTATGCCTTCGACAAAACGGTTGCAATAAGAACGAACATAAAGGCAAAACGGATTGGAAATTTAATGACCGATTCGGGTTTAACGCACTTCTCCTTGGCAGGACATTTGTCACATCCTACGGCCCACACCGTTTCACGCAAACAGCCGGTTGTACATCATCCCCTCGCGCAACGGAGCCACGGCCTCCTCGCCAAGGAAGTACTCCGCTATGGCATAACCGAAGGCCATGGCGGCCCCCGGACCGCGTCCGGTGATGATGTTGCCGTCACGGCAGACTATCTCGTCCAAGCAGACGGCACCGTCCAGCTGAGGTTCCACACCGGGATAACACGTGGCGCGCACGCCACGAAGTATGCCCAAATGACCGAACACCATGGGGGCCGCACAGATGGCGGCCAGAGCCTTGCCCTGTGCATGATGGGAGAGAATCATGTCGCGCAGCGGAGCGCACTCGTCCAGGTGCACACTACCGGGCAGTCCGCCAGGAAGCACCAGCATATCCGCATCCGCGGGGTCTATGTCCTCTATCAACGCATCTGCCACCACGCCCACACCGTGGGCACTCTGCACCGTAAGGTCTCCGGTGATGCTCACCGTGGTGATGTCCAGACCTGCACGGCGCACTATGTCAAGGGGAGCCAATGCCTCTATGTCCTCAAATCCTGTTGCCAAAAACTGATATATCATACTCTTGTTAATTAAGTTGTGTTTGTACATTTGTGTAGACAAAGGTAAGCAAAATCACGGGAAAAGACAAATGTTTGCGTCTCTTCGCGGCCACGAAGAGCACAATATCGGACAGCAGATGCAGCAAAAGCGTTCCTTTTCTTGCTTTTTATCATGCTTAGTCGTACCTTTGCTCACTGCAAAGGCAAGATAATTCATATTGCAGAAAATTCTTGCATCATATACTCATAGACAGGAACATATGAAGAAACTTCGCTTCGTCATTTTCGGCAAGGCATACAGACAGGACAAGACTGCACACGTACAGGAACTCCTGCACATACTGCAGAGCCACGGGGCTTCGCTGCTGATGGAGCGCACGTTCCACGAGTATCTGACAGGAGAGACGGGCCTGGATGTACGACCTGACGCAGTGATAGACAGCGAGGACTTCCGTGCCGACTTTGCCATTTCCATGGGCGGCGACGGCACTTTTCTGAGGGCGGCACGCTATGTGGGCGACAAGGAAATACCCGTACTGGGGATAAACATGGGACGGCTGGGATTCCTGTCGGACTACCGTACCGAGGACATGGCATCGGCCATAGGACACATCTACGACGGTACGTACCGAATAGAGGAACGCACGGTGCTGAAGGTGGAGAGCGAGGGGCAAGACGTAGATGGATACCCATACGCCTTGAACGAAGTGGCGGTGCTGAAGCACGATATATCCTCCATGATAAGCATAGACGTGGAGGTCAACGGGGAATTTCTTACGACATACCAGGCCGACGGACTCATTATCAACACGTCAACCGGCAGCACGGGGTACGCCCTGTCTGTGGGAGGCCCCATCATTTGGCCGGGAACCAACATCATGGGACTGATACCAGTGGCTCCGCACTCGCTCACGGTAAGACCTATAGTCATCTCCTCGGACTCGGTAGTGACCATGAGGGTCAGGAGCCGTTCGCATAATTTCCTACTGTCCATAGACGGACGTAGCGAGTCCACACGTGAATGTGCAGTTATCACCGTGCGCAAGGCTTCGTATACAATCAAGGTGCTGAAGAGAAACGAAGGAAGTTTCAGCCACACATTGCGCGACAAGCTGATGTGGGGAGCCGACACACGCGAAAAATAGTACATCCACCCAACACAAGCAACATGGAAAACAAATCGCCCGAACATATCGGCAACGTATTACGGTGGCTGTGGCGCACCAGTCGCGGACTGAGACTGAAGTCTGTCATAAACATTGTCGTCGGCATGGCTTTGGTGGGAGTGGACTTCGCTTTCATCTGGGCCACCAAGTTGGCCATAGACGCGGCCACGGGACAGAGCGCAAGCAGCCTGTCCATGGCATGCGGGGTGCTAATAGCCTTGGGTATATTGAGGATTGCACTGGCTTTTGCACGCAAATGGTCGAACGCCCTGCTGGGCGTAAAAAGCCAGAACCGGATGCAGCTGCGCACATTTTCCCGCCTGATGCACAGCGTGTGGACCGGAAAAGAACAGTTTCATTCCGGGGACGTGATGAACAGGATCATCAACGATGCCACGGGGATAACGTCGGTAATAACCGACACTCTGCCCGCGGCCTTGTGTGTGACGCTGAGAGTGGCCGTGGCATTCATGTACCTGTTCTATTTCGACTCGCGTCTGGCCTTGATGGTGATTGTGGCAGCACCCCTGTTCATGCTCCTCAGCAGATTATATATCCGTACCATGCGTCGTCTGACACACGAGACGCGCGATGCCGACAGCCGCATACAAAGTCTCCTGCAGGAAAGCCTCCAACACCGCATGGTGCTGAAAACCCTGGAACAGGGCGACGGGATGGTATCGAGATTGGAAAAGGAGCAGGAAACCCTATACAGGAAAGTGAGACAGCGCACGGTCTTTTCGGCATTCAGCGAACTTTGTATCAATTTCGGCTTCACAGCCGGATACATGCTGACATTCATCTGGGGCGTGTTCCGCCTGGATGCCGGCACCATCACATACGGAACCATGATAGCTTTCATACAACTGGTGGGGCAGATACAAGGGCCGTTCCGGGAGATGACACGCTTCGTGCCGGCAATCATAAGCGCACTGACATCAGCGGAACGCATGATCCAATTGGAGGACACACCGCTGGAAAAGGAGGGTGCTTCTGTAACCTTCCCGCATGGAGCGGGCATACGATTCAATGACGTCTCCTACACTTATACCGACGGACACCGCTGCATACTCAAGGAATTCTCCTATGACTTCACTCCGGGCAGTGCCACTGCCATATTGGGAGAGACTGGAGCCGGCAAAACCACTCTCATACGCCTTATCCTGGCTCTCCTGCAACCATGCCGCGGCACAGTGGAACTATATGACGATAATACGAGTGTATACGCATCTCCATCCACACGGTGCAACATGGTGTATGTGCCACAAGGCAACACCCTACTATGCGGCAGCATACGTTACAACCTGTTGCTGGGAAATCCCGATGCTTCCCAAGAAGAAATGGAAGATGCACTACGTTTGGCCTGCGCCGATTTCGTCTTCTCCCTCCCACGCTCCATGGACACCGAATGTGGCGAGGGCGGAAGCGGTCTTTCCGAAGGACAGGCCCAGCGGATAGCCATAGCCAGGGCATTGCTGCGACGAGGCAACATCTTGCTTTTGGACGAAGCTACCAGTGCTTTGGACACGGAAACGGAGCAACGCCTTGTCCAAAACATCTCCGGCAGGGCCAAGGAGAGATGCCAGACCATACTCTTCATTACGCACCGCCAGTCCATACTGGATTACTGCGAACGCACGCTACATCTGGAAAGGGTGTCAAGGGACAGCACATGCAGGGCATAGCGTGCAACGCCCCCTCCAGGAAAGGACACATAATTATTGCCGTGGCACAGGACAAAGCACAATGACCGATTTTCTTTTTTTTTGGGGGGGTACCATCACCGTCTCTCCCTTCCCTTGGTTGCCATCCGTGGTGTCAGGCATTGCATACCTGGCCTATTTCTTGCGGAATATGACCCACTCGTTCATCACAAAGTTAAAGATGCCTGAGAAAATGAGGGCAAGAAGATTGCATATCACCACATTCAGACCAGCAAAGTGGCGTATGACCAGATATGGAACCATCTTAATCAGGAAAGCGGCTATGCAAGACACGTTATAGGGCACAAAACGTTGTACAAAACCTTTGGCAGAACGCCGCCCCACTCTATCCTGCCATACAAAGAAGTAAGCCAAAGTATAGTTGGTGAACACGGCGCATTCAAACGAAACCGTGGGGGCAACGAACAATGCTACGGTCTCGTTACCGGCAAAAAGCACTTCTGCCAACAGCCACATCACGCCACAGTCCACTGCCGTACCACCCAGGGTAGACACCATGAACTTCAGGTATCGTTGCAACTTTTCCTTAATTTCCATTACGTCAATTATTACCTTTACCTTATATATATTATAGGCGCGGAGGCCGGCATACGCACCAGCTCCGCGCCTATTTTTCAATCCGGCATATGCCTGTCATTACTGTTTCTTATGCAAAGGATCTATCTTGGCAAAATACTTGCCATCCTTTATAAGACTACTGAAATACAGAAAGCACAGTATCATAAAGACTATCACACCCACCAAATCCAGACTGAACATCTCGCCGCTCAACGGACCTATGGTCACATCCACGCTGAGTGTATGCAGAGGCTCAACAAAGAACCATACGGTATTCAGCAACACCATGAGCACACGTAATTCCGTGGGGCCGAAGACACCGTAGGTCAGCTTGAACTCATTCTTAAGATGTGCGCATATCATCACATATACCTCCATGGCAAGGTAGACACAAAACATCAGCAGACCCATCCAGAAATGCATGTATGCCGACAAGCCCATGCCGCCAAAGATAAAGAACTCCGTGATGCAGTCCATATTATGGTCGATATAGAACCCATACAACGGGCGGGATTGGTTGCGGACACGTGCAATGGTACCGTCCAAGGAGTCACCCGCCCAGTGCATCACAAAACCAAGTGAAGAGAGCCACAACCATGCAGGAGAATAATTGGTGAGAACGTAACCAGCGGCAATCACCACTGCTCCGAAAAGACTGAACCATGTGAGCATATCCGATGTCACCCACCCGGGCAACCGTCCTGCCATCCAAATCAATGCTTTCTTCTCATAGGGATTCAGAATAGAAGTTTGTATCCTGACCGAATTTTCATTCTTGTTCATCTGTCATCTGTTTTTACATTCAAATAGGAAAGGCTACAGGAACCTGTGCCAATCACTCTGCAAAGTTAACACTTTTACGGTATCCAAACAATACCGGAACACAGAAATGTCAACATCTTCCCTATATTTATCCATGTTCCAGACAAGGATGCATTCCAACTTCCGGCAATAGGCCCTTACGATTAGCGACACTCCGAAAGGATGGCACAACTTAGTCTCCAGAACCTGCCAAATCACCACGATACCCCCAATCGGTCATTAGATTTACAATCCGTTTTGCCATTATATTCGTTCGTATTGCAACCGTTTTGTCGAAGGCATGGCGAGCTATGGAAAGACCAAAACGGGAAGCAAGACGGAGAATATAATATGCAAACGGAGGAAAAGGCAACATAATTCATCTGATTTATACAAATTGACGCTCTAATGTCCGATTTGAGTTGAACCAATTTGCCTTTCTGCGTAACTGTGATATACAGCAAATCCCCAGGCTGCAAGTTACCGGAATGGGAAAAATGAAACCTTGCAACTAAAATGCCAGCCAAAACAGTCTTGAAACCTGGATTTTTGAATCCAAGACTATCCTTGACTGCCGCAAAAAGAAACGGAGCGTAACGAAAGCCATGACAGCCGACTCGTTACGCTCCGCTTCTTTTTCACGGCTCAGAAGACCGCTTATCTCACTATCACCTTCTTGCCATTGATGATGTTAAGCCCCTTCTTCGGTGCACCGAGCCTGCGGCCGCTGAGGTCGTAATACACGTCCCTCGTACTGCTTCCGTCAGCATTGATGCTCTCAATGCCCGTTGGATCAATACCCCTGTATGTTCGAGAAACGCAGCCATGGAGAAGTTGTCTTATATGCATCTACAGCTTCCTGAGGAACATAAAGCGTTGCGTTACGATAGAATCCAGTTGAGAACCAATTAGAGATACTAAAGGACCCTATTGGAGGCGTAGGGTTTAAAATGTAAATTGTTGTCAGGCTGATGCAACTCGAAAACGCCTTGTATCCGATGCTTGCCACGGAGCTGGAAATGGTCACAGATGTTAGGCCGCGGCAATTCCTGAACGCTCTTTTTTCAATGCTTGTCACGGAGTTGGGTCACATCCACCGTATCGGACAGTCGAGGGGATAACCAACTTGCCGGAAACATTATTGCCGGCGCGGCTTCCACTGCCACACTTTAGCTCGCAAGTCTTCGCCTCCTCGTCGAGGATGGTGTAGGTCAGCGTCCGCCCCTCGTATGCGTACGTGAAGTCCTCTGCTCACGCTGGGAGGACGGCAAGGATGAGGATGATTGAAAACAATTGTCTCATAGTCGTATGTCTTTTGTCATAAGTATGTTCTTGCTTAGTTCTTCTCTATCAGAGCCGTAACGACGACAGCTTCTGAACTGTCTGTGCTGCTTTTTACGATAGAGGTCGTGGATATCTGCTTCACAGTCCACCCCTCCGGCATGTCCGTGGGATTCCATGAGGTAGTAACACGAGCCAGTTTCCTGGTTATGATTTTCTGTTCCATAATGATTCGTCTTATATAAGTATTGATTACTCTATTATTAATAATAAACTGCACGCCAATGAAGCTCGTCATGGACTTCCGGCTTTTGAGGTCAGGCAGTGCCGTCAGGAGGCGGAAGCGAGCCGTACAATTCGCAGGCTACGTCATGCCAGCACCTTCTTGACATAATCGTAGGTGCTGGCGAACGGGGCATCGGCGCAAGATTCACGATGGAGGCGTAATGGCGGCGGTTATAGGCATCACCCCATATATGGCACGCCTCGTAACATCGGAATATCCATATGTACGACGTGCAGCACAATGTTGCAAAAACGGCTCTTTTCATGGCCGTGTCGGCCTTGGGGGCGTCGTCCAAAGAGAAAGTGATGCTTGTTCCCCGCGTCGGAAAGGCTCATGACGAAGACGGAAAACTTCATGTAGGCCGACCGCACGCGGTTCACATCGGCTATCGGATGGATGTCGTCAAGACGCGTGAAAGGCAAGCGCACCCGCGATACCTTGCCTGCCGTGAGTGCGTCGGATATCCATAAGACCGTCATGCCGCCGTTTTCCATAAGTAGTATTTTTCATGTCCTATGGCTCCCGTTCGGACGGTTCATGACTCATGAATGCATGCGCGCACGCATCTACATAAAAAAGCGTGGAGCCTCCTTGCCGCCGGCTTCACATCGTGGGGGCTTACGCACTTGACCGTCCGCCGAAACGGGCAACAGGACCTCACGCTGGATGCATGTAATACACCACCGCCAAGACCGCCCGTACGGGCAAACTTGACGGGGAATGCCAATGACATACCCGTGGCATCATCGTTGCGTGGTTTCAGAACCGACCATGAAGTGTTCGAGGTTTCACAATGCCAGAAACCAGGCGTCAACAACGCCTTACTTATGTATCCCTCTCCCGGCCAGCGGTCTCCCCTAACGGCACAGGTGCAAGGTTTGTCACCGGGAATGCGCGTGTCTAACGAGTATAGATTCTTCGATATCGGTGTCCGCCAGACATGTCTTGACTCTCATTGCGACAGGCCTACCGCTCTGGCAAGCACCCTATTCCGGGGAACATGCCGGCTGTCCAATAAAACGGCTGTCCGATAAAAGTATGCTCCTTTCTTGATGCATTTGTCATCCAACAATGCCATATTTGCTTATGCATAACTCTTTCTACGCATTTTTACCTCCTAATAGTGTCTTTTGCGTTTGCCATATCGACTGTCAGGAGAAAAAGAATACCCATGTTGAGACTTTAGGTTTTATCGGATACCTACAAACCCGAATCAGTCATTGGATTTCCAAATCGTTTTGCCTTTATATTCGTTATCTTGCAACCGTTTTGTCGAAGTCATGGCGAGACGGAACGGGATGCAAGACAGCGAAGAGGAATGGCAAAACTGAGGAAAAGACAATACAAGTCATCTGATTCTCCCCCGCCCGTCCCGTCCGCGCCGAGGCGAAGTGAAGTGAAGTGAGGCGAGGCACGAAAAAAGGGG
>JAMPDJ010000011.1 GCA_023665805.1 Bacteroides sp. | reverse complement strand
GCAATATAAATCAGATGATTTATACAAATTGACGCTCTAATGACCGATTTGGGTTCATGCCGGCATGGCACGATGCACCACCGGCACGGACTATAGCATGCTGCGGATAAACGCCATGAAGAGCGGGCTGGGATGAAGCACGGTACCCGTATATTCGGGGTGGAACTGCGTGCCCACATACCACCGGCAGGCCGGCACCTCCACAATCTCCACCAAGCCGCTGTCGGGATTTATGCCCGTACAGGACATGCCTGCCTGCTCGAATTGCCTGCGATATGCCTCGGCAAACTCATACCTGTGCCTATGGCGTTCCTCCACCATGTGCCTGCCATAGGCCGCCTCGGCCAGCGACCCTCCGGCCAGTTCGCAGGCATATGCCCCAAGACGCATTGTTCCTCCCAAACGTGTGATACCTATCTGGTCTTCCATCAGGTCTATGACAGGATGCGTGGTGTCCGGTGCCATCTCGCGAGAGTGGGCATCCGTCCAGCCCAGGACGTCACGGGCAAACTCCACCACCATCATCTGCATGCCGAGGCAGATGCCAAGCGTGGGAACGTCATGCGTGCGGCAATAGCAGGCTGCCGTTATCTTGCCCTCTATGCCACGGTCGCCGAAACCGGGACAGATAACCACCCCGTCCATCGGAGACAAGAGCCTTTGGACATTCTCGGGAGTTATGTTCTCGCTCTGTACGAAATGTATGCACAGCTTCCGGTCATTGTATGTCGCGGCCTGGGAAAGGCATTCCCTTATGGACTTGTATGCATCCTGGAGATCATACTTCCCCACCAGGGCTATGTGCAACTCCCCGGTGGCCCTGCTGCGACGGTCAAGGAAGGCCTGCCATGCTCCGAGACCGGCACTGCCGGACGTGTCCAGGCCGAACTTGCGCAATATCACGGTGTCGAGGTTCTGCTCCGCCATCTTCACCGGAACCTCGTATATGGTTGGGAGGTCTATGCTCTGCACCACACATTCCTTCTCCACGTTGCAGAAACTTGCCACCTTGTCCATGAGCCCGCGTCCCAAGTGACGGTCGGCACGCAGGACAAGCACGTCGGGTTGCAGGCCCAGGCCCTGCATCTCCTTCACGGAATGCTGCGTGGGTTTGGTCTTCAGTTCGCCGGCCGCTGCTATGTATGGCACATAGGCAAGATGTATGAGAAGGGCATCCTGCTTCAGTTCCCATTTTAACTGGCGCATGGCCTCCAAGAATGGCAAGCCTTCTATGTCGCCCACGGTGCCGCCTATTTCCGTTATCACGAAGTCGTAATCGGCGGTGCCGCCCAATTGCAACATACGACGCTTTATCTCATCTGTAACATGAGGAACCACCTGGACAGTATGCCCAAGGTAGTCGCCTCTCCGTTCCCTGTCGATAACAGTCCGGTATACCTTGCCCGTAGTAACGTTATTGGCACTGGTGGTGCGAATGTCGGTAAAACGTTCGTAGTGTCCAAGGTCGAGATCGGTTTCCTGCCCGTCGGCAGTAACATAACATTCACCATGTTCATAGGGGTTGAGCGTACCCGGGTCGACATTGATATACGGGTCGAACTTCTGTATGGTTATCCTGTAGCCACGGGATTGGAGCAAAGTTCCCAAGGATGCGGCAATGATACCCTTTCCCAGCGAGCTTGCCACTCCGCCGGTGACGAAGATGTATTTGGTTTGAGACATTTTATCGGTATATATGAATGATCAGATGATTAGTTTCCGTATTCAGCCCAGCTCTTGATGGCAAGGTCGTCTGCCGAGATAGTACAGAAGGCCGAGATGAAGGCTCCGGCCAGACGGGCGTTGGTGAGCAGGGGAATGTTCAGGTCTATGGCGGCCCGACGTATGCGATAGCCGTTGTCCAGTTCTCCCACGGTTAGGTCCTTGGGAATGTTCACCACCATGTCTATTTCCTTGCCGTGAAGCAGGTCGAGAGCCTGCGGCTTGCGAGAATCGCTGGGCCAGTACACCATGGTGTTCTCTATGCCGTTCCGGGACAGGAAGGCCGAAGTGCCCGCGGTGGCATAGAGCCTGTATCCCTGTGCTGCAAGCATACGGACCGCAGAAAGCATCTCAGCCTTCTGACAGGCATCACCGGTGGAAAGCAGTATTCCCTTTTGAGGAATGCGATAGCCCACGGACAACATGGCCTTTAGAATGGCACACCGGGTATCCTCCCCTATGCAGCCGACCTCGCCTGTGGAAGCCATGTCCACGCCGAGGACAGGGTCGGCGTTCTGCAACCTGTTGAAGGAGAACTGGCTCGCCTTGATGCCCACATAGTCCAGGTCAAACAGGCTCTTGGCCGGTTTCTCCACCTTTTGTCCGAGCATGACACGTGTGGCAAGTTCTATGAAATTGAGTTTGAGAACCTTGCTCACGAAGGGGAACGACCGCGAGGCCCTCAGGTTGCACTCTATCACCTTGATGTCGTTCTCACGTGCCAGATACTGTATGTTGAACGGCCCCGAGATGCGAAGCTCGCGCGCTATCTCACGGGAGATGCGCTTGATGCGGCGCACGGTCTCCACATACAGCTTCTGGGGAGGGAACTGTATGGTGGCATCGCCCGAGTGCACGCCGGCGTATTCTATGTGTTCACTTATGGCATAGGCTATGATCTCTCCGTCCTGTGCCACGGCATCCATTTCCACCTCCTTGGCATGCTCCACGAAACGGCTTACCACCACCGGATGTTTCCTGGAGACATTGGCGGCAAGGGCAAGGAAACGGTTCAGCTCGTCATAATTGCTGCACACATTCATGGCGGCCCCGGACAGTACGTACGAAGGACGCACAAGCACGGGGAAACCTACACGCCCTATAAAGGCATGGATGTCTTCCATGGTGGTGAGCGCGCTCCACTCCGGCTGGTCCACCCCGATACGGTCAAGCATGGCCGAGAACTTGTCCCTGTCCTCCGCATTGTCTATGGAAGCGGCGCTTGTGCCCAGGATGCGCACTCCTTGTTGCGACAGGCGGAGGGCATGGTTGTTTGGAATCTGGCCGCCTGTGGAGACTATCACCCCGTGCGGCGACTCTATCTCCAGGATGTCCATAATGCGCTCAAATGTCAGTTCGTCAAAATAGAGGCGGTCGCAGATGTCATAGTCGGTGGACACCGTTTCCGGGTTGTAGTTTATCATGACCGCCTTGTAGCCTGCACTGCGGATGGTGTTGAGAGCCTGCACTCCGCACCAGTCGAACTCCACTGACGAGCCTATGCGATAGGCACCCGACCCCAGTACCACTATGGAAGAGCGGCCACCGAGGCCTTGCACGTCGTTCTCCACTCCGCCATACGTGAGGTACAGGTAATTTGTCTGTGCCGGGAACTCTCCGCCGAGGGTGTCTATCTGCTTCACCACCGGCACTATGCCAAGGCTCTTGCGACGGGCGCGCACCAGGAGGGATGCCTGTTCCATGTCATCATCCCCCATCCCAAGGGCATGGGCTATCTGGAAGTCGGAAAAGCCTTGCCGCTTGGCCAGACGGAGAAGGTCGTCAGGCACATCCGTCAGACCGCTACAGGCATGCAGACGCGCGTCGGTATCCACGATTTGTTTCAACTTGCACAGGAACCATCTGTCTATCTTGGTGAGGGCGTGAATCCGGTCCGTCGTATAACCTGCACTGATGGCCTTGCTGATGACGAAGATGCGCTTGTCGGTAGGTTCGCGCAAGGCCTCGTCCACATCCCCTATGACAAGTTCCTTGTTCTCCACAAATCCGTGCATTCCCTGCCCTATCATGCGCAAGCCCTTCTGGATGGCCTCCTCGAAAGTGCGGCCGATGGCCATAACCTCCCCGACCGACTTCATGGAGGAGCCGAGGGCCCTGTCCACGCCATGGAACTTGCCCAGGTCCCAACGGGGTATCTTGCACACGACATAGTCCAGGGCCGGCTCGAAGAATGCCGACGTGGACTTGGTCACCGCATTCTTCAGGTCGAACAGTCCATAGCCCAAACCCAGCTTGGCCGCCACGAAGGCCAAGGGATAGCCCGTGGCCTTGGACGCGAGGGCAGAGGAACGGCTCAGGCGCGCATTGACCTCTATGACGCGATAGTCCTCGGACTCGGGATCGAGGGCATACTGCACGTTGCATTCGCCCACTATGCCTATGTGGCGGATGATGCGGATTGCCAGCTCGCGTAACTTGTGATACTCGCTGTTGCTCAACGTCTGCGACGGCGCTATGACAATGGACTCGCCGGTGTGGATGCCAAGAGGATCGAAATTCTCCATGTTGCAGACGGTGATACAGTTGTCGAAGCGGTCGCGCACCACCTCGTACTCTATCTCCTTCCATCCCTTCAGGCTCTTCTCTATGAGCACCTGCGGAGAGAACGAAAAGGCCTTTTCGCACAGGAGGCGCAGTTCGCTCTCGTTGTCGCAAAAGCCCGAACCCAGGCCGCCAAGGGCATAGGCGGCACGCACAATGACGGGATATCCCAAGCGGTCTGCGGCAAGCAGGGCCTGCTCCACCGTATCCACGGCCTCGCTGCGGATGGTCTTCACTCCTATCTCGTCCAGACGACGCACAAAGAGTTCGCGGTCCTCGGTATCCATGACGGCCTGCACGGGGGTACCCAGGACTTTCACCCCATGACAGTCAAGTACTCCGCTCTTGTACAGCTCAACGCCACAATTGAGGGCGGTCTGCCCGCCGAATGAGAGAAGTATCCCGTCGGGACGTTCCCTGGCAATGACGCGTTCGACGAAATAAGGAGTCACAGGCAGGAAATATATCTTGTCGGCAACGTCCTCGGAAGTCTGCACGGTGGCTATGTTGGGATTGATGAGCACGGTCTCTATGCCCTCTTCCTTGAGAGCCTTCAAGGCCTGGCTGCCGGAATAGTCGAATTCTCCTGCCTCGCCTATCTTTAGGGCTCCGGAACCCAAGAGCAGGACTTTCTGTATGGTATGTGGAAACATGACGGCTTTGTCTTTATGTTATAAGTAAGTAGCGGAAATTAGTTTATATTGTTATTTGAGGTTATCGGGCTGAGTATCAATATATCTAAGTATCACAACATGCCTACGAAGTCATCAAAGAGAAACTGCGTATCGGTCGGACCTGCCGCCGCTTCGGGATGGAACTGGACGGAAAACCATGGCTTGCCGTTGTGGCGGATACCCTCATTGGAACCGTCGTTCATGTTCTCGAACAGCGGAGACCAGTCGCCGGACAAGGTTGCGCTGTCCACGGCATAACCGTGGTTCTGGCTGGTGATGAAACAGCGGTTGGTGCCTACCTGCCTCACCGGCTGGTTATGGCTGCGATGACCGTACTTGAGCTTGTAGACCCTGGCGCCTCCCGCCTTGGCCAGTAGCTGGTTGCCCATGCAGATGCCGAAGATGGGCTTGTCCGCCTGCATGGCCTTGCGTATGTTTGTCACGGTCATCGGACAATTGTCGGGATTGCCGGGACCGTTGGACAGGAAGAGGCCGTCGTAGGACAATGTGGTGAAGTCGTAGTCCCATGGCACCCGCACTATCTCCACGCCTCTTCCTTGCAGACACCGGATAATGTTCGACTTCACTCCGCAATCCACCAGGACCACCCTCTTTGCGGCCCCTTCATTGTAGCGGATCACCTCGCGGCAACTCACCTTTGCCACATAGTTTTCACTGCCGTAGTCGGGAAAGGATGCCGGCAAGGCCGGGGCACCTTCTATTTCTATACGCCCCATCATCACTCCATGCTCACGAAGCAGCCGGGTGAGGGCCCGCGTGTCTATGCCCGTGATGGCGGGTATCTGCTCGCGCCGGAGCCACCGGCCCAGGCTTTCCCTGGCGTTCCAGTGACTATATTCCATACTGTAGTCGCTCACTATCAGGGCTTCGGCATGTATTCGTTCGCTTTCCCAGAACTCTGAGGAGGGAACCCCATAGTTGCCCACAAGCGGATACGCGAGCACCATGAGCTGACCTGCATACGAGGGGTCGGTGAGACTCTCCGGATAACCGGTCATGGCCGTATTGAAGACCACCTCGCCGGCAGTTCCCCTCGGTGCTCCGAAGGAATAGCCCTGGAAACGTGTTCCATCATCAAGAATCAATGTTGCCTTATTCATTTTTTCCATCTAAGTAGGTATTAAAAATTACTGTGCAGTTAGGACGAAGCTCTTTTGTGCCATTCCGCTTAGGTATGCGCGTACACGCCATGACCCAGCATGAGAATTCGCGAATATGCATCCGTGAATTCACGAATGTTCACCCTCATATTCGCGAATACTCGCCTTTATATTCACGAATTCCCTACCGCCCCCTCCGCAGGGAACGTAACTGCCGTCACACCGCCCCTTCGCCTGCGGCCCATGCGTTGCTCTCGACATAGTCCATGAAAGCCCTGTTCAGCAGCTTCAGACCTCCGGCATTGGGATAGTCGCCGCTGAAGTACCAGTCTCCCGTATGTCCGGGACATGCCTGATGCAGTCCGTCAATGGTCTGATATACGAGTTCCACCTTGGCCCGGATACCGGCAGGTGTGAGCAGTTCCGCCATCTTGGCGGAAATCTCCTCGTCGGAGAAACAGCTGTAGATGTCCTTGACATGATTGCGCATCCGTTCCTTGGGCAGATGCTCCTGCGCCTTGCATCTGTCATATGTGTCCCTGACAACGCTCTCCATTCCGCGTTCCTTCAGCAAGGCCATGGCCGCACGGAAGGCGATGAACTGCTGCATGCTGGCCATGTCTATGCCATAATAGTCGGGATAACGCACCTGCGGAGACGAGGACACGATGACTATCTTTCTGGGATGCAGGCGGTCCAGTATGCCTATGATGCTTTGGTGGAGTGTGGTGCCGCGGACTATGCTGTCGTCTATGACGACCAGATTGTCCTCGTAAGGACGCAGGCTGCCATAGGTTATGTCGTAGACGTGGGCGGCGAGGTCGTTGCGACTGTTGCCCTCGGCTATGAAGGTGCGCAACTTTATGTCCTTGATGGCAACCTTCTCGCTGCGGATGCGCATGGACAGGATGCGTTCAAGCTCATCCCTGTCGGGGGTATGCCCGAGAGCTTCGATTTCCCGTACCTTGAGCCTGTTGAGATAGTTGTCCAGTCCCTCCAGCATGCCATAGAAGGCCACTTCGGCCGTATTGGGTATGAACGAGAATACGGTGTGCTCTATGTCATGGCCCACAGCATTGAGTATGGCCGGTATGAGATTCCGGCCCAGGGCCTTGCGCTCGCGATATATGTCCATGTCGCTTCCGCGCGAGAAATATATCCGCTCGAAGGAACACGGCCGCACCTCCCGGGGGGCATTGATTTGCACGAGGCGCATCCCTCCGGCCTTGTTCTGTATGATGGCCTGTCCGGGTTGCAGTTCGCGGATTTCACCGGCTGGGACATTCATGACCGTCTGTATCACAGGACGCTCCGAGGCAAGTACCATCACCTCGTCGTCCATGTACCAGAACGCCGTGCGGATGCCCCATGGGTCACGCACGGCAAAGGAGTCTCCGCTTCCGGTGATTCCGCAGATGACATAGCCTCCTTCCCAGTCCGGAGAGGAGGTTTTCAGTACATTCTCCAAGTCCACGCGTTGCTCTATGGCATGGGTCAGGTCCACTCCACGCAGGCCTTCTCCCTTGCAGATTTCATACAGGCGTTCCACCTCGCGGTCCAGCCTGTGCCCCACCTGTTCCAGCATGATGTAGGTGTCGGCATACTTGCGGGGATGCTGCCCTGCCTCCGTTATCCTGGAGAAGACCTCATCCACATTGGTAAGGTTGAAGTTGCCGCACAGAGCCAGGTTCTTGGCCCTGTAGTTGCTACGGCGAAGAAACGGATGCACGTAGTCCAGGCCGTTGCGTCCCGTTGTGGAATAGCGCAGGTGCCCCATATAGAGTTCTCCTGCAAACGGAAGCGTCTCCTCGGCAAACTTCGCATCACGAAGTTGTTCCCGGCCGAGGCCGGCATAATGCCTGTGCACGGACTCGAAAATCTCGGAGATGGCCCCTGTGCCCACCGCCCTTTCACGAAACATGTATTCCTCGCCTGCCATGGCATTCATCTTCACACAAGCCAGCCCGGCTCCCTCCTGCCCCCGGTTGTGTTGCTTTTCCATGAGAAGATACAGTTTGTCGAGGCCCCACGTCCATGTCCCATACTTACGGCTGTAATGCTCCAACGGTTTCAACAGCCTGACTATCGCCACTCCACATTCATGCTTTAACTGCTCCATAGCTTTCCGTGCGTAAAAACACTGTATATATACCTTATATTATATATTTGATGTCCTTTGTGCTTGCCGGCAAGCACTATGCCCCTCGGCAAATACGTGGCAAAGGTACGCCTTTCCTGCTGTTCATGGCCTGCATGCAAACACATTTCCACGAAGCACGGACACGACACTTTCAATCCGCAATCGAAACAATACAATATGCTTGCAAATTGCATCTTTACCTTACTTTTGGTAGCTTATTTGCACTTTTGCTTGCTTTTTTCTTCATTTTCCGGCATTCACCTTTCACAAGTTCAAGCCATTATATCTACCTTTGCAGCGTGAAATAGCAAAAACGACACCTCTATATGGCACTATTGAATGAGTATTTTCTGGAACTGCCATCGGAGAACCTTTTCTCCGACGTGGCAAAGAAAATCAACGCATTCAAGATAATACGCCCCAACGTCAGGCTCCTGGACATGGGCATAAACGACGTAAACAGCCCGCTGCCGCCTGCCGTGGTGGAGGCCATGCACAAGGCCGTGGACGACATGGCGGACTCGTCTGCATTCGGAGGCCATGGTCCGGAACAAGGATACGAATTCCTGAGGGAAGCCATCATAAAGAACGACTTCAATACTCGCGGAATCCACCTCATGCCAAACGAAATCTTCATAAGCGACGGCGTAAAAAGCGAAATAGGAAACATTGGCGATGTGCTCAGGGGAGACAACACCATAGGGGTCATAGACCCTATATATCCTGTCTATATAGAGAGCAACGTCATTTCGGGCAGAGCCGGCATCTTCAACGGGGGAAGATGGAGCAACGTCAGTTACATGACATGCAACGAGGCTAACGGCTTCACGCCCATGCCGCCGGAATATCCGATAGACATAGTGTACCTGTGTTCTCCCGACAACCCAAGCGGTGCCGTGTACAGCAAGGGACAACTGAAAAAGTGGGTGGACTATGCCCTGAAGAACAACACGCTTATCCTCTTTGACGCTTCCTACGAGGCATACATACAGTCACCCAACATACCGCATTCCATCTACGAGATAAGAGGAGCCAAGAAGGTGGCAATAGAGCTGAGGTGCTTCTCACGTACGGCCGGTTTCACCGATCTGAGATGCGGATATACCGTTATACCGAAAGAGCTTGCCATACAGACCCTCGATGGCAGAAAGGTACATATGAACGCCCTCTGGAGCCGCAGACAAAGCATCAGGTTCGGAGGTGTTTCCTACGTCACACAATGCGCTGCGGCGGCCACTTACTCGGAAGCAGGAAAGGAACAACTCAGGCAAACGCGCGAATACTACATGGAGAATGCAAGATTGATGCGGCGCGTGCTGTCGCAGTTGGATCTGAAGATATATGGCGGAGAACATATCCCGTACCTTTGGATAAGGATACCGCACAATACATCCTCATGGGATTTCTTCGAGACTCTGCTTTACTGTGCCAATGTCATCTGCACACCGGGGGCTGTATTCGGTCCCGGAGGCGAGGGATACGTTAGGCTCAGCGCCTTTGCCAAACGCGGGGATTGCGAGAATGCCGTAAAACGCATAAACGAATGCATGAAATAGGACGACGACAGTAAGACGGAGCCTCCTTTTAGCAATGGCCTTGACGCAAGAAATCCCGCACCCGGACCATGAAGCCGCAAAGGATGTCCTATTTATCCCCCCAAAAAAGCGACAAAGCCCACCGGCACAATCAGACATTTATATCCAAAACACAATAAAAGTATGTCAGAACTGCGATTTAACGTGGTAGAACATGCCTTTCGCAAGAAGGCCGCCACTGTGGAGATTCCTCAAGGTCGTCCGGGCGATTACTTCGGCAAGTATGTATTCGGACGCGAGAAGATGTTTCATTACCTTGATGCACAGACCTACGATGCACTCGTCAATGCCATAGACAATGGTGCTCCGCTCGATCGCAAAGTGGCGGACAAGGTTGCCGAAGGCATGCGCCTGTGGGCTACGCAACTGGGTGTGACGCACTACACACATTGGTTCCAGCCCCTCACGGAAGGCACGGCCGAAAAACACGACTCCTTCATGGAGCCTGACGGCAAGGGCGGCATGATAGAGGAATTTTCGGGCAAGTTGCTTGTGCAGCAGGAACCCGATGCCTCATCCTTCCCCAACGGCGGCATACGCAACACCTTCGAGGCACGGGGCTATTCCGCATGGGACCCATCCTCTCCGGTCTTCATCGTGGACGACACCCTTTGTATTCCCACAATCTTCATAGCTTACACCGGCGAGGCCCTTGACTACAAGGCTCCGCTCTTGCGCGCCCTGAGCGCAGTAAACAAGGCTGCGACAGAGGTCTGCCACTATTTCGACCCCGAGGTGAAGAAGGTGGTGGCATATCTCGGATGGGAACAAGAGTATTTCCTGGTGGACGAAGGCCTCTACGGGGCACGTCCCGACCTGCTGATGACAGGACGCACGCTCATGGGGCACGAGGCTTCCAAGAACCAGCAACTCGAAGACCACTATTTCGGTGCCATTCCCCAGCGTGTGGTTGCATTCATGAAGGATCTGGAAGTCCAGGCCCTGCAACTCGGCATTCCGGTAAAGACACGCCACAACGAGGTGGCTCCCAACCAGTTCGAGGTGGCTCCCGTCTTCGAGGAATGCAACCTGGCCGTGGACCACAACATGCTGATAATGTCTCTCATGAGAAACGTGGCACGCAACCATGGTTTCAGAGTACTGCTCCACGAAAAGCCATTCAAGGGTGTCAACGGTTCCGGCAAGCACAATAACTGGTCTCTCGGAACCGACACCGGAGTCATGCTGATGTCACCGGGCAAGACCACCACGGAAAATCTCCGCTTCGTCACATTCGTGCTGAATACTCTCATGGCCGTCTACCACCACAACGGCCTCATCAAGGCCTCAATCATGAGTGCCGACAATGCCCACCGCCTGGGAGCGAACGAGGCTCCACCAGCCATCATCTCCTCTTTCCTGGGTTCCCAGCTGTCGGAGGTATTGGAGCAGATAGCAAAATGCGGATCCACGGAAGACATCTCCCTCTCGGGCAAGCAGGGAATGAAGTTGGACATCCCTCAGATTCCCGAACTGATGATAGACAATACCGACCGCAACCGCACCTCTCCATTCGCCTTCACAGGAAACCGTTTCGAGTTCCGCGCCGTGGGTTCCGCCGCCAACTGCGCCTGCGCCATGATTGCCCTGAACACAGCAGTGGCAGACCAGTTGAACAAGTTCAAGTCCGAGGTGGACGCCCTCATTGCCGCAGGCGAACCCGGGATGCAGGCCATATTGAGGGTTATCCGCCGATACATCAAGGAATGCGCGCCCGTATGCTTCGACGGCAACGGCTATTCCGAAGAATGGAAACAGGAGGCAGCCCTCCGTGGACTGGACTGCGAGACAAGCTGCCCCGTCATCTTCGACAACTATCTCAGGCCCGAGAGCGTGGCCATGTTCGAGGCCACGGGAGTGATGACGGAAAAGGAACTGAAGGCGCGCAACGAAGTGAAGTGGGAGATGTACACCAAGAAGATACAGATAGAGGCGCGCGTCCTTGGCGACCTTGCCATGAACCATATCATTCCCGTGGCCACGGAGTACCAGAGCAAGCTCATCGACAACGTACACAAGATGATGGACATCTATACACTGGAGATTGCCGACAGGCTTTCTGCCGAGAACAAGAGGCTCATAGAAGAGATTGCCGGACATACGCTCTACATAACGGAACATGTCGAGGCAATGGTGGAGGCACGCAAGACGGCCAACCGCATCACAGACGAACGCGAAAAGGCCGTGGCCTATCACGACACCATAGCCCCGATGCTGGAACAAATCAGATACCACATCGACAAGCTGGAACTGATTGTGGACAACCGCATGTGGCCTCTTCCCAAATATCGCGAACTGCTGTTCGTCAGATAGACAGGCAGCACCTCTTGCGATATATCGGCCGTAAAGACGGCATGGGATAACGTATCCCGGCCATAGTATGATCGGGGGTGTGACCATATTATGAACGAGGTCGCGGCAATAGCATGAACGGAGTGTGGAGAAACATAGGATTTGCGATATTTTTCACTACCTTTGCAGCGAACAAACATAGCAAGGTATGGAAAACCATCTGCTTGACAGCATGGACGAACGCATCCTCGGCATGCTGGTAAGGAATGCCAGGACACCTTTCCTGGAGATAGCCAGGGCTTGCGGCGTGTCCGGCACCACCATACACCAACGCGTGCAGCGACTCACATCCCTGGGCATCATACAGGGGACGGAATACACGATAGACCCTGCCAGGATAGGATACGAGACATGTGCCTTTGTGGGACTGAAGCTGAACGAGGGCACAGACCTCGACAAGACCGTGAAGGCCCTTGGCCTCCTCCCCGAGGTGGTCGAGGTGCATTGCACCGGCGAGGAATACGACCTGCTGGTGAAACTGTATGCCCGCAACAACAGTCACCTGCTCGAACTCATCCACACCCGGCTTCGTCCGTTGGGAGTGTCGCAGACAAAGGTGATTGTTTCCCTCCGCACGATGGTGCGCAAGCAACTCAGCCCGTTTCAAGGCTGAGTACGGACGAGTACTCCTGCCACACAAAACCCGATTCGGATTCCTGACCGATTTGACATTTATCCCGAATCGGTCATTAGAATTCCAATCCGTTTTGCCTTTATATTCGTTCGTATTGCAACCGTTTTGTCGAAGGCATAGCGAGCTATGGCAAGACCAAACGGGAAGCAAGACGGCGAAGAGAAGGGCAAAATGGAGGAAATAGCAATATAAATCAGATGATTTATACAAAGTGACGTTCTAATGACCGATTTGGGGTTATACGGGAAACTATTAAGTTGTTATGTTATGGCAGAATTGGACTTGCCCATGCAGGCATGTCGTGGACATAGCGTTTAACCAAATTACCATTGGAGAGCCGAAAAAGAAGCTGTGCTTCGGCATCTTCAATAGAGTTGTCATAAACATAAAGCCTATCAACATATGGAGCCAAAGCGACGCAGTTGCCAATAGACTTATCGTAGCGTGATATTATTTTAGGAATAGGTACATCGTGGCCTCCGTCAATAACTCTCTTGGCAACACGTTTGGCATTGATGGTGGGCGACTCGGTTGACACGAAAAAGAGACGCACGAAGAACCCCGCGACTTTGGCTCGAAGTATGTAGTCAACCTTGTCCGTGGCCGACATCACTGTTTCAAAGATATGGCTTTTCTTTTCCAACAGACATCGTTCACGCCATTCATGGCAATAATTGGCAGCCTTGACAACGGCATTGCGGTCATTCCAATTGCCAAATAAGTCACGAGCTATGTTGTCGGGGTTGATGTATTCCGAATCCTCCAACCATTCATGATGAAGAATTTTAGACGTGACTGATGTTTTGCCTGAACCATTAGGGCCGGCAATAACTATCAGCACCGGTCGATGCTCACTTGCTACCATTGGCGAGATTGTTTAGAGTCTCTTCCACTTTTACCCGCGCAGCTTTAGACGCTGCTTCAATACCATCAGAAACGCGTTTGGCCACTCTACGGGAACTTTCTCTGGCATCCTCGGCAACCTCTCGCATAATCTGGGCCAGACGCTCATCGCCCGGCTCCTCCATCGACACAAGTCGATAACTGTTCATCTGATCTTCCGACATAAACATTCTGTTTACTTACCGTCATATTTGCCATTTGGGGGCAAACCTTTGGTTTCAAGTGCGAAGATACGTCAAAAAACTGACATATCGACGCATCGGCTTGCTTTCCATTCGCCATGAAGCCAAATCGTACATAAAACGGACAATCCGTCTTGCCTTTAGGAACGGCTGCAAGACAAAACACGCTCGCTCTCGCTGAGAAATAACCATGCAAATAACGGAACTCACATCCTGCATCGGTCTCTGTCAGAATCCCGGCCAATTGGGTCTTATAAAATATACGGGCTTGTCTCATTGACTATTGTTTTTTTACACTGTCAGCATTATAAAAATTAATGCTGCGGAATTTATTCAATCACCACCCATAAGCCGCCATTGTCTGGGCCGACACGCTTGATGCGTTTTTCTTTCATCAATGCCTCAAGGCGGCGTTTGGCACTACTTTCATGTAGATGGAGTTCGACAGACAACTCTGCTCTGGAAATTTCAGGCCTCTGCCTGAGGATTTCGATAATTTGATTCTTCTGGTCGGGTTTCCGGTCGGTTTCTGGTCGGTTTCTGGTCGCCTAGTATAGACATGAATATCTCACGTGGAATATCAGCGGTGATACCTCCTTGTTCTACTCTGAATGTAGGACGGGTAAGGTTTGCCTTGTCAAACTCGGCAATTATCTTCTCATAGCCTCGACCCCATGCCTCAATAAATCCTGCAAGGTAGAAGGCTCGTGCCATTTTGGGATTGCGAGGCTTGGAGATATGCTTACTCATCAAAGTTTCAACTGTATAGTCTTCCGGCAGCACACCTTAATTCCACACATGGATATGGTCATCATAGATGCTCATCTGATTCCACGTTCCAATCTGGAGTTTGTGCACAATACTGTTAATGATGTACACAATAGTACACTCTTTAATACTAAGTATATATTGAAAATTAATGTGCAGTTAAGACGAAGCTATTTATGAATTGATTTGTGAGCTGAATGATTGTCAAAGGCATAGCGAGCCATGGTGAGACCAAACTGGAAGCAAGACGGCGAAGAGATGGGCTTCACGAAGCAAACACTTCGCTTGCGTAAGCAACGATTTTATGCCTCGTCGGCAGACAGCTGAAATAGCACAGTACACCCTTCTTGTATGGCAATCCAGTACTTTATTCATAAAAAATACCATTACCTCTTGTCGAATAATAAAAAATACGTTATCTTTGCGACCGGTTATACCTAATAATACTTAAAATACACACGTGGCACGGCCATTGAGCCGTCACGCAGCACATCACCACAACATACCTTATTGTCATGCTCCGGCCTACACATTATATATATATTATAGAGGCAGTACGAGACCAGCACCCGCACTGCAACAGGCTTTGCGCTGACACAGAGGCACTTACCCCCCCCCATCGACTAAACTCGCGCTCATAGGCAAAAGCCTTGAGCAAGGCACTTTATTCCCCCTTACACAGGCACAGCGGACCAATTCCGTTGTGCCTGTGCTGCATGTGCCTATGCCATCGGCATCATGGACCGGCGTGCACGTCACGTAGGGCATTCTTCCACATGAGCATTTTCATACAACTTACTTAACCCATATAACCTAAACAAACTACATTTTATGAAAAAACTTTACTTTCACTGGCCACATTCCTGTTCGGAATGGGAGTCTGGGCAGACGTGACGGATTTACCGGAACTGAGCACTGCAGAGAATCCCGTCTACTATGTGATACACAACACACGCTCCACTTCCGGCGGTTTAATCTATTTCGATGGCAACAACGAGACTGGGACCATCAAGGACAACAATCCCGGTACATTGTCCGACAAGTACATGTTCTACTTCACAGACGCAGGTAATGGCAAAGTAAAAATCTGCAATAAGGCAACAACGCTTAAATTGGCTAATTACAACTCATGGACAGCAGAGGGTTCAGATTGTACCATAGGCGTCACACCTCATGCCAGCAAGGCCGGATTGGCAATCGGATACGGTTCTGGCGACATGAATTATCTGAATGAGCAAAACACAAATGATGGATACACTTATTGGTATGCGAATGACGGAGGTTCCATATTCGTAACAGAAAAAGTCGAAGATACCTATATGCCTGAGAACGGCGGAACATACGTTATCGAATGTCCATTGTTCCTGAATAGCCAGTGGAGCAGAAATGCCACATTGGAAATGAAAGGACTGACCTGCACCGAGGCTGGCGCAGCACCAAAATGGAAAAACATTATCTATTCAACAGACAACGACAAATGGACTGTAAACGTTAATGATGATGGTCAGATCTCATTGAAAAATGTTGCCACCCAAGAGTATCTGAACGGAACATCGATGAGTAGCACAGAAGTGTTCGGCACCATTAAGTATTTGGGAACAGGACAAGTGAATATAATTATGAACAATGTCACCGTACATGCCGAGGGGCATTCTTCAGGCGCAGGTTCAAATGGCAATATAGTCAATTGGTCAGGCGCAGCAAACACGGCCTCTGCATGGAAGTTCGTAAAAGCAAACGAGAACGACTACACGACAGCATATTTTGACGCATCACCGTTACCAGTTACCACAGACGACAGCAAGCCAAAGTGTTTTGCCATCAAGAGCGGTCGTGGTGACAACCTATGGTTCACACTTACAGATAACAATAAGATTCACCTCAACCAATACACAGGAGCAGACACCCAGCAGTGGTATTTCAAGGGAACTTTGGCAGATGGCAATGTATACGTACAATTGTTCCCGAAAAATGGCGAGGGCAAAGCTATGAGCTATGAGAACACAAGCAATGGCGGTGGCAAAATCGTAGCCCAGGCATTGGACACCGAAGGATGGACAAACACATGGAAGATGCTAAAAATAAGTGACCATGCGGCACATTACCGTCTTCAGACCTCCAATGCAGCAAACTATTTAAGCAACTGTGGTGGTGCCAGCAATGATATGGGATTATATGACGGTAATGTTAATGGTGACGTTGGTACACAATTGTATTTCTATGATGAAAAGATGATGTACAACGAACTCATGGACAAAGTTACCGAGGCCAATTCCATGGTATCCGGAACTTCTTACGGATACTATAAGTCAAACGACAACCTCACCGCTGCTTTGGATGCCACAAACAGCCAGACTCCCAAAAGCACCGTAATCTCATCCCTTAACGCCTTGAATACGCTGAAGACCGCCATATCCGGATTGGAACAGATTGTTCCCGTTCCCGGTTTCTACCGCATCATCAACAACGATGGCAACGCCTGCATGGTTTCCGGCACCAGCGGACATGTAAAGTTTGCTGCATGCGACCCCTCTGACCTGAACAGCATAGAAAGCGTCTTCTACTACGACGGCGAGAAACTCGTATCATACCACAACGGATTGTATTTCGGCAACTCCGGCAACAAGTTGAATTATATAGATACAGTGAGCAACGGGCTCCGCACAGTATTCGAATGTGATTACAGAATAAACGGAAAATGTTGTGTAGTATTCCCCAACACCGCAGGAGATGCAAATAGATTCCTTCACTGTGCAGCCATATCCGGAGAAGAAACCGAAGTGGTGTCTGATGCAAGTACGGGTACAGCTATTTCATTAAACGTCAACCACCGCTTCACCGTGGAGCCTATAAGTTACCTGCCCGTAATGAAACCGGCCGACGGCAAGCAGTATGCCACTCTATACTCTCCTGTGGAACTGAATCCGGCAGGCCGCGTAGAGGTATTCACCGCCGAGGCAGTCACCAACGGCAACACCTCTGTCAGCCTGATCAAGCAGGACGTAATACCCGCAAATACAGGTGTCCTGCTGAAATACGTGGATGGCGCAGAAACTGCTCCAAACAATGGCTATGTGTACCTGCCCGTACAAGAAACCACAGTGACAGAGGTAACCTCGGCTCTGCAAGGTTCTATAGCCGACGAATATGTTACTCCCGAGAACGGTGCATCATGCTATGTGCTGGCAAATCCCGTGAGCAACGGAGAAGCCATGGGCGAAGCTTTCTACAAGGCTGCCCTGAACCAATTAGACAATACAGCTTTCATCAACAACGGCTTCAAGGCTTATCTGCCCGTTACCGCAGCAGCAAATGCACGTATCCTCTTTGACTTCGGCACAGAGACCGGCATAGAGAGCATCGATGGTACAGAGGCAGGCACCGCCGGCAACGCTGCCATATATGACCTGAGCGGACGTCGCGTGCAGAAGGCACAAAAGGGCATCTACATCATCAACGGAAAGAAGGTAATAAAGTAATCATATACATAATCTCAACAACAAATATCAAACGACTATGAAGAAAGCATATATTGCTCCCACCGTGATGGCAATAAAAATTGACACGACATCCATTTTGGCCGCATCAATGGGAATAGACCAGAGTGGAACAGAAATAGATACCGGCACTGAACAGGGCGGTCGTGACACCCGGCCCTCCAACCCCAACCTGTGGGACCAGCTCTGGTAATAACACGTAAAGCGAACGAGACAGCATAATGTCTTGACCCGCGTATCCTACAACATCGCCGTACTTTCTGCACCCGCGTGCAAGGGTACGGCGATGCCTTTTGAATTACTCATTCCCCTTTCCACAACAATACTTCCACATGACAGAACAATACCTCAACGAACTCTTCGCCATGCTGCAAGCAGCAGGCATGGCACCCAGACTGTGCGACACGCCCGTGCCATTCACCGAACAGCGCGTGAAGGCCGGTACGCCCTCCATGCCCGGCGACCCGTCGCACAACGAATACATCATGCTGCCCAAGGAACTGGTGGGACGCTGCCCCATGTTCTTCGTGGACGTGGACGGCGACTCCATGGCCGACGCGGGCATCATGCCGGGAGACAGGCTGAGGGTGCAGGTGTGCGAGACGGCCGAGGACGGGGACATAGTCATAGCATGCGTGGACGGAGAATGCACCGTGAAGGCATTCCTGAGGGACGAGGAGGGAAGGAGATGGCTGGTGCCGCGAAACGACAAGTACGTGCCCATACTGCTGGAGGAAGACATGAACGTGCGCATCCTGGGAAGAGTGGCGGAGCACATAAGGCAGGCCCCGAGAATATCGCACGCCGACCTCATGCGAAGCATCTGCTGCAACAGGAAGCCGGCGGCATTCACCCCGGCACAGAGGGACGCAAGGGCAAAGGACATAATAAGGGAGGTGGCGCCGATGGTGAAGTGCAAGAGGCACTGGTATGCCGTGTACAGGCCGATGGCGGACTGCGGACTGGTGGGGCAGGACATGTTCATCATATTCGCGGAAATGGTGCAGCATGCCGTGCCGGAGCACCCGTTCCTGCCAACGGCAATACTGCTGAGACGCATGGCGGTGCAAAGTTTCAGGAAGCCGGTGACAAAGTGGGACATGAGGGACGCGCCTGTGACGGGAGTACGCTTCGAGGAATACATGCACATCGCACGGGCAACGGTGCTGGCCGGAGCAAAGATGTAAGCAGCATATGCCGAAGAAGGCAAAAGAAGAAGACAAAAAGCGGATTGCGCAGTACTTTACAGGCAATACATTTGGCCGATAAAGTATTTATCCGTACCTTTGCAGGAGATTTATATGATACATGTGGATAGATTTGGGCTGCTTGCAACCACAGAAAAAAATGCTAAAAGAGAAGACCCGGCCGACGCACCGGCGGGGGACTTCGAGGCATTCCGCCCTATTTCTTTCCCCATACAATTACTAATTAAAAACATTTAATTATTAAGCATTATGGGTTACCTTTTCACTTCCGAATCCGTTTCCGAGGGACATCCCGACAAAGTGGCCGACCAGATCAGCGACGCCGTGTTGGACAAACTGCTTGCCTTTGACCCAGAGTCAAAGGTGGCTTGCGAGACACTGGTCACTACAGGACAGGTGGTGCTGGCCGGAGAAATAAAGACCAAGGCCTACGTGGACCTGCAGCGCATAGCACGCGAGGTGATCAACCGCATAGGCTACACCAAGAGCGAGTACATGTTCGACGGCAACTCCTGCGGAGTGTTCAGCGCGATACACGAACAGAGCGGAGACATCAACCGCGGCGTGGAGCGCGAGGAGCGCGAGAACCAGGGGGCCGGAGACCAGGGCATGATGTTCGGCTACGCCACGAACGAGACCGGGAACTACATGCCACTGAGCCTCGACCTGAGCCACAGGTTGCTGAGGGTGCTGGCCGACATACGCCGCGAGGGCAAGGTGATGACGTACCTGCGCCCCGACTCCAAGAGCCAGGTGACCATCGAGTACGACGACCGGAACGTGCCCGTGCGCATAGACACCATCGTGGTGAGCACGCAGCACGACGAGTTTGCCACAGACGAGGCCATGCAGCAGCAGATACGCCACGACGTGACAAACATACTCATACCCCGGGTGAAGGAGACCATCACGGACACGAGAATCCTGGCCCTCTTCAACGACGACATCACCTATCACGTGAATCCCACGGGCAAGTTCGTCATCGGAGGCCCCCACGGCGACACGGGTCTCACGGGACGCAAAATCATCGTGGACACATACGGCGGCAAGGGTGCGCACGGAGGAGGCGCATTCAGCGGCAAGGACCCCTCCAAGGTGGACCGTTCGGCAGCCTACGCGGCAAGACACATAGCCAAGAACATGGTGGCGGCCGGAGTGGCGGACGAGATGCTGGTGCAAATCTCATACGCCATAGGGGTGGCCGAACCCGTGAGCATATGCGTCAACACCTACGGCCGTGCCCATGTGGACATGACCGACGGGGAGATAGCGTGCAAGATAAAGGACATCTTCGACCTGCGCCCCTATGCCATAGAGCAACGCCTGAAACTGCGCAACCCGATATACGAGGAAACGGCGGCATACGGCCATATGGGCAGGGAGCCTCGCATGGTGACCAAGACCTTCGAGTCCAACTACAACACCGGCAGGAAGACCATGGAGGTGGAACTCTTCACATGGGAGAAGCTGGACTACGTGGAAGAGATACGCAAGGCCTTCGGATTGTAGGCCCGCGTTCTTCCACTATACCTTATTACATTATTATATATACATATCCTTGACTTGCATATATGAAGAACATCTGCATATATTGCGCCAGCAGCGACCTGATTCCCGGGAAGTACTTTGACGCAGCCCGGGAATTGGGCCGCCTGATAGGAGAACGCGGCATGACGGTGATAAACGGCGCCGGCAACATGGGGCTGATGAAGGCCACGGCGGACGCATGCATGGAGGCCGGCGGACAGGCCATAGGGGTGATACCATCTTTCATGATAGAGGAAAACTGGCATTACACCAAGATGACACGGCTGATAGAGACCGCGGACATGCACACACGCCAGCAGAAGATGGCGGAACTGTCCGATGCCGGCATAGTGCTGGCGGGCGGACTGGGCACGCTGGCCGAACTGAGCGAACTGATTACATGGAAACAGCTGGGCATCCATCTCAAGCCTATTGTCCTGCTGAACACCGACGGCTATTATGACGGACTGATTTCCTTCCTTGAAAAGGGAATGAAAGAGAAATTCCTCGGCCAGGAGCACATGGCCACATTCGTCGTAGCCCGCACTCCACAGGAAGCCCTGGAGCTGGCCATGAACACCCCCATGTGGGATGCCGGGGCAAGACGATTTGCCAAACTGACATAACACACGGGCAAACAGCACCTGCCGATGACCATGCCGCAAGATACGACAAACCCTCTGCCGCAACCGCGCATCCACGCGGCTGCGGCGGATACATTGTGCATTCCGGGACTAAAGGGCCGGCTGCCATACACCCTGCCAGGACTGAAACTGGAATACGACCCGGGATTCTTCAAAGGCAACAGGCTGCTGCATCCGGAACTGCCCGTACGGCAATACGGCATCGCTCCGGAACCTTTGGTACAACCGCGCATCCACTATGACGTTATCCTGGCTACGCTTATCCTGTGCCTTGCCATGACATCGGTGCTGCTGAATTCCACACGAAGATTTCTGTACATGAGGGCAAAGAACTTCTTCTATGCAGCCTCAGGCAGCAACGAGAGTTCCCAAAACGACAAGGACATTCCGCCTACCGGCACCATTCTTGCGACATACCTGCTGCTCTGCATTACAGGAAGCCTGTTTGCACTGCACTACTACGCCCAAAACACCAGCGACCTGTCGACATGCGTCATCCCGTTGCATGGCCTGACGGTAGTGTATGCAGGATGCTTTGCCATGATGTTCCTGACAAAAAGAATGTTGTCGGCATTCATAAACTGGATCTTCTTTGACAAAGGCGCCAGGCGGCTCTGGCACCTCGATTATAATTTCCTGCTCATAGCCGAAACGGTCGTTCTATTGCCTGTCGCGGCGGCCGGAATATATTTCGACATGCCTGCAAAGCCGACATTACTGGCCGGATTAGCCGTTGTGGCAGTGGCCAAAATACTGCTATTATACAAGGCTTTCGCGATATTTCTACCCAAATTTTATTGCTTTCTGCATTTATTGTCGTACCTTTGTGGCCTCGAAATCATGCCCTTTCTGGCTCTGTGGGTCGCTTTGCACAGTGTCACGGACTATTTGACAATAACATTTTGACATAGAACGATTATGATAAAGAAGATTTTGGTTTCACAGCCCAAGCCTTCATCGGAGAAGTCTCCTTATTATGATATAATGCGCAAACACAAGGTAGAGATGGTCTTCCGCCCGTTCATCAAGGTAGAAAGCCTCACTCCACGTGAATTCCGTGCACAACGCATCAACATCCTGGACCACACCGCCATCATTTTCACCAGTCGTCATGCTATTGACAACTTTTTCTCGCTTTGCCAGGAAATGCGTGTAGAGATTCCCGAGAACATCAAATATTTCTGCATCACGGAAACCATCTCGCACTACATACAGAAGTACGTCCAGTATCGCAAACGCAAGGTATTCTTCGGTGAAACCGGCAAAATAGGCGATCTCATGCCGCTCATACTCAAGCACAAGACCGACAAATACTTCATCCCGCAAAGCGACGTGCACAGCGACGAATTCACCAACATGCTCGATGCCAAGGGCATCTCCTATACCTGCGGCGTGATGTACCGTACGGTGAGCACGGAATTCGCCAAGGACGAACTCAACGACTACGACATGCTGGTCTTCTTCAGCCCGAGCGGAATACAGTCCTTGCTGAAGAACGATCCCGACTATGAACAGGGGGATACCATCATCGCCACTTTCGGCCCGGCCACAGCCAAGAGCGTGGAAGAGGCAGGATTGCGCCTGGACCTGCAGGCTCCCACCCCCGAATACCCCAGCATCACGGCAGCATTGGATGCCTACCTGAAACAGAATAATGGATAATGGACGCGGTTTGAGCAAGAAGGAACGGCTATGCAGCCGCAAGGCCATAGACGCGCTCTTCTCGAGCACCGGCAGCATGTCCCTGTCGGTCTATCCCATACGCGCAGTCTTCAAGCATACCGAGGAAGCGGGCACCCGCATCCTCGTTTCTGTTTCTAAAAAGCGTTTCCACCATGCCGTAGACCGCAACAGAGTGAAACGGCAACTGCGTGAACAGTATCGCCTGCACAAGGACATATTGGTTTCCCCGTCCAACCCCTCACAGGGTATGGACCTGGCATTCATCTGGCTCACCGACCGTCTGCAACCCTCCTGTCTTGTGCAGGAAAGAATGGTATCACTGCTGAACAAGATAGCACACGCCGGAATGCAAGAAAGAGCACAAGTCCGACACACGCAAGCCATACCTTCCGGAAAGGACCAGGCCACCACCGGGGAGCAAACCCAAGACTAAGGAATGAATACGATACTGCGCATGCTAAGCCAAATACTGATTCTGCCCATCCGCTTCTATCAGGTGTGCATATCCCCGCTTACGCCTCCATCCTGTCGTTTCACTCCCACATGCAGCCAATATGCCATCGAAGCATTGCGCAAACACGGCCCGTTCAAAGGGCTATACCTGGCAATACGCCGGATATTGCGTTGCCATCCTTGGGGCGGACATGGATATGACCCCGTACCTTGACCCCGGAGACAACAGAAAACATTACCATAAATCAACAAACAATCGATACACACATGGAATTTAACAGAATCACTGCTGCCGAAGCCGCAGCACTCGTCGAGAATGGCCAGACCATCGGTTTGAGTGGATTTACGCCGGCCGGCGCACCCAAGTGCACACCGGCCGAGATAGCAAAGAAGGCCGAGGCCGAACATGCCGCAGGCCGCCCATACAAGATCAATGTCATCACTGGTGCCAGCACGGGGCAGAGTTGCGACGGGGCATTGTCCAATGCACAGGCCATAGACTTCCGCACGCCATACACGACCAATGCCGACTTCCGCAAGCATGTAAACCAGAATGAGATAAACTATCACGACCTCAACCTCAGCAACCTGGCCACACAGTTGCGCCAAGGCTATCTGGGAGAACTGGATTGGGCTATCATAGAAGCCTGCGCCATAGAGAAGGTTGGTTCCAAGGCTCACATATACCTCACAGCCGCAGGTGGCATCAGCCCCACCGTGTGCCGTCTGGCCAAACGTGGCATCATCATAGAACTCAACGCTTTCCACTCTCCACAGAGCAAGGGCATACACGATGTCTATGAGATAGAAGACCATCCTTTCCGTACCCCAATCATGATCACCAAGGCTTCCGACCGCATAGGCAAGCCATATATCGAGGTGGATGCCGACCGCATAGTCGGCGTAATAGAATGCAACATCCCCGACGAAGCCCGCGGATTCAAGGATGCCGACCCTATCACCACACAGATTGGCCAGAACGTGGCAGACTTCCTCTTGGACAACATGCACAAGGGCCTCATCCCCAAAAGCTTCCTTAATCTGCAAAGTGGTGTAGGCAGCGGTGCCAACGCCGTGCTGGGTGCCTTGGGACAGTGCCCCGAAGTGCCAAACTTCAACATCTATACCGAAGTACTTCAGGACGCTCCCGTACAGCTGATGCGCGACGGCCGCGTCCTCAGTGCCAGTGCCTGCTCACTGACCGTGACAAACGAATGCCTGGAGGGCATCTATCGCGACATCGATTTCTTCAAGGACAAGATGGTGCTTCGTCCATCGGAAATAAGCAACTGCCCCGAAGTCATTGCCCGCATAGGCGTCTGCTCGTTGAACACCGCCATAGAGTGCGACATCTACGGTCATGTCAACAGTACCAAGATTTGCGGTACCAAGATGATGAACGGACTGGGCGGCAGTGCCGACTTCACCAACAATGCCTACCTAAGCATCTTTACCTGCGGTTCCACCACCAAGGGAGGTGCCATAAGCAGCATTGTGCCTTTTGCCAGCCACATAGACCATACCAACCACTTCATAGACGCCGTCATCACGGAATACGGAGTAGCCGACCTGCGCCGCAAGAGCGACATGCAGAAGGCCCAGGAACTCATCAAGGTGGCTCACCCGGACTATCGGCCCATGTTGCAGGATTACCTGCGCTTTGCCCAGAAGAACGCCGGCCACACCCACCACTGCCTATCGGCCGCATTCGCCATGCACGACACTTTCCAGCGCACAGGCGACATGCGAAACACCAACCTGGCCGAGTATCTCAAATAAGAATTACACATATTATTACATATAATGTGTCACCTTGAAAGGAGGCGGTTCCCTAAAAATGGGAACCGCCTCCTTTTCTTGTCTTATACCATATCCGCATGACATTGCCCGTGCCGGAATTGATACGCGAGGGCATCTTGCAAATATCCTGTCATACAATGCAAATATAGTTCAGCCAAAAGTAACATGCAAACCATAACTTTGCAGAGGAGAAAGACCAAGAGCCGGAAATAGTAGTTTAGGATATATAGGTTGATCGCCTCTGCTCCTTGTGGAAGTGCAACGCATGCTTTCCTTACAAGGAGCAGAGTTTTTGGCTTGCTTTGCGAGCACGCATAACAACTATGCCGGCCCTCGGTCAGTATATCAACACGTCTATACCCACAGCTGTCCTCTTCTAAAAGCTTTTTGCCCGCATATTTAGTTTATTATAAATGTTTTTGACATTAAACATTTGTCGGCATACCATATCTCGCATTTGTATTTCCCCTTACGCCAATGTCCTTTGTCTTCTCCACCTATTCCTAAGAATGCATATGTATTTCCGCTCCCACTGTAAACATACGTCTTACCACCCATTGAATATCCCTCCGGAGCAGAGTTAACACGAAACAATTCACCATATTCGTCATATAATTTATAGTATAATGTTATATCCTCACCCGTCCTTATACCTGTATATGTAATCTTTGGACGCAAGAACATCGAACGAGAACTCTCTATAGAATACCCGTAACCGGTCTCTATTCTGCCGTCTTTATATATATTGGCGATTTCTATATTAGTTACCAATATCGGGAAAGAAGACGATACCGATTCTTTGAAGGAACAGAAATTGCTGTCAACTCTCTCCCTTCGTGCTCTTTCTGCGTCAATATTTTCATTAAGGCAAAGTATTTCCCCATACATACTATCTACCTTTGCCTGCATATTCAGAAGACTATTCGCCTTTAGCATTATAGAGTCTTTGAGTGCACTTATCATATCATCAGAATAATCAAGTGATTTCCGTACACTATCTATTCTTCCACACAGGCCAACAATCCACCATGCACAGAATGCCACGATTAAGGCAAGGAATATCACAGTCTTGATTTGTTTCTTCTGCCTAAGAATCTGTCGCTTTTCCTTTTGCAGTCGTGCATTCTCTGCCGTTAGTGATTGATTGCAGGCACTGAGCCTGCCCAGCACGCTCCTGTAACTATTATACTGCACCGTATTGTAGTCTTTGTCCTTCAAGACCACTGTTGTGCCGAATGTATATGAAGAGTATGCTATGGCATCCGGTTTATCGTCCGAGCTGCAATAGTTGACAGAATACGGAGAAACGGAATAATTGACAGGCGGCAGTTGCTGCAGCAACTGAACAATACCGCGGAGAGAGGAACTCAAACATGAACAGGCAAAGAAGACGTCCTGGGCTTGCTGATACAGTTTATTCACCTGCGTTGCCAAGTTCCCGTTGGAGTCAAAATGTATTATCCTGCCTCTGTAGGCCATCTGCTCTATACATTCCTCAAAGACAGGAAAGAGCCTGTTCACATTGGTATAATACCGTCCAGCTTCCACAATACACATACCACAGTATTGACGCTCGGACAACTTGCGTATGTAAGCATAATACATCAGATTGCCGTCCCTGCGGATCACAATCTGTGTATTAGCCTTAACTACGGACAATAGTTTCTGAAAAACTTTGCTTGACTCATCATCCGGATACTGTGTGTATCCGTTGCAAAATTCTCCAAACAGATATACTGTCATGCTCTAATTGCGTTTGAATTTGATTACCTGCCCCACATTATCCACTTCCACTGAAGCAACCTGATCAAAGACAGCATTGCCCAACAGCAACGGAGCATCTATATTTAATGATACAGAAGCCCTGACATCATGTATCACGATACCGTCCTTGCCACCTATTTCTATCTCGTTTATAATGACATCTATGTTCTCCATGTAACTACCATCTGCCATCATGGAGGTACTTGTACCTACTACATCGTCTTCTGACACCTTTCCATTCTTCAGCAGGGTCTGAAGTTCCAACAACGACATATGAACACCAGAACACCCGGAGTCATAAATAGCCTCCATGGACACACCGTTCAACTTCACAGGTATTGTCTTTACTCCGTTCATCTCTGAATAGGAGACACTTATGCCCTTATCCGCTTTGGACGAGGCTGTTGACAATTGCACCGGAGGATTGTTATGACCACTATTGCAAGACGCTATTGCAAGGAGGGTTATCAGTAGAAATAAGAATTGTTTCATCTTTTTGCTTTGTGTTTCATTATAACGAGTGTGTCCTCATACACCTCAAACCTGGCTACTATCAATGCGCTATCAACGTCATATCTAAGCTTTGGAATACTATCGTTTAATTCATGAAAAGAAATTGAATGCCACGTGACAGGATTGTTGTATCTGACTTTGTTATTGACGCTATCATGATAGCATAGTAACCATTTATCATTTTCGTATTCGGCAAAATACGTTGTATCACCATGCATACATTCAATATATGTAGTATCATATAACAATTCATGTCCGGTGTAGTCTTTCATTTTCACATGTTCCGGACATACAGACAGATAGATAACAAGAGCAAGAATAACACACAGAATAGCACTGTTAGCCCAACGATGCCAGACCTCACATATATTCTTTTTGTCACATACAGGGCGAGGCACAGAATCAATTGGATCAACCTCATCTGTATTTTGATAAGTTGAAGAATCATGCGGAAGATTACCTTGACCGCCTTCCGGAAATCGGCTCGCCAAAAGGCGAGCAGACTGTATTAATGGGTCCTTGATAATCAGTAGACTATTCAATATGTCTTTATACCGGTTTATATCACTCTCGCCAGTCCCAATGCCTTTCTGTCCGGTTCCGGCAGTGCCATGCTGCTTCATCAACTGATCCAATTGCATCTTCAGCCGAACAATTTCCTGTTCTTTAGCATCCAACTCATTTACACAAGAGGCAGAGACCGTTTCTGATGCGGACTGCAATTGTTTCTTAAGTTTGCCGTTTGCCGCGTCCAACTCTTTGAGTTTGAACTCAAGTTGCGCTACCTTGGTCGGATACTCCCGTGAAACAACAATGGTTGACTGCCGACAGTCTTCACAAAAAGCAGGGCTGTCCACCTCCTTCAATGAATATGTCCGAGGTTGTGAGTTCAGCGTCGAGACATTACCGCCAATGGGTTTTATATACGTTTCCCTATATTTAGCGAGATTAACTCTTATAAGAGCATCAATCTCGCCCAGCTTAAGTTCTATTTCGGTAAACTGCCCTATCAGGAATTGCTTGCCGCCGTTTTCGTGTTTGAGAATCATGTTCTGGCATTTTGACCTGTACACAGACTCCAACAGTTCATACAGCCAGCTTACATTACACCAGAACCCATCTCCGATACAGAGCGTTATAGCAAAGTAAGCCTCCGGACGCAGGCTCTTCTCATATACTTTCTTACGCAGCACATACGTATAGTATGTACTGTCATTCCAAGTATCCACTACCAATGCCCCATCCACGTCATTACCTATTCTTGAATCCAAGAAACTCTTAATGTATGACATGTCTGATTGGTCAGGACGTGCAGACCACACGTCCTGACCCTGTGGGCGACCATGGATATAAATCCTCATATTGTCTGCCATATTAACCCTTTATACCCAACGATGTTGTTATTGTTTTCCAAAGTTTTGCAGGATACACATCATTAGCCGGAGTGTATGGTACCCGTTCCCCTGCAAGAACATTATTATTGTAAAAACCGGTGATGAAAGGCACGAACTTGTACAAATTCTCATTTGCCCATGGCAACACAGTCTTTCTCCTGAAGTTGACATCAAGTCCTACATACTGCTGAAATAAGGCTTTCTTTGCGTTGGCCTCGTGTATGGTTTTGGCATCAATCATGCATCCGGACATATCTGCTTTTATACCCAGAATGATAAACTTATCATTGCGGTTGGAGTAATTCGCCTTGCAGAATTGGATTCTGTTCACATAGTTAATCTTCACATCCGGTGTAACCATCCACTGGTACTCGGCCAGAAATATCCAACACTTCTTGTTTTGGGAAGCAAACACCGTATTCATATAGTTAGGCAACGGAGCATTCACCGCATTGTGTGAATTTGACGAGAAATAGTCCTCGCCTGCGCCCTCCAATATCTGGCATATCGTATGCCCTAATCTATCCTGAACCTTGATAAACAAGAAATCGTTATGGTCAGTTCCTTTCAATGCATACCGCGTGCCCAGCATGCCATTGAACTTTTCGGCATTCTCTGCATATTCCCACGCATTCAGACAGAACAGACCGTCTACCGTAACCGTGTATCCCTTCACATCACGCAGGTATTGGGCCAAGCGCACCAGCGTCATGGTCTTTCCGCTACTCGGAGCACCGAACAGCAGAACTATCGGGGCCTGTCTGTCCGTCACATTGACTGTAATGGTATTAGGCGGAGTGGATGGGCGCACATTAGCATCGTCATTATTTCTACCAGCCAACATATCATCATGTGGTTCCGCATCTATATGTGCCATATTATTGATGTTCTCACCTCCACCAAACTGTTGTTGTGCCGGATTGAAATCCAATCCGATAAATTCTTCTGCCATAATTATATTTGCTTTGATTATTTGTTTTATTTCTTATTACGTAATCTGGCTTATAGCCCTTCACGTTATCTCAATCCTCACAATGCGTCCACTTGTAGTAGAAGAAGAAACCGGCCAAATCTATGCCTATGGACAGTACTATCCAAAAGAGGAAAGTCCAAGCCATTTTGCCTTGGAAGAAATCCAACATCACAGCGTACGGATTAAGGAATCTGCTTGTTCTCGTCTCAATACTCTCCTTAGTATATGATACCTCATCACCGGCATCAAACTTCACATATTTTGCATTATCTTTGATACGGGCATATGCATTCTTCAGAACTCCGTCTGCCTGCTTGACCATATCATCTACATCCGCTACCTTATTTATAGATACATAATAGTTCAAAGTATCCCTCATTATATCAATCTTGTCCACATCATTCTGTGCCTCTGCTGCCACATCACGACTCACGCGATAGTCGTCTTTCAGTTTTATGAGTATGGATTCAAACTGAGTCTTCTGCCATTTATTCAATGAATCCACGATTTCTTTTTTACTGGCCTTATCCGTAAATGCCGGAACGTTCATATGACGCTCTGCAGGCAGTTTGGTGTTTATCTGCGAAATGTGAGCTATGGCATATTTTCCTACCCCACTGCCATACTTGCCCCCTGACACTTCTTTTATAAATTTTTCCCAATCGGCCTTGAGATCCTTTTCCAAGGTCCAATAAGCAGAGTCGACGACTGTCCTGTCTGCCAGCTGCTTTGAATACTTACTTGTGGTAGAGAGGTCCTGTATTATAGTTTCACCTATGTTCTTGTTATAAAAGAAAGTGTGTGCATTGGTCGGTAATGAAACTATTATCCACGTTACCGCCAAAGTGGCGAGGCCACCCCAGAACATTCTCTTGGGATGATCCAGTGTCCCGTCGTTATCCAACGCATCAATCACCCAGGAAAGAGCCAAAGATGCCAGCACATAGAAAAGCAGTACCAACAGCCACACCATGATATATCTTACCACGATGTTGGAACCAAACAGGGAAGGCATCATCAGAATCAAGGATGACGATGTAGCCCAACAGGAAATCACAGCGGCAACCACAAAGCCGACAAACCATAAGAGTTTTTTTGAATTCATATAATAATCATTTTAATCGGTGAGTATCAGAAATTATAATTTACGCCCAAGGCAACCTGTACCTGTGGGCTGCGTTTGTAGAGCAAATACGAGATATCATTCATAACTACTGTATTATTTGTGTCCAATAACTGGCTGGAAACACCAGCATTGACTTGCAGATTCTGCATGATATTATAAGTTGCGCCAATGGATAGACGGTGATTATAAGTATCACCCACTGCTGCGGATAAATCCGGGATGGCCTCGTTAAAGTCCTCATACGTATATCCACAACTGAACAGCCATTTGTCATTAAGATGATAAGTTGTACTGGACGAGATATTCCATGTGACCGGCCTATGCATATGGGAAGTCCCGATGGCATTTATTGTCTTGTCCTTGATGAACACGATGTTGCTTCCTACTGCCACGTTCCATTTCCTTGCTACTTTCCAATCCGCACCCATCGAAAGCAACGCAGGAACATGGAAATCGGACGCGCCATTGAGATGAATACGGGTGGCGAATTCATACTTGGCACCAAAGTTTATATGCTTGGTCTTAACATCCACGCCAAGAACAGGAGCAATGCCCCATCCGGAGATGGTATTATTAGCGATCTTGTCAAATACGCTCTGCACTGTTTCTCCCATAGCAATTTCTGCGTCTAATATACCCAGCAAGCTATTCTTGTTCTCGTCATCCATGTTTGAATTGGCGACACCATCGCTTATTGAGCCAAAGTACTCTGAATAAGTTTTGAACGTATCGTCTGATGCCTGCCGCACACCGACCCGGATGGACGATGTGTTCTTCAGCATAGCATAATTAACCTTAACGCCTCCATACACAGACAGATAATCTGTAATCCGATATGATGCCCCAAGACGTATTGCATCGTTATAGCATTTAGACTTGAACCTGCCGCTTAAGGAAAGACTGTTGTCCATATCCGGTGTCCAGTCAGCACCCTGCAATAAGCCAATCAAAGTCAAAGCAGAATTCATGTGATCAAAATGATTACGGAAATTATCCAATACATTCTCTCCCTCATAGTCGGCTACGGCCAGCAATTCCTGCACCAGCACTCCTCCCTCATTAGTGCTGCGACGTCCGAAGCCACCCTCTGTAGCGTATGATGCCGATATGGTCCACCTCTTGAATTTATACGCCAGCTGCAATGCCGGAGTAATTCGTGTATTACTCATCTTGTATGGCACGGACACACCATTGTACGAACCGAACTTACCCACTCCACTCAACGAAACGTGCATCCCGTCAGACAAAAATGCCGTACCGGCAGGATTAGTAACGACAGCATCAATTTCCGTGGATGCCTGGCGTGCCGGATCTCGTGTCAATACGGCATTGGCCGAGAACCCGTCTGTAAGATAATCTTGTGCACGCACCAGAGATGTTTGCGATAGCCATAGCATTACACTCAAAGCTATCGTTGTTTTTAAATTAGACATAAGAGTTATTGTTTGTTGTCGACCTTATATTGATGTTTTTTCTTCCTGTTCCTGTTTATTTGAGATATGCCCGTCCTTATCTATCACGATAGTGATGACATCCTTATTTGCACAGAGATTATCTATAAACTCTTCCAATTCCGAACCAGGAACATTCTTATCCTCAGACCCAATGGTCAGGTCTATACTCATATAACTAAACTGATTACGCCCATATGAGACACTGCCTCTTGGCATGCTCAATAACCTGTGCATATCATACATTTTAGATGAAACTATGCTATAGGCATCCTTCTTATGATACTCCACTGTGTACGTGTTTTCTATTCCAGTCCTATCCAATTTTATCTCATGACTATTGGAATAACTGCTATATTCTCTCACCTTTACCCATGGAGACGGCGCGTTTCCATCTTCGTCCAAATCCACAAAGTCGTATGTTCGTTTACCATCCTCCTCCTTGTAACACCATGCCCTACGATTTGGCGACCATGCATTCTCATCCATCACCATTTCATGATCTCCATACATGTCCGTGTACTTTATTGTCGGAGTCACGAACTGCATAAGCTCTTCGGAGCAGCCAAACACATACGTCAGCCTTACATCTGCGTTTCCCGGTTCCTCTGGATCCGGATTACAACCACAAACTGTGCACATGAGTGCCGACAGGCACATCATATACGAGATTTTCTTAAAAAGTTTCATAAAATAATATTTATTGATTTAACTTGTATATCTGTCCAATTACATCTTATAACAACAATTTCCGTTCTTATCGGCAAAGAACCATGAATTCCCTGCAACCTTCAACCTATATACGTCCATGTTAGCCTTTTTCAATGACTCACGCAAATCATCGGGTACATTTCCGAAGAACTTATACCCACGTTCAAACACCGCCACCAGACAATCGTCCGTAATACATGCTACCCAAAGTTCCCCGTATTCATTTTGACCATCGGTTAACCAATCCAAAATATTCTGATCCGATGAACTGATTCTATCATTTGTTACTATAATCCACTCGTTTGCATCATTGAACGTGACCGAATTTATTACCTCGCCATCATCGTTGTACTTACGCAACTGCTGCCCCAGACTGTATGGAATACCACTTGACCGGATACCATTGTCTCCATACAAGATAAGCCAACACCCGGACTCGGTCAGCTGAATATCATCTATCAATTCTCCGTTTTCATTCAGTTCCATCAACGCTTTGTCCAGATTGTCAGGAACATTTGAACGGGCGCATCCGTTTAGGCCATATAGGGCGACATCGCCATTGGTCTTGGTGATGGCCACATTGCGGCACTGCCCCCATTCCTCTATTGCCTCGCGTATATACGCCCTGCTGCTTTAAGAAAATGCAGGAGCATACGTCAAGGCAAACATGATGGAAATTACGATTTTCAAGATTGTCTGCTTCATATTATTTTATCTGTTATTGGTTTGAATCCCGTTTTACACGTTGTCTGTCACATAGAATATCCGCTGAGCCGAATACTCGTTGCTTCTGTATGGGACAACCGGAACCATAGATAAAATATGGCGCAGCTCTCCCGGGTGCATAAAAAAAGCGTGGAGTCGACCTGTTGTCCGCTCCACCTTCTGAGGCTCTTGCAATTGCCTATCATAGTTGAACAGACAACGTCAGAGCCCACGCCGATATGAATAAACCGATCCGCAGGGATTACCGTACATGGCAGCCTTGTGGTGTATTGTACCCTTTGTCCAAGGGTACAATACTGGCCTGTACAGAACCTCTACGGGCGTAGATACTTCACACCCGGGACATCTACCGTTGCTTGGTTCAAGACTATGATTACTGTAATTTTGCAAGATTCCAGAAGGTCTCAAACTCAGCGCTGAGTAAACGCCTTTATTATGTCTGGACTATGCTTCCCACCCAAATCCCTCTTTGCACAGCTTGCGCCACTTGGGCATGACATTGCCGTGTCAGACTCGGCGTGAACTTCCCTGTACGGTTAACGTGAAGGAACTCGTCCTGCCATTGTCAACGTTATGCACCGGGATGCAATAGTCCAAGTGCAAAGATATGAACTATTTCTGATTATCATGAACATAATACCGAAGTTTTTTTACAATTATTATACTTTGCCACAACGGGAGGGAAAACCCAAAAGGCAAAATACTCTTTAGGAGCCTTGGGATTGTAAAGATTTATCCGTATCTTTGTGCTTAATATGAGTCAATAACACGTACCTAATACTAACCAAACCTATATATGAAAAAACTATTCGCAGTACTCTTGTCATGCATGACCGTGCTGACGGCCAGCAGCCAGAAGGCAACCATCTCGCCCCTGCCTCAGAATATCACCTGGGGAGAAGAGGCTTTCCAGAAGGATACCAAGTTCTATATCGTGGGGGCCGACCGTGCCGACAAAGAAGCCATGCAATTGCTCACTGCCAACATGAAGGAGAACATCCTGGGAGTGAGCGACAAGGTGGATACAAAGAAGTTCGCCAAGCTCCGTGCCAAGGCTTTAATAATAGGAGAGGCTGGCGACAAGGCAGTGAACAAGTACAAGAAACTCATACCCCAAAGAGTAGAGGGCTACTATCTGAAGGTGACACCCGACGAGATAGTGGTGGCAGGACGTGACGGCAGCGGCACTTTCTACGGTGTGCAGACATTGCTGCAAATCCTGAACGAGCAGAACGTCATGCAGTGCGAAATCACCGACTACCCGAGCGTCACCGACCGTGGTGTCATCGAAGGCTTCTACGGCAACCCCTGGAGCCACAAGGACCGTCTGCGCCAGTTTGACTTTTATGGCCAGTACAAGATGAACACCTATGTCTTCGGTCCCAAGGACGACCCTTACCACCGTGCCCGTTGGCGCGAGCCTTACCCCACCGAGGAGGCCGCCCAATTGAAAGAACTGGTGGATGCTGCTCACAGGAACAAGGTGAAGTTCGTATGGGCCATCCATCCCGCAGGAGACATCAAGTGGTGCCTGGAGGACTCTGTGAACGTGGCCAGGAAGCTGGAGTTGATGTACGATCTGGGCGTGCGCTCCTTCGCCGTGTTCTTCGATGACGTATGGGGCGAAGGTGCCCGGGGAGACAAGCAGGCCGGACTTCTTAACTATCTGACAGACGTGTTCGTGCGCAAGCACAAGGATGTGGAACCCCTCATAATGTGTCCCTCACAGTACAACAAGGGGTGGAGCCATGGCGACTACCTCAACACCTTGGGAACCAAGATGTATCCCGAAGTGCGCATCATGTGGACGGGCAACAGCGTGGTGGACATGATAGAGGAGAATGACATGCAGTGGATTAACGACCAAATCAAGCGCAAGGCATACATCTGGCTCAACTATCCCGTCAACGACTATTGCCAGAGCCGTCTGCTCATGGGCAAGACCTATGGAAACGGGCTGAACATAAACGACATGGTCAGCGGTTTCTGCTCCAACCCCATGGAGTATGCCGAGGCCTCCAAGGTGAGCCTCTACAGCATAGCGGACTATACATGGAACATGCCCGCCTACAATTCCGAGGCTTCCTGGGAACGCGCCATGGTAGCACTGATGCCCACTTGCGACGATGCTTTCCGCATATTCTGCGAAAACAACGTAGACCTTGGCCCCACAGGACACGGTCTGCGTCGCGAAGGCGAGAGTCCCAATTTCAGTGCGGAGAACCTGGAGACGCTGGCCGCGAACTTCCAGCAACTGGTATGGGCTGCAGACAATCTGCTGGCAGACGAAGTGAACCATCCTGAGATGCTGGACGAGATAAAGCCTTGGGTACAGAGCATGCGCCTGCTCGGACAACGCGGCCAGATGTGCATGAACATGGCTTATGACCTGCTCAATAACGATTCCGTGGCCTTCATAGGACATTATCGCGCCCAGACGCAACTGGAACAGCAGCAAAAGGCCATCATCAGCCGCAACTACGAGGGTTCCATCGTAAAGGCCAAACCCGTTGTCAGCGGTGATGTCATCACTCCATGGCTCAACGAGAACATCGCCAATCTCATAAAACTGTACAAGAAGAACCATACGGCCTACGGCATGGAGTACTTCCCCGTACAGGCCATAGAGGACGGTGAGTATTTCATCAAGGTCAATGGCGAGTATCTGACAAACGCTCAGGCCGGAGCCGAACGCGTGGGCGACTTCCCCGTGTTCCAGGCCGAACGCGACATAATCAACCCACAGCGCCAGCAATGGGTGATAGAGCAGAACAGCAAGACCGGACGCTACAAGATATACAACAAGCAGGACGGACGCTACATCAACGAGACTGGCGCCTTCTGGTTCAACAAGGACCGCAATCCCTTCGATGCCCAGTGGCACACCTATCTTCTGGTCAAGCAGGATGGCAAATGGAGCATCCAGAACGCAGGCAGCGCAGGCAAGGGCTACTGGCAACGTAGCGGCAACCGCCTCAACAACGGCGGCACAGGTGCGTTCGTCTTTGAAATAGAAAAGGTAAAATAACATATATATATATATTGTTTTATAACAACATGAAGAAAATTCTATCCATATTGGCTGTCGGTACTATGGCATTGTCGGCATACGGACAGGCAAACATCACCCCCGAGGTACTCTCCACCCTGCAACAGTCTTACACCGGCAACTCAGCCGACCGCGCCCGTCAAGGCATCGTCAGCACAGGCAGTTTCCGCAAGATGGCGCAACTCCCCGACGTGAACACCACAGGCGAGAACACCTACTTCTCCGTGGACATACGCAACTCCGGCATCACCGACCAACAAAGCAGCGGACGCTGCTGGATGTTCACCGGGCTGAACGTCCTGCGCAACAAGGCCATGAAGAAGATGGGTGTCGGCAACTTCAGTTTCAGCCATGTATATCTCTTCTTCTACGATCAGTTGGAGAAATCCAATCTTTTCCTGCAAGGCATCATAGACACTCGCGCCGAAGACCTGGACAGCCAGAAGGTGCAGTGGCTGATGCAGAATCCGCTGTCGGACGGCGGCACATATACCGGCGTAGCCGACCTCGTATGCAAGTATGGCCTTGTTCCGGCCGAAGTGCAGGCCGAGACATGGGCAAGCAACAATACAAATGAATTCTGCGGACACCTCAAACGCAAGCTACGCGAAATAGCCATCAACCTGCGTGAACAGGCTCAGAACGGCAAGAGCGAGGCCGAACTGCAGAGCTACAAGATGGAGCAGATGAAGGATGTTTACCATATGCTGGTACTGGCATACGGCGAACCCGTGCAGGAGTTCATGTGGGCTCCCCGCGACGGCAACGGCAAGCTGCTGTCCGAACTGAAAAAATACACTCCCATGGAATTCTACCGCGAATACTGCGCAGAGGCTGGTGACCTGCAAAACGACTACGTCATGCTGATGAACGACCCATCCCGCCCTTATAATAAGGTATACGAGATAGACATGGACCGTCACATGCACGACGGGCACAACTGGCTTTATCTCAATCTGGACATCAAGGACCTTGCTCCCATTGCCATAGCCTCGCTTCAGGACTCCACGCAGATGTATTTCTCCTGCGACGTTGGCAAGTTCCTGGACAGCAAGAAGGGCATCCTCGACATCCGGGCATGGGACTACAATTCCCTGCTGGGCACCACATTCGGCATGAACAAGAAGCAACGCATCCAAACCCGCGATTCCGGTTCCTCACACGCCATGACCCTCATGGCCGTGGACTTGGACGAAAAGGGCAACCCCGTCAAGTGGAAGGTAGAGAACTCCTGGGGAGCCTCACACGGCCACAACGGTCACCTCATCATGACCAACGAATGGTTCAACGAATACATGTTCCGCGTAGTGGTGAACAAAAAGTATGTCCCCAAGAAAATAATGAAGCTCACCGAACAGAAGCCCACCCTACTGCCGGCATGGGATCCCATGTTCATGGAAGAGCAGTAAGGCTTCGCAACGAATGCCAATCAATTGCGGTCGCACATCCTGTATGGATATGCGACCGCAACCGTTTTATACAAAAGAAACAACAACTCTGCTTAGTAATGAATGATACGGCTATATGATTTTCTTGACAAGACCAAACATCTTGTATGGCATGTATCTGAAAGGAAGGTCTATCCATGTAGCCGTGGACACCACCGAACGGAAATGGGAGAAAGCGCGGAAACTTTCCTCTCCATGATAATGGCCCATGCCGGAGTTGCCCACGCCACCGAACGGAATGTTCTCGTTGGCAATGTGCATGATGGTATCGTTTATACAGGCTCCACCGGATGATGTCAGGCGGATGGTCTCCCGTCCTTTGCTCTCCAATCCGAAATAATACAGGGCAAGCGGTTTCTCGCCATTTGTGATGTATCGCACCATCTCGCTATGCTCGTCAAAGGTAATGACAGGCAGAACGGGGCCGAAGATTTCTTCCTCAAGGACCGGTTTGCCGGCAGTTCGCCCCTCACCTGCCACGGCAGAGAGATGCATCCCCATGTCCAGAAGAGTAGGCTCTATAAAGCGTTCCTCGGCGTTGACACGACCGCCATAGATGACAGTGCCATCGGCCAGGTAACCATTGACACGGGCAAAGGCACGGTCGTTGACCATACGCACATAGTGACGGCTTTCGGCTATGTCCTTGCCATGCAGTTCGCGGACAGCACGGGCAAAGGCACCGACAAATTCGTCCTTGACCGACTTGTGTATGAGCAGATAGTCAGGGGCAATGCAGGTTTGTCCTGCATTGAGCGTCTTGCCCCACGCTATGCGTTTGGCAGCTACGGTGATATTGGCATCGCGGTCTACTATACATGGACTTTTGCCTCCCAATTCCAGAACCACAGGTGTGAGATGGCGTGCGGCGGCCTCCATTACTTTACGCCCCAGGTCGGGACTGCCGGTGAAGAATATAAGGTCGAATCGATGCCCCAGCAAGGCTTGGTTGACCATTCGATTGCCCTGTACCACACTGATGTATTCCGATGGGAATGTATCGGCAATCATCTGTTCCAGCACAATGGAAACATGGGGAACGTAAGGGGATGGTTTGAGAATTGCAGTACATCCTGCCGATATTGCCCCCACAAGAGGATTGAGCAGCAACTGCACGGGATAGTTCCATGGGGCTACGACGAGGGTGTTGCCCAAAGGTTCGCTGACTACACGGCTGACGGACGGAAACATCTTTATCGGCGTAGCCTTGAACTTCGGACGCGCCCACTTGCGGAGGTGCCCCAGGTGATTCCTCACCTCGCCCTTGACAATGCTCAACTCGGTCAGATAGGCTTCCTCATACGACTTGTGCAGGTCAATCCACAGGGCCTCGGCCAATGTTTTTTCCCACTTGTCCATGGCGGCAAGCATCTTCCTCAGCATCTCGCGACGGAAATCAAGGTTCAACGTGGCACCACTGCGGAAAAAGGCGCGTTGTGCCTCCACCATGGCAGCAATCCGTTCTACAGGAGTGTTTTGCATGACTGTCATGTATTTATTAAGAGATGAGTGTCGGTTATTGCTTTCGGCCAGTGAAATGGTCCATGGTGTGGTAGACCCCGAATACCTGCCCGAAGAACCAGTCGAATACGCACGTCGGCAATATTCCCTGGCACAGGCGTATCAGGTGGAAAGGGAACGGCATGCCACAGAAGTTCTTGTTTTTCTCTATGGCGCGTATGATCTTACGTGCCGTCCTGGCAGGATTCAGAATAGGAATGATACTGGAGCGGACCCCGTCGAACATGCCCGTGTTTATATAATAAGGAGCCACGGTGGTGACATGAATATCGCTCTTGCGTTCATCCATCTCTATGCGTATGGACTCGGACCAACCGATGGCCGCCCATTTGCTGGCAGCATAAACGGACATGCGTGGATTGCCCAGCATACCCGCGGCAGAGGCTATGTTGCAGATATGACCGCGATTGCGTGCCACCATATCCGGCAACACCACACGTGCCACGTACATTGGGGCGATGGTATTGATGCGGACAGTGCGGTCTATCTCGGAAACGTCCACTTGGTCAAAGGTGCGGTTGCTGGTGACGATGCCAGCACAATTTATCAGCACGTCCACCTCACCGCATTCCTGCCGTGTGCTGCGATAAGCATCGCGTACATCCTCTATGTTCCCAACGTCCACACGCATGGCAAAGACCTTGCCTTTGGATGAGAGTTCCTGCACTGTGACCTGGATGTTGGCCTCATTGATGTCCCATATAATAAGAGCATTGGCACCTTTCTCCAGTGCCATCTGCCCCATCAGCCTGCCTATGCCGGAGGCTCCCCCGGTAATCAGTATGTTAGAACCTTGGAGTTTCATATCTGTTGAGTTCTTTTTGTTTTACATATTATATGTTCAATATGGAAAGTGCATTTTTACCATCTCTCATCAACGGCACAAGTCGTCAGGCATTCTCCACTATGACGAAGAGCTTGTCGTTGCGTCGCACCTTGCACGGCATGGCAATGCTTATGTGCTGGCCCTTCTCGGCCACGGAAACAGGCTGCAAGTCAAAGCGTATCTCGTCTGCCGTACTGTACAGCGCACCGGTAGTAGGCCCCGTAACAAGGATTTTAGCCCCTACCGGAAGCTGACATGCCTCTACCTTGAACTCGGCCACTCCCAATCTGGAGTAGTAACGGACGACCTTGCCGCAATAGACCTTCTTCTCAGTGGCTGCGCTACCGGGGACATCGTTCCATTCGCCCAGGGTCTGACCCTGATAATAGCCGTCCCAGAAGCCACGATTGAACACGGTGGCGAGACGAGCATCCAGTTCGTCCTTCTTTTCCTCGGTGAACGTCCCGTCCAGCACGGCATGTATGGCCTCGTTGTAGCAGGACACCACAGTGCCGACGTATTCGGGGCCGCGTGCGCGACCTTCAATCTTGAACACGCGCACACCTGCCTGCATCATCCTGTCCATGAAACGCAAGGTCTTCAAGTCCTTGGGCGACATGATGTATTTGTTGTCGATGTCCAGTTCCGTACCCGTCTCCCTGTCGCGCACAGTGTAGCCGCGACGGCACAACTGCATGCACTCGCCACGGTTGGCCGAACGTCCCACGTTGTCCAGCGACAGGTAGCACTTGCCGCTGACGGCCATGCACAGTGCCCCATGACAGAACATCTCTATGCGGATGAGCTGTCCCGACGGACCGCAAATGTGCTCCTCCACGATGTGGCGGTATATCTCCTCCACCTGATCCATGTTAAGCTCGCGGGCCAGCACCACCACGTCGGCAAAACGGGCGTAGAAACGCAGGGCTTCTATGTTGGAGATATTCAATTGTGTCGACAGGTGCACCTCCTGCCCTATGGCGTTGCAATACGACATCACGGCTATATCGCTGGCTATCACGGCACTGATGCCAGCCTCCCTGGCAGCGTCCAGTATCCTGCGCATTAGAGGCAGGTCCTCGCCATAAATGATGGTGTTTACAGTGAGGTAACTCTTCACACCGCATATACTGCACTCGCGGGCTATCCGTTTGAGATCGTCTATGGTGAATGTAGAAGCCGAATGCGCCCTCATGTTCAGATTCTCTATACCGAAGTATATGCTGTCGGCACCTGCACGCAACGCTGCCGCAAAGGACTCTTGCGAGCCTACTGGAGCCATTATTTCAAAATCCTGTCTGTTCATTACCTGGAAGTTCTTTATTGTTGGGAGGAAGAAAGGATGTCGCCGTTAGCCATTGCCGATAAAAGTGTCCTCGTATCCTCTATGATGGCAAACAGTTCCTCCACAGTCTCGGCACGCAGCATCCTTACGCGCGTCTCTCGAAAATTAGGGATGCCCTTGAACACGGGCGATGCGGCCAAATGGCGTCTCACATGCAGTATGCCACGATATTCATCTATACGCTCTACCGAAGTGAGCACCTGCCGCTTGAGAATGTCCACTTTTTCATCCATGGTGAGAGTGCCGCCTTGCAGTTCGCGGAATATCCACGGGCGGCCGAAAGTGGCGCGACCCACCATCACTGCATCCACGCCATAGCGGTCGAAACATTCACGGACACGCTCCGCAGTGGCTATGTCGCCGTTGCCTATGACGGGTATGTGCATGCGAGGGTTGTTCTTCACCTCGCCTATCAGCGTCCAATCGGCATCGCCCTGGTACATCTGGGCCCTGGTACGTCCGTGAATTGTAAGCGCACGTATGCCCTCGTCCTGCAACCGTTCGGCCAAGTCCACGATAAACGGGGTGCCATCGGGCAGATACAGGCTTTTCTCGTCCCAGCCGAGACGCGTCTTCACCGTCACCGGAGTATCCGGAACAGCTTCCACCACCGCACGGACGATGTCCAGAAGCAAAGGTACGTTCTGCAACATGCCGCTGCCGGCACCCTTGCCTGCCACCTTCCTCACCGGGCAGCCGAAGTTGAGGTCCAGCACATCCGGATGTGCCTGATCAACGACAATTCGGGCGGCCTCGCGCATGGCATCCACATCCTTGCCATATATCTGGATGGCCACGGGACGTTCGTCATCGCACAGCCGCAACTTGGCCAGGCTCTTGTTCACCATGCGGATAAGAGCGTCCGAACTGACAAACTCGGAATACACCATAGCAGCTCCCATCTGCTTGCACAACAAACGGAAGCCTATGTCCGTGACATCCTCCATGGGTGCCAGCAGTATGGGCTCGTGCCCCAAGTCAATGTGTCCTATCTTCATTAGCCACCGGATTGCTTATGCCTTTGCCGTCTGACTGAATACCAATGCATAGACCTTCATCTGCTTCAGCATGGCCAGAAGACCGTTGGACCGCGTGGGAGAAAGGTGCTCTGTCAGACCTATCTCCTTTATAAAGTAGAGGTCGGCGTCCAGAATATCCTGCGGAGTCTGGTTGTCAAGCACGCGCACCAGCAGAGCCACTATGCCTTTCACTATCAAGGCATCGCTCTCGGCACGGAACCGTATCTTGCCGTCCACCAGATCCGCCTGCAACCACACACGGCTCTGACAACCGTCGATAAGGTTCTGCTGTGTCTTGTATTGCTCCGGCAGAGGCTCCTGGTCGCTGCCCATGTCTATGAGCAACTGGTAACGGTCCATCCAGTCGTCGAAATCTCCGAACTCCTCTATTATCTCGTCTTGTATCTCGTTTATTGTCATATCATCAGTCTTTTTGTTCACTTTAATATAAAAAACGTGCGTAATGCCTTACTGCTCATTGTAGAGCAACTGCAGCACCGTCTGCCCTACGGCCTCAAGTACATTGGGGTCGATGTTGTCCGGATTGTCGTTGACCGTGTGCCATGTGGGTCCGAAACTGCTTGGCCCGTTCTCGAAGTGCGGCACTATGTCTATACATGGAATGCCGGCCAAGGTGTTCACGTTCACATGGTCGTCCACCAACATGCCACCCTCGCGTGATGCGAAGAACTGACCGTATCCCAGGTCCGAAGCCAAAGTCCATACCTTGTTCACCACATGGCTGGCAAAATGCATACTCACCAGTTCCTTGGAGAACGAAGAGCCACGACCGCCCACCATATCCAGAAGAATGCCGTATCGTGGCCTGTAGCCATTGAGTGCGGCCTGTTCCGCCCACACCTTGCTGCCAAGGCACCATGTGCCGCTGGTCTCGTTCCCGCTCTCCGCCCACTGCGGCGTGCCCATGTCCTCCGCATCGAAGCAGACAAAGTCCACTCCCACCCCCTGCAACGGCTGCTGCTGCACCAGACGTGCTATCTCCATCATCACCGCCACGCCGCTGGCTCCATCATTGGCACCAAGAATGGGAGTGCGGTGGTTGGCTTGGTCCGGGTCATTGTCCGCCCAGGGACGGGTGTCCCAATGTGCACAAAGCAGAATACGGTTACCTGCCTGAGGATTGGCGGAGGCAATGATATTGCGACACGGCAACGAAGCACCGTCCCATGCAGTGACCCTTGCAACCTGTTCGGCCACATCGCAACCCATACCTTCAAACTGCGCCTTTATCCACCTGGCGCACAGGTCCGCCTCGGCACTGCCCACCAGACGTGGACCGAACTCACACTGCCTATGTATATAGGCCATGGCACTGTCGGCCACGAAGGCCGGACAAGGCTTGTTCTCTTGCTTCGCGACATCGCCTTGCTGCTTTGAGGTCCTGGACGTGCAGGCAACGGTCCACAGACCAATCACCGGCATCAACAGTATGAGATATAAAAAATGTTTGTTCATCTGCAATATTATATATTATAATGTATATGCTCGCATTGTCCACGAGAAGGCAACATGCCGTCTCTGCCAGGAAGCTATTTCCGTTTTCCTGACCAAGCCTGCCCGGCAGCCTGGACATGTCGCATGACGCGCAGGAAGTTTTCTCCCCATAGCAAGCGCAAATCGTCCTCGGAATAACGTTCACGGAGCAAGCACCGTGTCAGATTGAGCAATTCACCCGCATGAGCCACGCCCGGCACTCCGCCGTCACCATCAAAGTCAGTCCCTATCCCCACATGCTCCATGCCCATGATATCCACGGCATGACGTATGTGAGCCACGGCATCGAGGACGGAAGCCTCGGTGGCGGAACTAAGGAACCCATGATAAAGGGTCACCTGCATCACGCCTCCGGAGGAGGCAAGACGACGCATCTGGTCGTCGGTGAGGTTACGCGGATGGTCACACAGGCTACGACAGCATGAATGGCTGCAAACAACCGGCACACGTGAAATGTCCAACGCATCATAGAAACTGCTTTCGGCCGCATGGCTCATATCCACCATCATGCCCACACGGTTCATCTCGCATATGGCCTCGGCACCGAACGGACTTACGCCACCATGCTCGTTGCAACTGTTGCGGGCAGAGTCGCACAGGTCGTTGTCGCCGTTGTGGCACAGGGTCATATAGACCACGCCGCGACGGCGGAAGTGCTCTATGCGTGTGAGGTCGCGCCCAATGGCATAACCATTCTCTATGCCCAGCATGACAGCCTTGCGGCCCTCCCGTTTCAGGCGGTAAAGGTCGTCCGGAGTATAGGCCATGGCTGCATGCCCATGGCTGCCGGCCACAATCTCCTCTATGCGCGAAAGCGTGGCTTCAGCCTGTGACGTTGCGGCCATGCAGGCCTCGGAAGTACGCTGCCCCTGAGGCAGGTAGGCCACCATGACGGTGGCATCCAAAAGGCCGTCCCTCATGCGAGTTAGCGTAACAAGGCGTTCCTCCGAGGTATCGAACTTCATAGGCGTGTCGCAATGCGAGTCCAGGGAGAGAACATCGCGGTGCACCGCCTTGGCCTCGGCATAATTCAGAGCCTCGCCAACCAGCCATCCGAATATGGGCATCATGCGCATGTCCCCGGCCATGACAAAGCATTCCGGATGCCACTGCACACCGAGGACGCTCTTGTACTCGGTACTTTCCACGGCCTCTATCACCCCGTCGGCCGAACGTGCGGAGACGCGGAGACGGGTTCCCGTGGTACGTACGGCCTGATGATGAAAGGAATTGACCTGCAAAAGGCTCCGCCCGCCATCATCCACAGGCAGGCATGATTCCCTGAATATCTCCCACAATGTGGTGCCGGACTCTATGCGAACCGTATGCGATGCCTGCTCGCGAACCAACTCCTGGCTATGCTTGACAAGCGGAGCCTCGGTATACTGCGCTCCCAGATCCTGGTATATGCTTCCTCCCATGGCCGCCGCCAGCATCTGTATGCCGCGACAGATGCCCAACACGGGCATCTGACGCTCCAAGGCACGCCGTATGAGCCGGAACTCCGGCACATCGCGCTCGGGATTGATACCATGCAACTGCGGTATGGGTTCCTCGCCGGCCAACAATGGATTCATGTCCGCCCCACCGCTCAATACCACGGCATCCAATGTGTCCAACAAGGCCTCCAAGGCCCCGGAATCCATATACGGAGGTATTATCACCGGGCTGCCTCCGGCCTGCAGGATACTACGGTAATATCCCGGTGCCAGTTCACAACCCTTTTCTCCATAGTTGCCCGTTATGCCTATAAGTGGTTTCATGACTGCTGCATAATTATCTAAAACGGTGTAAGCAGGACGGCCGCCGTAACGACTCAGTCACTAATTTTCTTCCAATCCTCTTCCATCTGCGGCTTGGCCTCTTCTTGCATGCCTCCAATAGGTAACTCCTTCTTGATGCTTTGTGTCAGGGAGATAAGGGTCTCTGTACTCACTACGCCATCTATCTGCTGCAAACGTCCGTTGAGCAACTCCATCAGGTGGGCATTGTCCTTGGCATACAACTTGATGAGCATCGTGTAGGGGCCGGTGGTATAGTGACATTCCACTATTTCAGGAATCTGCATGAATTTGTCCACCACACCGCTGTACATGCTGCCTTTCTCCAGAGTGATGCCGACATAAGTGCAGGTGTTGTAACCCAGACTGGCAGGCAACACATGGTATCCGCTACCCACAATCACGTTCATGTCTATAAGCCTTTGCACACGCTGGTGTATGGCCGCACGACTCACTCCGCATTTGGATGCTACCTCCTTGAAAGGTATGCGTGCATTATTGGAGATAATCTCCAATATCTTTTTGTCCAGGGAATCTATCTTTTCCATTGGTTTTTTGTTATTTTGACATACAAAGTTACTACAAAAAAGTGAAATGCGGAAAGATATAGTGATAGAATTGAGTTACAAGGGATTTAGTTGAAGTGGCGAAAATTCGTGAAGCCAATACAATCCCTGCCGAAGCCAAATCCTGACGCCGCAACGTTACTTGTTCGTAACCATGCCCGAAAATGCGACAAACGGGTACGGATGGCGAAACAAGACACTAAGGAATAGTGAGTTACCGACAACTCACGTAAAAAATCCGGTTACGGAAAAAGATTGCGCCGTTCCTCCCCGTTTTGCGTACCGACACCGGACTCTTCACCAACTAATTTTGAAACCAAAAAAATTAAGGACGATGAAGAGTACATTTTCAGTAATCTACTACCTCAAGCGTCAGGTAGTGAAAAAGGACGGGACAGTTCCCGTCATGGGACGCATCACGGTGGACGGCAGCCAGACGCAGTTCAGCTGCAAGCTGACCGTCGATCCGAAACTGTGGGACACCAAAGGGGGACGTGTCACGGGCAGAAGCACGGCGGCACTCGAAACGAACCGTATGCTTGACAAAATGCGGGTACGCATCAACAGGCACTATCAGGAAATCATGGAGCGTGACAACTTCGTCACAGCGGAAAAGGTGAAAAACGCCTTTCTCGGACTGGAACACCGCTATCACACGCTGATGCAGGTGTTCCGCCAGCACAACGAGGACTACGAGAAACAGGTGGAGGCAGGCATGAAGGCAAAAGGCACGCTGCTGAAGTACCGCATCGTTTACAAACACCTGCAAGAGTTCCTTGACATCCGCTACCATGTGAAGGACATCGCACTGAAAGAGCTTACCCCGGCTTTCATCTCCGACTTCGAGATGTTCCTGCGCACGGACAAACACTGCTGCACCAATACCGTGTGGCTGTACGTCTGCCCGTTACGGACGATGGTGTTCATCGCCATCAACAACGAGTGGCTGACACGCGACCCGTTCCGCGAGTATGAAATCAAGAAGGAGGAAACGACACGCAGTTTTCTGACCAAAGACGAAATACGCCTGCTGATGGACGGGAAACTGAAAAACGCCAAACAGGAACTGTACCGTGACCTCTACCTGTTCTGCGCATTTACCGGGCTGTCGTTCGCTGATATGCGCAACCTTACGGAAGAGAATATCCGCACCTACTTCGACGAACACGAGTGGATAAACATCAACCGCCAGAAAACGGGCGTGGTGTCCAACATCCGCCTGCTCGACATCGCCAACCGCATAATCGGCAAATACCGGGGGCTGTGCGAGGACGGCAGGATATTTCCCGTACCGCATTATAACACGTGCCTTGCAGGTATCCGTGCCGTCGCCAAGCGTTGCGGCATCACCAAGCATATCACGTGGCATCAGAGCCGCCACACGGCAGCCACAACGGTATTTCTCTCTAATGGCGTACCTATCGAAACCGTCAGCTCCATGCTCGGACACAAGAGCATAAAGACGACGCAGATTTACGGGAAGATAACCAAAGAGAAACTCAATCAGGACATGGAGAACCTTGCCGCAAGATTGAACGGCATCGAGGAATTTGCAGGTTGCACCATCTAAAAAGAAAAGCCATGAAACGTGACATAATCATCATAGAGGACAAGGCGGTCAGCGTAACCGGTAACGACGTGTGGATGACCGCCACCGAAATAGCCGGACTGTTCCATACGACCGTCCCGGCAGTGAACGCCGCCATCAGAGCCGTCCGCAAGTCGGACGTGCTGAACGACTACGAGGTGTGCCGCTACATGCAGCTTGAAAACAGGCTGTATGCGGACGTGTACGCCCTTGAAATCATCATTCCGGTCGCTTTCCGACTGAACACCTACAACACCCACCTGTTCCGCACATGGCTGGTGGAAAAGGCACTTGCCAAAGAAAAACGGCAGGCATACGTGATGTTCATACAGAACGGAAAAGCCGGGTACTGCTGATTGCAGATACCCATAAGAAAAGGAAACGGGCGGCATCTTAAATGGTGTCGCCCGTTTCCTTGTTTCTTTTTCTTGCCGACCGCCTTACTCCAGCGGCTTGCGGTAGTTCTCTTCCAGTACCTCGCGCAGCCCCGTTTCCGGGTAAAGCACCTTCCCTCCCAAAAGTATGAAAGGCAACACGCGGTTGTTGCGGTATTCCTGCAATGTGCGTCGGCTGACACGGAGCAGTTCCGCCACCTCAACGTCCGTCAGGTAACGCTCCCCGTCCAGCGGAGGACGGTAATTCTCCAGAAATGCAGACAGCCATTTCGAGCCTTTGCGCATATCCTGCATTACAGAGGCTATCGGCTCGTCTTCCATCGTAAAAACATCGTTGTTCTCGTTCATCATAACTTCGGATTCAGTGGGTGAATAAATCAAATCATTTGCCGTGCGGATAGAGCGTGCCGACAAGCGGTATCAGCCGCTTCACCTCCTCCGGCTTGTAATAGAACCTGCGGTTTATCTGCGAGTAGCCGATAAGCCGTCTGTCACGCAGCGTCTGCAACGTACGCGGGCTTATTCTCAACTGCCCGCAGACCTCCTCGCCCGTGAGCCATCTTTCCATGCGCCCCGTGTCGCTTTTGCGCCTCAGTGCGGCGACCTTCTCCGAAAGTGCGCCGAATGCCGCCACCATCATCTCGAAGGTCTTTTTCTCAATAGATACTATTTCCATATTCATGCAATTACCGGTTTGCCCGCAAAGGTAACGATGCAGCCCCGTACACGTGCCGTTTTCCGCTGAAAGGCTGCCTGTTGCGCCGTTTGACCGGGTTACGGAGCCATCTTCCGTAAAAATCTTACGTGAGTCACGTAGTGAGTTGTTAAAGCCCCTTTTGTTTATTGCCGAATTTTGCCGCAGATACAAAAAAAAAGGACTGAATATGAAAGTGATAACGATGGAAAGTTCCGCCTTCCGGTCATTGACGGAACAGATAGCGGAGATTGCTGCACACGTCCGTGCCGCCTCCGGCGACAAGAAAGCGGCATCGCCCGACAGGTTGCTCACCACACGCGAGGCGGCGCACCTGCTTAACGTGAGTACCCGCACCCTCCAGCGTATGCGCAGCGAGCAACGCATCGGCTATGTCGTGCTTCGCGGCAAATGCCGCTACCGGCAGTCGGAAATCGACCGCCTGCTTGATGAGAGTACCGTCAACGAGGACGCGGCGACACCGCAGGAACTGAAACGCAACCACACGTTGCGCACGGGCGGCAACCCCAAAGGAAGGAGGACATAGGTCATGGAACTGCTCACACGAAACAACTTCGAAGGCTGGATGCAGAAGTTGATGGAACGGCTCGACCGTCAGGACGAACTGCTGCTGGCGATGAAGGCTGAGGGGAAACAGCCTACTATCACGGAAAGCATCCGCCTTTTCGACAATCAGGACTTGTGCATGCTGCTTCAGATAAGCAAGCGCACCCTGCAACGCTACCGCAGTGTCGGCGCATTGCCCTACAAGACACTGGGCAAGAAAACCTATTACAGCGAGGAGGACGTGCTGACATTCCTTTCCAACCATATCAAGGACTTCAAAAAGGAAGATATAGCCTTCTACAAGGCTCGTATCCATAATTTCTTTCATAAATAACCCATTAAAACATTTTTCAGATGGCAAAGAAAAAAGACGAAAAGGACGTGCTGGTGGTCCGTGACGAGAAGACGGGCGAGATTAGCGTGGTAGCCGGGCTGAATGCGGACGGCACACCCAAGCGAACCCCAGCGAAAGCGGAGAACGCGCAGAGTTTCCTGCAATTCGACCGACACGGCGACGTGCTGGACAACTTCTTCAAGAACTTCTTCCGGCAGTGCAAGGAACCCAGCCGCTTCGGTTTCTACCGCATCGCAGCAGACCAAGCCGAAAATCTCTTGGAGGTGATGAAGCAACTGCTGAAAGACCCCGAAGCGAACAAGGAACTGCTCGCCCCTCACAAGGTGGACACCTCCGACTATGAGAAGAAGGTGCAGGAAGAACAGGCGGCACAACAGACAGAGAAACAAGAACCTCAAAAACAGGAGAACATGGAACAGCAGAAAGAACAGCAACAGGACAATTCCGAACAGACGCAGGGGAAACGGGGCTACCAGCCCATTGATGAGGGTAAAATCAACTGGCAGGAACTGGAGGACAGATGGGGCGTGAAACGCGACGACCTTGAAAAGTCCGGCGACCTTACGAAGATGCTCAACTACGGCAAGTCCGACTTGGTGAAGGTCAAGCCGAACTTCGGCGGTGAATCATTCGAGCTGGACGCCCGCCTTTCCTTCAAGAAGGACGGCGAGGGGAATGTCAGCCTCGTGCCGCACTTCATCCGCAAGGAGCAGAAACTGGATGAATACAAGGAACACAAATTCTCCGACGACGACCGGAAGAACCTCCGCGAAACGGGCAATCTCGGTAGGGTCGTGGACATTGTGGACAGGGAAACGGGCGAGATCATCCCCTCCTACATCAGCATCGACCGCAAGACGAATGAAATCACGGACATTCCGGCAAGCAGGGTGCGCATCCCGGAGCGCATCGGCAAGACGGAAATCACCGCGCAGGAGCAGGACATGCTCCGCGCCGGACTGCCCGTGCGCGACAAGCTCATCGAGCGCAACGACGGCAGGAAGTTCGTCACCACCCTGCAAGTGAACGTGGAGCAGCGCGGTGTGGAGTTCGTGCCGGGAACCGGCAAGTCGCCCCGTACCGCACAGACGCAGGAAGCCAAAGGCGACACGTCGAAAAGTCAGGCGCAAGGCGGGGGAAATGCCGCCCAGACCAAGAAGGAGCAACGCCGCAACACGTGGACGAACGAGGACGGCAGCATCCGCTCCATCAGCAAATGGAGCGGCGTGAACTTCACCGACCAGCAGAAAGCCGACTATGTGGCGGGCAAAGCCGTGAAGCTGGAGAACGTGACCGACAAGCAGGGCTTCCATGCCACGATGTATATCAAGTTCAACCCGGAGAAGGACCGCCCGTACCGCTACGACACGAACCCCGACAACGCCCAGCAGGTTGCCCCGTCCAACGAGAGCCGCACGCAGGTGGCGGTGAACAACGAGGGCAAGACCAACGAAGCGACAAAGAACCTGAGAGAGCCTTTGCAGAAAGGTCAGACCGCCCCGAAGGACGCCAGCCAGCAACAGCAGCAGGACAAGCCGAAGAAGAACAACAAAGGCATGAAAATGTAATCCCGTGTCCGCCACTGAATCCAAAATAAAATCCAAAGTATCAATAAAAAAGAAAAATACATGAAGACAATCATTGCAGAAAAGCCCTCCGTGGCACGTGAGATCGCCCGCATCGTGGGCGCGACAAAGAGAGAGGAAGGATATTTCGAGGGAGGCGGTTATGCCGTGACATGGGCATTCGGACACCTCGTCCAGCCCGCCATGCCCGACGGCTACGGCGTACGCGGATTCGTCCGTGACAACCTTCCGATTATCCCCGACACCTTCACGCTCGTCCCCCGTCAGGTCAGGACGGAGAAGGGCTACAAGCCCGACAACGGAGTGGTGTCGCAGATAAAAGTTATCAAAAAACTGTTCGACGCAAGTGAACAGATCATCGTGGCAACCGATGCCGGGCGCGAGGGTGAGCTTATCTTCCGATACCTCTACCACTACACGGGCAGTACCACCCCGTTCGTGCGCCTGTGGATAAGCTCGCTCACCGACAAGGCTATCCGCGAGGGATTGCGGAAGCTCGAAGACGGCAGCAAGTACGACAACCTCTACCTCGCCGCCAAAGCGCGGAGCGAATCAGACTGGCTCGTGGGCATTAACGGCACACAGGCGTTATCCATCGCCGCAGGACACGGTACGTATTCCGTGGGGCGGGTGCAGACACCAACGTTGGCTATGGTATGTGAACGCTACTGGGAGAACCGCCGTTTTACGTCCGAAGCATTCTGGCAGCTCCATATCGCAACGGACGGTTGCGACGGCGAGGTCGTGAAATTCTCATCCTCCGAGAAATGGAAAGAGAAAGAGGCGGCTATGGAGCTATATAATAAGGTTAAGGCGGCAGGCTTCGCCACCGTCACGAAAGCCGAGCGCAAGGAGAAGACGGAGGATACCCCGTTGCTGTACGACCTGACCACGCTTCAGAAAGAAGCCAACGCCAAGCACGGCTTCACGGCGGAGCAGACGCTTGAAATTGCGCAGAAACTCTACGAGAAGAAGCTAGTAACCTATCCGAGAACGGGAAGCCGCTACATCCCCGAAGACGTGTTCGCTGAAATCCCCAAGTTACTCGCCTTTATCGGCACACAGCCCGAATGGAAAGACAAGGTGCTGGCGAAAGCCGTCCCGACAAGCCGCAGCGTGGACGACGGCAAGGTGACGGATCACCATGCCCTGCTCGTCACGGGTGAGAAACCGCTCTTCCTCTCCAAAGAGGACAATACCATCTATCAGATGATTGCCGGGCGTATGGTCGAGGCATTCTCCGAGAAATGCGTCAAGGATGTGACCGCTGTCACGGCGGAATGTGCCGGAGTGGAATTCACCGTGAAAGGTAGCGTTGTCAAACAAGCCGGACGGCGTGCCGTCTATGGCGAGGAAAAGGAGGAAACTACCATCCCCGGCTGGCAGGAAGGCGACACGCTCATGCTGAAAGCCACCTCCATCACCGAAGGAAAGACCAAGCCCAAGCCGCTGCATACCGAAGCCACCCTGCTGTCCGCTATGGAAACGGCGGGCAAGGAAATCGAGGACGACGCACTGCGGCAGGCGATGAAGGACTGCGGCATCGGTACTCCCGCCACACGCGCCTCCATCATCGAAACGCTTTTCAAGCGCGGATACATGGAACGCTACAAGAAGTCGCTTGTTCCCACCGAAAAAGGACTTGCCCTCAATTCCGTCGTCAAGACAATGCGCATCGCCGATGTTGCCATGACGGGTGAATGGGAAAAGGAGCTGGCGCGTATCGAGCACGGGGAACTGTCCGCCGACACCTTCCGCAAGGAGATAGAGGCGTACACACGTGAGATAACCTCCGAACTGATCTCGTGCGACAAGCTCTTCGGCAGCCGTGACTCCGGCTGCGCATGTCCCAAGTGCGGCACGGGCAGGATGCGGTTCTACGGCAAGGTGGTACGATGCGACAACACGGAGTGCGGACTGCCCGTGTTCCGGCTGAAAGCGGGACGCACCCTTTCCGACGATGAAATCAGGGAACTGCTCACCGACGGGCACACCAAGCTGCTCAAAGGGTTCAAGAGCAAACAGGGCAAGAGCTTCGATGCCGTCGTAGCCTTTGACGGGGAATATAACACGACTTTCGTGTTCCCGGAGGCTAAAAAGGGCAAGAAATTTTCAGGACGAAAGAAATAGTATTAACTTTTGATAAGTTAGGCTGCATCTCAACAATAGAAACAAACAAGTTTTTTTCGTATTGTCTTCGATTTGCACTAACTTTGCCACTTGTTCAGAGTAATGAATTGTTCTTCGATACCGGATTACACTCATACTTTGGATTTAGTGGTGGCACTCGGAGGGATACCGAGTGCCTTTTTCTTCCTTTTTCCAACCGATTATCCCGTTAAATATCAATCCACTAAACTCCAAAGTAATGAACAACAAGAAGAACAACGAGGGTCAGGCTGACTTTTCCTATTACGGTCTGTACCTGTTGGACTATCTCCGCACGAACAAGTTTGAACAGGCTGATGACACTGTCTTCATACGGGAACGCGCCGACCGTGCCGCCGAAACGTATGAAAAGGCACGGCTCGAAGGCTATCCCGCCGACGGTGCGCAGGAACTGGCGATGGACACGCTGCTGCGCGGGCTACGCTATTCCCGTTACGCCATCCTCCGCGAAGTCGTGGAGAACGAGTTTTCCGATGAAGTGTCGGAAGAGAAGCGTGAATCCTTTATCCATAAACTCCTGCCGCTTGTCGGCAACGTGTTCTCCGTCTATGACTTTTCGGACGACAATTTCGCCCTGTCTTCCGATTACGACCTGCTCTACACGGAGCTGACGGGGGCAACCGTCCTTTATATCGGGGAATATGGCGTTTAACCGCAAACAGAAACTGCGGGACAACATCGAGGCGATACGGACGGCATTCATCCTTGACAGGGAAAACAGGACAGCGACAACCGAAGAGCGTACCATACTTCAAAGGTACTGCGGTTTCGGAGGTCTGAAATGTATCCTCAACCCTGCAAAGGAACTGACGGATGCCGTCCGGTGGGCGAAATCCGACCTCGAACTGTTCGCCCCGACGGTGGAGTTGCACAGGCTTATCCGTGAGAACAGCAAGGATGAAAGGGAATACAAGCAGTTTGTGGATTCGCTGAAAGCGTCCGTGCTGACCGCTTTCTACACCCCCAAAGAGATAACCGACACCATCGCGGACGTGCTGGCGGATTACAGCGTCCGTCCTGCCCGTATGCTCGAACCGTCGGCGGGTGTCGGCGTATTCGTGGACTCCATGCTGCGGCACAACCCCAATGCGGATGTGATGGCTTTCGAGAAGGATCTGCTCACGGGTACAATCCTGCGGCATCTTTATCCCGACAAGAAAACGCGCACCTGCGGTTTTGAGAAAATCGAAAGACCGTTCAACAATTATTTCGACTTGGCGGTGTCCAACATCCCGTTCGGAGACATTGCCGTGTTCGACGCGGAGTTCGAGCGGAGCGATTCCTTTGGCAGACGCTCCGCCCAGAAAGCCATACACAACTATTTTTTCCTCAAAGGGCTGGATGCCGTGCGTGACGGCGGTATCGTGGCGTTCATCACCTCGCAAGGGGTATTGAACAGCAGCAAGACCTCCGTGCGTAACGAACTTTTCCGGCAGGCTAATCTGGTATCCGCGGTACGCCTGCCCAACAACCTGTTCACGGACAACGCGGGCACGGAGGTGGGCAGCGACCTGATCGTCTTGCAAAAGCACCTGAACAAGAAGGAAATGTCGCAGGACGAGCGGCTGATGACCGTGATACAGACGGACACGGCAACCGGACTGACCGACAACGCCTATTTCATCCACCACCCGGAACGCATCGTGCATACGACGGCGAAACTTGACACCGACCCCTACGGGAAGCCCGCTATGGTCTATCTGCACGAGGGCAAGGCCGCAGGTATCGCCGGGGACTTGCGCCGTATGCTTGACGAGGATTTCCATTACAGGCTCGCCATGCGCCTGTATTCGGGTTCAATCCGGCAGGCAGGAACGGAAGAAAAAATTGCCGTTCAAAATGAAGTAAAGCGTCCTGCCATAAAATTGGAAACGGCACCTCCGGCACAAGCGGTGGAAACTCCGACGGAGAAACAGCAACCCGCAGAGGAAAAGCCGGAGATAGAGCTGCGTCCGCGATATTCCGCCGGAGTGCAGCTCACGTTGCTCGACCTCTGGGGCATGACGGAAGAGGTCAGCCAATCTAAAACCTCCAAAAAGAAAAAGGCGGCGAAAAAGGAAAGCCCTGCAAGACGCGTTACGCCCAAGTCGCAGGTGCAGACCACACAGAATGTTACGGAAAATAAGGAGGCGAAAGCGGACAGTGCCGCCAAGCCTGCCGACCCGGACGACATTTATGCAAAGCTGGACTGGGAAACCAATCCTCCCATCAACGGCTTCTACGAGATGATGATGGAACTCACACCGGAGCGCAGGAAGGAACTTCGGGAGCTGGCAAGGCATCATAATGAGAAGCAGGAAAACAGAACGGCTGCGACGGTCACGCCGGAAGTACCACGTGACCAACCCCGGCAGGAGGAAACACAGCCGGAGGTCGCCGCCACACATAACGCTGCCGATGCTCCACCGGAAACGGTGGCTACTTCCCTTTTTCCCGACATCGAAGCGGAAAAGCCGAAGGAGGCAGTCGTGGACCTTTCTCCGCGTGCCTACCACCGCACGCCGGAGATGCACCTGCGCGAAGGGTCGCTGGTGGCTGACCGGGGGCGTCATAACATCGGCTACCTGAAGGACATCACGCCATACGGGGCGACATTCCAACCGCTTGACCTGAAAGGATACCAGAAGGAGAAGGCGTTGCTGTATGTGTCGCTGCGTGACGCCTACGAGCGTCTGTACCGCTATGAATCGAACCTGCACGAAGCAAATGTACAGTGGCGTGAGCATCTGAACACCAGTTACGATGAATTCGTCATGCGTTACGGCAACCTCAACGCCAAGCAGAACGTGAAGCTGGTGATGATGGACGCGGGTGGGCGTGACATCCTTGCGCTGGAACGGGCGGAGAACGGGAAGTTTGTCAAGGCGGACATCTTCGAGCGTCCCGTTTCCTTCGCGGTGGAGAGCCATGCCAACGTAGGCTCACCCGAAGAAGCCCTGTCCGCATCGCTCAACAAGTTCGGCACGGTCGATCTCGATTATATGCGGGAGATAACCGACAGCACGGCAGAGGATTTGCTCACTGCCCTGCAAGGGCGCATCTACTACAATCCGCTCGTGACCGGTTACGAAATCAAAGACCGTTTCATCGCCGGAAACGTCATAGAGAAAGCGGAACGCATAGAAGCATGGATGGGTGAAAACCCCGAAAATGAGCGTATGCCGGAGGTGAAGCAGGCGTTGGAGGCTCTGAAAGATGCCGAACCGCCGCGCATCGCCTTTGAAGACCTTGATTTCAACTTCGGGGAACGATGGATTCCGACGGGTGTCTATGCCGCCTACATGAGCCGGCTGTTTGACACGGAGGTGAAAATTGCCTATTCCGCAAGCATGGACGAGTTTTCGGTGGCGTGCAGCCACAAGAACTTCAAGATATGGGACGAGTTCTGCGTGAAGGGCTATTACCGCAGTTATGACGGTATGCACCTCCTGAAACATGCCCTGCACAACACCTGTCCCGACATGATGAAGTCCATCGGCAAGGACGAGCATGGCAACGAGATTAAGGTGCGCGACAGCGAGGGAATACAGCTCGCCAATGCCAAGATTGACGAGATACGAAACGGCTTCTCCGAATGGCTCGAAGAGCAGTCGCCGCAGTTCAAGGAGCGGCTGACGACGATGTATAACCGCAAGTTCAACTGTTTCGTGCGCCCGAAGTATGACGGCTCGCACCAGACCTTCCCCGACCTCAACCTGAAAGGGCTGGCAAGCCGTGGCATCAAGAGTGTTTATCCCTCGCAGATGGATTGCGTATGGATGCTGAAACAGAACGGAGGCGGAATATGCGACCACGAGGTGGGAACCGGCAAGACGCTGATAATGTGCATAGCGGCACATGAGATGAAGCGTCTGAACTTGGCGCACAAGCCGATGATTATCGGGCTGAAAGCCAACGTCGCGGAGATTGCAGCCACCTATCAGGCGGCATATCCCAACGCCCGTATCCTGTACGCTTCGGAGAAGGACTTTTCGACCGCCAACCGTGTGCGCTTCTTCAACAACATCAAAAACAACGACTACGATTGCGTCATTATGTCGCACGACCAGTTCGGCAAGATACCGCAGTCGCCGGAGTTGCAGCAGCGCATCCTGCAAGCGGAGCTTGACACGGTGGAGGAAAATCTCGAAGTGCTGCGCCGGCAGGGAAAGAACGTGTCACGGGCGATGCTGAAAGGATTGGAGAAGCGTAAGCACAACCTTGAAGCGAAATTAGAGAAGGTGGAACACGCCATAAAGTCACGCACGGACGACGTGGTGGATTTCAAGCAGATGGGCATCGACCACATCTTCATAGATGAGAGCCACCAGTTCAAAAATCTGACTTTCAACACGCGCCACGACCGTGTGGCGGGATTGGGAAACAGCGAGGGAAGCCAAAAGGCACTGAATATGCTATTTGCCATACGTACCATACAGGAGCGCACAGGCAAGGACTTGGGAGCGACTTTCCTTTCCGGCACTACCATCAGCAACTCGCTGACGGAGCTGTACTTGCTGTTCAAATATTTGCGCCCGAAAGAGCTGGAACGGCAGGACATCCGGTGTTTCGATGCGTGGGCGGCGATATTCGCCAAGAAGACGACGGATTTTGAATTTAACGTGACGAACAACGTGGTGCAGAAGGAGCGTTTCCGCTACTTCATCAAAGTGCCGGAGCTTGCCGCCTTCTATAATGAAATCACGGACTACCGCACAGCGGAGGATGTGGGCGTTGACCGCCCCGCCAAGAACGAGATACTGCACCACATACCGCCCACACCGGAGCAGGAGGACTTCATACAGAAGCTGATACAGTTCGCCAAGACGGGCGATGCCACACTTCTGGGCAGGCTGCCGCTTTCGGAAACGGAGGAAAAGGCGAAGATGCTTATCGCCACGGACTACGCCCGCAAGATGGCTCTCGATATGCGTATGATAGACCCGAATTACGAAGACCACCCCGATAACAAGGCGAGCCACTGTGCCAAGATGACTGCGGAGTATTATCAAAAATACGACGCGCAGAAAGGCACGCAGTTCGTATTCTCGGATTTGGGGACATACCAGCCGGGCGACGGGTGGAACGTCTATTCGGAAATCAAGCGCAAGCTGACGGAGGACTACGGCATACCGCCAAGCGAGGTGCGCTTCATTCAGGAGTGCAAGACCGACAAGGCTCGGAAGGCGGTGATAGACGCCATGAATGCCGGAACGGTGCGTGTGCTGTTCGGCTCCACCTCCATGCTCGGAACGGGTGTGAACGCACAGAAACGGTGTGTGGCTATCCATCACCTTGATACACCGTGGCGACCGTCCGACCTGCAACAGCGTGACGGACGCGGAGTTAGAGCCGGAAACGAAATTGCCAAGCATTTCGCCGGGAACAACGTGGACGTGATTATCTACGCGGTGGAGAAGTCGCTGGACAGTTACAAGTTCAACCTCCTGCATTGCAAGCAGACTTTCATCTCGCAGCTCAAAAGTGGTGCTATGGGTGCGCGTACCATCGACGAGGGGGCTATGGACGAGAAATCGGGTATGAACTTCTCGGAATATATGGCGTTGCTATCCGGCAACACCGACCTGCTGGACAAGGCGAAACTTGAAAAGCGCATCGCCTCGCTCGAAGGGGAACGCAAGTCTTTCAACAAGGGGAAGCGCGATTCGGAGTTCAAGTTAGAGTCGAAGACGGGTGAATTGCGCAACAACACGGCTTTCATAGATGCCATGACGGAGGACTGGAACCGCTTCCTTTCGGTGGCGCAGACCGACAGGGAGGGCAACCGCCTTAATATAATAAAGGTGGACGGTGTGGATTCCGCCGATGAGAAGGTTGTCGGAAAGCGTTTGCAGGAGATAGCGAAAAACGCCACTACGGGCGGGCTTTACACGCAGGTCGGAGAGCTTTATGGTTTCCCGATAAAGGTGGTCAGCGAGAGGATACTCAAAGAGGGGTTGGAGTTCACCGACAACCGCTTCGTGGTAGAGGGGAACTACAAGTACACCTACAACAACGGACATCTGGCAATGGCTGACCCGTTGGCCGCCGCCCGCAACTTCCTCAACGCTTTGGAACGCATCCCCTCCATCATCGACCAGTATAAGACTAAGAATGAAGTGCTGGAGAGGGAGATACCGCAGTTGCAGGAGATAGCGGGCAAGGGGTGGAAGAAGGAGGAAGAACTGAAACAGTTGAAGTCTGAACTTGCCGCACTCGACCGCAAGATACAGCTGGAGCTTGCGCCGTCCACACCAGAAGTCACCGAAAAGGAGAATGATGGGCAACAGGTCAAGCCGGAAGCGGAAGATGTGAGGAACAGGCAGGCGCAATATCCCGAAAATGCACCGCCGCAGATACGCAGTCCGGCGGATAGTATCGTTGCCAACCATGTCATAATCGGGCGTCCGGGACTGTATGCCAAGGAGGAAACCTGGTTCAAAGGATTGAAAATATAACCTTAGGAATTTTATCTGAAGTATTAATAGGGGCTATCCCAAAAGGTCTAAAAGTAAATTTTATCCTCTCTGCAAGTATCTGTAGGATGGCAACTGCATTTTTTCTTTTTGGGCAGCCCTTATTAAAATTTATTCTTATTTTAGGTTATATACATTCATGTCCATTTATGTAAAAAATTCCTGCTGACCTTGTTTATGTCTTGTCAGTCACCATTTGCAAAACCATATTTGACCCTCAAAGAGGCTGAATTTGATAAGTAACTTGCTAAATACTCATAATAAGGAGCTAAATAGAACACGAATGGGAAATACACAAATGCCAAACTAAAGAAGATATTGGCCAAAATAAACGCCATACCGAGAGAGAAACTTGATTTTTCAACTTCCTAAAACGGTGTTGTTCAAACATTTCTACTTATTTGTACTTGCCAGTTGAACCTACGCTTCCCTAATAAAATGTCTATGGTAAAAAGTTAAAAAATCCTCCCACTTTTGTTAGATATATTTTTTTGTGTAATTTTGTAATTGTTATGCGGCAGTAATAATATACATATTAATACGAGTTAGTAATCCTGTAGTTCTCATATGCTACGAGGAGGTATTAAAAGGTGCGTTTCGACAATGCATCTATTGTAGTATATTATTGCTTAATCCAAATGAATATTATAAATTTAGGAATTCTTGCTCACATTGATGCAGGAAAAACTTCCGTAACCGAGAATCTGCTGTTTGCCAGTGGAGCAACGGAAAAGTGCGGCCGTGTGGATAATGGAGACACCATAACAGACTCTATGGATATAGAGAAACGTAGAGGAATTACTGTTCGGGCTTCTACGACATCTATTATCTGGAATGGTGTGAAATGCAATATCATTGACACTCCGGGACACATGGATTTTATTGCAGAAGTGGAGCGGACATTCAAAATGCTTGATGGAGCAGTCCTCATCTTATCCGCAAAGGAAGGCATACAAGCGCAGACAAAGTTGCTGTTCAACACTTTACAGAAGCTGCAAATCCCGACAATTATATTTATCAATAAAATTGACCGTGCCGGTGTGAATTTGGAGCGTTTGTATCTGGATATAAAAACAAATCTGTCGCAAGATGTCCTGTTTATGCAAACTGTTGTCGATGGATTGGTTTATCCGGTTTGCTCACAAACATATATAAAGGAAGAATACAAAGAATTTGTATGCAACCATGACGACGATATATTAGAACGATATTTGTCGGATAGCGAAATTTCACCGGCTGATTATTGGAATACGATAATCGCTCTTGTGGCAAAAGCCAAAGTCTATCCGGTGCTACATGGATCAGCAATGTTCAATATCGGTATCAATGAGTTGTTGGACGCCATCTCTTCTTTTATACTTCCTCCGGCATCAGTCTCAAACAGACTTTCAGCTTATCTCTATAAGATAGAGCATGACCCCAAAGGACATAAAAGAAGTTTTCTAAAAATAATTGACGGAAGTCTGAGACTTCGAGACGTTGTAAGAATCAACGATTCGGAAAAATTCATCAAGATTAAAAATCTGAAAACTATTTATCAGGGCAGAGAGATAAATGTTGATGAAGTGGGTGCCAACGATATTGCGATTGTAGAGGATATGGAAGATTTTCGAATCGGAGATTATTTAGGTGCTAAACCTTGTTTGATTCAAGGATTATCTCATCAGCATCCCGCTCTCAAATCCTCCGTCCGACCAGACAAGCCCGAAGAGAGAAGCAAGTTGATATCCGCTCTAAATACATTGTGGATTGAAGACCCGTCTTTGTCCTTTTCCATAAACTCATATAGTGATGAATTGGAAATCTCGTTATATGGTTTAACCCAAAAGGAAATCATACAGACATTGCTGGAAGAACGATTTTCCGTAAAGGTCCATTTCGATGAGATCAAGACTATCTACAAAGAACGACCTGTAAAAAAGGTCAATAAGATTATTCAGATCGAAGTACCCCCCAACCCTTACTGGGCCACGATAGGGCTGACTCTTGAACCCTTGCCGTTAGGGACAGGGTTGCAGATCGAAAGTGACATCTCCTATGGTTATCTGAACCATTCTTTTCAAAATGCTGTTTTTGAAGGGATTCGTATGTCTTGCCAATCGGGATTACATGGATGGGAAGTGACAGATCTGAAAGTAACTTTTACTCAAGCCGAGTATTATAGCCCGGTAAGTACACCTGCTGATTTCAGACAGCTGACCCCTTATGTCTTCAGGCTGGCTTTGCAACAGTCAGGTGTGGACATTCTCGAACCGATGCTATATTTTGAGTTGCAGATCCCCCAGGTGGCGAGTTCCAAAGCTATTACAGATTTGCAAAAAATGATGTCTGAGATTGAAGAGATCAGTTGTAATAATGAGTGGTGTCATATTAAAGGGAAAGTTCCATTAAATACAAGTAAAGACTATGCTTCAGAAGTAAGTTCATACACTAAGGGCTTAGGTGTTTTTATGGTTAAGCCATGTGGGTATCAAATAACAAAAGGCGGTTATTCTGATAATATCCGTATGAACGAAAAAGACAAACTTTTATTCATGTTTCAAAAATCAATGTCATCAAAATAATGGAGCGGTCAGGAAATTTCTATAAGGCAATACGGTTGGGATATATACTTATCTCCATTCTTATCGGATGTATGGCATATAATAGCCTCTATGAATGGCAGGAGATAGAAGCATTAGAACTTGGCAATAAAAAAATAGACGAGCTCCGAAAAGAAATAAACAATATCAATATTCAAATGATAAAATTTTCTCTATTGGGTGAAACAATACTGGAATGGAACGATAAAGATATCGAGCATTACCATGCACGGCGTATGGCAATGGACAGTATGCTCTGCCGTTTCAAGGCCACCTATCCAGCAGAGCGCATCGATAGTGTGCGCAGTCTTTTAGAGGATAAGGAACGACAGATGTTCCAGATAGTCCGGTTAATGGATGAACAACAATCTATTAACAAGAAGATAGCCAATCAAATTCCGGTTATTGTGCAGAAAAGTGTGCAGGAACAGTCCAAAAAGCCAAAACGAAAAGGTTTCTTGAGCATCTTCGGCAAAAAAGAGGGAACGAAGCCAACGACAACAACGACTACGCTCCGTTCATCCAATAGAAACATGGTCAACGAACAGAAAGCGCAGAGCCGTCGATTGTCAGAACAAGCCGATAGTCTTGCTGCCCGTAATGCAGAACTTAACAGACAACTGCAAGGATTGATTTGCCAAATCGAAAAGAAGGTACAATCTGATTTACAAAATAGAGAAAGCGAGATAACAGCGATGCGTAAAAAATCATTTATGCAGATAGGCGGCTTGATGGGATTTGTTCTTTTGCTGTTGGTCATTTCCTATATCATCATACACCGTGATGCAAAGAACATTAAACGATACAAACGCAAGACAACGGATTTGATCGAGCAATTGGAACAGTCCGTGCAACAAAATGAGGTACTCATAACCTCCCGAAAGAAAGCGGTACATACTATTACCCATGAGTTGCGTACACCACTGACGGCAATAACTGGCTATACCGAACTTTTGCGGAAAGAATGCAATAGCGGTAATAATGGGCAATATATCCAAAATATACTGCAATCCTCCGACCGTATGCGGGATATGCTCAACACTTTGCTTGACTTCTTCCGCCTGGACAACGGCAAGGAACAGCCCCGTCTGTCACCCTGCCGGATTTCTGCAATCACGCACACACTTGAAACGGAGTTCATGCCTGTTGCCGTGAACAAAGGGTTGTCCTTGTCCGTGAAGACTGGACACGATGCCATTGTATTGACCGACAAAGAGCGAATAATACAAATCGGGAATAACCTGCTGTCAAACGCAGTCAAGTTCACAGAAGAAGGCGGTGTTTCTTTGATTACTGAATATGATAATGGAGTTCTGACACTGGTCGTTGAAGATACAGGTACAGGCATGACAGAAGAGGAACAGAAACAAGCGTTCGGTGCGTTTGAACGTCTATCAAATGCCGCCGCAAAGGAGGGTTTCGGGCTTGGGCTTGCCATAATGCGTAATATTGTGTCGATGCTTGGCGGAACAATCCGTTTGGACAGCAAGAAAGGGAAAGGCAGTCGTTTCACAGTTGAAATTTCTATGCAGGAAGCTGAAGAACAGCTTGGATATACAAGCAATACACCTGTTTATCATAACAATAAATTCCATGATGTTGTCGCCATTGACAATGATGAGGTATTACTTCTGATGCTGAAAGAGATGTACTCCCAAGAAGGAATACACTGCGACACTTGCACCGATGCTGCGGAACTGATGGAAATGATACGCCAGAAAGAATACAGCCTGTTGCTGACAGACTTGAATATGCCCGATATAAACGGTTTCGAATTACTGGAACTGTTGCGTTCGTCCAACGTGGGCAATTCACCAACAATCCCGGTGGTTGTGGCAACCGCTTCGGGCAGTTGTAACAAAGGGGAACTATTGGCAAAAGGCTTTGCCGGATGCCTGTTCAAGCCGTTCTCCATATCGGAGTTGATGGAGGTTTCCGACAGGTGTGCCATAAAAGAAACACCGGACGGGAAACCGGATTTTTCAGCTTTGCTGTCTTACGGCAATGAAGCCGTTATGCTGGAAAAGTTGATGACGGAAACTGAAAAAGAGATGCAGACAATACGGGAAGCGGCAACAGAAAAAGACCTGCAAAAGCTGGATTCCCTGACACACCACCTGCGCAGCTCGTGGGAGGTGCTACGTGCCGACCAACCGCTAAATGTACTTTACAGATTGCTTCATGGCGATGTACTCCCGGATGGTGAAGCGTTAAGCCATGCCGTGACTGCCGTGCTGGATAAGGGAGCGGAAATAATCCGGTTGGCAGAAGAGGAAAGGAGAAAATACGAAGATGGATAAGACAACAATAATTGTGGTAGAAGACAATATCGTGTACTGCGAGTTTGTCTGCAACATGCTGGCGCGGGAGGGCTACCGCACCGTGAAGGCTTACCACCTCTCAACCGCGAAGAAACATCTGCAACAGGCGACGGATAATGACATCGTGGTTGCCGACCTGCGCCTGCCTGACGGTAACGGCATTGACCTTTTGCGCTGGATGCGAAAGGAGGGAAAGATGCAGCCCTTCATCATTATGACCGACTACGCCGAAGTTAATACCGCCGTGGAAAGCATGAAACTCGGCTCGATAGACTATATTCCCAAACAGCTTGTGGAGGATAAACTTGTCCCCCTGATCCGTTCCATACTGAAAGAACGTCAGGCAGGACAACGCCGTATGCCTGTGTTCGCCCGTGACGGTTCCGCATTTCAGAAAATCATGCACCGTATAAGGCTGGTAGCCGCTACCGATATGAGCGTGATGATATTCGGAGAGAACGGCACGGGTAAGGAACATATTGCCCACCACCTGCACGACAAGAGCAAGCGGGCAGTCAAGCCATTCGTGGCGGTGGACTGCGGTTCACTCACCAAAGAGCTTGCGCCCTCGGCCTTCTTCGGACACGTCAAGGGAGCGTTTACAGGAGCAGACTGTGCCAAGAAAGGATATTTCCATGAGGCGGAAGGCGGCACGCTGTTTCTGGACGAGGTAGGAAACCTCGCGTTGGAAACCCAACAGATGTTGCTCCGCGCCATACAGGAGAGGCGGTATCGCCCGATCGGTGACAAATCGGACAGAAGTTTCAATGTTCGCATCATCGCCGCCACCAACGAGGATCTGGAGGCGGCAGTGAGTGAAAAGCGTTTCCGGCAGGATCTGTTTTACCGTCTGCATGACTTCGGGATAACCGTTCCGCCCTTGCGTGACTGTCAGGAGGACATCTTGCCGTTGGCGGAGTTCTTCCGCGAGATAGCCAACAAGGAATTGGAATGCAATGTGAGCGGTTTCAGTTCCGAAGCCCGTAAAGCGTTGCTGACATACGCATGGCCGGGCAACGTGCGGGAACTTCGGCAGAAAGTTATGGGTGCTGTATTGCAGGCGCAGGAAGGTGTTGTCATGAAAGAGCATCTGGAACTTGCTGTGACGAAACCGACCTCTACTGTCAGCTTCGCCTTGCGCAATGACGCGGAGGATAAGGAGCGGATATTGCGTGCGTTGAAACAGGCAAACGGCAACCGGAGTGTCGCCGCCGAACTGCTCGGAATAGGCAGGACAACACTATACAGCAAACTTGAAGAGTATGGACTTAAATATAAATTCAAGCAATCATAGCCTGTAATTCACTGAATTTGGCTATCTTTGCATAACATTTGAGAAAAACGGCGATTGGCAGGAGCTTTTCGCCGCCAACATATAGGATAAGACCGCAAGGCGTTTCAAGCGAAAATCTGGTAAATTGGAACTACGGAGACGATTGCGTGATGCTTATGCTATGCTTACGCATAGCGTGCATTCACGTACTCTCCGTAAAGGCTTTACCAGAGCCATCGCTTGAAGGTAGTGTGAATTGCACGCTACTTTTTTACCCTTGCCTAACGAAAAGAAACGATTATGGGTAAAGTTCAGATTCTCGCTGTACTGACGATGGACGGATGTCTTTCTTCAGAGTTATATGATAAAGCACATCAGGATTTGTGCCTTGACCGTTGCGGTCTTGATGAAATCAGGAATAAAGCCCTTTACCGTGTGACACCGGACTATTCCATTTCAATGCTGCACGAATGGAGAAAAGACGGCACAAACATCCGTTACCTCGCGGAAGCCACACCGGATACGGCAGATTATATAAACGGACTACTGCGTATGCACGCTGTGGATGAAATCATACTATACACCGTTCCTTTCATATCCGGAAGCGGACGACATTTTTTTAAGTCGGCTCTGCCAGAGCAACACTGGACGCTTTCCTCCTTGAAAAGCTATTCCAACGGTGTATGTCGCATTATCTATATCCTTGATAAAAAAGCAAGATAGCCAAAATGTGCGGCAAGCATACATTTCTATTTTCAGGAATAGAATAAATGTTCTGATTACAAACAATTAAAGTCGGAGATAATTTGTCCTTGTGAAAAAATATTGAATTTTATACCTCTGAAATTCAGTGCTTTGTAAAATTGAGTGTTGGATTTTTTATTTTCTGCCGCGTTTTTTGCCAATTATATTCATGTGCGCACGCAGAAAACAAAGTGTAATTTTCAAAATTGACAGAACCATGAATTATTTCTTGCTGGCGGAAACCGACTTTTTCCGCCTGATAAACGAAGCCGGTGACTGCAATATGGAAACGGCATACACGGCTTTTGCCACCCAAGTGATCGAACTGTGTAACGGCAGCATGGACGCGAACCTTACCGTCATCGCGCTTGCCTACATCGAAATCGAGTTGCAGCACCATCCCGTGCGCAACCTGTCAGAAGAAAAGAGAGAGATTGCCGCCTACGTCAGCAAGGCCCTGTCTTTCGTGAGGAAGATGCAGAAATTCCTTGCCACGCCCCAAGTGCCGCCACTGATATCCACCAACAACACAACAGAAACCGCCACCAGCCTCCTGCAATGGACGGGCAATGCCATCGACCTCGTGGAACTTATCTACGGCATCGACGAGATGGGCTGCATCAACAACGGCAACATGCCGCTCAAACAGCTTGCCCCGCTCCTTTACAAGATATTCGGGGTTGAGTCGAAGGACTGCTACCGTTTCTACACCGACATCAAACGCCGGAAGAACGAAAGCCGCACCTACTTCCTTGACAGAATGCAGGAGAAATTGAACGAGAGGATGCTGCGCGATGATGAGTTGGATCGTATGAGGAGATAAAAAACAAATTCATTAGAATAAATCACATCAATTTCACATCAATTCAATTCATTATTTTGTTATATTAGAAAAAGATATTAACTTTGCATTGAAATTGATATAGTCATAATTCAGATGAACTCAATACACGATATAACAGACTACATTATCTTACGAGTAAAATCGGAAGATAGATTTGCGTCTTTAATAAATTTAAAGTTGCAGAAGTTATTGTATTATGTTCAAGCATGGTCTTATGGTATCAATAAAAAACCTATGTTTGACGGCGAGTTTGAAGCATGGATTCATGGTCCGGTAAATCGAGAAATCTACAATCGATTTAATTCTACAAAATATCTCTATTCAGAAATCAATATTGATGATTGCATGAATCACAATGTGAGTTTATCATCAGAAGACGCTGAATTTATTGACTTTATATTGGAGAATTATCTTAAATATAGCGGTGCTGAATTAGAACGATTGTCCCACAATGAGATGCCTTGGATTGAAACACGTGGAGATTTAAATGTAAATGAGCGTTGTGACAAGGTTATTACTCCAGAACTAATGATTGAGTATTATGGAAAAAAAATGGGAAACTATTAAATCTTAATTCAGATTCTCCTAAATACGGAAACAAATCATTAGTTACCAAAGAACAAGAAAATGAGTTAAAGAGAAGGAAGATAACTTTTTCCTTCTCTTACTTTAAGCAGATACCTAATTTTCAGATTGGAGAGTGTTCTAAGGGATGGCATATTGGGCTTCTTGAACGATTAGGTGCTTTGGGTACTATGACACCGCAAGAAGTATTAGAAGAAAATAGAGGTAGTATTGCATTAAGATGTCATCCAATAGATTGGAGTGCTAAAAACATTCCTATTCAACGAAAAGATTTAGATTGGCTACCAAAAGAAATATTGGACAATGAGACAGATTTTCCAATAATGCAATTTTCGATAACAAAAAGTACGGGGCGTATTGTAGGTTATTTTGATCGGGATTCTTCTATATTTCACATAGTATTATTAGATCCTGAACATAATATACAACCGGCAAAGAAAACTAATTATCAAATACAACCAACTACAAAAGGGTTATCTCAATATGATGATTTATTAAATAAGTTGGAACGAATTAAAAGTATCGTATCAGATTGTTCTGATAAAAAGTGCAAATTGCATTCACATATTAGTGTTATAGAAGAATTACATGACAATATTGTTTATATAGGACTTGATAATGACTTCTATAGCACTTATCAAGAAATCTTAAAGAAAATTCCATTGCAAAAAATTTTGGAAAACGGAATCTTAGTAAGTATGGATAATGCTTAAGTTCTAAAAAAATGAAGAAAGGCTTACCATAAACCTTTCTTCATTTTTTTATTTACTTCTGCTGCAACAAATGCTTCAGGTTGTCATCGCCTGCGATGCGCTCCAGTTCCTCCTGCACAATCTGCTTCACCTCTTCCTTGATGCGCCGGTAGTTCGCCTGCACCGTTTCCTTCATGCGGTCGTTGCCGTCCTCGTCCGTGAAGTTTGTAATGACGGGAATTTTCTTGTAGGCACTTTCTTCCCGTTTCACCTTTTCGGCATCCACCACAATCTCACAGTGAAAAATCTTCTGCTCGATGCGCTCGTTGAAGTTGTCGGACACTGAACCGACAAACATACCCTGCGTCAGACCGGAAATCTTGCTCGGCGGAATGAGCGCGTCCATCTGCGTGTTGATGGAGGTGGAAACATCCTGCCGGTTGATGGAGATAGACTGCCGTTTCTGCAACACCTTACCGAACCGTTCCGATAGTGTCTTTGCCGTTTCACCTACCACCTGCCCGGAGAAGATATTACCGACGGTGTTCATCACGACTTTGGCTTCCTTATCGCCATAGTCGCGTACTAACTGGCTGAAATCCTGAAAGCCCAGACACACGGCAACCTTGTTGCTCCGGGCGGTAGCTATAAGATTGTCCAACCCTTTGAAATATATCGTGGGTAGCTCGTCTATGATGACCGACGACTTCAGCATCCCCTTCTTATTGATGAGCTTCACGATGCGGGAGTTATACAATCCGAGAGCCGCCCCGTAGATGTTCTGACGGTCGGGATTGTTGCCCACGCATAGGATTTTCGGCTCTTCGGGATTATTGATGTCCAGCGTAAACTCGCTGTCCGACATTACCCAATAGAGCTGCGGTGAAATCATCCTCGAAAGCGGGATTTTCGCCGACGCTATCTGACCCATGAGCTGCTCCGCAGCCCCTCCGAGCCACGCATCCATGAACGGGGAAAGGTAGTTCTCCAGCTCCGGATAAGAGGTCAGTATCGGAAATATATCCTCGTAACGGCGGTTCAGAAACTCGATGGCATGGGGAAACGTGCAATACTTTCCGTTCTGATAGATTTTGAGATACCAGATAATGCTGGCAAACAGAATGATAGGTGACTCCACGAAGAAGTCGCCCTGCTTTTGCACCCACGTTTTATTGAGGTTGAGCATTATCGTGTAGGCACTCTCATAGGCATCCGTAATATCTTCCATAAAATCCGGGTGAATGGGATTGCAACGGTGTGAGCGTCGCGGGTCGTCGAAGTTGATTACATAGAATTTCGGCTTCACCTTGTAGCCCTCCGGATTATTCATCAGATGGTTATATGCGATGGTCGAAAGGTCGGGGTACTTGAAATCGTAGATGTATTGGCTAAAGCCCTTCTCAATCTGTTGCTTGATAAAATTGTTTACAACGGCGTATGACTTGCCGCTGCCCGGCGTACCCAACACGATGGACGCACGGAAGGGATTAACTACATTGATCCAACCGTTGTTCCAGCGTTTCCTGTAATAGAAACGTGTCGGCAGATTGACCGAATACTCGCTTTCGATGAGCCTTGTTTCCTGCATGAAGCTCTCGTTCTCGTTATTGAAAACATCCTCCATCAGATTGTGTTTCAACAGGCGGCTCATCCACAGACCTCCCATCAGCAGGCAGACATAGCCCGTGCCGATGGTAAGGACATACAGCCCCGTCACCGCTTCAACCGGTAGCGGCAGAGCCAGTATCCACCAGTTGAGGAAAAACAGCACGAACCCGGCGGCGAGTGCCGTCCAGATTCTTCCCCAAGTGATTTTCCCTCCCTTGACCCCCTTCGTACCCAGACAGGACAGGGCAAGCAGCAGGACGGCAAACAGTTTCGTGTACAGTATGGAATGGAACAGCCCCGCCGTGCGGTCGAAGTTCAGAAGGATTTTGTCCACCACGCCGATGTTCACGCCCCACAGCCGGATGGCTTCGTAACAGAACCAGTACACGTTCATGACCACTAAAATGATACTCACGGCACGCAGAAAATCCATGATTTTCGCCAATGCCCTCAAATCGTCTTCTTGTGACATATTTTGAAATTGTTTTGATTGTTAATACTCCGATTACATACCCAAGCCCTTGCGCTTTTTCTTCTTTTTGCGCTTCATCGCCCGGATGAAAGCCTCTTCCTCGGCATCTACCGCCGGACCTTCGGGAGTGAGCAAGCCCATTCCGCCCGACACGTCTTCACGGTCGTATGCGGTCTGTCCGTGTGCCTTGTCCGCAGCATCCGCCGGTATGGATAGCGGTATCGGCGGCTGTCCGGCGTATGGCAGGGTGAAGTGTTCCTGCAAGGCATTCGCCGAAAGCTCCTTGCCCATGCGTGAGCCGTTCAGCACGCATCCCGTGCGGTGGTCGATGAAGGTAGCCCCGTAGATGCGCCCTTCCTCCGTATGGCGCAACACGGTGTCGATGCCTTTCTTTTTGAGCAGGGACACAAACCTGTCCTTGTCATAAGTGCCTTGCAGCACGGATAGGACGGTGCGTTTCGTCATGTCGGCGAGCTTCCTGTCCTTAATCTCCTGCTTGGAACGTACAAACTTCTTCTGTATGGCTTCATAGCCTGCGGACTTCCCGAAGAGCGAAGACTTGAATGGGTTTCCCACCTTGTTGCCCTTGTCGTCCGTGACGGAATATACCAGCCCATGATATTCCCGTCCGCGCACGTTACCCCTCGCTTCCTCCACCGTCAGATTATATAAGGAAAGGAGCGCACGGTATTCGCCCATCGTCTGAAAACGGTACTGCCCGTTCAGAGCCTTCACGGTGCCAGCCACCTGCTTCTTCACGTCGCCTGCCAATGCGTCTACCTTGTGCAACGGCGTATCAAGGTGGCGATTCCTGCGCTCCGCATCGTGCAGCCCGTATTTCTTTTCAAGCTCACGAGTAATCTGCTTGCTGTGGTAGTAGTTGTTCTTGTCACTGATACATTTCCCGTTCTCATCCACCCGCACCGTCACAATGTGCAGATGGTGACGGTCGATGTCCTCGTGCTTGAAAACAAGATAAGGCTGGTTTCCGAAACCGAGTTTTTCCAGATACTCGCGGGCTATATCCTGCAATTCGACATCGGTCAGCACATCCTCCGGGTGCGGGTTGAGAGAGATATGCACCACCGGCTTCTCCACCTTCATCTGCGGCGGCAGGAAGGTGAGAAAACCCTCCATCGCCTTGTTAATGTCCACCGTTCCAGAACCGTCATTGTAGATGCGGTTGGTGGTAAGCAGCCGCCCATGCGCCTCATTGATTTTCTCCCCGTTGTAGGCAATCGCGCCGTACAACGAGTTTCCTACACTGATTTTTGCGACCATTTTGCTTCCATTTCTCTCGACAATTCCACAATCCGGCGGCTCAGTTTCACGAGTTCGACTGTGTGTTGCTCCAGTTTATAAAGCAACGCCATCGCCTTTTTCTCTGAAAAATGCAGCCTCAGTTCCTTCACCACTTGGTTGTAATTCGTACCCACGGCGCGGAACTGCGCATGAAAATCCGACAGCTTGGTGTAGTAGTCCACCAGCGTCTTGTCCACCTTCAGCACCTTGAACGGTTGCCCGAAGAAGTGCGCTTTGAGGAAAACCGACCGTGCATAGACACCCGATTTTCCGAACATGGCGAGGAAACGGTTGTGTTCCTCCTCGTTGAAACGGACGGTGTACCGGTACACCGCCGGATCAAGTTTGGGATTTCTCCCTGCTTTGCTTTTCCTTTTCTCTTTCATATTACTTTGGATTTAGCGGATTGACGGCATAAACCGCCGCTTCGGATCACAGCACCGCAGTTCTGAAAGGCTTCCCGACTTCGGAGGGAAAGCCCGCCCCCTGCAAGGGCAAGGCGTTTTCCGGGAAGCTCAAAATATTTTGAGCGGCTGAAAACATACCTTGCTATGTTCAGGTGAACATAAAAATCCGTCAGGGGACGGATTGGGAAAATACCTTTCAGGACTCCGGGCCGCGCGCCATCGGCGAACCCTGCCGTCCGGGTGCAAAGTTACGCCCTTAAAGCGATAACGGACAGACGCTTGACCCGGTCAATGGCTGCCAACCGGCGCAACATGCCGCCACTTGCTTGGGAAGTGATACAGGTTCAAAAATATACTTGTTTATTTGCAGCATGATTCAAGAAACGAACGGTTTGAAGATATGAGAAAAGAAACATTCAAATACCCGGAAATCCACTTCGGCAGACACTTGCCGAAACGGATACCCGAACCGTCGGAAACCCGGTTATCCGACAATCCGGTGAAGTACAGATTCAATGACTTCATGACGCAGTGTCGTCATTCATCACTTGTCCGCCGCACCGCTTCACCACAGAACCGGATACGCGATGACCCGCCCGTGTGTCTGTTCACTGAAGCGGATAATGTGGCAACCAAATCCACATATAAATAGAAAAAGAAATCTTCAACAATTAAAATAAATGGAACTATGAGTAAGGAAATCTTCGTTGCATTCGCAACACAGAAAGGTGGCATCGGCAAATCCACTGTCACGGCACTTGCCGCCAGCTACCTGCACAACGTGAAAGGCTACAATGTCGCCGTCGTGGACTGCGACGACCCGCAACACAGCATCCACGGGCTGCGCGAACACGAAATGAGGCTTATTGACAGCAGCACCTACTTCAAGGCTCTCGCTTGCGACCATTTCCGCCGGATAAAAAAGAACGCCTACACCATCGTCAAGAGCAGCGCGGTGAACGCCCTCGATGATGCAGAGAGTATGATTGCCGCTGAGGACGTGAAACCCGACGTGGTGTTCTTCGACATGCCCGGCACGCTCCGTAGTAACGGCGTGATAAAGACGCTCTCGCAGATGGACTACATCTTCACTCCGCTGAGTGCCGACCGCTTTGTCGTGGAGAGTACCCTGAAATTCGTCACGATGTTCCGCGATAGGCTGATGACTACCGGACAGGCGAAAACAAAGGGGCTGCATCTGTTCTGGACAATGGTGGACGGCAGGGAGAGGAACGACCTGTACGGCATCTACGAGGAAGTGATAGCCGAAATGGGCTTTCCGGTACTTTCCACCCGCTTGCCCGACAGCAAGAAGTTCCGCCGTGACCTTTCGGAAGAGCGCAAGAGTGTGTTCCGCTCCACCATCTTCCCGATGGACACGGCACTGCTGAAAGGGAGCGGCATCCGTGAGTTTTCCGAAGAGATAAGCGACATCATCAGACCGCAGTGAATATGGGCAGCAGGAAAGTGAACACGGAAGGCATCGACGAGGAACTGCTGTTGGCATCCATCGGGCGGCGCACTCAGGACGGGACACTGCGCCCGGCGCAGGAAGTCACCGCAACCGCACCGGAGCCGCCGCCCGCGCAGCCCGTGGCACGGGAGAGAGCGCAGAGGGAAGGCGGCCGCCGGAAAAGGCAGGACGAGGACTATAACGAACTGTTCCTGCGCCGCAATGAGATAAAGACCCGCCAGTGCGTCTATATCAGCCGCGACGTACATGGCAAAATCCTCAGAATCGTGAACGACATCGCCGGAGGGGAAATCTCTGTGGGCGGCTATGTGGATACCGTGCTGCGCCAGCATCTGGAACAGCACAAGGAGAGAATCAACGAACTGTACAAGAAACAACGTGAAGATCTGATTTGAAAATGGAAAAAGAAATGACACCGAATGAAAAAAGACCGCAGCAGGACTGCGGAGGCATGCTTGCCCAAGTGCAGGCGAGCGTGGAAATCCTGTCGCCCGTCCCGGTAAACGGCAAATGCAGCGAGAAGGACTATGAACGTCTGTTCATCCGCGACCCCGAAGTAAAGGCACGTGAGGGGAAGATGGCGTATGTGCGCCCGGAGTACCACGAGCGCATCATGCGCATCACCCGTGTAATCGGGCATGACCGGCTTACGCTGTCCGCCTACATCGACCATGTGCTGACGCACCATTTCAACCAGTGCGAGGACGCCATAAAAAGCCTTTACGCCCGGAATTACAATTCAGTATTCTAACTAAAACCGGAAGTATATGAATGAAACAATCAGCATGACAGACATTCTGCTGGCGGTATCGGTCGGCTGCAACCTCTGGTTCCTGTTCCTGCTCCTTTACGAGCGCATCATGGACATGCGGCTTGTCCGCTTTTTCAAGGGCATAGCCGGATTATGGCGGTCGTTGGACAGGATGGGCTAAAGAGCGTAGCGGCACATGAGAAAGTCCTCACGACAAGGGAGGACATCATCGGCAAGAGCCGTTTCAAAATGGCATCCACCCGGACAACCGCTGCCATACCGGCGCAAGAAGCCGCCACTTCGGAAAAAGGCATTGAGCTGTCGGAGGAAGAGGCTACTTTTGACGACGGAAACACGGAAACCGCGTCCCGCCCGGCGCAAGTCCCGGAGGAAAAGCTCGATGAGACCTTCACGAGCATACCGCCGGAGGAACTGGGATACGGGGAGGACGAACCGGATGAAGACGCTTCGGATACGCCACGGGCTTCGGGTAGCAGCTTTGACGAGATCGACGACGCCTGCAAGACCGCCAAGAACCCGGACGCGACGCAGACGGAACGTGAAAAGGCGGCGAAGGTGTTCACCGACATGGAAGGCACGGAGCTGTACGAGAAAATGATGGAAGGCTCTTCGGAGATAGGCATCCGCATCAAGGGGCTTATCGAGATCCGGCTGAAGAAACCCGAAAAGGAGTTCATCGTGCCGGACAACATCGAGGATTTCGACATCCGAAACTATGTATGACAACTGAAAAAGGAATGGACATGAAATAGTGACATCAACCCACGCGGCAAGGAAACGCAAGGCGTATCCCGTCCGCAACGGACACGCCCACGTCCGTGGAAACAAACGGGCATCCACTAAAACCAAAGTAAAGTAACAGAGTACCAACCGCCCGACAAAGGACTATCCACCCTTTCGACGGCAAAAAACAAGGACAATTCATGAACAAGAACATCTTGAAAAACAGAAAAGCAATCCTATCCGCGGCACTTTTCATCGCCGCAACCGCCTCCGCTTTCGCGCAAGGAAACGGCATCGCGGGCATCAACGAAGCCACCTCTATGGTGAGTTCGTATTTCGACCCCGGAACTAAACTGATATACGCCATCGGCGCGGTCGTCGGGCTTATCGGGGGCGTGAAAGTGTACGGAAAATTCTCATCGGGTGACCCCGACACCTCAAAAACAGCAGCAAGCTGGTTCGGCGCGTGTATCTTCCTGATTGTAGCCGCCACCATCCTGCGCTCATTCTTCCTTTAATGTAATAATGTATGGCTGAATACCCGGTAAACAAGGGTATCGGCCGTCCGGTAGAGTTCAAGGGCTTGAAGGCACAGTACCTCTTCATCTTCTGCGGAGGTCTGCTGGCTCTCTTCGTCCTGTTCGTCATCCTCTACATGGTCGGTATCGACCAGTGGATATGTATCGGCTTCGGCGCGGCATCGTCCTCTCTCCTTGTGTGGCAGACCTTCGCGCTGAACGCCCGGTACGGCGAACACGGGCTAATGAAACTGGGAGCGGCACGCAGCCATCCCCAATACCTGATTAACCGGCGGCGGATAACCCGTCTGTTCAAACGACAACGAAAGGAAGAAAGACAATGAGGAATACATCAAAAATGACAACACTGGAAAACAAGTTTCCCCTGCTTGCGGTGGAGCATGGCTGCATCATCTCAAAGGACGCCGACATCACGGTGGCTTTTGAGGTGGAGCTGCCGGAGCTTTACACCGTGACGGGCGCGGAGTACGAGGCAATACACAGCTGCTGGTGCAAGGCGATCAAGGTGCTGCCGGACTACTCCGTCGTCCACAAACAGGACTGGTTCATCAAGGAACGCTACAAGCCGGAGCTTCAGAAGGACGATATGAGTTTTTTAAGCCGCTCCTTCGAGCGACACTTCAACGAGCGTCCGTACCTGAAACACACCTGCTACCTCTACCTGACCAAGACGACGAAGGAGCGTAACCGGATGCAGAGCAACTTCAGCACGCTGTGCCGGGGACATATCATCCCGAAGGAGCTGGACAAGGAAACCACGACCAAGTTCATGGAAGCCTGCGAACAGTTCGAGCGCATCATAAACGACAGCGGGCTTGTCAGCCTGCACCGTCTCTCCACCGACGAGATTGTGGGGACGGAGGGGAAGGCGGGGCTTATCGAACGCTACTTCTCCCTTATGCCGGAGGGTGACACCACCTTGCAGGACATCGAGCTTTCGGCAAAAGAGATGCGCATCGGCGACAACCGCCTGTGTCTGCACACCCTCTCCGACGCGGAAGACCTGCCGGGCAAGGTGGCTACCGATACCCGTTACGAGAAGCTCTCCACTGACCGGAGCGACTGCCGACTGTCATTCGCCTCCCCCGTGGGGCTACTGCTCTCCTGCAACCATATCTACAACCAGTATGTGCTGATAGACAACAGCGAGGAAGCCTTGCAGAAGTTCGAGAAGTCCGCCCGTAACATGCAGTCGCTCTCACGCTATTCAAGGAGCAACAGCATCAACCGCGAGTGGATAGACCAGTACCTGAACGAAGCCCATTCCTACGGACTGACCTCGGTACGGGCACACTTCAACGTCATGGCGTGGAGCGACGACGCGGAGGAACTGAAGCATATCAGGAACGACGTGGGCAGCCAGTTGGCAAGCATGGAATGCGTGCCGCGCCACAACACCATCGACTGCCCTACACTCTACTGGGCGGCGATACCCGGCAATGCGGCGGACTTCCCGGCGGAAGAGAGTTTCCACACCTTCATCGAACAGGCAGTGTGCCTGTTCACGGAGGAAACCAACTACCGCTCTTCGCTCTCGCCCTTCGGCATCAAGATGGTGGACAGGCTCACGGGAAAACCGCTGCACCTCGACATCAGCGACCTTCCAATGAAGCGGGGTATCACCACGAACCGCAACAAGTTCGTGCTGGGTCCTTCGGGCAGCGGCAAGTCGTTCTTCATGAACCACCTCGTGCGCCAATATTATGAGCAAGGCGCACATGTGGTATTGGTGGACACAGGAAACTCCTATCAGGGCTTGTGCGGCATAATCCGGCGCAAGACAGGCGGAGTGGACGGCGTGTATTTCACCTACACGGAAGAGAAGCCCATATCATTCAACCCGTTCTACACCGATGATTACATCTTCGATGTGGAGAAGAAGGACAGCATCAAGACCCTGCTTCTTACGCTCTGGAAATCGGAGGACGACAAGGTGACGAAGACGGAGAGCGGCGAACTGGGCAGTGCCGTGAGTGCCTATATTGAGCGTATCCAATCCGACCGTAGCATCGTGCCGTCGTTCAACACCTTTTATGAGTATATGCGTGACGACTACCGCAAGGAACTGGCTGAGCGTGACATCAAGGTGGAGAAGTCCGACTTCAACATCGACAACATGCTCACCACCATGCGGCAGTATTACCGGGGCGGGCGTTACGACTTCCTGCTCAACTCCACAGAGAACATCGACCTGCTTAACAAGCGGTTTATCGTCTTCGAAATTGACAGCATAAAGGAAAATCGCGAGCTTTTTCCGGTCGTGACCATCATCATCATGGAAGCCTTCATCAACAAGATGCGGCGACTGAAAGGGGTACGGAAACAGCTTATTGTGGAAGAGGCTTGGAAGGCTCTCTCTTCGGCGAACATGGCTGAATATCTGCGCTATATGTACAAGACGGTCAGAAAATATTACGGCGAGGCAATCGTGGTGACGCAGGAGGTGGACGACATCATCAGTTCTCCGGTGGTCAAAGAGAGCATCATCAACAACTCCGACTGCAAGATACTTCTCGACCAGCGCAAGTACATGAACAAGTTCGACCAGATACAGGCGTTGCTCGGACTGACGGAAAAGGAGAAGGGACAGATACTCTCCATCAACATGGCGAACAACCCTTCACGGCTCTACAAGGAGGTGTGGATAGGCTTGGGAGGCACACAGTCGGCGGTCTATGCCACCGAGGTCAGTGCAGAAGAGTATCTGGCGTACACCACCGAGGAAACGGAGAAAGTGGAGGTTTACCGTCTGGCGGAGAAGCTGGGCGGCGACATCGAAGCCGCCATCCGGCAGCTTGCCGAAAGGCGGAGAAACAAGGAATGAGTAAAAAAGAATGTATCAACCAAAAAAGAAAAATACGTATGAGTTTACAGAAAGTGAAAATGCTGCAAGTCAGCAAGTGCCTTATCGGATTGGCCGTCATGATGCTGCAATCCTGCGACGTGGTCGACAACCGCCGTGACATGCTGTGCGGGAACTGGGAGAGCGTGGAGGGAAAACCTGACGTGCTTATCTACAAGGAAGGAGAAGCCTACAAGGTGACGGTGTTCCGCCGCAGCGGTCTGCGCCGCAAGCTCAAGCCGGAAACCTATCTCTTGCAGGAGGAAAACGGCAACCTGTTCATGAACACCGGCTTCCGCATCGACGTGTCCTACAACGAGGCCACGGACGTGCTGACCTTCTCGCCGGGCGGCGACTATGTGCGGGTGAAGCCGCAGCCGGAGAACCCGACAGAAGAATAACAACCACTAAAATCCAAAGTAACATGAGAACAAGAATAACAATGATTATCTGTTTGTGCCTGCTTTTCGCAGGCAGGGCAAGCGCACAGTGGGTAGTAAGCGATCCGGGCAATCTGGCGCAGGGTATCATCAATGCCTCCAAAAACATCATCCATACCTCCAAGACCGCCACGAACATGGTGAGCAACTTTCAGGAGACGGTGAAAATCTATCAGCAGGGCAAAAAGTATTACGATGCCCTCAAATCGGTGAACAATCTGGTCAAGGATGCCCGCAAGGTGCAGCAGACCATCCTGATGGTGGGCGACATCACCGACATCTACGTGAACAGTTTCCAACGGATGCTCCGTGACGGGAATTTCAGACCCGAAGAGCTGTCGGCAATCGCCTTCGGCTACACGAAACTGCTGGAGGAGAGCAACGAAGTGTTGACGGAACTGAAGAATGTGGTGAACATCACCACGCTCTCCATGACCGACAAGGAGCGCATGGACGTGGTGGAACGCTGCCACTCGAAGATGAAGCGTTACCGCAACCTCGTGAGTTACTACACGAACAAGAACATCTCCGTGAGCTACCTGCGTGCGAAAAAGAAGAACGACCTCGACCGCATCATGGGGCTGTACGGAAACATGAACGAAAGATACTGGTAGCCTATGAATTTCGACAACCTTCACCAGATTCTACACTCGCTTTACGACCAGATGATGCCGTTGTGCGGAGACATGGCGGGTGTCGCGAAAGGCATCGCCGGACTGGGCGCGCTGTTCTACGTCGCCTACCGTGTATGGCAGTCGCTGGCGAGAGCCGAACCGATAGACGTATTCCCGATGCTCCGTCCTTTCGCCATCGGGCTGTGCATTATGTTCTTCCCGACTGTGGTGCTGGGCACGATAAACAGCATCCTGTCTCCTGTTGTGCAAGGTACGGCAAGGATGCTTGAAGCGGAGACGTTGGACATGAACCGATACCGGGAACAGAAGGACAGGCTGGAATACGAGGCTATGATACGGAATCCTGAAACCGCCTACCTTGTGTCGAATGAGGAGTTTGACAAGCAACTGGAAGAACTCGGCTGGTCACCCGCCGACATGGTGACGATGGCGGGAATGTATATCGACCGGGGAATGTACAACATGAAGAAGAGCATCCGCGACTTCTTCCGTGAGATACTGGAACTGATGTTCCAAGCCGCCGCCCTCGTGATAGACACCATCCGGACTTTCTTCCTCGTAGTGCTGGCGATACTCGGCCCGATAGCCTTCGCCATATCCGTGTGGGACGGATTCCAAAGCACGCTCACGCAGTGGATATGCCGCTACATACAGGTCTATCTGTGGCTGCCGATGTCGGACATGTTCAGTACCATACTGGCGAAGATACAGGTGCTGATGCTGCAAAACGACATTGAGCGTATGCAGGTGGACCCGAACTTCTCGCTGGATTCGAGCGACGGCGTGTACATCGTGTTCCTGATTATCGGTATCATCGGCTATTTCACCATTCCCACCGTTGCGGGCTGGATCATCCAAGCCGGAGGCATGGGCGGTTACGGCCGCAACGTGAACCAGATGGCGGGACGTGCCGGAGGAATGGCGGGCAGTGTTGCCGGAGCTGCGACAGGCAATATGATGGGGCGTGCCGGCAAATTGCTGAAATAACAATCATGTAAAATCATTGAAACAGAATTAAGAATGGAATTTAAGTCACTCAGAAACATCGAATCATCGTTCAGGCAGATACGCCTGTTCGGTATCGTCTTCCTCTCGCTGTGCGCCGTGGTGACGGTGTGGAGCGTATGGAACTCCTACCGTTTCGCTGAGAAGCAACGGGAGAAAATCTATGTGCTGGACAACGGCAAGAGCCTGATGCTCGCCCTGTCGCAGGACCTGTCGCAGAACCGCCCGGCGGAGGCGCGGGAGCATGTGCGCCGCTTCCACGAGCTGTTCTTCACGCTCTCGCCCGAAAAGAGCGCGATTGAACACAACGTGAAACGTGCCTTGCTGCTGGCGGACAAGAGCGTGTACCACTATTACTCGGACTTCGCGGAGAAGGGGTACTACAACCGCATCATCGCCGGGAACATCAACCAAGTGCTGAAGGTGGACAGCGTGGTGTGCGACTTCAACGCCTATCCCTACCGTGCCGTGACCTACGCCACGCAGAAAATCATCCGGCAGAGCAACGTCACCGAGCGCAGCCTCGTGACCACCTGCCGCCTGCTGAACGCATCACGGTCGGACGACAACCCCAATGGCTTCACCATCGAGGGCTTCACCATCATCGAGAACAAGGATTTACAGACAATCAAACGGTAACGGATTATGAAACGGAAAGTAAAAAGTATCAGAAAAACAATGTGGGGCGCATACTGGAAGCTCCACGACAAACGGAAACGGCTGGTGGCAAGGCTCAAAGGGTATCTGGACGGTTTGCCACCGGAAACACGCCGCCGCATCGTGCTGGGGATGCTCGCCGCCTTCGCGGTGCTTGCCCTCTATACCTTCGGCAGAGCCGTCTATGACATCGGCAGAAACGACGGCTCACGCATGGAAACGGGACACGCCGGACGGGTGGAACTGCCGACCCCGGTGGAAACAGACAATCACTTAACACCTTATTCATATGGAACAGACGAAGAATGAACCGACGAAAGAGAACAAAGCCGCTCCCGACACGGGAAAGCCGAAAAAGGGGGCGCGAACCGCTGACAGAGGCTCAGCGGCTGAAACGGCAGAAGATGATCGTGTTGCCCGCTATGGTGCTGGTCTTCATCGGGGCGATGTGGCTGATATTCGCCCCGTCCTCCGGCAAGGAGCAACAGCCGGGAACAGATGGATACAACACCGAGATGCCCGACGCGGACAAGGCGAACCGGCAGATTATCGGCGACAAGCTGAAAGCCTACGAGCATGGGGAGATGGAAGAGCGTCAGGAGAGCCGCAACCGTGCCATCGGGCAGTTGAGCGACATGTTCGACCGCGAGATAGCGGGAACGGAGGACGGAACGGACTTCGACCTCGCCAATCCGGGCGGCAAGGAGGAAAAGGCACAGCCTGCCGCACCGCAGACTATCCAATCCTCCGCTGCCGCCTACCGTGACCTGAACGCCACCCTCGGCAACTTCTACGAACAGCCGAAGAACGACAATGCCGAGATGGATGAGCTGTTGGAGCGCATCGCCTCGTTGGAATCGGAACTGGAAAGTGAAAAAGGCAGGACTTCATCTATGGACGAACAGGTGGCACTTATGGAGAAGTCCTATGAGCTGGCGGCAAAGTACATGGGCGGTCAGAACGGAGGAAAGCCGGAACAGGCGGCAGAGCCTTCCACCGTGCAGAAGGGAAAGAAGAACACGGCGACACCCGTAAGGCAAGTGACCCGCCAAGTCGTTTCCTCCCTTGCACAGCCCATGAGCAACGCAGAGTTTGTCGCCACTTTCTCGCAGGAACGCAACCGGGGTTTCAACACGGCTGTCGGCACGGCGGAGGTATCGGATAGGAACACCATCCCGGCGTGCGTGCATGGGGCGCAGAGTGTGACGGACGGGCAGACGGTAAGGCTCCGTCTGCTGGAGCCTATGGCGGTGGCAGGCAGGACAATCCCACGGGGTGCGGTGGTGGTCGGCACGGGCAAGATACAGGGTGAACGACTCGACATCGAGATCACCTCGCTGGAATACGACGGCACGATTATCCCTGTGGAGCTTGCGGTCTATGACACGGACGGACAGCCCGGCATCTTCATCCCGAACTCGATGGAGATGAACGCCGTCAGGGAGGTCGCCGCCAACATGGGCGGCTCGCTGGGAAGCAGCATCAACATCTCCACCAATGCCGGGGCGCAGCTCGCCTCCGACTTGGGCAAGGGGCTGATACAAGGCACGAGCCAGTACATCGCCAAAAAGATGCGAACCGTCAAAGTGCATCTGAAAGCCGGGTACAGGGTCATGCTTTACCAAGAAAAAGATTGAAATCAATAAAAAAATTACCACTAAAATCCAAAAGTAATGAGAAAAGTAATCATCATGTTTGCCCTCGCTATGGGCATCGCGACTGCCAACGCGCAGGAGAATGTAACCGTTGAAACGACCAACGGAAGTGAACAACCGACCTTGACGAAGGAGGTCTATCCGCAGAAGGAGGCGGACGGCGACCTGTATCACGGTCTGTCGCGCAAGCTGGCCTTCGACCGCATGATACCGCCGCACGGTCTGGAAGTGACCTACGACAAGACCGTCCACGTCATCTTTCCGGCGGAGGTGCGCTACGTCGATTTAGGCTCGCCCGACCTGATTGCCGGGAAAGCCGACGGAGCGGAGAACGTCATCCGTGTGAAGGCTACGGTACGGAATTTCCCCAACGAAACCAACATGTCCGTCATCACGGAGGACGGCAGTTTCTACACCTTCAACGTGAAGTACGCAGCCGAACCGCTGCTGCTCAACGTGGAGATGTGCGACTTCATCCATGACGGCAGTACGGTGAACCGCCCGAACAACGCGCAGGAAATCTATCTGAAAGAGCTGGGCAGCGAAAGCCCGATGCTGGTGCGACTTATCATGAAGTCAATCCACAAACAGAACAAGCGCGAGGTGAAGCATATCGGCTGCAAGCGTTTCGGCATCCAGTACCTGTTGAAAGGCATCTACACGCACAACGGCTTGCTCTACTTCCACACGGAGATAAAGAACCAGAGCAACGTGCCTTTCGATGTGGACTACATCACATGGAAAATCGTGGACAAGAAGGTGGCGAAGCGTACCGCCGTGCAGGAGCAGATTATCCTGCCGCTCCGCGCGCAGAACTACGCCACCCTCGTGCCGGGCAAAAAGAGCGAGCGCACGGTCTTCACGATGGCGAAGTTCACCATCCCCGATGACAAGTGCCTCGTGGTGGAGCTGAACGAGAAGAACGGAGGCCGTCACCAGTCCTTCGTGATTGAGAACGAGGATTTGGTACGAGCCAGCACCATTAACGAACTTCAGGTACGATAAGCCATGAGAAAGTACATCGCAATAATCATCGCGTCGCTTGCCCTTTTCACGGGGCAGGCGCACGCCCAGCGGTGTCTGCCGAAGATGCAGGGCATCGAGGTGAGGGCGGACATGGCGGATGGCTTTAATCCCGGCGGCAAGGATGGCGGGTACAGTTTCGGGGCGGCACTCTCCACTTACACGAAGAAGGGGAACAAGTGGGTGTTCGGTGGCGAATACCTCCTGAAGAACAACCCCTATAAGGACACCAAGATACCCGTGGCGCAGTTCACGGCGGAGGGCGGATATTACTTCAAGATACTGTCGAACGCCCGAAAAATCGTGTTCGTCTATGCCGGGGCTTCGGCTCTCGCCGGATATGAGTTTGTGAATTGGGGGAAGAAAATGCTGCATGACGGCTCCACGCTGCATGACCGAGACGCTTTCATCTATGGCGGCGCGCTGACGCTCGATGTGGAATGCTACGTGGCAGACCGTATAGCCCTGCTTGCCAATCTACGGGAGCGTTGCCTTTGGGGTGGCGACACGCGGAAGTTTCACACGCAGTTCGGGTTCGGCATCAAGTTCATTATCAACTGACACGGGCATGGAACGGACGGAGATAGACGCTATAAGACAGATACCGCTTGCGGACTTCCTCGCACGACTGGGGTATGAGCCTGTCAGAAGGAGCGGTAACGAGCTGTGGTATCTTGCCCCGTACAGGGGCGAACGCACACCCTCTTTCCGTGTGAACGTGGCGAAACAGCTCTGGTACGACTTCGGCTTGGGCAAGGGCGGCGACATCTTCACGCTTGCCGGGGAGTTTCTGCAAAGCAACGACTTTATGGAGCAGGCGAAGTTCATAGCGGAAGCCGCCAATATGACGGTGACCGGATGGGAAAAGCCCGCCTATCTCCCGAAGCCGACCGAACCCGTCTTTGAGGATGTGGAGGTAATCCCATTGCTTCGCTCACCGTTGACGGACTATCTGGCGGAACGTGGCATACCCATAGTCATTGCATCCCGTCACTGTTGCCGCTTGAACTACGGTATGCGTGGGAAACGGTATTTTGCCGTTGGCTTTCCGAACATGGCGGGTGGCTATGAAGTCAGAAGCCGATATTTCAAGGGTTGCATACCTCCGAAGTCTGTATCACTGGTAAAGGCGAATGACATCCCGGCTGACGAGTGCCTCGTGTTCGAGGGCTTCATGGACTTTCTCTCCGCTGTGACGCTTGGCGTAACCGGTAACGCTGACTGCCTTGTGCTGAACTCCGTCGCCAACGTGGAGAAGGCGGCGGGATTGCTGGACGGCTACGGGCGCATCGGCTGTTTCCTTGACCGTGACGAAGCCGGACGGCGGACGCTTGCCGCACTTGTGGGGCGATACGGGGAGCGTGTCACCGACCGTTCCTCCCTCTATGACGGTTGCAAGGACTTGAACGAGTACCTGCAACTGACAACGAAAAATTAAAAAACAACCATCTAAAAATCGAAGAACAATGAACATACTGAACAACAGAAACAAGAGAACATCCATCTTCAAGGCGGTGGCGTTATGCCTGATAGCCGCTGTGTCATTCACACTCGTGTCGTGCGATGACGACATGGACATCCAGCAGTCCTATCCCTTCACGGTGGAGGTCATGCCCGTGCCGAACAAGGTGACGAAGGGTCAGACGGTGGAAATCCGCTGTGAGCTGAAAAAGGAGGGCGACTTCGCTAACACGCTTTATACCATCCGCTATTTTCAGTTTGAGGGAGAAGGAAAGTTGAAAATGGATAACGGCATCACCTTCCTGCCCAACGACCGCTACCTGCTGGAGAACGAAAAGTTCCGCCTGTACTACACGGCGGAGGGCGAAGAAGCACACAACTTTATCGTGGTGGTGGAGGACAACTTCGGTAACTCTTTCGAGTTGGAATTTGACTTCAACAACCGCAATATCAAGGATGACGGTCTTACCGCCATTTCCATCGGTAACTTCAGACCCTTGCTGAAATGATGCGTGTATTCATGACAATGCTCTGTTCACTTCTGGCGGTCTGTTCCGTGTCCGCACGGATCAGTCGCCAAGAGGGAACGGACGGGCAGGCGGCAATCTACCGGCTGCCACTTTTCGAGAGGGCGGTGCGCTGCACGAAATATTTTGAGGGCTGGCACTCGGAAAAACACCACCCATACGTGGGTTGGGGGCACAAACTTTTACCAAACGAGAAGTATTCGGCACGCACCATGACGAAACGGCAGGCGGACGCTCTCCTGCGGAAAGACCTGCGGAAGTTCTGCACGATGTTCCGGCAGTTCGGGAAAGACAGTCTTTTGCTCGCCACGCTCGCCTACAATGTCGGACCATACAGGCTTTTGGGGAGCGGAAAGATACCCAAAAGCTCGCTGATCCGAAAGCTGGAGGCTGGCGACAGGAATATCTACCGTGAGTATATCGCCTTCTGCAACTACAAGGGGAAACGCCACGCCATGCTGCTCAAACGGAGAAAGGCGGAGTTTGCGCTGCTGTATATCCCGTGACTGTAAACGAAAATCCGATGAAGCCGCCAACTTCATCGGATTTTCCGCTTTTCATACATCCGGGATTGTACCCGTGTCTATCACGTCACCATCCCTGCAATGTTCGATGATGCCGGGTGTAAATCCCATGCTACCGATTGCGATGTGACGGATATAGTCCGCATACTCCCGACCTTGAAAATTCTTTCCCGTAAGGTTTTTGAAAATCATCTTTATGCTTATGCCGTCGTTGCCGTGCAAGATGATTTTTCCGTCCTGCCTGATTGATTCCATGATTAAAACTTGTTTTTGTGAATAATATCGCAGATTGGCACAGAGGTTTCTTTGCTACTTTCTTTATCCGCCATCATGCTCACCGAAAGAAAGTAGGGCGGCTCTCGCCGCCACTCAAAAGCGTGTGTAAAGTCCTGTCACCATCGTGAACATTTCTTCCAGCATATCAAAATAGATGCCCTCGTGTACGGCAATGTCCTTTTCCTTGCACTCGAACGTCTTTTTGCTGAATGTCCTGCGGTAGAACCGCATATTGTAGAGGTCTGCCCCCACATCATAGATGATGTCAAGGCGGTTGGCACTTGTATTGTTCCTTGTAAGGCTCATCCGTAAGCCGTTGCCCATATCTATGAAGTCACGGCTTCCCGTCATGACGGTGAAGCGTCTTCCGCCTATCTGCTGTAATATCGTCTTTGCTATCATATCCTTTGTTTTAGGGTTTTAAGTGTTGGCGGTGCGGACACCGCCAACCCGTTCAAAATTCTCGCATCTCGGCAATGGGTGTCTGCCGTTGCAGCCATTCCTTCACACATTCCATGTTGTACTCGCTCGTGATGACTGCCGTATGGCTGTCGGTGGCGGTGAAACGTGTGCTTTCGTAATCATCTATCCACCCTTTGAGGGTGTCCGTTCCCCACGCTTGGGCATCGTTAAAGATACCGTCCAATGCCGTGATAGGCTCGCTGAATCTGACTATCAGCGTCTGATAGGTCGTGTTCATCGGTTGCCCTCCTTTCCTGCTTTTGCGTTCAGCCACTTGTCCCTTGCGGTTCGACACTCGTCCAAATTGGGTTTGACACAAGCGAACAGTTCTCCGTCTGTATGGCGGTAGTCGTACTGCACAAGTGTCCGCTTGCGTCTGCCGATACCCGATTGGAAACGCTCATATTTCTCCGTACCTGCTTCCGTACAGGTGCTTACTCCGTTGATAGTCATTCGTGTTGCCATAATGTTGCTTTTTAGATGATTAAAAATGTACTGACAGAACTCTGTTCTTCATCACCATTTCGGGGTTGCTTGTGTAGCGTTGGTGCAGGTAGAAATGGTGTGAGCCGAAGCCGTAAAGGAAAAACTTGTCAAGTCCGTGTTTCTCGGCAAACGCCTTTACGCTCTTTCTCAATTCCCCCTCACTCGTTGTGAGAGTGAGTAGGTTGACAAATTCAAGGAACAAGGCAGGGATTTTATCATCCCACACACAAATCATACTTTCAATTCTTACTTCCATATTATCGTTGTCTTAGAGTTGATGCTATGCCGCTTTCATCCGTTCGCGGATAAGGTTGGCGTTCTTGTTCACAAGGGCGATGATGCGGTCGTGGTGTTCGGTGTTCTCGTTGCATAAGCCACGGCACTGCACCACCTCAAAGGTTTTTAAGGACACTTCCACGGTTTCGATGCGTCTGCCGTCAATGGTCGCTGAAAGGATAAGGGAGTTTTCCCGATTGTGGTAACCGCCCACGCAGTGGTGCATCATCCGTCCTTCCTCTATCATTTCCTCCACACTCTCTATGACCTTGACGCAGATAAGGTTGTCGGAAAAGGCAAGTCCGAAGAATATGCCTTTGGCTTTCAGATATTGTTTTTCATCCTCAACCGCTTTCTGCCGTTGCCGTTCCGTCCGTTCACGTTCCCTTTGGCGGTTGCGTCTTGCCACCAACCTGTCGTGTTCGGCTTTGAGGTCTTGGGGGCAGGCGTACTTCGGGCTGTTCGTGTCCTTGCCGAAGTGCCGCAGGAGGTCTATCGTGTCACGCCACATGGAGCCGTCAGCGATGGTGTAGCCGTTACGGATGCAGATTTTGATTGACGCCCAATACCCCCCGATATTGAAAGAGTGGTGCAGGTAGTAGCGCAACATCTGATATTGCCCTGCCTTCAACAGCGTTTCCGCACGGCTGTCGGAAAGGATGCCTTTGAATAGGTCGTAAGGCAGGATATTGTGGTATTCGCCTTTGAAACCGTTGCGCTCCACTTCGGGAATGAAACGCTGTCGGGGGTAGGTGCATCTCGGAGTGATGTCGTATGCACGGGTTTCTTGGTTCCTGCGCACCTCCATGTCGCTGTATTCATTCCACAAGTCATAGTAGAATAAAGACATGCTACGCAGACGGGCAACGGTCGTTGTCCTGCCGTTGGGGGCAATCCACCTCTGCACTACCTCAAAGACGGAATACTCGGCTGGTTGTCCTGCCTTGTATCGGGAATTGACGGAAAAGAAACGTACCACTTGGTACTGCTTGCAGGTGGTGACGATGGAGAAATACTCCATATCTCTGAAAACGCTCTTTCGGGTGCGCAACGTTTCCAACTCCATGCCGCAATGTGGGCAGGTGCATCCGCAGATGGTGTCCGCGAGGTCGTGGTCGCTCTTCCACGAATGTCCGCACTCGGTGCAGATGTTCGTGCCGTTTGCCCTCTTGATTGCGTAATGCTTGAAGCAATGGCAGAAAGCGTATGCCCTTTGTTCTTCGGTCAATCTCGGTAGTCGCTTGCTCAAACGTGCGACTTCCTGCTGTATGCGTGTTCTCGGTTTCATAATCAGAAATTGAATAGGTTGGGTTGTGGTACTTCTTGTGCGGTCGCTTTGGTGGCGGTTCTCGGCTTGTGGCGGTTCTGCAACTTGCGGAGTTCCTCCTCTTGGTATCTGCGGACAGCGTCCTGACGTGCCTCCGCCTTTTCCTCTGCCGTGAGTTCCACAACGTGGTTCACGACCGCTTGGCAGTTCATCGGCTTGCCTACCTCTATCTCGTTCTCGTCATAGTAGTGTACGGCTTGTCCGAAAATCTCTCCGTCCGTGAAACCGTTGCAACCGCTTTTCTTCACGTAGTTCAGAATGTAGGTCACGCACTCGTCTATGTTCTTGGCAGGGTTGCGGTAGTTCTTCGCAAAGAGTGCATCTTCCTCCGCACGCTGTTCCAGATACATCTGTATGGTTCTCTTGAAATGGTCTGTTCCTTTCATATCGCTGTCGTTTTTAGATTGTCTGTTTCAGTATCTCTCTCCAATAGGTCGGCTCTACTTCTCCGAAAAGGAAGTCTATGAAATCCCTCCGTGCGTCCTTGTTCAGTTCGTGGTACAATCTTCGGAAAGTGCTAAAATTGCCGTTGATGTACGTTTCCACCATATACACGAAGATGTTGTCCACCTCGTAATATCTGCACTGCTGCGCTACCGTCTTGCTGTTTCTCTTTGCCATGTCGGTAAGGGTTAAAGGGTGAATAACCAAAGGATGAAGCCGAAGTAGGCAATGGTGGAAAGGATAGCCACGATTACACCTATCGCCACTCGGAACACTCCGTTTACAATCTCTCTGATGATGCCCCAAAGGATGCCGAACACCCCGAAGGCGGTGCGCATCATCAAGCCGCATATCGCCAACCCGATGTATTGCGCCGTTTGTCTGAAATTTGCCGTTGCTGTCATATCTTCACTGTTTTTGATTTTTTTGTTATTTATGCGGATTCAAGAGCTGAGGGAGTTGAGTTTCAAACTATCTTATCTGCCTCTCGTTTATCCAACATTTTTTTTATGCGTCTTTCTGTCGCATCGGTCGTTTTCGTTTCGGGTGCTTGAAAAGGTAGGGATTAGGGAATGCAAGGTTTTTCGGGGAAATACTACCCGAAGGGCTGGAGATTTCCGCAGAAAACAGGAGGCTTGACCTTGCTTTCCCGTCCAATCCCGGAATTACCTTTGCGCCCAGAACGGAAATGACTGACTGATGCGGCTCACTGAAAGGCGCAAAATGGAGGTAAACGAAAACAGAGGCAGATTGGGTAGAAAAAACTTCAGGAGAAAATCCGTAAAAAGAGGAAGCCGTCTGAAAGAAAAAGACTTCACCGGAAGCGTGAAAAGGGCAAACTACGACAAAGGAAGTATGCTTGTTTCCAATCCGACGGAACTTGTTCAGCCGGGTGGCAACAAGCATTCTTTCCGGTTTGTCCGACTGTGTGCGGCCGCCTGTTTCATTCATGGGGCAGGCTGACGCACTCTGCATTTACTTTCCGCTTCCGGCAAAAGGAACAACGAAAAAAGAAAAATCATCTGAAACCCCGTAAAAGCACCTCTTGGCATAGCCACAAAAGAAAGGGGCATTACAATAGTACATAAGTACCGTGTATCGACGAATATCCCCCAAAAACGACTAAATTAAGGTGAAAAAATCATGTCGATATTATCTTTATCTCCTGGTTTATTAGTAATTTTGTGGAGAAAACTATGTTTTGGCAAAGAATATAATATGTATATTAAGGAGATTAAAATTTCAAACTTCCGAAACTTCAAGGTTGCTTCGGTTCCCTTCCACGAAGGAGTAAATGTCATAATCGGACATAATAATACAGGAAAAAGCAACCTGCTTCGTGCTATGGGGTTAGTGCTTGGCTATAGTGACGGTCATAGGTTGTGTACGAGTGACTTATTTTATGAAACAGATGTAGCAACACTTCAACTGCAGTCACCGCGTATCCAAATAACACTTGTCCTCCATAGAAGCGAGGGTGAAGCTCTGGATTCTGCCGAAATGGGGCTGTTCTCCGGTATGATGACAGATCCAGCATTAAGTGAAGAGGCAGAATTGAATTACGAGTTTAAATTGGCTGAGGCACAAGAGGAGAACTATAAAGCAGATGTTGCTGGCGCAACCACCGCTAAAGAAATATGGAAAATCATAGATCATGACTACATCAGACTCTACAGGAGCAATCGCTCTGGAGGTAATCCGGCTGCAGGTGTCAACGTCAATGATGCTTTGGGACAGATTGATTTCCAGTTTCTTGATGCCATTCGTGATGTCAGTCACGACCTATACGCCGGTTATAATCCGCTCCTTAGGGATGTGCTGAACTTCTTTATTGATTACTCGGTTAAGAATGATAGTACAAAGACAGAGGATGATATAAAGGGAGAATTGAAAGCCTTAAGAGAGGCTTTTGCCATGCAGTCTGGTCCACTGATGAAAATTTTACAAGACAGGTTGCAGAATGGCAAAAACGTGTTTCTGAAGTACGCACTCGATACAGGCGCAACATTCAACGGAGCCGTGCCAGATTTTGATGGAGAGGTTACGGAGAATGAGATGTTTGCAGTATTAAGAATGATTATCAAGTATGCTGTTGGTATAGAAGTACCCGCAACGTATAATGGGTTAGGCTATAACAATCTAATTTATATGTCGCTTTTGCTTGCAAAGATGCAGGCGGACAGTAACATCACCTATATGAAACGCAATGCAAAGGTTCTCTCATTCCTTGCTGTGGAAGAATGTGAAGCACATTTGCATCCAGCTATGCAGTACAAGTTCCTACAGTTTCTACAGGACAATAAAGCCAATGGACATGTACGCCAGATATTCATGACTTCACATTCTACCCAGATTGCTTCAGCTGTGAAACTGGATGACTTGATTTGTCTAACTTCACCTGTATTAGGGCAGATTAATGTTGGATATCCACGTGTCATTTATCGAGAAGATAATGCGGATGATATGGTATCCAAGCAATACGTTCAAAGATTTCTGGATGCAACCAAGGCGGATATGTTCTTTGCCAACAAATTGATATTCGTTGAGGGCGTTGCAGAGGAATTGTTGCTCCCTGTCTTTGCTAGATATTTGAATAAGAGCCTTACAGATGAGCATGTGCTGGTGGTGAATATGGGTGGGCGTTATTTCAACCACTTCCTAAAGTTGTTTGATACGAACAATCCATACACCATCAACAAAAAAATAGTCTGTCTAACTGACGTTGACCCCTGCCGGAAAAAGAACGGACCTGATGAGGAATACGAAGCCTGCTACCCATACGAGTACAATATAGATACAGCTAACTACGACTATAAGCATCATGCGGATGCTGTGGTAGCTAAATATGCAACCCATCCCAATATTAGGTTCTATAGGCAAGATGTGACATATGGAAAAACGCTGGAGTATGACATAATGCGTGAAAACCCCGATTGTGAACTGTTGCTGACTAACTCTGTTTCCAACTTGAAGGAAATAAAAACTATGATGGCAGAACAGGATGTGAACAAAATGATGAGTAAAATGCGAAACAGTGAGGCTAATACCCGTATCAAGACATCCATAGGTGCATCGAGGTGGACGGATGAAGAAAAACGAAAAGCCTTACTTGCATCACGTTATTTGAACTCTGTTTCAAAAGGTAGCAATGCGTTGGAACTAAACGTGGCGCTTATGGCTAATCTGGAGGAACCAGCTGCAGATAGAAAAGAGTTCCACGTTCCCCAATATATTGTTGACGCTTTAACATGGCTATTATCATAACATCAGAACAAACCATACCTATAGACGAACCGTTTAAGGTGAGTGCTGGGCCTGGTGCAGGAAAGACGCATTGGTTGATAAGTCATATCAAGAATGTAGTGTCAAACAGTAACAAACTTGATGTGGTGAAAAAGGTGGCTTGTATTACCTATACCAACGTGGGTACCGATACCATTACATCACGTCTGGATATAGGGAATGACGTAGTTGAGGTATGTACAATTCACAGTTTTTTGTATGCCAATGTGGTAAAACCATATATTCATCTGGTATCTAAAGATTTCGGGCTGAAGTTGGACGATCTCGTGGTTATAGATGACTCTAATTTTAAATCAGAAGGAACAGCTGCAATCGTATTAAAGCGTATTGGTAAATCATGGTTAGATGCCAAAATCTATCTGAAAGGCTTGACGAAAGCCATGTGGCGTTATGAAAACCATGAGTACAAACATTACAAACCCAATTACCCACAGACCTATGAACTAAAAAGTGGCAAGCGATATGTAGGTAATGACTGGTATATGGAATTCAAAAGATGGCTATGGAGTGGAGGGTATATGTCTTTTGATGACATTTTATATTTTTCCTATATTTTGCTTTCGAGATACTCCAACATATTCAAACTGATAAAGGCTAGATACCCATATATTTTTGTAGATGAGTTTCAAGATACAATTCCTTTTGTGGTTGACTTTTTGGCACAACTAGGCAATGAAGGGGTGATTGTGGGTGTGGCTGGCGACAAAGCTCAATCAATCTATGACTTTCTCGGTGCTACAGTGCAGCAATTTAACAATTTCGTTGTTCCTGGGATACAGGAGTATGAGATACGAGGGAATAGACGTAGTACGAAGCAAATAATAAAATTGCTGAATACCATTAGGGCTGATTTCTCGCAAGACTGGCTGAATGGGTCAGAAGGGATGGTGCCAGAATTGCTAGTAGGCGACATGCTTAATTGTTACCAACAGAGCATAGAAAAAAGTGGGACTGACGAAATTCAATCGCTTGCCTTTCAAAACGTACTTGCTAATTCGATGCGTAATAAGAATGGGATGCGCGAGGCTGAGAAAATATTAGAGATGGATTTTGACAGCAACGTCGAGCGTCAGATGGTGATAAAGGCGTTGATAAAAGCCGTGGAATACACAAGAATGAACGATTTGCGAAATGCTTGGCATCAGTTAGACATTATAGATCGCGAAAGGTCACTAACTATCGTACTTCTAAGACACTTGCTGAATGGCTATAAGGATTACAAAGACGGAAGCATGATGGATTTCTACAATTTTCTAGTGAATGATTTACATGTCAAGGTGCCTCAGATAAAAAAGAAGACAGTTAAGGATTTCTACATGAACCATACATATGCCGATGCTGCCCTTGGGGTGAAGTATGGTGATTCAAACGACAAGCATAAGACTATCCATAAGTCGAAAGGAGAGGAGTATGATAACGTGTTTGTCGTTCTGAAAGAAGAAAATGACATAGAGTTCTTGCTGACACCAGACCTGAATGGCAACAATGCGCATCGCGTATATTATGTAGCTGCCAGTCGTGCGATTAAACGATTGTTTATCAATGTACCTACTCTAAGTGCAGAAAACCGAATCAAGTTTGAAGGCAAGCCTATTAATATTTCATAAGGACAAATTAATCTATGTAATGGCTCGAAACGATTAAGGATGATTATGTCCACCGATTTAGTCATGCTGATGCCAGGCAGGAATGGCATGGGCTGGAAATATATTGCCTATCACCCGCGCGATCAAAGAATGTCTTTCGTCAAATCCTTTGTAGTGGAGCACTACGTTTAGCTCTTCGTACAACTAGCACTGTCCACCTTATCGGATACGTCAAAGGTACGATTACGGAGGCGAACTGTACAATAGTAGGGTATTTTCAAGAGGTAAAGGGTAGTCACTGTTCTGGGACGAGGTGAGCCGCCTGTTATGGAAACCAGATGTTGCTCTGTGCCATATAGGAAGTATGAATGTTTCCGATCCGACGGAACTTGTTCAGCCGGACGGCAACAGTCATTCTGCCCGGTTTGCCCGGCTGTGTGTGGCCGCTTGCTTCATGCATGGGGCAAGCTAACACACTCGGCATACTTTCCGTTTCGGTACAAATGGACAGCAAAAAAGAAAAACCATCAGAAAACCCATAAAAGCACCTCTTGGCATAGCCGCAAAAGAAAGGGGCATTGCATCATCTGTCTAAACATCGTTTAGGCGTGAGGGATATCCTTTTCTCCAGCTATGCGATAGTCGGCACACGTTTAAAACTTGTTTTGGTCGATGGTGCACCGATAGATAAAATAGCTTTTACGGAAAAACTTATGAATGAGAGAATAAAAAATCCGGGAATTTATATCAAAATCTCGGATTAAATAGCTACTTTTGCATACAAAGAGTTCTTTGAAGGTTACGCAATGTGCAGAGGAATAATGCAGTAGATAACTAACTAAATCGTAACCTATTACTATCAAGAGCAATTAACCTCCGCTCATTTCCAATAAATTACACTCTTTTCGTAACTTCGAGTCACAAAGATACTACAATTTCTTGTAATATGGAAGAACGGGGAAGATGATTTGAGACACAGATGATTAAGTAGGCATTGAAAAATACTTTATGCTATATTGGTATTATGTCCTGTCCGTTAATACTCGCTCTTTTTGCTTGCTTAGTGCTTGTCTTTCAGTCACAATGCCCGCATTGCTCCTTCAGTCCGCACACAAATCAATTCAAAAAAAGGCTTTGTCTTAACTGCACAGTAACTCCCTATTCCTACTTATGAAAATCAAGCCACTCTCTCATTTCACTGATCTTGCCATTCGTTCGATGCATCGTTTCTTCTGCTCCATATTCGGGTGAACATAAAGATCAAGTGTTGTGGATATATTGGCGTGACCAAGTAGCACGCTGACGGTCTTGTAATCACAGCCCGATTCTATGCAACGGGTGGCGAAAGAATGGCGGAGTCCGTGAAATTTCAAGTCCGGCATATCTAATGAAGCCATAAACCGCTTGTAGAACGAGCGATACGTGCGCGGCTCAGTGGGCTTCGCATCGTTTGTCACCACATAAAAAGCGGGATTCACCACTTTCAACAACGGCTTTATCAGCGACAAAGCGTCTCGGCTAAGGGGAATTTCACGACACGAGTTAGCCGTCTTCGGGGTGTTGATGACTATCTCGGTGTGCTTCTCATCAGGTGTTATCACATATATACGCTCAATAGTGCGTTGAACGGTCAAAGAACCTTTTTCAAGGCAGATGTCGCTCCACCGCAAAGCACAGATTTCACCGATGCGTAAGCCCGTAGTCAAGCAAAGGTAGATGCCTAAACTCTGAAAGTTGAAGTTGGCACGGATATGCGTCAAGATTTTCTTGTGGTTAGTAATAGACAGCACTTCCAACGGTTTAGTTGCCGATGATGTAGGGTATTTTATATCCCATTCGGCATGTAGAAGCCACGACTGCTTCACTCCGTATTTCATCACCATTTTAAGAACTATGAGAATATCCTTTATGGTCTTGACACTGATACCTTCCGCCAACTTCTGTAATACGAACTGCTGCACAGCGGTTTCGGCAAGTTCACACGATTCTGCAAATGCCGGAACAATATGATTCTGCACGGTGAGTGCGTAAGCGGCAAAGGTGGAGTCTTTCACATAGGGTCGCTTGTATTCGAGCCATGCAACCGCAATCTCTTTGATTGTTTTCTGATTCATAATGATATGATTTATAATTTCAGAGCAATAATGCTCTCTAATTTATGGGTGCCCGGTAAACATGTTTAACAGGCTATTCTGAGTGTTTTTACAAATTGACAAGCCCCCTATTTCAGTGATTGTGTAGGCTATCCGACAGAAATACTCTCCCTTCGTACGGCATTTATTAACAAGGATGCCATATTTGACCGATTTAGGTTCTTCTATCTCTAATTATATACTCATACCAAATGAATACTTTAATGTCCCAACTAAGCGAGAGCAGAGCCAAACTTGTTTGAGCACTGCCGAGCGTGCGGAACTTCGCCCGAAGGGCAATGTTCCAAATCTGAGATTTCCGGAGTTTACAGGGGAGTGGCATAATCATCCTCTTACAGATTTTATGAGTTTCAAAAATGGAATGAACCCTGATGCTAAAAGATTTGGTCATGGAACAAAGTTCATTTCAGTGATGGATATTCTTAATAATCACTTCATCTACTATGATAATATCCGAGCATCAGTAGAAGTTATTGATGGTGACTTGGATACTTATGGTGTGAACTATGGCGATATTTTGTTTCAACGTAATTCTGAAACATTAGAAGATGTAGGTCAAGCCAATGTCTATTTGGATAGCAAGCCAGCAGTGTTTGGTGGCTTTGTAATTAGAGGAAAGAGCAAAGGAAACTACAATCCCTTATTTTTTCGTTATCTTCTTACTTCTCCAGCAGTACGAAAACGAATTATTACAAAAGGGGGCTGGAGCACAGCATTTTAATATAGGACAAGATGGATTAAGCAAGGTTTGCGTTGATATTCCTTGTTTGCAAGAACAACAAAAAATCGCCAAATTACTATCATTGCTTGATGAACGCATCGCCACCCAAACAGAATCATTAAGAAACTGCAATCCTTAATTAAAGGGCTTACGGTTACACTAACAACTAAAGGAAAGCCAAATACTACAATTTCTCAATGTTTAGAGTGCCATAGCTCCACACTTCAAGAGAGTGAAGTGTTGTCGAATGGATTGTATAAAGTATTTGGAGCAAATGGCTTGGTTGGCTATATCAATACGGCGCAAATGAACGGTGATGCGATACTGGTAATCAAGGATGGTTCGGGTGTTGGTACAGTTTCCTACGCACAAGGCAAGTTTTCGGTAATTGGCACACTTAACTATCTTACAGCCATAGGTAGTATTGATTTGCGGTATCTGTACTTTGCGCTGTCAGTGTTCAACTTTCAACCGTACAAAACTGGTATGGCGATACCACATATCTACTTCAAAGATTATGGTAAAGCGAAAATATATTGCCCTCCGCTTACCGAACAAAAGCGTGTCGCAAATATGCTTGGTACAATGGTTAGCAAGCTATTTCTGGCACAAGAACTTTTGGCTTCGTTTAATTTGCAAAAACGCTACCTACTGGGGCAGATGTTTATATAAACATTTGGCTTAATAAATACTGCTTTTGCTGGTCATATGCTTGTTTTGTGGCAAAAGCATTGGCACTATAAAATATTTTGTGTAAATGGAAATACGGGATTTAGAAATGAGTCTCGTATTTTTTATTTTATAAATTTGCAAAATGAAGAAGATTATGAAAGAA
>JAMPDJ010000010.1 GCA_023665805.1 Bacteroides sp. | reverse complement strand
AGGCAATATAAATCAGATGATTTATATAAATTGACGTTCTAATGACCGATTTGGGCTAACGCAAGCCACTTGACCATTAAGCCAATCAGCTGGTAGTACAGGAGGTTCTACACAAGGGAGGTACAGGAAAACAATTGTCCGCAAAACCATGATTATCGGGTTTTGCGGACAATTGTTTCGGCAAGAACAGGAAATATCCTATTGCATATCTTACAAAATTACTGTAGCTTCAGTCACGGCATGCTCATCCCACCTGGCTGCCTCCCTTCACGTCATCAAGGGTGGTGGTGACGGAGAGGCTGCCATCGAAATTGACAGCGGAGAGTATCATGCCGTTGGATTCCTCGCCCATCATCTTGCGTGGCTCGAAGTTGGCGATGAAGAGTACGCGCTTGCCCACCAGTTGCTCGGGTTCATACCACTGTGCTATGCCCGAGAGGATGGTGCGGTCCTTGCCGCTGCCGTCGTCCAGGATGAACTTGAGCAGTTTCTTGCTCTTCTTCACCTTCTCGCATGACTTGACAAGCCCCACGCGGATATCCATCTTCTCGAAGTCCTCGAAGGAGACATTGGGCTTGACAGGGGCGGCCACGTAGGCAGCCTCGGCATTGGCCTTGACCGTGTCCTCCAGTTTCTTCACCTGGGCTGCAATGACATCGTCCTCTATCTTGGTGAAGAGCAGTTCGGGCTTGGGCAACTGATGTCCCTCGGGAAGGAGGTCGGTGCTGCCAAGGTCTTCCCAAGAGAATGTGTCCATGGCCAGCATGGTGCGTAGACGCTTGCTGCTGAACGGGAGGAAGGGTTCGAAGGCTATGGCAAGGTTGGCAGTGAGTTGCAGGGAGATGTTGATGATGGTCTTGACACGCTCGGGGTCGGTCTTGACAAGTTTCCAAGGCTCGCAGTCGGCAATGTACTTGTTGCCTATGCGTGCAAGCCCCATGGCCTCCTTTTGCGCATCGCGGAAACGGAAGTTCTCCAGCAACGCCTCCAGCTTGTCCTTGACATCACGGAACTCGGAAAGGGTTTCCTCGTCATATCGGGTAAGCTTGCCGCATGCGGGAACGCGACCCTCGTAATACTTCTGCGTCAGTTGCAGGGCACGGTTGACGAAGTTGCCATAGACGGCCACAAGTTCATTATTACAACGCGCCTGGTAGTCGGCCCAGGTGAAGTCGTTGTCCTTGGTCTCGGGAGCGTTGGCGGTGAGGACATAGCGAAGCTCGTCCTGACGTCCCGGCATGTCCTCGAGGTACTCGTTAAGCCATACGGCATAGTTCTTGCTGGTTGAAATCTTGTTGCCCTCGAGGTTGAGAAACTCGTTCGACGGAACATTGTCGGGCAGTATATAGCCACCGTGAGCCTTGAGCATGGCGGGGAAGACGATGCAGTGGAAGACGATATTGTCCTTGCCTATAAAGTGCACGAGGCGTGTCTCGGGATCCTTCCACCAGGTCTCCCAACTGCCCAGCTCGGGATGCGCGTCGCACAACTCCTTGGTGTTGCTGATGTAACCGATGGGAGCATCGAACCACACATATAGCACCTTGCCCTCGGCACCCTCCACCGGCACGGGAATGCCCCAGTCCAGGTCGCGGGTGACGGCACGTGGATGCAGGCCTCCGTCCAGCCAGCTCTTGCACTGTCCGTAGACGTTGGGGCGCCATTCCTTGTGCTCCTCCAGTATCCACTTCTCCAGCCACTCCTGGTCCTTGTCCAGTGGCAGATACCAGTGCTTGGTCTCCTTCTTCACCAGAGGATTGCCGCTCTCGGCATTGTAGGGGTTGATGAGTTCCTCGGGAGACAGCGTGGCGCCACACTTCTCGCACTGGTCGCCATAGGCATCGGCGGCATGGCATCGGGGACATTCGCCCTTGATGTTGCGGTCGGTGAGGAAATGTCCCGTAGCCTCGTCGTAGAACTGTTCGGACACCTGCTCCACGAACTTGCCCTCTTCGTACATCTTCCTGAAGAAGTCGCTGGCAAACCGATGATGGACAGGACCACTGGTGCGGGAATATATGTCGAATGATATGCCGAACTTCTCGAAGGAATCCTTGATGATGCCGTGGTAGCGGTCCACCACCTCCTGCACCGTGATGCCCTCCTTGCGGGCACGGATTGTCACGGGCACGCCATGTTCGTCGCTGCCGCCGATGAACAGTACATCACGCTTCTTCAGTCTGAGATAGCGTACATATATGTCGGCCGGTACATACACTCCGGCCAGATGGCCGATGTGCACGGGACCATTTGCATACGGTAGTGCCGAGGTGACGGTAGTTCTCTTGAAATGTTTTTCCATATTGTATATTATTCTTTGTATCCTTTCCTTGCCTTGTGATGGAATATCGCCATATGCGTGATGGCAACATATTCCACTGCAAAGTTACTATAAATCTATGGAATACACGAAGAAACGTGACAAAAAGCCATGAAAAGCCGCACAGACGGGCGCCAATGACGCCAGCCTTTCCGTGCACCCTGAAATACGACACAGGCGAAGAACTATGCACAAAAGATGGTGCCAAGCCCTTCGCCTGTGTTACGGCCAAATTATGTTCGGCAGGTACCATGTACTTTACAGTGCCTTGCCGTGGCCTTATGTACGAACGCCGTTCGCTTACATTGCCGTACTGACGGTGTCTTACATTTACAAGACACTGTCGGCAGCAACAGTACTGATGAAGTCAGTGGAGATGCTGTCAGAAAGTACGACAAGTTCGATCTGGTCGACATTCACGCCTTGCTGGTCTTACCCCAAGGCACGACCAGTAAGAATCAGTACCAGCAGGCCCAGGATGGCGTACAACTCGGGGAACACAGCCAATATCATGGTAGTACCGAATGCGTTATGACCAGCACCGATGGCACTGATACCGTTGGCACAAACCTTTGCCTGACGAAAGGACGAGAACAGACAAACAAGACCACATGCAAGACCTACACCGAAGATGGCGCAAGAATTGAACATGGTGATGTCCGGAGTAATAAAACCCTGAAGCATAAAGAAGCCTACAAAACCATACAGACCTTGAGATGAAGGCAAAGCAGCCAAGCCCAGGTAAGAACCACTGGCATTGGGGTTCTTCTTGAATGCACCGACAGCGGCATTACCGCAGATAGTTACTCCATAGGCACTTCCGATACCAGACAGAGCCACACACAGGGCAATGCCCAAATAAGCCAAAAAGATTTCCATACGTTTTAATTGATGTTGTTAATGGTTGATTATTTGATTGATTTATTTATTCCTTATTCTTGATGCGACGGAACGGGTCATAAGCCTTGCCTCCACCCGAGAAATCGGCATTCTTGAAGAATTCCACAAAGGTAAGTCGCATGGGATGCACAAAGGCGCTGATCATACTCAAAGCAAAGGTAATGCCATGTCCCATGAGAAGGATAAGAACCATGGTCAGAATACGCCACACTGGAGTCATGGATGCCGTCATATCCAAGGCCAAGGTATTGAACACGCCGCCCAGCACGCCACCGGTGAGTCCCAAAGCAAAGAGACGGATGTAGCTGAGTAGGTCTCCGAGCAAACCTGTGGCCATGCCGTAGGTTTCCCATACGCCTCCGCCGATGTTGCTAAGCAGCCCCAAAGCCGGTTTCTTGTAACTTGCAGGATTATTATACAGGAATATGCCCACGGCACATAATGCCGTGATGCCGCCAAGGACATACTGCACAGCCTCGGGCAACGTCACTCCGCACGCTGGCAATCCCATAAGTGCCACCATGGAAATGATGGCTACAACCCAGGAGAACGTGCCCACGGCATATGGCCATCCATAGTTCTTGGCAGCCTTGCATCCCTTCAGGACCATACCCAAAAGCACCTGTACGAGGCCGATGAATACGGAAATGACCATCATGGGACTATAGCCGAACAGGGGACCTATGCCATTGTCGTTCAGCAGATATGGCCGGAAAGGTTGCACCCATGCCCAGTCTTGCTGGGTAAGGTCAATACCGAAAAGCGTGCCGCAAACCAAACCGCAGACTATGGTGCTGCCACCAAGCCATGCCCCCAAACGGCCATAAGCTTTCATGTCCCCTTTGCCCTTGAATGCCAGATACAGACCTGCAAGCATTATCAGTATGCCATAACCGGCATCTCCCACGCATAATCCGAAGAAAAGCATGAAGAAAGGAGCAAAGAACGTGGTAGGATCCAAGTCGGTATAGTTTGGCAGGGAGTACATCTTCATGATAGGTTCAAAGAGACGCGAGAAGCGTCCATTGGTAAGCTGCACCGGGACATCGTCCTCGTATGCAGGATCTTCTATATCATAATAGATGTGCTCGCCGTCCAGATATTCGACCAAGGCATCCGTGGAGTCGGCACGTACCCATCCCAGCATCAGACGAAGTACATCACCGCAGGTACGTTCACCGCTAAGGTGCACACGGTTGAGCGAAACCTCGTTCAACATTTCCACTTGACCTGCTTCCAGCACAGGACGCAGCGTGGCATCCATGACAACCATCTCGCCACGCACGGAGGCCAGGTTATTGACAACCCGGGCACGTTCGTCCCGTATCTGCTGCAACGACTTCCGGGGCAGGACGATATGCTCGGCCTGTATCTCGGGACACGTTGCGGAGAAAGTGACGAAATATGTCTTTTTATTCATCTCGTTCACACGGATAGCGTAGAACTCTTTCTCCCAGTCGGCACGGAAAGACTTGGCACGGCAGCAGAAGAAGTTTATCTCCATGCCTACGGCCTTGGCCAGACGGTCAATGGCTTCCGGAGCGAAATTGCCCCATGGCTCCATTTGTTCCGCCTCACGGTACAATTCCATGTCTTTGACCATCAACTCCTTTTCCTGCGCTTGCAGTTGCTCCACCCTTTGCAGCAACTCCTCCGGCGAAGCGCACTCGGGAGCTTCGGCAGCGGCCTCCTTGGCATACTTCTTGCCTGCCACTGCCAAGAACTCCAAGGCAGCACGATAACGTTGCTCCATTGACATGGCTTCCTGCAACCGAGGGCTGGTCACCCCTTGCTGCAATTGCGTGACATGGACTACGCCCAGGTCACGGATGGCATCTATGAAACCTTCATATTCACGGTCAGTCACCAAGAAGGTGAACTTCTTCATTTTCTCAATCATAAGCCTCTACCTCCTCTCCTACTGCCTGTGAATCCGCATCCTCGTTCTGCGCACGCTTTGCCTGCAGACTTTTCAGTATCTTCTGGCTGGACTTGGAAAGGTTCTCCTCGTCCTCCATGAAACGTTTGATTTTACGTATCGCCTCCTGATAGCCTGGTATCTGCACTTTTTCAAAAAGATTCACTTTCTGAGTAGTCTTGCGCCGGGCGTGGTCCAGCAAGTCCAGCTTGGCAAGGACAAATTCGCGCTCCACGGCCGTCTTGGCCAGCCCCTGCAACAGGATGATGCCGTCGAAGTACCACTTGGGCGCAGAAAAGAGACCGAACGGACGGACCTCCAGCGAAATGTTGCTAAGAACCGGCACACGCACACCGGCAATCTTCTTGACCCCCAGCTGCACGTCCTTGAGCGACACCAGCGAAGCATCAAACTCTCCCCACAAGGCATACATGGACTCGTACCCGGCAATCTGCTGCTGCAATTTCTCATCCAGGGCTTCCGCCTCGGCCTTGCACTGCTTCACCTCCAGACGCAATGCCGTCTCCTTGCTCTTGATAATGGGCAGGGTACGCTGTCGCATCTTCAGGTTCTTTTCCAAGGCCTGCAGGGATGTCTTATTGAACTGATATTTAATAGCCATAATCTATTTGAGTGTTATAACTCGGACCCAAGATGGCTATGCCTTCTCCCAGTATTGGTCGGTAAACTCTTTCTTGATATTCAACTCCTCGATGCTGAAGTATGCGCGGAACAGCGACCATGTCACATCCAGCATCTCCTCGGTATTGAGATTGACGTCTATAGCCAGAAGCTTGCTGGCATAGTCCTTGGAAAACTTGAGGCATCGCAAGTCATAGTCTGTCAAGTCAAAGCCGTTCTCCAGCTTGGTCTTGGCGTTGGCGGCATCGGCATACAGACGTATGGCGGCGTTCATGACCTGGGCATGATCCTTGCGCGTCTTCTTTCCTGCTACCAACTGCTTCAGACGGGACAGGGAACGGAAGGGGTCCACGACCACCTTACCCACATCGCTGTCACGACGAAGATACAGCTGACCCTCAGTGATATAACCTGTATTGTCGGGCACAGCATGGGTGATGTCGCCACCACTCAAAGTGGTCACTGCTATGATGGTGATGGAACCTCCGCCCACGCTCTCCGGGAACTGCACGGCCTTCTCGTAAATCTTGGCCAAGTCCGAATACAACGAACCGGGCATGGAGTCCTTCGAAGGAATCTGGTCCATACGGTTGCTGACAATAGACAAGGAGTCGGCATAAGAGGTCATGTCGGTGAGCAGTACCAGTACGGTCTCATGCTTCTCCACGGCAAAGTACTCGGCAGCCGCCAATGCCATATCGGGGATAAGCAGACGCTCCACGGCAGGATCCTCCGTGGTATTGATGAATGAAATGATGCGATCCAACGCACCTGCGTTGGAGAAAGTATTGCGAAAGAAATAATAGTCATCATTGGTCATGCCCATGCCGCCAAGGATAATCTTGTCTGCCTTGGCACGCATGGCAACCAATGCCATCACCTCGTTGAAAGGCTGGTCGGGGTCGGCAAAGAAAGGAATCTTCTGCCCGGACACCAAGGTATTGTTGAGGTCTATGCCGGCAATACCCGTAGCGATGAGTTCGCTTGGCTGCTTGCGTCGCACAGGGTTGACAGAAGGACCGCCTATCTCCACCTCCCTGCCTTCTATTTCCGGACCGCCGTCTATGGGATGTCCGTAGGCATTGAAGAAACGTCCGGCCAGGTCATCGCTTACCTTCAACGTCGGAGCCTTGCCAAGGAAAGTCACCTCGGCATTGGTCGGGATGCCACCTGTGCCCTCGAATACCTGCAGGGTAACGTCATCGCCCGCAATCTTCACCACCTGGGCCAAGCGGCCGTTGATGGTGGCCAGCTCGTCATAGCCCACACCCTTGGCCTTGAGCGAACACGTGGCCTTGGTTATCTGGCTTATCTTTGTATATACTTTCTGAAATGCTGTTGCCATACCTTATATATATATTATAACATTGCTTCCACCTGCTTCTTGTAGTCATAGTACTGCTCGCTCTTGTAGGCGGAGTAGTTCATCTGCTTGCACAGGTTTATCATCTTCTTGAAATAGACGACCGCCTCCTCGAAGTTAGCGAACTCATAGTCCTCCTTGTCGCAGATGGCGGTGACGAGGTTGAGGAGTTCCTCCTGACGCTCTAGGGGAGTGACAGCATCAATTTCGTCAAACGCATCCTGCTGCAGGATGACAAAGTCTATGATTTCCGACTTCCAGAAAGTCACATGATACTCCACAGGCACGCCATCATCGCCCAGAATGTTGATTTGCTCTGCAATTTCCTTGCCTCGCTGCATTCGGGTCTTCAGATTCAGCACCTTGGGAATCCACTCCTCATTGATATGTCCCTTGATATACTCGGCAAACTCGGGATATTCCAGATACTTGGAATAAGAGTCTATGGGATTCACTGCGGGATAACGCTTCTTGTCGGCACGGTCCTGTTCCAAGGCGTAGAAACAACGTGCCACCTTCTTGGTGTTCTCCGTCACCGGCTCCTTCAGGTTACCACCGGCAGGAGACACGGTTCCGAGGAATGTGACGGAACCCACTTCGCCGTTGTTCAGGTAGACGTATCCGGCACGACCGTAGAAATTGGCCACCAATGCCCCCAGATCCATGGGGAATGCATCCGGACCGGGCAACTCTTCCATGCGGTTGCTCATCTCGCGCAAAGCCTGTGCCCAACGCGACGTGGAGTCGGCCATCAAAAGCACGCGCAACCCCATGGAACGATAATACTCGGCCATGGTCATGGCAGTGTATACGGATGCCTCACGCGCCGCCACGGGCATGTTGGACGTATTGGCTATGATGATGGTACGTTCCATCAGCTTGCGTCCCGTATGCGGATCTATCAGTTCGGGGAACTCGGTAAATATCTCCACCACCTCGTTGGCACGTTCGCCACAGGCCGCGATTATCACTATGTCGGCCTCGGCCTGCTTGGATATGGCATGCTGCAGCACGGTCTTGCCCGTACCGAAGGGACCGGGTATGAAGCCCGTACCGCCTTCCACTATGGGGTTGAAAGTATCAATTGTACGCACACCTGTCTCCAGGAGCTTGAAGGGACGTGGTTTTTCCTTGTAATTGGTCATGGCGAACTTCACGGGCCAACGCTGCACCATGTCCACCTCTATGTCGCGTCCGTCCTCTGTCGTGAGCACGGCAATCGTATCATGCACCTTGTATTGTCCGGCAGGAACAATGCTTTTGACTACGGCCGTACCCTCCATCCGGAAAGGAGCCATGATTTTCAGAGGCTGATGGTTCTCCTCCACCTTGCCAAGCCATGCACTGCCCTCCACACGGTCACCCGCCTTCACTATAGGCTCAAAGTCCCACAAGCGTTCAGTGTCCAATGGTTCGGTATACTGGCCGCGGCGCAGGAACACGCCCTCCATCTTGTCCAGGTCGTTCTGCAGGCCGTCGTAGTTCTTGCTGAGCATGCCGGGACCCAGCTGTATCTCCAGCTGGTGACCGGTGAACTCGGCCTCGGAACCCACCTTAAGGCCGCGTGTGCTCTCGAACACCTGTACATACACATCGTTTCCCACCACCTTTATGACCTCCGCCATCAGACGGTCGCCGCCGGTGGTGATGTAGCATATCTCTCCCTGCAGCACAGGACCGTCCACACGGAGCGTCACCATGTTGGAGACTACACCACTAACTATTCCTTTTGTCATATCTTGATTATATTTTTCCTTTGTTCAGAGTACGGAATCCCTGCGTGGTCATGCCTGACGCTTATATTCGTCTGGCACGCGGGCCTCGCCGCGCAGATTGTCTATGATACGTTGGAAGTGTTCCTTGCCCTTTTCCACGTCCAAACGCGCCCAGCGGTATTGCATCTCCAGTTTGCACATATAGGCAAATACGCTGTCTATGCTGAAAGGCTCCATCACTGTCTGGTCGTCCAGCCATTTCCACTTGAAGGCATCTATCATCTTCTCCTTCTGCACTGGATCCGTCTGTTCCACAATCCGCTTCAGTTCCTCTATATTGTCCATGTCTATGTACAGGACAAAATCCTTGGTGCTGTTTTCGCGTATCTGTTCCTGCACCTCACCGTCGCCCTTGACAAAGTCTCCCACGTTCCATCCCTGTGTGCGTGCCAGCAGGGCGGTGAGTATGTTGTTGACGTCCATGTTCAACTGATACCATCTGCGGACAAAACCGTTGCGGCACGTGCGTATGGCAAAGTCATAGAACCTGTACAGGATGTCATCCTCGGGAAAATACCCCTTGACATCCTTGTTAAGTTCCCAGTGACGCGCAAACTCGCTAAGGAAGACAGGATAACGGTGGACATTGAAGTTGAGTTCGCGTGCGCTTGTAATCAGGTCCTGGTACTGCTCCATGGTATAGTTGCCCGTCAGTTCCACCTCGGCCTGAGCATCCTTCAGCAAAGCCACCAGATTGCGACAATCGCGCAACAGGAAGAAATAGTCCGCCATGAGACGGGCATCCCTGTCCGAGAGCGATTCGCGCAACTGCTCCGTCAGCTCGCTCATGTCATATCCCGGTTTGGTATCGGAGAGTTCTATCTCGGGCAAACCGGCCATTAGGCAATAGTAGTTAGCCATTTCCCTCTATCCTCTCTCCTTAAAACAGCATCTGCACCAACTGCGGACGCAGGAATGACTTGAAGTAATCCTCGAACTCCTCGCGGCCAAACGTCACCTTGTAGCTGCCATCGGCAGGCTGTATGGTGAAGAGCGCGCTTCGCCCGTTGACTTTCTCTATGGTTACGCCCTTGTCAAGAACGGCCTTTGCCTCCGTAGCAAAGTACGTCTTCAAGGCATCGGCATCCGCGGACTCTATGACAATAGGTTCGTTCTCCACCCACTTGCCGGCCAAGGCCACTGTGAACTTGCACAGGAAATCCTTGTCGGAAACCAGCGTGTCCACGGCCTGGCTCACGGAGGAAGCGGTCAGCACATTGGCTATCTCGCTCTTCAGGGCGCTCAGCGACTGGGCAGTATACAACTTCAGCTCGTTCTTGGTGTTGGCATCAAACTCCTCGGCGGCTTTCTTGCCTGCGGCCTCTATCTCGGCAGCTTTCTTGCGAGCCTCGGCCACTATTTGGGCGGCCTTGTCCTTGGCCTCCTGCACGATGCGGTCGGCTTCGGCCTGACCCTTCTCCACACCCTCACGATAGATTTTCTCGGTGAGTTCCTGTATCTTTTCCATATATTCTGTGTTTTATTTATTGCTTGATCTTGGCGTACGACAGGTACTATATTGTCGCAAAGATACGAATAAGCGTGCGAAACGCCAAATTTTCTCTGACTTTTCCAAGCGATAATATCCTATCCCACACACTAAAGACGGCACGGCCGATTTACCCATATGCAAATCGGCCGTGCAGCAAGAACGGTTCACCCCCGTCCCGGGTCTTATCTCATCTCCTGTGCATCACTTCCAGACCCGCCTCCATGATGCCCATCATCATGCGTCACCACACCACCTTGGTATGCGACTTCACATATAGGCGTCCCTTTACGGGATTGGTCACACGCCTTCCCGTGAGGTCATACACAGTTTCGCTTGTGCATTTGTCCGACACCACTTCATCTATACCGGTTACCAACTCGTCGAAACGTGCCTTGGAATAGATAAGTCGGTCACCATCATAGCATTCTATTAGGTCTGCCTTAGCATCAGTGATAGGCTGCGCCGTGATATACGCATAGTATGGGGAACCTATGCCCTCTATCCAATAACTGCAACTGCCATTATCATAGTCGCATTCTTTCCATGTGAGGACACGTCGGTCCATACCCTCTATGCTGTATATTCTTTCATCAACAATCATATGAGCTGGCCCTTGGCTATCTTCGTACCAATTACCGTATGGGACGATAGTATGGAATACGTCTCCATAATGCAGGTTGAAGTCCATCAATGGATAGAACTTTTCACCAGTATAATTATAGATTATTCCGTTGTTCTCGTATACTACAATATCATCCAACTTGTCGCCGTTGTCCAAGCGTTCCAGACAGAGACGTGTTGCTTTGATGTCTTTAACAACGGTATCACCGATAGCATATATCTTGAAATAGTATTCGTCCTCAATTATCGTAAAATGTGGGTTATGGTGTCTGTACACCCACGTTTTGCCAGGATCAAAGAACTCCTGCCGGGCCTGGACAAATATTGCACTCATATCTCCAACACCCACTTTAGCGTCAGAGGAAGTGGGCAGCTGTGCACTCACATTTCCTGCCACTGTGGCAAGGAATGCAATAATGAAGTATATCTTCTTCATAGAATACTGATTTGAGTTTACGTTCAATGTTTATTACACGTATGGCAGTTTTGGCAATCACTGCACTGCATATACATATCTTTATTGTAAATAAGCGCAATATTTACGACAACAATATACATTAGCACTCCAGACATCCCACTGCGTCACCACACCACCTTGGTGTGTGACTTCACATACAAGCGTCCCTTTACGGGATTGGCGACACGTCTTCCCGTGAGGTCATACACCTCCTCGTTCGGACGTTTGTCCGATGCAATTTCGTCTATGCCGGTTATCAACTCGTCAAAGCGCGCCTTGGAGTAAATTAGTCTGTCGCCATCGTAGCATTCTACCAGTTCTTCGCAAGCACCATATGTTACACCTACAGTGAGGTAATCATTATATGGAGCACCGATACCATCTACCCAATAGCACCTATATTCGAAGTTATCATCACGCGCTGTCCATACAAGAACCCGTCGGCCAATACCCTCAATGTTATATACTTCCTCACCTACAATTATCATCGGTCCCAACTCCGAAGGTTCATCTTTATAGGGATTTGGATTGACCATATAAAAGACATCCCCTAAATGCAAACTGAAATCAATCATTGGGCGGAACTCACCATTGCTTACAGAATAGACTCTCCCTTTGTCTTCATATACCGCTCCGTACCATTTCTCTCCGTTATCCATACGTTCCGTACAGATACGTGTCGCCTTGGTTTCATTCACAATGGTATCCCCAACGACATACGTTTTGTAGTAATACTCCGGATCTATGTCCGGGAAATATGGATGATAGTGTCTGTACACCCAGACTTTTCCTGTAACATAAAGCTCCTGCTGAGCTTGAACATATAGATTTTGAGTCAAAAGTACCAGAATGACAAGTGTAAATTGTTTCATAGCTATATTCATTGAATATAAAGTCATACTAATTCATATAATAATTACTTTCCCACTCTAAACACGGCACCTTTTTCTATTCTTGTCCCTGCGTCAATGATTACAGTGGATGCTTTTATTTCTGTCGTGCCACTTTTTATGATAACCGGTCCTGTTGGTTTAGCTGAGGTTAACGAAGAACCTATTCTTACCTCATCCGAAGAATATCTGTTGATTCCTTCCAGTATTTCGTTTTGAATAAGGCATATTCCATATTGGTACGGAATATAACCTTGTTTGGTGATGCATATTGAGCAACAAACCGGTATATCAAGCAACGATATTATCCTAACGTTTTCATACACCTTGTAATATGAGATGCCATTGTCATTTTCACTCATTACGCATATACGACATCCGTCCACTCCTGCATCTATTGTTGTGACCTTACCATCGTGTTTGACATTGGCCCTATCAAACCTTAGTGGTGTTGTTGTGAATACTGGCATTTCTGGATCTCCAATAGGATTAAGGGAAAATTGAAGCCACCTTTCAGGACCGAGTCTTGAACAAGAGGGAACCATTACCGTTTTTGCCATTGCTACTATTGTTCCATAATTTTTGTCCGATATAGTCGGTGAAAAGAGAGACTCGTAGAAATTGAAATCATATTTGGATGAAGCCCCCAATGCAAAGCCAATAGGAGTTTTTACTGACTCCCAACCATCACGAGAAGAACCCATGTAGGCAATAACATTGCTTTGTGGGTTACGAATAAAACTTTCGCTCAAGCATGGATCCGGATAGCCGACATAAGACGAATCAAATGCGTTTGTATGGCAGGCCGTTGTGGTGATGATTGTTGAACAAGTGTTGGTCTGCATTTTTCCATGCATACTGGTGTATAGGCTGTCGTGTTCCAATTTCCATGCAGTTGGATTACCATGGGTGGCTATTTGCAGAAATGCATAACCTTGCGACAATGCTTCCATAAGAGTATATGGAGTAAGGTCATAATCTGCTCCACCCACAAAATCTGTGTAGGTGTCGTAAAATTTTGTTCTTGTTCCATTCCAATAAGGTTGTATCGCCTTTGTATATATCACATCACCTCTGCCTTCCGAATCACTTTTTTTTCGCTTGTCCGAAGTATTTTTATTCCAACCTATTTCAACGCCACATGTTAAAATTTTGTCAGACCAGCATGGTTCTTGCTCGTAGTTTAAAAGTTTATCTACGAATGCGGTTGTTTCCAATGCAGTTCTCACCGGCACACGTGAGACATATATAGACTGAGTGAAACTTACACTATCGTTTATCTCACCATATACATCATTGTTATTCGCATTCCATTCAAAGTTGCCGTCAAAACTGGCGTAATATAAATCAGTTGGGATGCTTTTGTTTTCTTTTACGCCTTTGTCGGCATTGATAACATTTGTCACACATCCATAGCACCCACGTGATGGCACAACGGTATCGTCCCCTCCCAACAATACGTATTTCAAGGAGTGGTTGATGTACAAATCATGCAAATACTTTTTTATCTTCAGTTGGCAATCACCATCCGGGTACTTTGCATTTATTTCTTCGATAGTTGTTATACAGGCATAAAGCCCTTTCTTCTTTTTCCAATGCAATAGCCGTTCAAAAGGTTCTTTTAATGCTGAACTGGTGATTATCACATAGTCAATTCGCTCTGCACCATCAGATAACGTAACGATGTCATTGGACGTGCTGTCCAATGCCTCCGGGTTTATTGCAATACTTCGCAGGAAACTTGCACTTGGTGACTGTGGACGTTTAGGCGCGATTACCTGCTGATCATCCATAGTGACAGTTAATTCTATTGTATCTATGAAATACAAATTCTCCTCAACAGCATCATAGACAAACGGACATGACAGGAAATGCAACATACTGACGTTCTTCCAACAGCTAATGGTCGTATACAGGCAGTTGGACATTGGATATACCTTTTCCTCATATACAGTATTGCCCTGCGGAATAGCAGCTGCGGAGCCGTCTGTAGCGACGGTTGCTGGTCCGGGAGCAATTTTCACATTAGACTTTATCAGGCGCTTGGTACATTTTGTAGAATAGGAGAGATAGCGTCTCCCTTCTGGTATGGCAATGTTTGTGGCAACAAATGGTAGGCCAGGCTCATCCGATCCGGAATAACTGGCTATAGGGTCTTCTGCCGTAATGACCAAGAACCCTTGTTCGTCGTAACCATAAGAATAGTCACTTTCTGAGAAGTGAAGTTTAAATGTTTCAGTTTGTTGAATAGCTGAAACAGTTTGCGACAGGACAAACAAGAACAAGACAAGCTTTAGTTTTAGCATAGTGTTTATTTTTTGAATGCGACAAAGATGTCCACAAAGAGCATCACCGGCGTATCAGTACCATGACGCTGTCAATGGTGTTATTGTAGCATCATGTCACTTTAGCACGCAGTATAATGCCGCCTTATGCAACACAACTTGTATTTAACCGTCTGTCTACTTGATGTTGGTTACTTTTTTAGTTCCTACGGTTCTACCATCAGCACTGATGTTTATGATGGTGGAGTATGCATCAGTTCCGTTAGCGCGCGTACTATTACCATTTGCTTTCAGAACTTTCACTTCGGTTCTAAGTTCGTTGATAGCCTGAACAAGAATGGGTATCAGTTCCATATAGTTAACAGAGACTCTCCCATCTTCCCGTTCATAAACCAATTCAGGGAAAGATTCTTTAAGTGTAGTCACGTCTATCCCATAGTGTACACGTTCCGCAGAGAGGACTTCAATTTCATCAGGCTCTGGTACAACATTCAATGTGTCAGATTCTGCATCGTATGTAATTGCATTGGCCGCAGCAATGGCTGTCTCTTTATAATAGCATGTCGTCAACAACGAGGAAAGTTTTTCGGAAACATTTTTCGTGTTATCATATTCTGACAAGGCAGATACTGATGCCGCCGCACTTGACGGCTCTCCAAGTACAAGTCCGGTAATGGCTCCAGTCACATTAAAGTCGCCCCTTACCATCGTCAGTCCTCTGAAATAACCAGCATAGCGATTATCAAGCGATATACCCATGTCTTTGTAAGCATTCCCATATACGCCAGCACCGTTTGCCGTACCATATAGTGCACCAAATACACCATAGGTTTGGCCACCTACCGAATTCCCAGCCATTCCCTTTACTCCGTACGTCCAACCTTTTGTCAGAGATTTATCGAGCACTGCACTGCCTATGACTCCATGACGGAAAGTGGTCGAGGAAGATGCATTTGCCACCGTTCCAAACACACCGTGTGCCGTTATGTCTTTACCATGTGAAGCGCCATAAAGTCCACCCATCTTTCCAATTGCTGTTGCCGCATAACTGCTCTCCACACCATTTACTGTCAAGACTGCTTTTGGAGAAATAGCACTCGTATCTCCGATTCCCACGTTACCATCAGAAAACACGGTCAGCTGCGCACTCACATTTCCTGCCACCGTGGCGAGGAATGCAATAAAGAACATCTTTTTCATAATAAGCAATATATGTTTTCATTTAACCACACTGCAAATATATATAAACTTATTTTAAATAATACTATATACGCAACAAAATTGCACATTATAGCAGGCAATTTGCTTGCAATGCCGTGACGGATTGGAGGTTTGTCATATCCCGCAATGTGTTCTTACGCCATTTTCGTCAAGCAGGCCATGTAGCCAGAGGTAGACGGAACACGTCATTTCCATGCTGACACGAGCGAGAAGCCGGTTGAACATTCGTGAATTCATATCATTGAATTCACGAATTCGCAGGTCAGTATTCGTGAATATCAAGGTGCGAATTCACGAATATTCAAACCGTCTGTTGCGGTCATCGCTAAACGGCTTCCGGAATGATCCCTACCAACTCTGTCTGCACCAATTTCATCCGTCGTGTCCACTTATTATTGCCAATAGCGTGCTTAATTCAACATTATTCCATATCTTTGGCACTATTATGGCGCAACATTCTCTGAAAGCACGCACGGCGCGCGGACTACTGTGGGGAGGACTGAGCAACGGCATCATGCAGTTGCTGGGTGCCCTGTTCGGGCTGGCCCTGATGCGGCTGCTCACCCCGTCGGACTGGGGCAAGGTGTACATGCTCAACATATTCGCCGCCCTGGCCAGCACGTTGCAGGAGAGCGGTTTCATCGCCGCGCTGTGCAACAAGAAAGAGCCTACGGACAGGGAGTACAATGCCGTCTTCTGGTTCAATCTCCTGGTCAGCGGCACGCTGTACGTGCTGCTGTGGTTTCTGGCTCCGGTGATAGCGGATTTCTACAACGACCCCGACCTTACCTATCTGGCGCGTTTCCTCTTCCTCGGCTTCCTGCTCTCCGGACTGGGCACGGTGCAGCGTGCCTATCTCTTCGGGCATCTGATGGTGCGCGAGACCAGCATCTGCGGCATCACGGCAATGTTCGTCTCCGGCGTGCTGGGCATAGGCATGGCATGGATGGGATTCGCCCACTGGGGCATAGTGGCACAGAGCGTCACATTTGTCTTGGTGGTGCAGCTGATGAACTGGTACTACTCCTCGTGGCGCCCCTCGCTGCGCATAGACCTGCGTCCGGCGTGGGAGATGTTCAACTTCAGCAGCAAACTGCTGCTCACAAACATTTTCAACATACTCAACAACCATGCCTTCAGCGTGCTCCTGGGAAAGTGCTTCGGCGACCGTCAGGCCGGCATCTACGGCACGGCGCGCAAGTGGGACGACATGGCCGCAGGAACCATCAACGGCATGGTCACGGCCGTGGCGCAGCCCACTCTGGCACAGGTGGCTTCCGACAACGGCCGCTACGTGCAGGTGTTCCGCAAGATGCTGCGATTCGTCTCCTTCATATGTTTCCCGGCCCTGCTGGGACTGGGCATGATAGCCGAGGAGTTCATCCTGATAGCCGGCGGAGAGAAATGGGCTGAGAGCGGCCGCATACTGGGGCTGCTGTGCATACACGGGGCGTTCTTTCCCCTGACCACGCTGTACAGCAGCCTCACCATCAGCCGCGGGCACAGCGGGGTGAACATGGCATGCACCGTGGGGCAGTGTCTGGCCGTGTGGGCAGGCCTCATCTCACTGTACGTCTGTGGCTATGGAATGATGCCCATGGTAGTTTTCTTCATCTCGCTCAACGTACTGTGGCTGAGCGTATGGCAATGGTGGGCACGGCGCATAATAGGGCTGAAGTGGATGTGGGCGGCCATGGACATACTGCCGTTCCTCTGCTTCACGCTGTGCATACTGACCTTCACATGGTGGGCCACCAGGCCTCTCACCAATCTTTGGGTGCTGATGCTGTCGCGCATCCTGTTGGCCGCCGTGCTATATGCCGGCATAATGTGGATAAGCGGAGCCAAGATCATGCGCGAGACCATGGAATACCTGTTGCACAAAGGCAGGTAAGCACAAGATCAACTGTCCTGCAAACCGGTGTTCCATCCACGTACCATCTCCAGATCCTTCGGATAGGTTATCTTGATATTAGTGGCCTCTCCCTCCACTATGCGCACAGGCACATGAGGCAGATAGCGGCGCACCACGCCACAGTCGTCGGTGGGGGCAAAGGCCGAGTCCTGCAGGCCGAGGTCGAAGGCTTGACGCAAAATCCGTTGGCGAAATCCCTGCGGAGTCTGCATGTTGCGCAGCACGGCACGTGGCAGAGACTCCACTATGCACTGGTTCTCGTCGACACGCACTATGGTATCCGTACTGGGCACGGCCACCCCGACGGCATCATAGCAGGAGAGCGCGTCGACACAGCGGGATATGACGGCCTCGCTTACCAGAGGACGCACGGCATCATGGATGAGCAGTATGTCGTCCGGAGCCGTGCATACCTCCAAGGCGGAAAGGGTGCTGCGGTAACGCTCCTTGCCTCCCGGGCGAACGTGCGACACCTTGGGATAACGGTCGGCAATGGTCCTGACCTCGTCAACAAAATCGGCGCGGGTGATGATGACTATCTCGTCCACCAAGGACGAGCGGTGAAAGGCACGGATGCTGTGCTCCAACACCGTGCATCCGTCAACTTCCAGAAATTGCTTTGGACGGTCGGCACCGAAACGGCTGCCGCTGCCTCCGGCCAACAGGACGGCTATGTTCATGTTCTCGGTCTGTGGATGATTATGTCGTATATGACGTATGAAAAAAACTCACGCCTTGCCGTCCTCACGCGACAGGAGCGCATCGTTGCACTGCCGTACCTGCCACCGTATGTCCTCTATCCTGTGGGCGTACATGGAGTAGAGACGGCTGCCGTTGCGCCGGCTCTGCTCCACGGTGAAAGCCGAGTTCCACAGGCGCATGCCGCCTGCGCTGAGCGAATGGAAGCATGCATCGTATATCCCCACCTGCAGGCCGAGGAGCCACGCACGGGCGCATAGCTCGTAGTCGTCAAACTGGAACGGGGCGAAGTCAAAGTCTATGTGGTGCAGATGCCGTGCGAACAACTCCCTGTCTATCCACATGGGAGCGCGGTTCACGCTGACGGCAAAGGCAAATCCACTGTCCAGGTCCACACATTTGCCACCGTGGGCCGTCTGCCTGTCGTGCTCAAAGACTATATCCAGTCCGTCCTTGCCTCCCAGTATGGCCATCTGAGGATGACGCCCGAAAAGTTCGAGCGCACGGTCTATCCATGCCGTGTCTGCAAAGTCGTCGTCGTCCTGCAACAAGGCTATGTACCGGCCGTTGGCAAAGCGTATGCACTTGTCGTAGGTGACGTTCTCGTAAAGGTCGTTGGCACGCACCATAAACTCGTTGGCTCCGGTCAGTGCCTCGGCCAGTGCCAGTGTGTGACTCAGATCCGAGCCGTCGTCTATGACTATTATCTCCATCGCTCCGGCCCATGCCCGCAACTTCGGCAGGATATGCCTGATTTGCAAACTCTTGTTGTGCGACTGGATAACGATGCTCACCAGCGGCTCCTTTACGTATCCCTTGGCCTGCCATGTGGCATAGCACTTGCGCGTCTGTACCGTCCTGGTGCGCTTCTGCAAGGACAGCTTCACCTTCTCTGCCAGCAATCTTAACTCTAACATATACCGTATGCATGTATCGGCGTAGGGCAGCAGGCTGCCTCAAAACCATTCTGATTGAGTACAAAAGTACGATTTTATTTTGATAATCTTCAGTATTTTCTTACCTTTGAGTATCTAAACCGCACAAAAGCGAGCACTATGGAGAAGAAGAAAGAGGCATTGGTGGACGTGTCCGTCCTGATACTGTTCTTTAACCGTCCGCAACAGTTGGAACAGGTGTTCCGGCAGGTCAGTGAGGCACGCCCCTCGCGTCTGTTCCTGTATCAGGACGGACCACGCAGCGAGGCCGACATGCCCGGCATACTGGCCTGCAGGGAGGTGGTGGCAGCCGTGGACTGGGAATGCGAGGTGCACACGCGTTTCCGCGAGAGCAACTACGGTTGCGACCCTTCGGGTTTCATGGCACAGCGGTGGGCCTTCTCGCAGACGGACAAGTGCATAGTGCTGGAGGACGATGTGGTGCCCAGCGTGAGTTTCTTCTCTTTTTGCAGGGAGATGCTGGAACGTTATGCGGACGACACACGCATAGGCATGATAGCCGGATTCAACATGGACGAGGAGACACGAGATGTACACGAGGATTACTTCTTCACGGAACAGTTCAGCATATGGGGCTGGGCTTCGTGGAGCCGCGTGGTGAACGCATGGGACGGAGACTACACGTGGCTGGAGGACGGGCAGACAGTGGCGCAACTGGAGGCCATAATCCGCCAGCGCGGAGTGCGCGATGACTTCATGACCATGTGCCGTAGACACCGTGCACAGGGCAAACCGTTCTTTGAGTCCGTCTTCTGGTCGCACCTGCTAATGAACAACCAGTTGTGCATCATGCCGCGCCTGAACATGATAAACAACATGGGGGTGACGGCGGAGAGCACACACTTCGGCGGCTCGCTGGAGACGCTGCCCCACGGATACCGACGCATTTTCACCATGAAGCGCCACGACATGGACACCACAGACATGAGGCATCCGCGCCACGTCATGGAGCATCTGCCATACAGACGGAGGGCTTACCGCACCATGGGATGGATGTGTCCCTGGGTGAAAGTGGCCAGGAGCATGGAGGAACTGGCACTGAACCTGCGCCACGGCAACTTCCGCTACATAGGGCAGGCCATGTGCAACAGGGTGGAGAAAATGCTGGGCAAGAAGAAATACAACTGACCGCTGACCATGAAAGTTCTGATAATATCCACTACGGAACGTACCGGGGGCGGTGCCATAGCGGCCTGCCGACTGCTGACGGCACTGAACCGGAACGACATACAGGCTCGCATGCTGGTACGCGACAAACAGACGGACAGCGTGTGTGTGACCACCGTGGGAAACGTACTGCCCAAGGTGGCGGAACGCCTGCGGCTGATGGCGGCCCTGCACCTGCCGCTGAGCCGGACATGGGCATACGACCTGGGGTCGGACGGCGTGGACATACTCTCCACACGGGAGTATGCCGAAGCCGATGTGATACACCTGCACTGGGTGAACCAGGGAATGCTGTCGCTGCGCCAGTTGCAGCGGATACTGGCATCGGGAAAGCGCGTGGTGTGGACCATGCACGACGAGTGGCCATTCCGTGGCATACTTCACTATACGGAGAACGAAGAACTGCCACACAGAGCCGCCACCCTGGAACAACGGCAATGGCTGCGCAAACAGGAAGTGTACAGCCACGGAAAGATACACTTCGTGGGGTGTAGCCGCTGGATTGCCGACATGGCGTCACAGGCCATGCCGGGGGCGATGGTGCACCACGTGAACAACTGCATTCCGCAGGACATATTCAGGCCACAGGACATGACGGAGGCAAGACGCCACTTCGGTCTGCCCACGGAGGCACGGCTGGTGCTCTTCTCCTGCCAGAAGGTGACGGACAGGCGCAAGGGTATGCAGTACATGGCCGAAGCGGTGAAAAGTCTGCGACACCCCGACCTGCACCTGGTGGTTGTCGGCGGAAAAACGGAGAATCTGGCGACAGTACTTACGGGGACAGACATGGAGAGGGTGCATCTCATACCCTATGTTCATGGTGAACGGGAAATGGCAAGGCTGTATGCCGCCGCAGACTGTTTCGTGTCGCCTTCGCTGCAGGACAACCTGCCAAATACCATAGCCGAGGCCATGTCATGCGGAACACCCTGCGTGGGATTCCGCACCGGGGGCATCCCGGAGATGATAACACACATGGAGAACGGCTATGTGGCACACTGCCGCGACAGTGAGGACCTGGCAGGTGGCATCATGTGCGCACTGGAGCACCCACGATGGAGAGAGGCGGCGCATCACGCGGCCGCACATGACTACAACGAGAGCCGCGTGGCTCGGGAATACGCACGTATATATGAAATACATTAGACAACACGCACTGGGTGTGCTTACCCTGATACTGATTGCCGTGCTGAGCCTGATGCCGGCTCAGGAGTTCCCACAGGTGGACGTACGCTTTGCCGACAAGTGGGTACACTGGCTCATGTACGGTTTCCTCACCATGGTATGGGGTGTGGAGCACATGGTGGCTGTACGGAGCAAAGCCGATGGTGGCCATGGAAACTCGGAGACAACGCACACTGTGTCATGGAGCATGCCGTGCATCGCCATTGGCGCCGCCATATATGGTGGCATCATGGAACTGGGACAGGCATACCTGACCAGCAGCAGAAGCGGTGACTGGCTGGACGCTGCGGCCAACAGTTTCGGTGCTCTCTGCGCATGGTTGTGCCTGACGGTGATACATGCCGTATGGAAAAAACACAGGCATAGCAGCTGAGCAATTTCATAAAACAGACAAAATGGATGCCGTAATACCGTGACAGGGAAGAGTATTAGCCCCCGAAAGTAACACACCGGGAACAGGATTGGCAAATGCTTGTTACCGTAAGAATAATAACTGTCACCAAGAAGACAGGCAGAATGGCCGAAGAGGACATATAGTAACTCAGGTAAAACCGTACCCCCACGACTATAGAAGAGAAAGAATGAATCAGGCCGCCAGACGAAGAGATGTCCGGCGGTCTGATGTGTATCTCCGGCACTGTCGTCAGGGGCGCAAAGCGAGACGCAGCACAAACCACAAGTGGCTACCCATGGCGGCCGCACAGCCATAGTGCCTGCACATGATGCGGAAACGTTCCTTGAGAGAGCGATGGCGGTTCCTGGTAGTCATGCCCTCAGAAAGATAGTCCGTCAGTATCATGTGCGTGTTGTGCAGAACCTGCCCATGCGCCTGTGCGTATGCCATGATGCGTATGCACCAGTCAAAATCGGCGCTGAACCTGTATTTCATATCATAGTGATGCAGACGTGCCAAGTCCGTGCGCACATAAAAACTCTGATGGCACACCAGCATTCCGTTCAGGAAACTGCGGAGGTGCAGCCTCTCAGGTGCCTGCAGACGGCGGTGGCGCAGGAATTTCCCCTCATCGTCCACGAGGTCGGTCTCTCCATACATCACGACAGGACACTGTTCCATATCCCCGGCTTTCATGGCAGCCCCGGGCAACTGTGCCGCCATCTTCTCGATGGTGTCAGTGGAGTGCAGGCGGTCACCGGCATTCAGGAACACGAGATAGTGTCCCGTGGCATTGTCGATAGCCTTGTTCATGGCATCGTACAGACCGTTGTCCGGCTCGCGTATCAAGCATATGTCATGAGGATGCTCACACACGGAATTATCCTCGGCATACTCTTGTATCAGGGAAAGAGTGCCATCGCTGCTCAGACCGTCCACAATTAGATGCTCTATGTTGCGGTACGTCTGCGAAGCCACACTTCGTATAGTACGTTCCAAGGTCTTCTCGGCATTGTAGGTTACCGTGACAACGGTAAATTTCGGTTGGAAGCATTCATCCAAGAAACGTTCCTGTGCGTCCACACTCGACGGAGGCACAGGCGAGGCAGGGTCTACTTCTGGCATTTTTTTCTTTTGTATATTAAGGTTATTACTTGTCCTAACAACATCAATCCCAACAGGGACAATGCGCAATAGGCTATGGTCTCCGTAACGTGCACGGTCCGGGGATCGAATTCAAACACCACGCGATGCTGTCCGGCAGGAACGTGGATGGCACGCAGGATATAGTTGGCACGTGCCACAGGCACCTCCTTGTCCGACACGGTGGCAGTCCAGCCGGGATAATAGATGTCCGAGAAGACTATCACTCCGCCATTCCGCGAGGTGACATCATAGGCCAGACGGTTGGCATCGTATTCCACCAGCTTCACGGTAGCCGTGGAATCGGCACCGGCCACACCTTCACCCAAGGCCTCACGGAACTGTTCGTCCACCACGGCCGTGCGATGCAGGTTGTCTGCCGAGAGGGCCGCCAGTTCGTCATCGGCATTGTCCACCCAATGTATATCCTCCGCAAACCAGGCATTGCCCATGGCATGCGGGTTGTAAACGGCAGCCTTTTCACCGTCCTTGGTCGTCATGATGGCATACTTCATGTTCAGCATGTTCAGCACGGGATACACACTGTCCGGATTCACGGCATTCAAGTCACCGGCACACTGCACCACGGCATTGTGGAAGCGATGCATCTCGGAAGCGAGATGCGCCTCTATGACTTCCTGGTAACGGCGCAACTTGGCGGCATGGTAACCGCCTATGCTCTTGTGGAGATAGGAAGCATCATTGCTGTTGAACGTGCTCGCTGTCAAGTCCAGTGTACGGTAATACATGTCGGGGTCCAGCAAAATCACGTCATCGGCATGCGTGGGAGCAAAAATCTGCTCGGCAGGACGGGGATATTCAAACATACCATCGTTGAGGTACCTCTTGTTCACCGTCCACATGTCCACCAGGCAAAGCAAAAGGATGCAGACGGTCATGGGCACAGTCTTCAACTTGCCCTTATAGCGCAAGGCCAGCAACATGGTACCAACGGCAATGTAAAGGAATGAGCGCAGTGCGTCCGCCTTGAACATGGCCCGGCGCATGTCACCGAGGTTTTCCATGAGTCCGTTCACGAATGCCTGGTCCACATACCCTCCGGCAGCCAGCGACTGCAGTCCGTTGGCCTCGCTTGTGCTGATATAATTGCCGAAGAACACATCCGGCATCAGCCAGAACAGGAAACATATACCTCCGGTGATGACGAAACTGAGCCAGATGGCATTTACCTCCTTATTTATAACAGGCACGCGCACTCGCACGCATGAAGGTTCCTCCACAAAACGCCGCAGAGCCATCACTGCCATCAAGGGGATGGTGAACTCGGCTATTACCAGGATGGAGGCTACGGTGCGGAACTTGTCATACATCGGCACATAGTCCAGGAAGAAGTCCGTCAGACCCATGAAATTCTTTCCCCACGACAGGGCCACCGACAACATTGTGGCCAGCAGCAACGCCCAGCACATGGGGCCACGCACGATCAGCAGACACAGCACAAACAGCATGCACACGAACGCCCCGACATACACCGGACCGCTTGTGCCTGGCTGTTCACCCCAGTATTGTCCCAATTGCTGGTATATCGGCATGTATTGGCTGTCTGCCCTCTTCATGGCCGTGGCATTCCGGGTCAACGGCTGGCTGGCACCACCCTTGGCGTTGGGCACCAGCAATGTCCATGTCTCGCCTATGCCATAGCTCCAGGCCGTAATGTAGCTGCGTTCCAGACCTCCGGAGGTCTGGTCGGCAGGATCTTTGGTCTTGTGCGTCAGTTCGCTCTTGCCACGCATACTCTCCTTGCTGTACTCCCATGTATGATACAGATTGGAGATGTTTACCGCCACGCCCAGCAGGCAACCGCAAGCAAAAGCCAGACTGCCCTTGAACCAACGGGCGAGACCGTCGCGGCTGAGGTCGGAGAAAAGCCACCCTAATGCCAGGGCTGCAATCGGGAACAGGAAGTAATAGGTCATCTGCACATGATTGGACACAATCTGCAAGGCCATGAACAACGCGCTCACTATTATGCCCCAGCCCCATTTGCCCCTGTAGCACAGGGCCATGCCACCGATTGTGGGAGGTATGAAGGCCAAAGTATAGAGTTTCCATATATGACCGGCCGCAATGATGATGAAGTAATAACTGGAAAAAGCCCACAACACGGCACCCAGGGCCGACATCCACACCTTGAAGTCGAAGCAGCGCAACATGATGTAGAAACCCAGCAGCATGATGAAGACGTACGACGCCACGGCAGGCAGACAGAGGCTGTAGAGCTGTTTGATGCCTTCCAGCGAGTCCGTGCTTCCGTATGCAGGTGCCAGCTGGTAAGTGGGCATGCCTGAGAACAGCGTATTGGTCCACCTGGTACGTTCGCCATCGTGTTTTTCACGATACTCGTTCATTTCCGCTCCGGCACCCACGCCACCCGTGTGGTCATGTCCCGAGAGTACCTTGCCGTCCATGACTGGCTTGGCAAAATAGGCCACACTGACAATAGCAAAGAATGCCACCATGGCAAGGTCAAGAAGATATTTCTTACAGTTTTTCATCTTTGAAGGTTCTATATCATTTGTGACGAATCGTCAGGCCAGAGGTATTCTTCATGCTTCGCATTTGCCCTCTACGGCACAGTCCCGCAAGCATACTCCCTACCTTGCCGCACGTTTCCGCTCCAGATGGTCCAGGATGACCTTTCTCATGCGCATGGAGTGTGGGGTCACCTCCACGTACTCGTCCTCCTTGATGTATTCCAACGCCTCTTCCAGCGAGAATATCGTGGCAGGGATAATACGCGCCTTCTCATCCGTACCGCTGGCACGGACATTGGTCAATTGTTTGGCCTTGCATACATTTATGACCAAGTCTATCTCGTGGACGTGCTCGCCTATTACCTGTCCGGCATACACCTGTTCCTGCGGCTCGATGAAGAACTTGCCACGATCCTGCAGGTGGTCTATGGCGTAGGCGTAGGCGTTTCCGGTCTCCAAGGCAATGAGGGAGCCATTGGTCCTGCGGTTTATCTCACCCTTGAAAGGCTGGTATTCCTTGAACCGGTGCGCCATGATGGCCTCGCCCTGTGAAGCGGTGAGGACATTGGTACGCAGGCCGATGATGCCGCGAGACGGTATGTTGAACTCGATGTTCACACGCTCTCCCTGGCTTTCCATGCCGGTCATCTCGCCCTTTCGGCGGGTAACCATGTCTATCATCTTGCTGCTGAACTCCTCCGGCACGTTGATGGTCAGTTCCTCGATCGGCTCGCAACGCACGCCGTCGATTTCCTTGTATATGACCTGCGGTTGCCCTACCTGCAATTCATATCCCTCGCGGCGCATGGTCTCCACCAGCACCGAGAGGTGCAGCACGCCTCTGCCGCTGACGATCCAGCGATCGGTGTAGCCCTCCACGGCAGACACGCGCAAGGCCAGGTTCTTCTCCAGTTCCTTGTCCAGCCGTTCCTGTATGTGGCGGCTGGTGCAGTACTTGCCTTCCTTGCCGAAGAACGGGGAGTCGTTGATGGTAAAAAGCATGGACATCGTAGGTTCGTCTATGCTGATGCTGGGAAGGGGCTCGGGATTGTCGTAGTCGCAGATAGTGTCGCCTATCTCGAAGTGCTCCAACCCCACCAGGGCGCAGATGTCCCCGCTGCCGACCGACTCTATCTTCTTACGTCCCATGCCCGTGAAGGTATGCACCTCCTTTATCTTGGTACGTTCCTTGCTGCCGTCGCGATGAACGATGGTGATATTCATCCCCTCGCGCAAGGTACCGCGGTGCACGCGTCCCACGGCGATGCGGCCGGTGTAGTTGGAGTAGTCCAGGCTGGTAACCAGCATCTGCGGAGTGCCCTCCAGCTGTTCCGGAGCGGGAACGTGTTCAAGAATCTGGTCCAGAAGGTATGTAATATCCTCAGCGGGGGCGTTCCAGTCCTCGCTCATCCAGTTGTTCTTCGCGGAACCGTAGATGACGGGGAAATCCAGCTGCTCCTCCGTGGCGTTCAGGTCGCACATCAGGTCGAAGACCATCTCATACACCTCCTCGGGGCGGCAGTTGGGCTTGTCCACCTTGTTGACAACCACCAAGGGTTTCAGACCTATTTCCAATGCCTTCTGCAAGACGAAACGCGTCTGCGGCATGGGGCCCTCGAACGCATCCACCAAGAGGATGCAGCCGTCGGCCATGTTGAGCACGCGCTCCACCTCGCCGCCGAAGTCGGAGTGCCCCGGAGTGTCGATGATGTTGATCTTGGTGTCCTTGTATAGGATAGACACGTTCTTGGAGAGGATGGTTATGCCACGCTCGCGCTCCAGTTCGTTGTTGTCCAACATCAATTCCCCCTGCTGCTGGTTATCGCGGAAAAGATTTCCTGCCAACAGCATCTTGTCCACCAATGTGGTCTTGCCATGGTCGACATGGGCTATGATAGCAATGTTACGGATATTCTGCATCGTCTACTTAATTTTGCTTGAATACAATCTTTTTACTCTTTAATTTCTATAACTGTCCTTACGTATCGGATGACACATTGAGTCGCGCTCGCGCACATGGACATCAAATACGCACAAAGGTACGTAAAAACGTCCACATAAGTGCCACGAGAACCGAAAATCGAACAGATTACACCCCCACGGCCCAAAAAGTCAGCTCGGGAGTTTGCTTGTAGCGGTATTTTTCGTACCTTTGCACCGCATTTGACCGGAGGCAGTGGCCGAACGCATGGTTGCTGCACGGCAAACAAGTCACACAATTCATACAAATCACAAATCATGTATCTGAATTCAGAGAAGAAGACCGAGCTCTTCACCACCTATGGCAAGGGTGCGACCGACACCGGTAGCGCCGAGAGCCAGATTGCGTTGTTTACTTTCCGCATCAAGAGCCTCACCGAGCACATGAAGCAGAACCGCAAGGACCACAGCACCGAACGTGCATTGACAGGCCTTGTAGGCAAGCGCCGTGCCCTGCTCAACTACTTGAAGAAGCGCGACATCGAACGCTACCGCGCCATCGTGAAGGCCTTGGGCTTGCGCAAGTAATCCCGCAGCGGTCTTCCGCAGACAATGCAACGACACATGGAGGTTGTCCCACACATCGTGGGGCAACCTTTTTTTTTCGGATTCCTGACATTCGTCCAACCAGCCGGGCATGGAAGAAATCCAGTCCCCCGACAATAGTATGGATGGGGATATGACAATACTATAGTCGAGGACATGACAATACTATGGTCGAGGATATGACAATACCATAGTCATGAGAACGCCCATACAATGGCCGGGGCACCTCCTTTTTTATTTCCCGTCAATTTACTTCGGGCACTATTGCACACAAGCATAAAAATACGCTTATTGTTTTGTCGTTCGGGCAGTTATTCGTACCTTTGTACACGAAATTGCACATATTATATATATGAACATACAGGAAAAGATAATAGCCGCCGCCATCAGCGGCATAAAGGACATCTACGGTGCCGAAGTGCCCGAAAAGATGATACAGTTGCAGGAGACACGTCCCGAGTTCGAGGGCGAACTGACCCTCGTTGTATTCCCGTTGTTGCGTACCAGCAAGAAGTCCCCCGAGGCCACGGCACAGGACCTTGGCGAGTACCTGACGGAGAAGTGCCCCGACCTTATCAGCAAGTTCAACGTGGTGAAGGGCTTCCTGAACCTGTCCGTCGCCAGCGCACAATGGATACAGTTGCTGGAAGAAATCAGCCACGACCACAAGTTCGGCTTCCGCCCGGTCACCGAGACATCACCGCTGGTGATGATAGAATACTCCAGCCCCAACACCAACAAGCCCCTGCACCTGGGACACGTGCGCAACAACCTACTCGGATGGGCCTTGGCGCAAATCATGGAGGCCAACGGCAACCGCGTGGTGAAGACCAACATCGTGAACGACCGCGGCATACACATCTGCAAGAGCATGCTGGCATGGCTGAAGTACGGCAACGGACAGACCCCGGAAACAAGCGGCAAGAAAGGCGACCACCTGATCGGCGACTATTATGTGGCCTTCGACACGCACTATCGTCAGCAGGTCAAGGAACTCGTGGCGCAGGGCATGGACGAGGAGACCGCCAAGCAGGAGGCTCCCCTCATCAAGGAGGCCCACGACATGCTGGTGCGCTGGGAACAGAACGATCCCGAGGTACGTTCCCTGTGGAAAACCATGAACGACTGGGTGTACGCCGGTTTCGACGAGACATACAAGGCCCTGGGTGTAAGCTTCGACAAAATATACTACGAGAGCGAGACTTACCTGGAGGGCAAGGAGAAAGTGGAGGAAGGCCTGGCCAAGGGCTTCTTCTACCGTAGGGAGGACGGTTCGGTATGGGCCGACCTCACCAAAGAGGGATTGGACGAGAAACTGTTGCTGCGCTCCGACGGCACCTCGGTCTACATGACCCAGGACATCGGCACAGCCAAACTCCGTTTCCAGGATTTCCCAATAGACAAGATGATTTACGTGGTGGGCAACGAACAGAACTATCACTTCCAGGTGCTCTCCATCCTGCTGGACAAACTGGGCTTCAAGTGGGGCAAGGACCTCGTGCACTTCAGCTACGGCATGGTGGAACTGCCCAACGGCAAGATGAAGTCCCGCGAGGGTACCGTAGTGGATGCCGACGACCTGGTGGCCACAATGATACAGGACGCCCGCGCCATGTCCGAGGACAAGATAAAGAAACTGGAGGGCATCACCGAGGAGGAAACTGCCGAAATAGCCCGCATAGTGGGCATGGGTGCCCTCAAATACTTCATCCTCAAGGTGGACGCGCGCAAGAACATGCTCTTCAATCCCGAGGAGAGCATCGACTTCAACGGCAACACCGGGCCTTTCATACAATACACCTACGCCCGCATACGCAGCATCCTTCGCAAGGCCGGGGAACAGGGCATAACAATACCGGAGACCTTGCCGGCCGATGCCGGACTGAGCACCAAGGAAATCAGCCTCATCCAACATCTACACGGCTTCGCCGCCGCAGTGCGCCAGGCCGGTGCCGACTACAACCCCGCCTCCATCGCCACGTATTGCTACGAATTGGTGAAGGAGTACAACCAGTTCTACCACGATTTCAGCGTGCTGCGCGAGGAGGATTCCGCCAAGCGGATTGTGCGTCTGGCACTTAGCGCGGCCGTGGCGCAGGTGATAAAGAACGGCATGTCACTGCTGGGCATAGAGGTTCCCGAAAGGATGTAAGCACGGGAAAAGACGCAGCCGTCACAGGGCTGAAAGTCTTCCCCGTATCCTCAACGCCCTGCAAGGACAAAGCACAACAACACACATAAGCCGGCACGCGATGAACGAAATAAAGGAAGCCCTATGCGTGGATGCCGCCTGCAGCGGCAATCCGGGACCAATGGAATACCGCGGAGTGCACCTGCCCAGCGGCAGGGAGGTGTTCCATGTAGGTCCTATCCACGGCACCAACAACATCGGTGAATTTCTGGCCATCGTGCACGCACTGGCCCTGATGCAGCAAAGGGGGCTTTCCATGCCCATCTACAGCGACAGCATCAGCGGACAGGCATGGGTGCGCAAGAAAAAGGCCAGGACCACGCTGGCACGTACCGAAAAGACGGCACAGGCCCTGGACCTAGTGGCACGGGCCGAGGCCTGGCTGAGAACGCATACCATAAATACGCCCATACTGAAGTGGAATACAGAGGAATGGGGCGAGATACCAGCCGACTTCGGTCGGAAATAATACCGTACAATACACCGTGAAACAGACACGCTACATACTGGCATTGACAGCCTTGCTGCTATGTGCCACCCTCATAGGGAAAGTCGGATTTTTGCTCTACAACCAAGACATGACGACTTTCACCGCAGGGGAGATGATGCGCGCCCTGTGGCACGGCCTGCCCTTGGATGCCAGCACCGTGGCCATGACAGTGATGCCGGTGTGGATATTGACGCTGATGTCCGTCACCGTGTGGCCGGGCATACCCCTGCGCAAAATAGCAGGCACATATCTGGTCGTGGCTACCTTCCTGGCGGGGTGCGTCACCGGAGGCACAATCATCATGTACGAGAACTGGAAACTGCTGCTCGACGCATCGGTCTTCAGCTACATGTCATCGCCGGGCAATGCAGGTGCAAGTGCTTCGACACATTACATAGTCACGCGAATAGGCAGCGTCCTGGCGTCATCGCTGTTGCTGGCTTTCCTGACAGTGGCAATCACACCGCGCCGGATAACCTCGGAACGTCAGGGAGGAAGGCATCCGCGCAAACGGGACTCGCTACGCAGGGAACGCAGGCTATACCTGCTCACAGGCCTATTGCTCGGAGCAATGATGCTGGGCATCAACGGCAGACCGGCCAACGAGTACAGTGCCTTCCATAGCGACAAGATCGTGCTCAACCATGCCGCGGTCAATCCAGTGGGACACATGGCGCGTTCCATGCTGCTTTATGCCCATGACTATGACAAGCAGTTCCCTAATATGCCGCAGACCCGGTGCGACAGCATCTTTGCCGAGATTTTCCCCTCCGATACCGAAGACATCACCGACACCATACTGAACACGCGCCGTCCGGACATCCTGACGATACAACTGGAAAGCATGGGAGCGCCGTTCATCGAAAGCCTTGGCGGCGTGCCGGACGTAACGCCGGAACTGTGCCAATGGATGCGGCGCGGAGTGAACTTCACCAATGCCTGGGCCACCAGCTTCCGTACCGACCGCGGTACGGTCAGCGTCCTCTCCGGCTATGTGTCCTACCCCACCGCTTCCCTGATGATGAACGACACGTGCCTGCCATTGTTGCCCGGACTGGCCAAGACCTTGCGCTCGCACGGCTATACCGCCGACTATATGTACGGAGGGAACGCCCATCACATGAACAAGCGCAAGTATCTGGAAGCCATAGGCTTCCGCGTTTGGGACATCGAAGACATAGACGTCAGTCCCGAGGAACGCGACGTATGGGGAGCCAACGACAGCATAGCCATGAACAGGATGCTGGGCCTGATGCAACGCACACGCCAGGAAAACGGTCCCGACAGGCCATACTATTGGGGATGCCAGACAATAAGCAGTCACGAACCATGGGATGTGCCCTACGACCGTCTGGAGAACAAGGTGCACAATGCCTTTGCATACACCGACCATTGCGTGGGCCAGTTCCTCGACAGTCTCAGCCGGACACCATTATGGGACAACCTTCTGGTGGTGCTTTTTGCCGACCACGGCCACACGTACGGCCTCACCCTGGACAATCCGGAATTTTTCCACATGCCACTCTTTTTCGTGGGAGGAGCCGTCTCCAAACGGTATGACACATCCACCATCATTGCCCAAAACGACATTGCGGCCACCATCCTCAGCCAAATGGGCATACCGCACAACCAAGACTTCCCATGGAGCCGCAACGTCTTCAGCAGGAACTATACATATCCCTTTGCCTATTGCAACTGCCCGGCAGGCAGCCTGTTCACAGACTCTACCGGAACCACAATGACGGATCTGCAATCGGGATACGTGCTCAACGATGCTCCGGAACCAAATCCCACACGCCTACGCAACCTTATGGTGATGCAGCAAAAGAGTTATAGCTGCCTACCACAGGCGAAGAAGTAGCCTCTTTTTTCCTTGTCCATGCTTTTATACGGACCATTGAAGATGGCCGACAATCTCAAAATCCAGTAACTATTCGATTCTTTAGTTGAGATTGTACCTAACCATCAAAAATCATTATGGCAAGTGTAAAAGTTAAATTTCGCCCATCTTCCATTGACGGAGCGGAAGGGGCGCTTTATTACCAAGTAATTCACAAGCGTGTCGTCAGGCAGATAGATGCCGGATACAAGATTCATCCCGCGGAATGGGACGCTGCGGCAGCCCGGATTGTCACGGCAGCCGATAGCGAAGAAAACAGGCTGCATTACCTGACTGCCTTGAGAAACCGTGTGGCAGAGAATGTCTCCTGCATCATAGAAATCATACAGCGGCTGGAAAACACAGGAAAGGCATATACGGCCGACATGATAGTGAAACTGTATTCTTCCCCTGCCGACCAGCGTTTTCTCCTTTCTTTCGGACGGCGCATAGTCCGGGAACTGAATCAAACCGGCAAAAGGCGGACAGCCGAGACATACAGCACTACGTTGAATAGTTTTGAGCGTTTCCGGTCAGGGCAAGGGGACATCCTGCTTGACAATGTGAACGGCAGCCTGATGGCCACATACGAGACCAGGCTGAAAGAACATGGCATCTGTCCCAACAGCATATCGTATTACATGCGCAACCTGCGCGCCATATACAACCGCGCAGTGGACCAGGAACTGACGGAGCAACAGAACCCGTTCAAGCACGTATATACCGGCATAGACAAAACCGTGAAACGCGCAGTTTCGTTAAATTGCATCAGACAGATCCGGGACTTGCAACTGACACGTTACATGGATTTTGCAAGAGACATTTTCATGTTCAGCTTCTATACACGCGGAATGTCATTCATAGACATCGCTTATCTGAAAAAGAAAGACTTGCAAAACGGAGTCCTGTCGTATAGGCGAAAAAAGACCAACCAGCAATTGTTCATCAAATGGGAGAAACCAATGCAGGCAATCATTGACAAATACGACACCGCAGGAACGCCATATCTGCTGCCTATTATAAAAGATGTGTCGAAAGACGAGAGGAAACAATACAAGAGTGCGGAACACAGGGTAAACTGCAACCTGAAGAAAATAGGCAGCCTGTTGGGGCTGACATCCCCTTTGACAACATACGTCGCAAGACACGGATGGGCCAGCATCGCAAAAAGCAAGAACATCCCAATCAGTACCATCAGCGAAGCCATGGGACACGACTCGGAAACAACGACAAGAATCTACCTTGCCTCGCTTGATACATCTGTAGTGGACAAAGCCAACAGCATTATCATTAAAGCACTCTGACAAGACCGCAAGCCAGCAAAGAGGCTTGTGTCGCTATATCAACGAACACTTACATAATAATACAATCGGTGTTGTAAATTAACGTGTACTTCCGTTAGTTTACAACACATGGGTATTAAATTATGCAAGCTATCCCGAGTTGAAGCCGAAGAAAACCTATGTCACAAACGGAAAAATGAATACGGGATCCTCAAATCCAAGAAAAGCGGAACATCATTTTCTCGGTAAGAAAAATATCTCTCGGTAAGAGAAGTATGATTTGGCCACAAAGTTAGCCTAAATCTAAGAAATACGCAAGAAAATGCGTATGGTATTTCTTAACAAAGAAAATAAATTTATCAATATGCATAAACTTATTGGACACTTAATTCTTTGGCCCGTCAATTCATTTTACATAATCCGTGTCTGGCTATCAATAATTTAACAATAGTGTCCACAGAATCATACTTCTCTTACCGAGAGAAAGAGGAATTTAACACATTGCAAAACATATTCCAGACACGCAGATACACTATTAACTCACTGAAAAGCATGTACTTATGCATAAAATCGGGGGGGGGGTAATTCCCTACTGATTAAGCAACCGCTACAATGTAGCAATGCAGACCGGAAACATATATTAGATTTGAGCGACGATGCCACTGTATAGTCCAGAAACTCAAACTAACCCTGGGGGTGAAACCAAGAACGGAGCAGAAATGTTTTTTGGTCTGGAGGGAGAAAAGTGTACAGAAGCAAACAAAATAACATCTTGGTGTTACCTCTTTGTCCACCACAGAAAGGTGGATACGGTAAGCGGCATATTACAAAAGAAACATTATCCCGTATTTGTGCACAGAAGCGTTGTGTACAAACGGGAAAGCAAACGTATCAAGAAAAGTGAAAAGCCGACCATTTCCGGACTTATTTTCGTACAAGGAGATGGCAACGACATTCAGGGAGTCTTGAAAGAAACGTTTCCAGGCCTGTATTTAGCGAAAGATTGCTGCAAAGGAGCAATAGCAGCCATACCAGACAGGATCATGCAGCCTTTCATGCAAGTGTCGAAAGTGAATCCCACACGCATCCGTTTCATGCCACACTCCATCGATTATTATGCCGAGGGAAACACCCTGGTAAAAATTACCAGCGGAGTCCTCACCGGTCTTGAAGGATACCGCATACGCATTTCCAGAGACAAATGCCTGGTAACAACACTCGAAGGAATGACAGTGGCAATAGGCGGAATACACAAAGAAAGCTTTGAGAACATGGACGAATATGTCCGTCTACGCAGGGAGCAACTAAAGAGAATCGAAAAAAGACCTGATAGCTTATTAACGCCGCTACAGCAGGAGATAGACAAGTGTTTCTTCATTCCACAAAATCAGCTGGATGTAATGGCTATGGCTGAAAGCCTCCGACAATGGATTGCCAGGATGAGGCTTGAGATGGCAGGAAAGAATTTTGACGAAGCAGTGGAAATCGCCCTATTTATCCTTGAAGAAACCGGAAATCACTTCCAGGCTGCAGACGACAATGCCGACATCGGCAACACAGACGACATAATGGCACTTTGCCGGGAGGCGGACAGAATCTTGGAGTCTGCAATGGACAACAAGGACATCTCCGTTGACTTGAAGGAGATTATGGAATCACAACGCGAATCGCTTGCCATCCGTTATCCCATTCTCCACATAGAGCCGTAAACCGTCCGCACCATGATATGGACATCGCTCTGGAAAAAGTTTCTTGCCAAAGACGGGTATTTGAATAAATATCGTATCTTTGCTACGGCAAACAGGCGCAGATAATCATGGAACTCCAGAACTTGCCTATAGGCATACAGAATTTTGAGAAGATACGCGAGGGGAATTATCTTTACGTAGACAAGACAGCTTGGGTATACAGACTTGTCTCTACAGGCAGCTACTATTTCCTGTCACGCCCCCGACGTTTCGGAAAAAGCCTGCTCCTCTCTACTCTGCATTCCTATTTCGACGGGCGGAAAGACTTGTTCGAGGGACTGGCAATAGCGAATCTGGAGCAGAAGTGGGAAAGGTATCCTGTCCTGCATATGGATCTGAATACCCGCAACTACAAGGACATAGAATCCCTTTCCGGAATACTGAACGAGTATCTTGAAAAATGGGAAGCACTCTATGGTGATGCCAAGAAAGACCGTGTTCCGGAGGAGCGTTTTTCATATGTCATAGAGCAAGCTTTCATCAAGACAGGCAAACGTGTGGTAATCCTAATCGACGAATATGACAAGCCTATGCTTCAGACCATTGGCAACGAGTCCTTGCAGGAGGCATACCGCAACACGCTGAAGGCTTTTTACGGAGCACTTAAGTCCGGCGACCAATATATCAAGTTCGCCATGCTGACCGGAGTTACAAAGTTCGGAAAGGTCAGCGTCTTCAGCGACCTCAACAACCTCAAGGACATATCCATGCGCAAGGACTACCACGAAATTTGCGGTATCACGGGTGCGGAACTTCAACGGGACTTCGGGGAACACATGAAGCGCATGGCACAAGAACTTCACATGTCGACGGAAGAGGTGACGGACGAAATGACGAGGCTTTACGACGGATACCACTTCACCGCAGCGCAATCCGGAATATACAACCCGTTCAGTGTGCTCAACGCTTTCGACGCCAACGCTTTCGGAAGCTATTGGTTCGAGACGGGAACGCCCACATACCTCGTGCAGCTACTGCAGTTGCAGGGCTACAGCCTGGAGCGCATGGCAGACGAGTACGCCACCGAGGACATACTCAACAGCGTTGAAGTTGCATCCGCCAACCCCATACCGGTGATATACCAAAGCGGCTATCTGACCATAAAGGACTATGACCCACGTTTCCGAACATATCATCTGGGATTTCCGAACGCCGAGGTGGAAGACGGGTTCTTCCGTTTCCTGCTTCCTTATTATACTTCGCTGGATTCCGTAGAGGCTCCTTTCCACATACAGAAATTCGTCAACGAAATAGAAACGGGCAAGCCCGCAGCTTTCCTTACCCGTTTGAAAAGCTTCTTCGCAGACACTCCCTACGAGTTGGAGAGAGACCTGGAGAACCATTACCAAAATGTGCTGTTCATCATATTCAAGCTGCTTGGGGCGCATGTCCGTGCAGAATACCACACGAGCCGTGGACGCATCGACATGGTGCTACAGAGCCAAGACTACACGTACGTCATGGAGTTCAAACTTGACGGGACTGCAGAGGATGCACTCCGACAGATTTCTGACAAAGACTATACGCTCCCATTCAGCGCAGATGGCACAACGCTGTTCCGCATCGGCATGAATTTCTCTTCCGAGACACGGAACATAGAGAAATGGATAATCGATAATCAACAGGTAAAGTAACGGTGAGAGGGACTCCGTTTGTAAAACGGGCATTTGAATAAATATCGTTTGCACTTAAAAAAAGAAAAACAGGAAAAGGAGGTTATAAATATGTGTTCGCAGGGCTTGATAGACAGATATATAAACTTTTATACCGACTTTGCGTTCAAGAAATTGTTCGGAACCGAAGTGAACAAGGATTTGCTCATCAGCTTCCTGAACGCCTTGCTGCATGGCAGGGAGGAGATAACCGACATCACATACTTGAATGCAGAGCATCTGGGCACTCAGGAATACGACCGACGTGCCGTGTTCGATGTCTATTGCAAGAACAACCGCGGAGAAATGTTCGTAGTGGAAATGCAGAAAGGAGAACAGCAATTCTTCAAAGACCGTAGCATATACTATTCCACTTTCGCCATACGCGAACAAGCCCCCCGTGGCATATGGAACTATGAGCTGAAAGGAGTCTACACCATCGGCATACTGAATTTCTGTCTCCCCGGCATGGAACAGAGCAATGATTTCTACCACGAAATCAAGTTGATGGACATCGACACGAAATCAGTGTTTTATGACAAGCTGACATTCATCTATCTGGAAATGCCCAAGTTCACAAAAACGGAACCGGAACTTGAGACCCTGTTTGACAAGTGGATGTTTGCCATCCGCAATCTGGCTTCGCTGCTGGAACGTCCAAAGGTATTGCAGGACAAGATTTTCGAACACTTGTTTGAAGTGGCGGAAATAGCCAAGTACGACCGGAGGGAAAGATACGAATATGAGGAGAGTTTGAAGAACTATCGCGATTGGTTCAGCGTGATGCAGACAGCAGAGATACGAGGACTGGAGAAAGGTATTGAAAAGGGAATCAAGCAAGGAATTGAACAAGGAATTGAACAAGGAATTGAGCAGGGAATTGAAAAAGGACGCGCAGAAATAGCCCGTACTATGCTTGCCAAAGGCATGGACATCAGCACTGTATCCGAATTGACAGGATTGTCCGTGGATGAAATAACCAACCTCTCCCAAAAATAACAACTGTTGATTGGCACACAAGACCTTACTTCCTGCATATCCATTGAAGTCGGTATAATTCTTCGCAATTTGAAGCAATTCCTAAAAGCACGTCACTACACTTGACCGCTTGTGCCAACATGTCTTGCCATTTAAGTGGACATGTTGAAAAGAGCATTTTAGTCAAACGGGTAAGCGTTCCTCTTTCACGCCATTGACCTGTAATAAATCATGTCAACACAATCAGAAAACACCAAACGTATTGCAAAGAATACGTTAATGCTTTATACGCGTATGCTGTTCAGCATGCTTGTGTCGCTATATACGTCACGTGTAGTGCTGAACACCCTTGGCGTAGAGGATTATGGCATATACAATGTGGTGGGAGGCTTCGTTGCGATGTTTGCGTTGATATCAGAAGCATTGTCTGGAGCTGTTGTACGTTTTTTTACTTTCGAACTGGGAGAAGGCAATATAGAACGACTAAAGAGAGTCTTTTCTACTTCTTTTTTTATACATGTAATGTTGGCCTTATTGGTGCTTGTGCTATCAGAAACGATTGGAGTTTGGTTCTTGAATACACATATGACTATTCCTCCTGAACGTTTGCATGCTGCCAATTGGGTCTTTCAAGCTTCTATTTTATCTTTTATGCTGGGCTTGTTAAGTGTATCATTCAATGCTATCATAATTGCGTATGAACGGATGAACATATTCGCCTATATAGGCATATTGGATACGATACTAAGGCTTTTGATAGTATTGTTCATTGCATATATACCTTTTGTATGGGATAACCTCATAATATATTCAACCTTACTTGTTTTGGTGGGCATTTTGATTCAGAGCATTTATCTATATTATTGTAAGACGCATTTTCAAGAGTGTCAGTTACATTTTACCTTTGATAAGCAATTTTTCAAGGGAATAGGTTCATTTGCCAGTTGGGGATTTATAGGTAGTACATCTGTTGTACTGAGAGATCAAGGCGTAAATATCTTACTTAATCTTTTTTATGGAGCAACGTTAAATGCCGCCAAAGGCATAGCGAATACTGTCAATGTTGTGGTCAACTCTTTTGTGAATAATTTCATGGTATCTTTATCACCACAAATCACAATATCTTATGCTAAAGGTGACAAGCTATTTTTAACCTCGCTACTGGAACGGGGAACGCGTTTCTCTTTTTACATATTACTTTTCTTGGCAATGCCTATATTCATTGAAACCGATTATGTACTTACATTATGGCTGAAACAATATCCAGAACATTCTGTTAATTTTGTACGTATAGTGCTTCTGACATCTATGTGTGAGGTCTTATCTAAAACCATTACTTCTGCACAATCTGCATCTGGCAATATCAAGTATTATCAATTGACAGTCGGAGGAATGTCATTATTAAACCTTCCTTTATCTTATATTCTTCTTATCATGAAATATCCTCCCGAAAGTGTATTATATGTAACGTTGATAATTTCAATTATTTGTTTTTTCTTGAGATTGCTAATAGTTTCACGTACAATCAATATTTCGTTTGTTAATTACATTGTAGGGGTATGCTGTAATGTATTACTTGTTGCTATTTTATCTTACTGTATTCCATTTGCGTGTTATAAATTCATGCCTTATGGCTTCCTTCGTTTTTTATTCGTCTTTGTTTCTTCTGCAATAAACATTTGCATATTTGCATATTGGATAGGGCTCTCCCAATCGGAACGTTTGTATTTGAGAACGGTAATTAAGTCAAAATTATTCAGAAACACAATTAAGCAATGTTGAAGATACTCATTGATATGTCCAAGTCGTTCATTGATTTTCTACGATTAGAATATCATCAAAATAAAATTAAGAACAGACTTGAATCAGAAGGGGTAGAAATCCACAAACCCTTCTTTGTGTTTAATCCCAACAGGCTAAAATGCACCCCGCCTATATACATAGGGCCAGGTTCATCGTTTGAGCTACGTGGAAATCTTACTATCGGTAAAGGTTCCATTTTGGGTCCAAGAGTCAAAGTTCACACTTCTAATCATAGGTGGGAAGGAGATATGCTTCCTTATGACGATAGGTACATGGTGAAGGATGTAACAATAGGAGAAAATGTTTGGATTGGAGCGGATGTTTCTCTAATGGCAGGTGTTACAATTGGAGAGGGGGCCATTATTGCGGCCAACTCATGTGTCACTAAAGATGTGCCAGCAATGGCAGTTGTGGGAGGTTGTCCGGCAAAACTTATAAAATACAGGGACGAAAGCAAGTATCTGCAACTAAAATCAGAAAACAAGATATATTTGGAGCAAAAGGCCCAAGGAAGAACGGAATTGGATGATTCAAAACGTTGTATAAGAACCCAATAAGTAATAGCATTCTATCATGAAGCAAAGCATTAGAATGTATTATTGGGAAGGCCTTAACTTTGGAGATAGCTTGGCTCCTAAGTTGGTAGAGGAACTTTCAGGCCTTCCGACATGCTGGGTTAAACCCTTTAGTACACGGCAATTGTTCAGGAAATTATTTAGTATTGTATTTCTTGGACGTTTTTCGAGATGGAAAGATTTACAAAAACCCAATAGAGGTGTTTTATTGTCCATAGGGTCTATATTAAGAAATAGCACTGGCACATGTAAAATCTGGGGTAGCGGTTTTATGAATTATTCGGATCCTGTGCATATACATAAGGATAACATTTATGCTTTGCGTGGCAACGAAAGTAAACTGAAGATATTAAAGCAAGGTATTGCCGTAAACGATGTTCCACTTGGTGACCCTGCATTGTTGCTGCCATTATGGATAAAACCAGAAATAAACAAAGACATTCCTTTGGGAATAATACCGCATCATCGTGAAGTAGACTATTTTATCAGAATTTATGGCGATAAGTATCTGATTATTGATTTACGAACAGATGACGTAGAAAAGGTGGTAGGTCAAATTTGTAGTTGCAGAAAAATTCTATCAACTTCATTACATGGAATTATTGTAGCGCATGCCTATGGGATTCCTGCATTATGGATTAAAAATGGAGATATTGATACTGATGGTTTTAAATTCAAAGACTACTTTAGTTCTGTTGGCATAGAATACTATGATGGATTCGGAAATATAACGGAATTATTAGAATACCCGAAATCATATCAAGAACTATTTGACATCCACAAGGAGCAGGCTCTCATTCAGGTGTCTTTGGAGCAAATACAACGGGATTTGCTCAGGGGCGCACCGTTTCATCTGCAACAAAAGTACCAACGGTTTATAAATGATGGGGTATTACAGTAATGTTGAGATGGCTGTTTTGATGAGTTCTTATGGTAAAGATATATGTATTGGGTGTTGCGTGCTTTTTATCTGTTTGTCGGATGATTCAATCTAATATATGGGTGCGCTTAAAATAATAAACTGTTTAATACTGAAAGTCATCCATTGCATAGGGTGGGTAATGGGTTGCGTTATGCATCCCTTGCGATACAGATTGTCGGTGTACTATTCGGAATTCGCAACGAGCTATAACACTGCTTATTGGAATGGAAAATTGTACCGGACATTAAGGGAAGGGGCAATATTTAATGGGGCTTATTTTTATCACCCGGAATACATTTCGCTGGGCAACGGGACTGTGATTCATAAAGGGACACTAATGGAAGTAGGGAATAACTATGGAATTTCCAAGAATGGTCCGAAATTGGTAGTGGGAAATCATTGTCATATAGGTGAATATAATCATTTTACTGCGACCAACAGGATTGAAATCGGTGACGGATTGCTTACCGGGCGTTATGTTTTGATTACTGACAATTCTCATGGAGATTCCAGCGGAGTAGAGAACGATATATCACCAACTCAACGTAGGGTTGTTTCAAAAGGAACTGTGATTATCGGTAAAAACGTATGGTTAGGCGACAAGGTCTCGATTATGGCTAATGTTAGAATTGGAGATGGGGTAATTGTTGCCGCTAACTCTGTGGTTACACATGATATACCTTCCTATTCTGTAGTTGCTGGAGTTCCGGCAAAAATCATTAAGAAACTGCCACACCAAAGTATGTAGACTATGGGTAAAAATAAAAACTCAACAAAGAGTGTTGTCGTGATTCCAGTGTATCAATCAGCACCCGTGTTGTACGAATTGGCCTCTTTTCGCCAGACGCTTACGGTGTTAAGCCATTATGACATATGTCTGATAACTTATAGCGGATTAGATTTGTCTTGCTATGAGAAAGTTTCTGCTGAAATAGGCAAGAACTTTCATATAGAGTATTTTGACAAGAATTATTTTTCGTCTGTTGAAGGATATAACCGTTTATGTTTAGCCACAGACTTCTATGAGCGTTTTCTGAAATATGACTATATGCTGATATGTCAGTTAGACGCTTGGGTGTTTTCTGATAAGTTGCAATATTGGTGTGACAAGGGCTACGATTATATTGGACCTCCTACTTTTTACATTTATGAGCAAGATAACCGTGAGGTCGTTCACTCGAAAGATTTTGATGGGGGGGGGAATGGAGGTTTTTCCTTACGAAAAGTCACCCACTGCTTGAAAGTATTAAGGAGTAATCCATACCTTCCATTTCTAAAATGGAGTTATTTGCTGCATTTATATAGTAAGCTTGAGCGGTATAGGTATGATTCAAAGATAATAGTTATTGCCAGAGCCTTTGCTAAATCAATTTTTAGAGGGTTGGGATATCGTAATACGCTTCGGTATTTCTTGCGTTCTAATGCATGTAATGAAGATTTTATATTCAGCGTATATGCTTGTCATTCCAATATCATAGATGAGGTTTCCACTCCGAATTGCAAGGAGGCGGCTTTGTTCGCTTTTGAAGTGCATCCATCTTATTTGTATGACATGACAGGAGAGTTGCCATTCGGTTGCCATGCCTTTATGAAATGGGAATATGACAGTTTTTGGAAGAAGTTCATTAATGTTTGAATCAGCTTATATATAAATAATGTCTTATATGGTTCATCAATTTAAAGACATAGACAATGTAACTATAATAGTATCTCCGTCTTATCAATTTGATAAATTACTGGAAATAAAATCATTGAGATTGTTTTGTATTACTCTAAACAATCTAATGAACAATGATCTCAACTTTGAGTATTATGTGTTTTGGGGATTTATCGAAGATGAGCATGTGCTGATAAAGGAAACATCCAATTATGCAAAAGATAAAAAGAATGTTTTATTCTGGATTGGTGATGAAGAAGGATGTATTCCTTCCGATATCGTTTTCCAAAGGTTTAATTGGGTATTTAAAGTACATCTTAGAAATGAAAATTCTATACAACGCATAAATGGCGTCAACGTTTATAGAAAAGGTTTATATCATTTTCCATTGCTAACAATAGATGATGTTCCGGAATTAGAAGTGCTGCCATTTAACAAAAGAAAACACGACGTGTATTTTTGTGGAAACCTAAACAAAAATAGATTTCCGCTCTTTTACTCTTTGAAGGAAAAGAAGACGATGAAAGAGGTATTAGTCAACTTCCTTCTTCGCTATAACATAAGGGGGGGAGTACGGCTATTCCGACATTGGTTTGAGGGAAAAACATTTGACCTTTCAGATAAAAATACACATATACAGTTTTATAGCGGTTTCAACCAAGGAGCCGATTATAAAACTTACGCAAGGTTCCTTCAAAACTCACGCATCGTTTTATCTCCTTGCGGGTTCCATTCTACGGAGTGTTTCCGGTTTTACGAGGCGCTTCGCCAAGGATGCATTGTGATTACCGAACCTCTGCCTAATGTGGAATGTTATAAAGATGCGCCTTGCATAACCATTAATTCATGGAAAGAACTACCGTCCATTCTTTCCGACCAAGAAAGACTTAATAACTTTACTCCCCAAACAATAAGATCATTCTATGATGAACGGTTATCTATAACTGGCATTGCTAAATATGTTTTCAATATCATAAACTGATTGAAGTGTGCTGCCACAATTCGGGTATATCTATCTGCATTGCTGTCAGTAAGATTAGTTTTTTTCACCAGACGCCTCCAGTATATTCTTTATAAGATAACATTGAATATGCCATTTATATCCGTTATTATTCCTATTTACAATAACGCTAAAGACTTAGAACGCTGTATTGACAGTGTTCTTGCACAAACTTGTAGTGACTTCGAAGTCATACTTATCAATGATGGAAGTACTGATGCATCTCAAGACATCTGTAATAGATATGCTCGAAAGGATTCTCGTGTAACGGCCTTTTACAAAATGAATGGGGGAGTAAGCTCAGCAAGAAATTTAGGGTTGCGACATGCCAAAGGAACTTGGGTCACATTTATAGATAGCGATGATTGGGTGTCACCATCCTATTTAGAACATTTGATAGATCATGTTACAAATGATGTAGATTTAGTATTCTCTTATGCAACTATATATTATAGCAATGGACAGTTCAAAAGCATTAGTTTCCCCTCAAAAAGGATTTCTTCGGATGAGATAGAACTGGCTTTAATTGAAAATGAACTTCATGGTTACACTTCACCATGGAGCAAATTGTATCGTATGGAAATAGTAAAAAGACTCAATCTGAATTTCATTGAAGATATGCATATAGGTGAAGATGCAGTTTTCCTATTTTCTTACATCCAAGCGTGCAGATATATATACTTCTCAGAGGATACAGATTATTTCTATAGTTTTGATGTAAATAACTCATTGACAAAAAGAGTGAACAGTTTGGATTCTGAATTGTTAGGATATCATAAGATTTCTGATGTAATACGAGATATGTGCATACTTAAAGGTATAAAGAATCCGATTGCGCTACATAAACTCAATTGGATTTTGGGTTACTATGCAAGAAGAGTCTTGAATTCTTTGTATCATAACAAGATATGTAAACGGAAACGTATCGAAATCATACAGTCCATTGATTTAGCCCCTTATTTAAATGAATTACATATTTCCTCTTATAAAGAGATAGTCTTGTCATATTTATTAAAGGCCCGCCTCTTTCATTTATATGATACGATGAGAAACCTTCATCGTTATATCAGAAAAATCTGAAGATATGAAATACGAATTCATAAATGAAGGCGGTGGTTTTCATATACCGATTCCTCAAAGTTATGCGGATTGCTTAACATTAGTGAAAAGTGATTGGTTTCGTTATTCAGGAATAAATCCTTCTTTATTAAGAATAATCTGGGGGTGCAGAAATGTACATACAGGCTTTTCCTTTTGGCTTAGATTCTCATCTTATAAAAAGGGATTATTTCATTCATTCTGTAAAAGGATGCTTGCGCGTTATGATAAAAAATACGGATTATCTATTGAATCTTCCACGAAGATAGGGTACGGATTATATTTAGGACATCGTTTTGGCATTATCGTAAATCCGACTGCTATAATTGGCAACAACGTGAATTTAAGCCAATTTTCTACCATAGGCAGTAACGAGGGCAAAGCGGCTATCATAGGAGACAATGTTTATATTGGACCAAATGTCTGCATTGTAGAAGATATAGTTATAGGCAACAATACAGCAATAGGGGCTGGTGCCGTAGTTGTGAAGACTGTTCCGCCTGGAAATACAGTAGCCGGTTGTCCGGCAAAAGTTATTTCGCACAAGGATTCTTCCCGATTTATCTTAAACAAATGGTGTTTACCACATTTATCAAGCACAACTGATAGCCAAAAATGATACCCAAAATTATTCATTACTGCTGGTTTGGAGGACAACCTCTTCCTCCGTTAGCCGAGAAGTGCATGACCTCTTGGAAGAAATATCATCCGGATTATGAAATCAAGCGATGGGATGAAAGTAATTTCAATGTAGATGTCATTCCTTATACGAAAGAAGCTTATGCACATGGGAAATATGCATTTGTCAGTGATTATGCCCGATTTCAGATATTATACCAAGAAGGAGGTATCTATTTAGATACAGATGTGGAATTATTACGTCCGCTTACGCCAATCCTGAACAAGGGATCGTTTTTAGGCGATGAGATGAAAGGACGATGCGCTCCCGGGTTAGGAATAGGGGCTGAACCCGAAATGCCGTTTTTCAGAGAGATGATAGAGATGTATCAAACACTTTCTTTTGTAAAAGAAGATGGTAGTTTGAATTGCCGGACTATTGTTAGTTATACTTCCGATGCTTTGCGAAAATATGGATACCGTGATGAAAATCGCATACAGCATGTAGCCGGCTTTACGATTTATCCAGCCGAATATTTTTGTCCCATCAACTACTTTACTAGAGAGCGGATAATTACAGAACATACCTATTCGATACATCACTATGCAGAGTCGTGGGTAACAACTCGCATGAAACTTTATGAATTTTGCAATAAATTCCTTGGAATTGAAACGACAAGGCAATTGGCCGGCCTCATGAAACGTATGAAACGAATCGTTCGCTAATGAAAATAACCACCTATATAATTAATTTGAAGACTTCATCTGTCCGCAAGGATTATATGAAGCAATTGCTATCAACTTACCATGATTTAGACCCAAAGTTTATTGAGGCTACAGACGGACGGATACTTACAGAAGACGAACTGGATGCCTGTTATGACCGAAAGAAAAGTCTCTTGCGCTATGGAAGAAAAGTTAATCTTGGAGAAATAGGCTGTACATTAAGCCACTACCGTAACTATCAGAAAATATCGGAGGGGGAGAAAAACTTTGTCCTTGTCATGGAAGATGATATCTCTATTGTAGGTAATCTTGATTTTCTATTCAGTGAAAGGGTCACTTCTTTTATGCATAGTGATGAACCCAGAATCTTGCTCCTTTCAGGAGATTATTGGTATTGGCAGAAAAAAGACATTACCAGAGTGTTCAGCGCAGTAGGAAGTTATGCCTACTTGATAAACAGAGCTGCTGCCCGACGTATAGTCAATGGCATAAGGACTCCTTTCCATGTAGCCGATGACTGGAATTTGTATAAAGACTTTGGAGTTAAGCTTTATGCAGCCCATCCATACATCATAGATGCCAATATCAATGGTATATCCTCGGATATTCAGCAAGAGCATTGGGGGCATTTAAAATCCAAAATGAGTTGTGATAATGTATTAAAGTCATATTCCAAAGGTATGGTAAAAGGTCTTTTAGGATTGTGTGGGCATTTTGAATCAAAAATCAGGAATGAATAGGAATCTAAATATCGAACTGGTCAGAATCTTATCCATGTTTCTCATTATATTGGGCCATATCCTTGGAGGTTTTATACCTTTGGGAGCAAATGGGTCCGACATTTTCAGAGGGATATTTCCTGCTGCCTTGTGCTTTTATCTGCCTTTTCACATCAACCTTTTTGTATTGATTAGCGGCTACTTTGGTATTAAGAGTGTTAGAAAAGCGACAAGGCTATATACTCTGTTGTTCAGTTATCTACTGATTGTTTTTCTTATAAATTTATGTGGAAATTTTGGACAATTTGATTATTGGTCCCTATTACTGCCCATATCACATAACCCTTGGTGGTTTATGCGGATTTACTTCTTGTTAGTGTTAGTAGCACCACTAATGATTGAACCCTTATTGATACACCTTTCAAGCAAATCGCTATACGCATTGATTGGTACTTTTTTGATAGTAGATGTCTATTTCGGTTTCATCTGGCAAGAAGGTTCTGTCCATTACGGAGGATACAGTTTGATACATTTTATCACTATTTACTTGATTGGCGGCTTGTTAAGGCGTAAGAAATCAGTCTTCACGCTATTCTGGGATGGGAGTGAGAAAAGTCTAACCGCAAGCATATGCTTTTGGCTATTCGCAATGACCTTGTTTCTAAAAACCATCTGTCATTATATACTTAAAACCTGCGAAATTGAAGATAGATTCATGGATTATAATAATCCTTTCAACATTATAGCCGCTGTCACATTGTTTTTAGGTATATTACAACTGAAGCCTATCAAAAGTAAGAGTGTATTGTTTGTATCCTCTTCGGTAATAGGAGTTTATTTATTGAGCGAGCATCCTATACTTCGTTTGGAATTGATGAGGTTATTTGACGAGATAGTCGGGCTGCTGTCAGGTAATTGTTTACTCGAAATTCCGTTTGTTTTTCTGTTTATAGTTGCTTTATTCTTTGTAGCAATTTTGATAGATAAGATGCGGCTTTACCTTATTGATAAGGTAAAAACGTGTCTGTCATATTAGTTGTATATCGGCATGAAAGAAATCAAAATAGGATTCACGGATTTTTGGGGAAATTTTAATCCGGAGGATAACTTCATTACGCAGGTTTTACGTTCTAAATACAGGTGTGTACTGTCTGAAAATCCCGATTATCTGTTCTTCTCCACTTTTGGTTGTTCACACTTGAAATATGATTGCGTAAAAATCATGTTCATAGGCGAGAACTTGACTCCTGACTTTAACCTATGTGACTACGCCTTGGGGTTTGACTGGTTGGAGTTTGGAGATAGATATATGCGTCTGCCGCTCTATTTGGTGAGAGATAATTTCAAGGACTTCATTCCCAATAGCACGATTACAGATGAAGTGGCATTGAACCGGAAATTTTGCAGCATTGTGGTTTCTAATACAAAGAATGCCAACCCGATGCGAGAACGTTTTTTCAGGTTGCTTTCAGAATATAAGCAAGTGGATTCCGGTGGCAGGCTTTGGAATAACATAGGAGGCTCCATCGCTGATAAAGACCACTTCATCAGTCAATACAAATTTAATATCGCTTTCGAGAATAGCCGTAGCTATGGTTACACCACAGAGAAAATAATAGATGCGATGATAGCCGATACATTGCCTATCTATTGGGGGAATCCTTTAGTTCATAGAGATTTTAATCCCAAATCGTTTATCAATATAAGCGATTATCAAACAGCGGAAAAGGCGGTGTTAAGTATTGTGGAGTTAGACAATAACGATGATTTGTATTTGCAAATGTTGAGGGAATCCAAAGTGGCGGATTTGTCAATGTTCGGCTGGGAAAAACGTTTAATCGGATTCCTGTCTCAAATAGTTGAAAAACCGCTGGAGTCAGCTAAATATACAACCGATTACGGTATGCAGAAATTACATAAACATGATTTGAAAATGGCTGACTTTTTCGGAAATAAAATGAGATTGAATAAAGCCATTGCGGCTTACCAATTAATCCGTTCACGTTTGAAATGACATTGATAAGTGTTATCATACCTATTTATAAAGTAGAGCGTTTTATTAAAAGGTGCGCCAAGTCTTTGTTGGAGCAAACTTTGCAAGAAGAAGTAGAGTTTATCTTTGTGGACGATTGTACACCTGACAGGAGTATCTCCTTACTGGAAGAAACCATATCATGCTATCCTCATAGGTCAGCAGATTGTCACATCGTACGGCATAAGGTGAACAAAGGACTGCCGGCAGCACGAAATACAGGGCTGATACATGCGAAAGGCAAATACATTTACCATTGCGACAGCGACGATTGGCTGGAACTTGATGCTTTGGAAAAACTACTAAACATGGCTGAATCCAAGCAAGCTGATATGGTGTGGTGCGACTGGTACTTGTCGTTCAAGCACAATGAGCGATATATGAAACAGCCGGATTGCCATTCATCGGAAGAGGCTTTGCAAAAGATATTACGCGGAAAAATGAAATACAATGTATGGAATAAATTGACGCGTCGTTCCTTGTATAAGGACAATCAGATTACCTTTCCCACCAGACATGGTATGGGAGAGGACATGACCATGATACGTCTGTTGGCTTGCGCATCGGTGGTGGCATACGTTCCAAGTGCTTTATACCATTACGTTAAAACAAATGGAGAAGCGTTTACCAACAGTTTTTCTGAAAAGAACCTGTGTGACATTATTTATAACACCAATGAAACGATCAGGTTCTTGTCAAAAAAGAAAGGAAGTAAAATGGATGAGGCGATTGCTTGCTTTAAATTAAGCGTGAAATACCCGTTACTGATTAGTGATGACAAACGCCTATATGCCATATGGCAAACATGGTTTCCTGAGGCAAACACATCTATTTGGAGAAATGAAGAATTTTCTTTTCGCAGCCGTTTCCTTCAATACGTTGCATCCAAGAATATGTTTTGGATAGTGCGCCTACATTATCAATGGGTGTATCGCTTGATTTACGGTTTAATATACAGATAAACCATGATAAAATATCTATCCGTGGTTTTCATACTGATTATCACCAGTTTCTATTGTTTCCCTTTTTGGTTTTCGGTACTGCCTACCGTCAATACCAAAATGATGTTGGCCATGTTAGGACTGGTTATATTAGGATTGAAAAATTCCAAAGAAAGATCAGCAGCTTTGGACAAAAACTTATTGAGCCTTGTGGCTTTCTCGTTTGCATTTTCCTTAGTCTGCTTTTTCTCGGTAGTATATAATGCTACGACCGATTTTGCATATGCCACATACTTTATCTCAATGAGTGTATGGCTGGCTGGAGCCTATGCCGTAGGCCAGATTATTCAAGCCGTACATGGAAAAGTTTCTCTTCCACTTGTTGCTCATTATCTTGTTGGTGTATGCGTAATTCAATGTTTTTTAGCTTTGCTGATAGATAATAGCACATCCTTCAAATCATTGATAGATACACATATAATACAAGGGCAAGAATTCTTGACTGAAGTAAAACGCTTGTATGGCATTGGTGCCATGCTCGACACGGCAGGTGTCCGCTTCTCTATCACATTGGTTCTGCTGTCTTATCTGATTACATCGGAAGAAACCAAGAACCAACGTTATCTGTTACCCGTTTATCTGTTTGTCTTTGCAATATTGATTATCATTGGCAATATGATAGCTCGTACCACTATGGTAGGAGTTGTTTTGGGAATCGTATTGATACTATATAAGCAACTCATGGCGAAAGAGAATCCTCCGTTTACAGTCAAAGAAATAGTGGTGGGAGTATTGGTTGTTTTGGTGGCAGTACTCCCCATTACAACGTATTTTTATCAAACAGACCCTGCTATCCGGGCCAACCTTCGTTTTGGATTTGAGGGGTTCTTTAATTTAGTGGAAAAAGGAGAATGGAAAGTCGGGTCTAACGAACAATTAAAATCAATGGTGGTATTTCCAGAATCTACCAAAACATGGCTGATTGGCGATGGCTATTTTAATAATCCTGTAGCGACCAACCCTTATTTCACAGGCAAGGTGGCCGGTGGTTATTATATGGGTACTGATGTGGGTTATTTACGCTTTATTTTTTATTCTGGTATCACGGGATTGGTAGCGTTTTCATTGTTTATATGCCATGCCGCAACTTTGTGCATCAAGCGTTTCCCGGACAAAAAGATGCTGTTCTTAGTTCTATTGCTTGTGAACTTCATCGTTTGGCTGAAAGTCTCAACTGATATTTTCTTCATTTTTGCCCTTTTATTAATGATAGAGAATGAAGAAAAATCAACTAATCAAATGGATATTACAGCATGAATATAGTTTATTGCATAGCGGGAACTTATAATTCCGGAGGCATGGAGAGGATTCTTGCCTATAAGGTTAATTATTTGGCCAGACAAGGACATGAAGTTCTGGTTGTTACAACTGACCAATGCGGACGAGTTCCTTTTTTTGCCTTAGATGCTCGCATCAAAAGTTATGACTTGGGCATCAATTATGAGGAGAACAACGGGAAATCTTTTTGGAACAAGCTTTTACATTATCCGTTCAAACAGTGGAGTCACAAAAAACGATTGACGAAATTATTGAAACGGCTGAATGCGGACATTGTTGTTTCCATGTTTTGCAATGACGCTTCTATACTTACTGGAATTAACGATGGCAGCAAGAAAATACTGGAATGTCATTTCTCCCGTTTCAAACGGTTGCAATACGGAAGAAAAGGAGTTTGGCACTGGGCTGACAAATGGAGGGCCGCGAATGACGCACGGATAGCTGCCCGTTTCGATAAATTTATCGTTCTTACCAAGGAGGATTATGCTTATTGGGAAGGACTGAACAATATGCAGGTGATTTCCAATGTTCGTACTTTTATTTTTGAGAAGCCTGCCACCCTTGACAGCCGTAAGGTGTTGGCCGTAGGCCGTTATGACTATCAGAAAGGGTTTGAACGACTGATTGAGGCTTGGGGCAAGGTTTGCAATAAAGCCGATGACTGGGAACTGCAGATTGTAGGTAACGGAGAACTGAAACAAGAGATGCTCCGACAGATAAAAAACTTAGGACTGGATGGGAAAGTGATATTAAGGCGGGTGAGCGGTTCGGAAATGCCATCCACCTATCAGGACGCTTCCATCTTCGCGCTCTCTTCCCGTTATGAAGGATTGCCCATGGTTTTACTCGAAGCGCAAGCAGCCGGGCTACCGATTGTTTCTTTCGACTGCAAGTGTGGTCCAAAAGATATAATAGAGGATGGCGTAAGCGGCTTTTTAGTGAAAGAAGGAGATGTTGATGCCTTGGCAAATAGATTGCTCACGCTGATAAACAATGAAAATCTGAGAAGAGAAATGGGACAGGCCGCCTATCGCAACTCATCCCAGTATGCCGAAGAGGTGATTATGAAACAATGGGAAGATTTGTTTCTGCAGATAATCAAGAAATAAAGATTTATGCGAACCATAGTCGTTTCAGCCGTAAACATCCGGAAAGGCGGGACACTTACCATATTGAGGCAATGCTTGGAACATCTCTCCCTGTTGTCTGGAACTAAACAATTTCGGGTGGTTGCCCTGGTGCATCAGAAGTCTTTGGCCTACTATCCAGGCATTGAATATATCGAAATACATGATACAGTAAAGAGTTGGGGACGGAGATTGTGGTGCGAATATGTCACTATGTATCACATCTCCCGGAAGTTGGCTCCGGTATATCTGTGGCTCTCCTTGCATGATACTACCCCACGGGTGATAGCTGAACGGCAAGCGGTTTATTGCCAGACATCATTCCCTTTTTTGCGTTGGAAATGGCAAGACCTGCGTTTCGATTATAAAATAGTGCTTTTCGCCCTGTTTACACGGCTGGCTTACCGTATCAATATCAACAACAACAAATATCTGATAGTACAGACCGACTGGCTTCGCAAAGGATTTGCGCAAATGTTCGGTTTGCCAGAAAACAAGTTCATCGTAGCTCCTCCCAAACAGGGGGAATGGATTGAAAGCAAAACAACATGCAGCAAAAACAATGTTTATACCTTTTTGTTCGCGTCAACTCCAGACTGCCACAAAAACTTTGAACTGGTATGTCAGGCAGCACAGTTGCTACAAGAAGAATTGGGGGAAAACAATTTTGAAGTCGTTTTCACCATTGACGGAACTGAAAACAAATATGCCCATTGGCTTTATAAGAATTGGGGAAATGTGGCTTCTCTGAAATTTGCAGGACTTATGGAAAGAACCAAACTCTATGCATATTATGCCAATGTTGACTGTCTCATATTTCCTTCAAGAATAGAAACCTGGGGATTACCCATCTCAGAGTTTGCCCAATTCGGAAAACCGATGTTATTGGCCGATTTGCCTTATGCACACGAGACTGCGATGGGAAGCAAAGCAACAGCCTTTTTCGATGCACAAAAAGCAGACGATCTTAAGGAGCAGATGAAACGCCTCGTTTTAAATGACAAGACTTTTTTAGCGACGATTCCCGAAAAAGAGATTGCGGAACCTGTCACCTACACATGGGGAGAACTGTTTGACAAATTATTGAAGTAAATGTCCTCCCCCAAAATATATTGCCTGACGTTTGGATACTCACGATAACAATTTGGAAGACCGTATCCGGCGGAACGGTTCCGGCATAATACGTCATCATGCAACAAAGTCACCGGTCCTAAAAAAGATGAAAATCCTTCAACTCGGCAAATTCTACCCCATCCGTGGAGGAGTGGAGAAAGTGATGTACGACCTGACGGTAGGACTGTCGGAACGTGGCGTGGACTGCGACATGCTGTGCGCCTTGTCGCATGGAGGCTCACGGGTCACGGACATCAACCGGCACGCACGGCTCATAGGCTGCCGTACGCTGCGTAAAGTGGCCGCCACCATGATTTCACCATCCATGGTCGTATCACTGAGGAAAAGGTGCAAGGACTATGACATCATCCACGTGCACCACCCCGACCCCATGGCATGCCTCGCCCTGTTCCTCTCCGGCTACAAGGGCAAGGTGGTACTGCACTGGCACAGCGACATAGAAAAGCAGAAAGCGTTGCTGCGACTTTACCGCCCACTGCAGGAATGGCTCCTGCGGCGTGCCGATGTCATTCTCGGCACCACGCCGGTCTACACGGCCGAATCGCCACACCTGTCAGGGGTGCAGCACAAGATCAAATGCCTTCCCATAGGCATAACACGGGTTTCTTCCTCCCACACGATGGCGGAAGAACTGCAAAACAGGTATCCGGACAAGAAAATCATCTTCTCCCTCGGGCGACTGGTGGAGTACAAAGGATACAAGTATCTTATAGAGGCCGCGAGCCACCTCGGCAACGACTATGTGGTCCTGATAGGCGGTTCCGGTCCATTGGGAAGCAAACTCACCACACAGATAGAACAATTGGGCGTGGCCGACAGGGTGAAACTGCTGGGACGCATTCCCGACGAGGAACTGCCTGCCTATTACAGGGCCTGCACACTGTTCTGCCTCAGCAGCATACAGAAGACCGAGGCTTTCGCCATAGTACAGGTCGAGGCCATGTCGTGCCGCAAGCCCGTAGTGGCCACACGCATACCGCATTCGGGCGTGGCATGGGTCAACAAACATGGCGTGTCGGGACTGAACGTCACCCCACGCAATGCCAGGGAACTGGCGGAGGCCATCATGGCAATCACCGGAAACGAGACGGTCTACAAGGAATACTCCGGACGTGCGGAGCAACGCTACCGCAATCTGTTCACGAGAGACAAGATGATAGAAAACTTACTGGATATATATACTGACCTATGAAAGAAAAGAACCTAAGACCTATGCCTGATGCCATGTGTACGCAGCCCCGCCGCAGGCAAATCGCAGCTTCCCCTGCGTTCCTCCTGTCAAAACGTTGTTTCGACATCGTATTCTCTCTGGCAGGACTAATCCTGTTCTCACCGCTCTTCCTGATAATCTACATCGCCATCAAGCTTGACGACTACGGACCAGCCATTTTCAACCAAGACCGTATCGGATACCATGGCAAAATCTTCACCATACACAAGTTCCGTTCCATGGATACAAGAGCCGAAGCAGGAGGCACCCCGGCACTTTGTACAGGAGAAAACACCAAGCACCTGACCCGAGTAGGCTCTTTCCTGCGAAAGCACCATCTGGACGAGCTGCCACAGCTGTGGAACGTGCTCAAGGGGGAGATGAGCGCCGTAGGCTATCGCCCGGAGCGTCCCTACTTCGTGGAACAAATCAAGGCCATAAATCCCGACTACGAACTGCTCTACCAGATGCGTCCCGGAATCTTCTCCGCAGCCACGCTCTACAACGGTTACACCGACACTATGGAGAAGATGCTGGAACGCCTGAGGATGGACCTGGACTACCTATACAACGCCTCTCCGTGGATTGACACCAAGATTGTCTTCCTCACCTCATGCTCCATCCTTCTCGGCAAGAAGTTCTAACCCCTGCACACAAACCCGATACGACACAAATGACATCCAATAGCAAATTCGTTCCCAAAGCATGCCTCAAGCTTCACAAGATAGGCCGCAAGTACATGCTTGTAAAATCTTCCGACAACTGCGTGAACCTGACCACCGTATACAGCCTGAACGAGACCGCCGCATGGCTTTGGCAGAGAATCTGCGAGGGAGATGGACACACTCCCGAGGAACTTGCCTACAGCCTGTGCGGAGCATACAAGGTGGAATACGAACGTGCCCTCCGCGATGTGGAACGCCAGCTGGAGGAATGGAAAAGAATGGGACTGATATGAAACTTTCACGGGAACATAACGCCCTGTTCAGCCTGCTGCGCGCCGGACTGTGGGAGACGGAACCTGACAACCTGTCCCCCTTTCCCCTCACCTCCGCCCAGTGGTGGACCGTGTACCGCATGGCCGTGCGCCAGACGGTATCGGGCATCGTATGGCGCGGCCTGCACCATCTGCAGGACTCCTTGCTGCCGGGCGACGACCTGATGATACGCTGGATGGCCAAGGCCGACAGCATCGAACGGCAGAACATGAAGATGGACGCGGCGGTCGACAGCCTGATGCGGCTGATGCAGGAGGGCGGCCTGCATCCCGTCCTGCTGAAGGGGCAGGGAGTGGCCGATTTTTACGAATACCCCATGCTGCGCGAATGCGGCGACATCGATCTCTATTTCCCCTCCACGGAGGAGGAACGCGCGGCCGCCCGGCTGATGCGACAGGCCGGATGCCGTCCGGAGCCACGGCCCGACGGAAGCTTCTGCTACGACTGGCATGGTGTGGAGGTAGAGCACCATACCCGTCTGTTCGACATCTACGACCCATGTCTGAAAGGATACCTTTCCGCATTGATACGCAGGCACGGGTTCAATACGCTGCCCTCCGGCAACGGCCGTCCCGGTTCCCTCCTCGTGCCCTCTCCCCTGCCATGCCTGCTGCTGCTCAACACACACCTGCTAAAGCACATGATGGGCCACGGCATAGGCCTCAGGCAGTTCTGCGACATGGCACGTGCCTACCACACCCTGCGCGGCCGCTACTCTCCCGAGGAAATGAAAAAAGCCTACAAGCGTGCCGGCCTGCTCGAATGGAACAAGCAGCTCCACACGCTCCTCACCGAGCATCTCGGACTCGACTACTACGACCTGCCCTACATCTACACCGAGGCCTGCACGTCCCCCAGGTTGATGCGCATCATACTGGACGGGGGCAATTTCGGACAACACGCCGAACCCCACGGCCGGACCTCGCGGACAGGATGGCAACGCAAACTGCGCACGCTCCTGTCCTTCTGGTGGCGGCGCGACTTCTCTTGCGCCTACGCTCCCAAGGAAGCGTTCTGGGCCTCCATGAACCTCATTCTTGGAAATCTGGCCCGTATTGGCCGCAAGGCATAGACAAACTGCTATTGTTGACAATGACTGACGAATACTTCTTCAGCGTGGCGGGGCTATTATTCTCTGTCACCCTACCCTGCGGATGGGATGCGGAAACGCTGCTCCCCTCCTTCCGTCCGTTCCTGTGCGGATCGCGACCCGAGGGGAAACAGATTTTCCGGCTGGCCGCCGTCACGCTGCCTTTTTCCAACGACGGGAAACGTCATGAACTGCTCGACGAGTCGTCCAACGACATGGGGCACGTGCGCCTGCTGCGGAGCACCGGCGGATACCGGATAGAAATGGACTACGGCAACACCGTGCACACCATGACCGTGGATTCCCGCTTCTCCCGCGCCACCGCCTTCCTCCTGCCATCCGACCCCTCCCTGGGCATGGTGCTGTCGTCCATGCTCCGCATCCTGTACGCCCAGGCCGTTCTCGTGCACGGCGGAATCTCCATCCATGCCTCATGCGTCTGTCTGGAGGGACGCGGATACCTGTTCCTTGGCAAAAGCGGCACCGGCAAGAGCACCCACGCCAGGCAATGGATGGCAACCTTCCCGGGTTGCAGCCTGCTCAACGACGACAATCCGGTCCTGCGCATACAGGACAATACGCTCACGGCCCACGGCACCCCCTGGAGCGGCAAGACCCCCTGCTACAAGAACGAGTCCCTGCCCGTGGCGGGCATAGCGCGCCTGCGACAGTCCGCCGACAACCGTTTCCTGCCCCTCGACGGGCCGGAAGCCTTCGCCGCCCTCCTGCCCTCCTGCTCCGCCGTCCGCCAGGACACGCGTCTGCAGGATGCCCTCCACGAGACACTGATACGCGCAACCGACCTGGCCCCCATAGGGCTGATGGAATGCCGGCCCGATGCCGAGGCCGCACGCCGCTGCCTCGAAGGATTAGCCACCTGACACCGAAGGCACGACTCACCACACACATATTAAAGAAAACAAAACAACTTTCATCATAAGACAATGAAAAATCAACATTATCGTTCGGCCCTGCTGGCAGCAGCCATCGTATTTCTCGCTTCATGCAGTTCGCCGAAAAAATTCGTCTACCTCCAAGACATGGAACCCGGTCACGGCTACCCAGCCGACCTCCGTCACGAGGCCGTGGTGCACGCCGACGACCGCCTTGACATCACCGTCAGCAGCAAGAACCCCGAACTGGCCATCCCGTTCAATGCCAACGGAGGCGCCTTCCAGGTGACCGCCAGCGGCACCGTCAGCGAATCCTCCGCATCCAAGAGGGGATACCGCGTGGACGTGGACGGCAACATCGACTTCCCCATCCTCGGCAAGCTGCATGTCGAGGGACTGACAGTGAGCGAGGTCACATCCATGATACGCAATCGCATCATCGAAGGCAAATACATCAAGGACCCGCTCGTGTCGCTCGAGTTCCTCAACTTCAGATATTCCGTGCTGGGCGCCGTGGGCAGCACAGGCACCTTCACCGTGGAAGGCGACCGCATCACCCTGCTCGAGGCCATAGCCAAAGCCGGCGACATATCCCCGCGGGGACGTGTCAGCCACGTCACGGTCATCCGCGAGGAAGACGGAGAACGCGTGGCCTACGTCCACGACCTGCGCAGCAAAGACCTCTTCAGCTCCCCATGCTACTATCTGCAGCAGAACGACATCGTCTACGTCGAACCCAAGTACCGCAAGCAGGACCGCGAAGACCGCAGCTGGAAATACATCACTGGCATACTCTCGGCCATCACAGCCGTATGCTCCATCGTATGGGCAATCAGAAGATAACCGACAACATCCCGCATTATGCAAAACAACATTCTATCCTCCAATACCGACCAAAGCGTCAATCTGGCCGACCTGTTCGTCTACCTGCTATCCAAGTGGAAATGGTTCGTGCTATCCGTGCTCCTGTTCGGAGGACTGGCATGGTACCACTACGCCACGTCACCCGTGGTGTTCTTCCGCAGCGTCACGGTCATCATCAAGGACCCGTCCAACAAGACCAGCACGGCAGGACTCGACCGCTACGACAATTACATAAACAAGGTGAACGTGGCCAACGAGATTCTCCAGTTCCGCTCCAAGCGTCTGATGCGCGAGGTGGTGCAGCGTCTCCACGCCGACGTGGACTACAGGGTGGAGAAAGGCCTGCGCACCCGGGAACTATACAACCAGTCTCCCGTCAACGTCTCCTTCCCGGGCGTCATGCCCGAGAGGCACATATCCTTTGTCGTCACGCCGCTCAACAAGGCCACGGTCCGCCTGTCCGACATCCAGGGCCTGCCCGCCGCCAAGGAGACCTACGACCTCAAGCTCAACGACACACTCTCCGTCGGAGGCGAACGCATCCTCGTCACCGGCACCGACCACTGGGGACCCGCATGGACGGGACACGACATACACGTATGCAAGAATCCCCTCAACGCCGTGGCCGGACGCTTCCAGGGCAACATGGGCATACGCCAGGAGGAGGACGAATCCTCCATCCTCGTCCTCTCCCTCAAGGATGCCTCACCCCTGCGCGCCGAGGACATACTCAACACCTTGGTCAACGTCTACAACGAGGAAGCCATCAACGACAAGAACCAGGTGGCCGTGAACACCTCGGAGTTCATCAACGAACGCCTCATGATCATCGAACGCGAACTGGGAGGCGTGGAAACCCAGCTGGAATCATTCAAGCAGACCAACCAGGTCATGGACATAGGCTCCCTGGCCGGACAATACATGGGCGAGGCACAGTCACACAAGGCCGACGCCATGGAGCAGGAGACCCAGCTGAAACTGGCGCAGTTCATCAAGGACTACCTCACCGACCCCACCAAGAGCCGCGACCTCATCCCCTCGGGCACGGGCATCAGCGACGCCGCCGTGGAAAGCCAGATAGGACAATACAACGCGCTGAAGCTCAAGCGCGACAAGCTGCTGGCCGACAGCAGCGAGAACAACCCCGTGGTGGAGGAACTCAACAACACCATCCACGCCCTGAAACAATCCATCATCCGCGCCGTGGACAACATGATCGTAGGCATCAACATGAAACGCAACGACGCACGCGTCCGCCAGGAACAGGCACAGGTGCGCTTCACCACCGTACCCACCAAGGAACGACAGATGCTCTCCATCGAACGACAGCAGAAAATCAAGGAATCCCTCTACATGTTCCTGCTCAACCGACGCGAGGAGAACGCGCTCTCCCAGGCCATGGCCGACAACAACGCGCGCACCATCGACAGCGTGGACGGACCCGCCGGACCCATAGCCCCGGTGCGCAACCGCATCCTGCTGCTGGGACTGCTCACGGGCATGGCCGTGCCCGGAGTGGTGTTCCTCATGATATTGTTCATGGACACGCGCGTCCGTAGCCGCAAGGACCTCAAGGGAGCCGTCAGCATACCCTTCCTCGGCGAAATACCGCAGGACAAGGATGCGGCCAAGACAGGCCTCGCCGCCAGCACTGAAGAGGGCATGCTCTCCGAGAGCTTCCGCATCCTGCGCACCAACATGGCCTTCATGGCCAAGAAGGACAAGCCCATGCAGGTCATCACCTTCACGTCATTCAACGAGGGTGCCGGCAAGACCTTCATCTCACGCAATCTAGCCATAAGTCTCGTGCTCACCAAGAAGCGCGTGGCGCTGGTGGACCTCGACATACGCAAGGGAACACTCAGCCGCCACTACCGCAAGCATCCCGCAGGAGTGACCAACTTCCTTGCCGACGAGAGCATAGGCCTGGACGACATTATCCACACCGACGAGAAGTTCCCCAACCTCGACATCATCTCCTCCGGCACCGTGGCTCCCAATCCGGCCGAACTGCTCATGGATGGGCGTCTGGACGAAATGATGGCAGAGCTGCGCCTACACTATGACTACGTCATCGTGGACAACGTGCCAGTGGGCATCGTAGCCGACGCAACCATCACCAACCGCATCTCCGACCTTACCATCTTCGTGGTGCGTGCCGGCAAGCTCGACCGCAGGCAGCTCCCCGACATGGAGGAACTCTACCGCGACGGCAAGCTGAACAACATGTCGCTCATCCTCAACGGAGTGAATCCCCACCACCGCGGCTATGGATATGGATATGGATACGGATACAGCTATGGTTACGGTTACGGATACGGAAATCACAGGAAGAAGAAGCAGTAATAGCCCGACAGAGAGAGGCATGTCGTGCAACCGACCTTTGATTTTAGGTGCAAAACATGTAAAATATCGCAGTCTGCGAGACCCAAAACGTGTAAAATATCGCAGTCTGCGAGACGAAAACATGTAAATTATCGCAGTCTACGAGGTGGAAAACAGTAAAATAGCGCAGTCTGTACGGAATTTATCCGTATCTTTGCTGCACGAACCGACTAACCGCCTCATACATGATGGACAAACGTACACTCGAAATTATCCTGTCAGACCAGATGGACGAACTCTTGCAGAGACAGTCCGAGCGTTTCTGCCGGAGGAAAGAAGAAGAGCTGATAGATCTGGAAAGCACACAGGCACAGGTCGTTATCGGTGTGCGCCGTAGTGGCAAGTCCACCTTGTGCTACAATGCGCTGATGGGGGCTGGAGTAAAGTTCGCATATGTCAACTTCGACGACGAACGTCTGATTCACTTGAAAGGGGAAGAGCTGAACAACGTTTTGGAAGTACTCTACAAGATTTACGGAAGCTTCCAATACCTCTTCATTGACGAGATACAAAACATCCCCGAATGGTACCTGTTCGTAAACAGGCTGTTACGCAAACAGATGCACATTCTGATTACCGGCTCTAACGCAAAACTGCTGAGCGGCGAACTTGCCACACACCTCACCGGACGCCATCATGCCATCGCCCTCTACCCTTTCTCATTCGCTGAATATTGCAATCTGAAACAGATAGACACACGGTTGCAGACCACCTTGGCGATGGCACAACGACGGGCCGCTTTCGACGAATATCTGGCCCAGGGAGGATTCCCCGAACTGCAAACCATTAGTAACGGACGCGACTACATCGACGGGCTGGTAGACAACATCCTGCAACGCGACATCGAGCAACGCTTCAAGATTGTCCACCGTTCGGCGTTCGAACAGCTGGCGCACCACCTGCTGAATGTTGCGCCAGCCATCATTGCCGACAAGTCTCTGAAAGAGCAGTTCGGCTTCGGCTCAGAACATACCGTCAGGAACTACGTCAACTATCTCTGCCAGGCATACCTGCTACTAAGGGTACGCAAATACTCACAGAAAAGCCGCCTGCGCATGACCGGCGAGAAAATCTATCCCGTTGACGTGGCACTGATGAACAAGCGTACCGATGCATTTGCAAAGGAGAACCTTGGCTGGCGACTGGAAACCATCGTCTACCTGGAACTGCTGCGCCGATGCAAGCCACTCGGACTTGACATCTATTATTACAACGAACGTTCGGGCGAGTGCGACTTCGTGGTCTGCGACAATGATCGGACGGTGCTCGCCATCCAGGTGTCCTATGACATTACCAACGACAAGACGCGGAAAAGAGAAATTTCCGGTCTGCTGATGGTGGCGCAGAAAACACGCTGTGAACAGCTCCTGCTGCTGACCGACCACCAATATGAAGATATCGAAGAGGACGGGCACACAATTGCCATCCGACCGGTGTATGACTACGTGCTGCAAGAACAACTCGCTCCCATATACCTTTAAGAACACGACAACACCACTTTAACCCATAACCCGACACCACTTTTTTTCTCCATTCATCATCTGCCGACCGCGCCGATGACGCGACTTCCGTTTTCTTTCAGTCAGCGTCGTCCGTGCAGGCAGATCTGACCATCTTACCATATCCCCGGACAACGACAGGGCAAAGCCCCCGGCCGAGCATGCCGTTACGCCTGTGTCCCCCCGTCCCCGGGATACACAGGCCACGAGGACGGGAAAGAACATTCACGAATTCACATCCGGACATTCACGAATCCAAAGGCGAGAATTCGCGAATGCAAAAGGCCGTGCATACAGGAGCCGGACACACACCGTCCACATCCTCCCGGATTGCCGGCTTGCAAAGACACCACCCTCCCGACGCAGGAAGCATAAATACAAATCAACAAATAATTCCAAACTTTAATTTTTAACATCAACAATTATGAAAAAAGAACAAGAAACCAAGAAAGACTACGAGTCTCCACTCACAAAGGAAACTCTGGTGGAGATGGAAGGCAACCTTTGCGGATCAGAGGCCAGCATCAAACCCGCAGACAAGGAGCCTAATGTGGAAGTGCCGGACTATATTCCTATAGAAGACATGGAAGTATCATTTGATTAAACAAACAACAAAACAAACAACGTTATTATGACATATAACAAGAAAATTGCACTTAAAGCATTTCAAGTGCTGACGGCATGCCTGTTGTTTGCAGCATGTACCGACGAAAGTTTAGTGAATCCGCCGGTGGTGGAAGGGCTCCCCGCTTCGCTTAACCTTAATGTGATTACCTCTGCCCCTACGCAGGTGAATACGCGTGCCTCCAACGAGGTGGAAACCAATGTGGAACATCTGGCTTTCTTGTTTTACAAGTCGGAGAATTCCAAACCCATCATCTATCAGCCCGCATCACTGGGAGATCCCATAAAGGTAGAAGACACTTGGTATAAGTACAGTATCACCATTCCGCAAGAGGCAGGCCTTACCAGTGGCAACTGGTATATCTATGCCATTGCCAACTGGAACAAAGGTTTCTGGAACAACTTACAGCTCACCGACCTTCAGAACATGACCAAGGCCGAGATTGACAAATACAACATTCTGAAGATGTCGGATCGTTTCAACATCATTGCCACATCTGCCCTTCTTACCGGAAAATATCAAGATGCCAAAGGACAGACGACCCAACTCTCTCTTACTGCCGATGAGGCCGGAGGACAAAACAAGTTGGAGTTCCCCCTCCAGTTGCGTCGCTCTTATGCGAAGGTCATCTTCAGATTCCATAATGGCAATGGTGTCAAGTTCGTTCCCGACAAGTGGGACATATATAACTATTGCCGCACCTCCACACTGTTTGAACGCAACGGATGGACATTCAAAGACGGGGCAACGACAGATAGCCAAGAGAGAGCAAGCGAATTGTTCGGGACATTCCCGGGCACTCTTACCTGGTCCGGTGTTGAAGAAGGTACTGCGTTCCGCGACGGAACCGATTTCCCTCTTTACAACAGCACCGTGAACGGAGTAAGAATGGATTCTTTAGAGTTCTATATACCCGAGAATGTGCAGAAAGCCAAAGGCAATCCGGGATCAATTGCAATGCGTGAGCATATGAACGGTGCCGACACGTATACTTATGCCCCTGACAAGAGCACTTATATCATAGTGCATGGCTCCTATGAAGGACCGGGGTTAGACGGCAATGGCACCGTGACGGGAGATGTGCATTACAAAATACATCTGGGCGACATTTCCAAAAACGGTTCCTTCGACAACTTCACCGTGCGCCGCAACACGAAGTACACATACGATGTGACGGTGAACGGTGTGGATAATATCATTATCAAAGCCACTACCGATGCAGACAATCAGCCCGGGGCATGGGGCAATATCGTTGCCGGTAACGAAGCAAGTGTAAGAACTCTCGATGCACACTACGACGAAACCATTATCAGCATCCCTAAAGCCACACTTGATGCAATGAAGGATCTTTACACCATTCAGCTGCGTGTTCCCGGCATTGATAAGACGTATAACAACGTGAATGACATTCCGGAAGAGGAAGCGAACTGGCTGGAATTCTGTGCAAGTGCCAGCGAAAAAACTTATCAGTCATACTATCAAGCCACAAAATATACATTGAAGGATTTGATTACTGCTATACAGAACGGTGAATATAGAACTACTAATGCTAATTATAACAAAGCTCTGTTCTTCACCACAGAAAGTGACCCCAATGTATATATCCAGATTTTTGCTAATGAGTTCTATTATGAGAAATACAAGAACGATTTGAGCAAATTCGTCAATGTACCTGACCGTATTATTAACATTGCAACAGGTGTCCAAACCAACAATAACAGTTCTTATACCTTGACTCCAATCTTCACTATCCGCCAGCAGTCCATCAAGACGGTGTTCGACTTGAACAATGCGGAAAATCCTTTCGGATTGGAGAACTCTGCGGATAACGCCAATAAGACACAGGTGGTGTTTGCAGCTTCTAAGAACGACTCTTATCAAGACTGTAGTGATTTATATTCTGATGATCCTGCTGCCAATGCACAGACTCGTGGACGTCTCAATACGCTTGCCATTCTTCAACAGCTAAGGGAAGAACACGGAGGAGAGCTGAGATGGTCAGAAGTGATGGACTATACCAATTACAGACTAAAATCAGAATATGACTATGGGGTATATCGTTGGTTGACTCGTAACCGCGACTTGAATGCCAATGACATAGTAGACGATGAGGAAGTCCGCTGGTATCTCCCTTCTGTGTACCAGCACCAATGTATCTGGGCGGGCATCCACACGTTGCCTATGGACATGCGACCGACTAACGATCAGAACTACTATACCAGCACGAAAGGCGATTACCGCACATTCTGGGCAAACGAAGGCACTTACGGTATGTATAAGTACAATTCAAGCGAAACCGGTGAAGCTGTGCAATTTGTGCGCTGCTTCCGCACGTTGAAGGAAATTTCAGCCCCCACCAGCACCGTGTCTACCCTGCTTGACGGAGGAGACGGAATCGGCAAACGTGTTATTTCGGTGAATGGCCTGGGCCCAAATGCCTTGCGTCGTTCCGGAACACTCCGTGGTGAGTACCAGTACCATAATCAGGAAAGTGAGGTCAACAAACTGCCGGACGCTTTCTTGGTGGCAAAAAGTCACTTAGTGACTGGAGATAACTATAGACCTGAGGTGAGTGTTACGAATGTCACAGGTGAACGTACGTGGAATTTGTTGTCTTACAAATACAAAGTTACCTTTGATGTGAACATTACGCGTGAAACTGGCAGGAGGTATTATTATAACACAGAGGCGCGTATTGCTGAAGATAAAGTATTTCCGGAAGGTGGGTTGACAAGTCATACTATAGGAACAGATTATGATAATCTTTATATCCTGGCAGATAATGGCAACTATGTGCAATTAACCTATGAAAAAAAAGAAAATCCCACGGTAATACCAAAATCTACTATTATTGCTACAAATGTAGATAAAAGCAACTTTACCTTGACTGAAGCTACAACACAAAACTTGTGTGCCGACTATTACGAGAATCCGGACGGTTCGGACAAAGGTTTGTGGCGTATTCCTAATCAGCGTGAGCTGATGCTGATGCTGATAAAATCCACAGAAAGTGGTGTAGGATATAAATTAGAGCCGTTTACCGTATCCAGGACATACTACTCAGGAATGGAGGGCAATGAAAAACGTCCGTATTTTGTGCGACATAAAGATGACAACCCTGAACTACAAATGTTTATCACTACTAACAATGAATCAAAGCCCTTTGTGGTAATTCCCGTCCGCGACTATGTGCTTGGCGAGAGCAGTACTTCCATCAATTCCGGCTCTTCTTACGGGCAAGGAGGCGATATAATCAAATAGCTTTTTGCCATAACAATATCAGAAAATGAATTTAACTAAATCATGTATGACTCTTCTCCTCGTTGCGCTCGTATCGGGCTGCAACGAGGACATGGAGTCTTTGTCTGTTTCCGGAAACCCTGTTGTAATAACTGCCACATCCGGAGAGCATATCTCGTCGGTAGGTTCCCGTACATCCGTAGGGGACGTGGCAGGCGATGGCAGTCTGGTGATGCAGTGGATGCCCGGCGACAAGATTGGCGTATTTGGTGCCCGTACCGTCAACGCCCGCTTTGTTTCCACCCACACTGAGGCGGCCAACAGTGCCGACTTCACGGGCAAATTGCAAAGCAACGACATCCCGCAGGCGGCTTATTATCCTTACAGCGAGACGGCCACCGAGCGCACATCCATTGCAGTGGAAATCCCGGCCGTACAGGAATATGCCGATGTGCAGTCGCCGGCACGCTACGACTTCAAGGCCGCTACAGCAGAGAAGGCTACCGGTGGTTACACTATGAGGTTCAAGCAGATGGCTACCCTGCTTCGTCTCAACATCAGTTTGAAGGATACCGACGGCCTCCTTGCCGACGAGATGCTGACGTCTGTCAGCATGACCGTTGCAGACAAGGCACTGACCGGGCTATATACCTACAACCTCGATAACATCGACAGCGGCTTGCAAGCGGTGGAGACAGCCGGTTCACTGACCGTGAAAATGCCCAACCCGCCCGCCACCACCGAGACACTTGTGGCATATGCCGTGGTGGCTCCCGGCTTGTACAAGGATTGCACAGCCGATTTTGTGCTGACTACCGACCGGCACACGGTGCGGTTTTCCACCAAGTTGCTTGCCGATTTTGAGGCAGGTGTGTTCTACAATCTTCCCCTCACGGCCGAAGTGTTGAGGAACAACAATGCTGAAGTGGAAGCCTTGCCCGATGTGGAGGAACCGGAGGAGACGGCCAACTGCTACATGATAACCACCGCCGGAGAGCACGACTTCAAGGCCACCGTCATAGGCAACGGACAGAAGGGCATCATCCCCGGCGCGGGCTTCCACACCGAGGATGCCGCCATCGACCCCGCAGAGGCAAAACTGCTGTGGGAGGACGTGAGCGGCTTCGTGAGCAAGGTGGAACTGCGCGACGGACGCGTGCACTACACCACCACCGGCAACGTGGGCAACGCCGTGATAGCCGTCTACGACAGTGCCGGCACCATCCTTTGGAGCTGGCACGTGTGGGGAGTGGGCGACACACTGCCGCAGGACTTCACCTACGAGACACGCACGGTGGCCGTGACGCCGCTCGCCTACGGTTCCGTGCAGATGATGGACCGCGACCTGGGTGCATTCCCAGCGACGGATGCCGAACGTTGTCCCCAAGCCGGCGGACGGGACGCATCCGTCGAAGCACGCGTGATAAACGCCATGCTATACCAGTGGGGCCGCAAGGACCCGTTCCCCAACTCGGGCAAGTACTATGATGCCGACGGACAGGAGACGGACCTGCTGGCAGGCAAGTACAACATACTCAAACCAGCGGCCGACGAGGCCACCATACTGTATGCCATCCGGAATCCGGCCGCTTTCATCGACCTCTATTCCACGGCAAGCGTGTCCGACTGGCTCTATGAACACAACGACATGCTGTGGGGCGACGGACGCTTCAGCGGAAGGAACGTGGAAGGCTGGACCGACGTGAAGACCATCTACGACCCGTCGCCCGTGGGATATCGCGTCCCCAACTACTATGCCTATACCTACTTCATCCCCGTGGAAAAGAACTACAACCAGTTGAAGGGAGTCATGTCCATGTCCAACCCGTCGGACGGCAGCGAGAGCTATCCCAGCCTGCGCGAAAACATAAGCTGCGTGACAGATGCCGTCGCCGACGGCTCCACGACACGCTATCTGCCCAAGGGAGTGACCATGAACCGCATAGGCATGAGCGCGGACAGCAAGAAACAGCACGGATACGGAATCTTCATGAAGAGAAACGCCGACGACGCTGAAGGCAACTTCTTTGCACAGACAGGACAGGTGATTGGCGGCGGGACACGCGACGGATACGGCATCAGTTCGTACCGCTGGATGAGCTGCGGCGCCGTGACCAACACGATAGACTGCGCCGTTTCGCAGCTCTACTATTTCGCGTGGCGCACGGCATCATCTGACAACGGCCAATACAGCGACCACAACAAGGGCCTGCCCTCGGGAAGTGCCGGTGTCGTGGGAACGGTCAGAAGCCAGTACTCGCTTCAGCCGAGATACGGATGCGCCGTGAGGTGCGTGCGCGACGGGTCCGCGTCACAGACGACCGAATAACACAAAACATATTATTATTAACCTCAATTTGATTATGAACAGAAAGATCATTTTGACCGCCTTGTGCGCAATGGCTCTTTGTCCGGCCTTCGCACAGACTTCCACAGTGGAGGAAAAGGTGGAGTACAGCACGGACAAGTACAAGGTGGAGACCAACCGTTTCTGGAACAACTGGTTCGTCAGCCTCGGTGCCGGCGGACAGGTGTACTTCGGCGACCACGACAAGCAATGCAGCTTTGGCGACCGTATCGCCCCGGCACTGGATGTGGCCGTGGGCAAGTGGTTCACACCCGGCATAGGCGTGCGCCTGATGTACAGCGGACTGCAGGAGCGCGGCGCCACGCAGAAGGGCAGCCTGTCGCACTCCACCGGCGTGGACGTGCCCGGCAAGGGCGGCGCCGGCTACTGGCTGGAGAAGCAGAAGTTCTACATGGGCAACCTGCACGTGGACGTGATGTTCAACATGCTCAACCTCATCGGCGGTTACAACGAGAACCGCAAATGGGACCTCAGCCCCTACGTGGGCGCGGGCTATGCCTGGGCATTCGGCAATCCTGCCGGCCACGAGGTGAGCGCCAACGTGGGCATACTGACGTCATGGCACTTCTGCAAGGCCCTGGCACTGAACCTGGACGTGCGCGGCATGTTCGTGAACGACCGTTTCGACGGCGAGGGCGGCGGCCGCTTCGGCGAGGGCAACATCTCCGCCACCCTGGGCCTGACCTACAAGTTCAAGCAGCGCGGATGGAACCGCAGCAAGACGGTCTACCGCTATGACTACGGCGACCTGGAGAGCATGCGCGAGAAACTGAAGGCCATGAGCGAGGAAAACGAGCGCATGAAGGCGGCCCTGGCCGAGGGCAACAGGCAGAAGGCACAGTCCATGGTGAAGAAGATCGCCGCCGGCAACCTCGTTGTCTTCAAGATTGGCAAGAGCACGCTGAGCAACGAGGCACGAGCCAACCTGGGCCTGCTGGCCGAGGTGATCAAGTCCGGAGATTCCGAGACCGTGTATACCATCACGGGTTACGCCGATGCCGGCACGGGCAGCAAGAAATTCAACGAACGCCTGAGCAGGGAACGTGCCGAGAATGTCTACGAATGCCTGGTGAAGGAGTTCGGCGTGGACAAGAAGCAGCTCCGCATAGACTACAAGGGCGGCGTGGACAACATGTTCTACAACGACCCGCGCCTGAGCCGTGCCGTGATTACACGCAGCGAGTAAAAAACACACCCAATCTTCATAGATGCTTCCCGGCCCGCCGCCACGCGTGCAAACGCTTGGACGACGGGCCGGGATTTTTTTGTGGCCGGATTGTACGGGGTGTCAGTCCCTGTATGGAATTCGGAACTTGTCCAATATCCGTTTGAAATTATCCTGCGCGGTCAAACAGGTGTCCATAAGGTAGCCTTTGATGGCCGGCCAATGACGAAGGCCGTTATAATAGTACATCTTGAGTTCATCGGTAATGACGAAAGGAACATATCCGAGACGCAGGCACTCCCGGAACATTATCAGTCTTCCTACACGACCGTTACCATCCTGGAACGGATGAATTGCCTCAAAACGCTGATGAAAGTCGATTATGTCCTCAAATGACGGCTCCTTCTTGGCATTATATTCTTTCAGCAAGGATTTCATCTCCCTGTGAACATATTCCGGTGCGACTGTATCATTGCCTCCCACCTCATTTGGCAGTTTCCTATAATCGCCAACTTTGAACCAGCCCTTTCTTTCGTCTGATGTTCCTGATTTCAAAAGTCCATGTAGATGCTTGATAAGTTGTTCGGTAAGGGGTTCTGTCGAGCTGGCAATGATTTGGTCAATTGCCCGAAAATGATTTGTAGTCTCGATTATGTCATCGACATTTATCAACTCGTCCGTAAGTCCTATGGTATTGGTTTCAAAGATATATCTTGTCTGGTCGTGTGTCAAACGACTGCCCTCAATATGGTTGGAATTGTAGGTAAAGTCAATCTGCACGCGGTGATATATCCCGCCTTTGACCTTTCCTGTCATTTGTTCACGGAGGATACTCAACAAAGGTGAAAGTTTGTCCATTCTCTTGTTTCGACGCGGAATCACTGCTTCTGCCGGAATGTTCCATGTCTTACCCACAAGACAAGCTCCTTCGAGCTTACCCTGAGCACAGTAGTTCCTGGCAGTCCTTTCGGACACGCCATGCATTTCTGCCCATTCCTTGACTGATATATATTCCATCTATCGGCACGTTTTTTTACCAAAATACAGTGCAAAGACAACGAATCTTGCCGATATCGGCAAGATTCGTGCCAGTAACTTTAACCCAAACCGGTCATTGGATTTCCAATCCGTTTTGTCTTTACATACGGTCATTCGGCGAAAATATCTGCCATGATTGCCACACATGTTCGCAGGTTGTATAATCATGTCGCCAGAATTGTTGGTATCCGCCTACATTTCTACTTCAGGCCGCTCTCCAACCATCGGGTGTATGCAGCCACGTCCTCGTTGAAACTGTAACTGGGAGCCAAGGGCTTGCCATCTGGGGAAAGCAACACGTAGAAAGGCTGGGCGTTGGCGCCGAACTTGTGTCGTTGCAGGTAGCTCCACCTGTCGCCCACGGTACGGAGCTTACGGTCCTGGCCGTTCTCCGTAACGACGACGGGTTGCGGAAGCGGTGTCTTGTCGTCAACGTGCAGGGTCACCAGGATGTAACGGTTGTTGATGAGTTCGGCCACCCCGGGGTCGGTCCATACGGCGGCCTCCATCTTGCGGCAATTGACGCATCCATAGCCCGTAAAGTCCAGCATCACGGGCATATTCTTCTCACGGGCATATGCCATGGCCAAATCGTAGTCGTCGAAACGGGCAGTCACTTCCCGGGTGCCAAGGTTGAAGTCCTGTGTGTTCATCGGGGGAGCAAAGGCACTTACCGCCTTGCAGGGAGCACCCCACAACCCGGGAATCATGTACAGGGCGAAGGCCAGGGATGCCATGCCGGCACAGAGACGCACTATTCCGGTGCGCGGACGGACGATGATGTTTCCGTCCTCGTCGTATTCGTCCTCGTCGTGTGGCAGGCGGATGATGTTAAGCATGTAGAGGCCTGCCATGGCAAAGATGACAATCCACAGACACAGGAACACCTCGCGGTCCAGTATGCCCCAACCGTAGGCCAGGTCGGCCACGGAAAGGAATTTCAGCGCGAAGGCAAGTTCCAGGAAACCAAGCATCACCTTGATGCTGTTCATCCAGTTGCCGCTGCGCGGGGCACTCTTGAGCATGGTGGGAAACAGGGCGAACAGCGTGAACGGCAGGGCCAGGGCCACGGCGAATCCCAGCATGCCAGTGACGGGAGCCATGATGGAACCGCTTGTGCCCACCTCTACCAGCAGGAAGCCTATGATGGGACCTGTGCAGGAGAAACTTACCAGGGTGAGGGTAAAGGCCATCAGGAAGATGCTCAACAGGCCGGTGGTCTTCTCTGCCTTGGAGTCCACGGCATTGCTCCACGAAGAGGGCAGGGTGAGCTCGAAGCCTCCAAGGAAACTGAGGCCGAAAAGCACAAGCAGGATGAAGAAGAATATGTTGAAAACGGCATTGGTGCTCATGGCGTTCAGGGCGTTGGCCCCCAGAAAGAAGGTAACCAGCATGCCCAATGCCACGTAGATGACGATGATGGAGATACCGTAGGTGACGGCATCGCGTATGCCCTTGCCACGGTTGTCCTTGCTGCGCTTGAGGAAGAAACTTACCGTCATGGGAATGATGGGCCACACGCATGGAGTGAGCAGCGCTATCAGGCCACCGGCCATGCCCATGACGAAAATCCACAGGAGGGAGGCGTCGGACCCGGCCACATTGTCGTCGGATTGAAGAAGATGAGCGACGGGAGCCCAGAGGTCGTCGGGAACCTGCGAGTTCCGGGCCGCGTCCACGGCGACACCGGGTTGGGGTCCGGCCACGGGCACCGTTGTTACGGAAGCGGCCTGAGCGGTATCCGCGACTGCGTTTGCGGCCTTTGGGGCTGCAACATTGTTGTCTCCGTAGAAACTGAACTCCACGCTGGTCGGCGGAATGCAGTTCTCGTCGTTGCACGCCCCATAGGTCAGGTATCCGGATATGTCGTATCGGTCGGCCGTCAACTCGTATGTCTGTATGAATGTGACATTCTTCTCCACAGTTTCCACCTCCATGCCGAAGATGGGGTCCATACTGCGGTGCACGTCGCCAACGGTGCGTACGCCGCCCAGGGGACGAACGCCATCCTGCTTTTCCAGTGTGACGGTGGCCCGCTGCGGTCCCCCGTCCTGGAAGTCGGCTCCATAGACATGCCAGCCGCCGGCTATGACACCTTCAAAGGATATTTCCAACTCTCCGCGGTCATTTATCTTCTGTGCGGCTGTGAAACGCACCGGTTCAGGTTCAGGCATTTGGGCCATGCAGCCCACGGCAGCCATAACAATAATAAATAAGGTGTGGATTCTCTTGATCATCTGCACTATCATTTAATTTGTTCGATATGCAAAAGTACATAAAAATTCGGTGATTATTACACCGGCAGGATAAAGAATCGTTTTTCTTTCGAGGAAAGATACTAATATGCGTCCGTAACACAACGTGAGTTCGACCGTTTTTCCCGGAGAGTAGGACGAGTTGCATGCCAATGCCCCTCTGCACTCGGCTAAGCCCCTTGTTCCGTCCATAGTATAGTGCCGCAAGGTTGATGTCGAATCCATCGAACACGCATTTAACCCAAATCGGTCATTAGAACGTCCATTTGTACAAATCAGCTGATTTGTATTGCCTTTTCCTCCATTTTGACATTCTCTTCGCCGTATTGCGTCCCGTTTCGTCTCGCCATAGCTCACTATGCCTTCGACGAAACGGGACGCAATACGAACGAAGATAAAGACAAAACGGATTGGAAATCTAATGACCGATTTGGGTTAAATGTAAAATAATATGTCCCGTTTTTGCTTACATACGGGTACAGCAAGGCCCTACGGGTGCACAAAAGATGATAAAATGAGCACTTTGGCTAAGAAATAGGGCTATTTATTTGCGGATATTCATAAAAAGTCTTTACTTTGCACTCGCAAAAGATAAGACTAAACGTACAATTTAATTAAAAACAAGATTGATATGTCTGAAATTGAAGCAAAAGTAAAAGAGATTATTGTAGACAAGTTGGGTGTTGACGAGGCTGATGTTGTGCCCGCAGCAAGCTTTACCAACGATCTCGGTGCAGACTCTTTGGATACCGTTGAGCTGATTATGGAGTTCGAGAAGACCTTCGACATCACCATTCCCGATGACAAGGCCGAGAAGATCGCAACCGTGGCAGACGCTATCGCTTACATTGAAAGCAATAAGTAATCTGAAGTCTTACACTACTTAATCAATAATAGTTGTCTGGTGGTACGTGTGCCTTGTATGCGCTGATCCACTGGGCAACTATTTCCCTTTTATATGGAATTGAAGAGAGTTGTCGTGACCGGATTGGGTGCCGTGACACCCATCGGCAATACGGCCCAGGAAACCTGGCAGAACATGCTGGCAGGCGTGAGTGGAGCCGCTCCCATTACGCATTTCAATGCAGAGAAGTTCAAGACGCAGTTTGCCTGCGAAGTGAAGGACTTCGACGTGAACAAATATATCGACCGCAAGGAAGCCCGCAAGATGGACCCCTATTGCCAGTATGCCTTGGCAGCCGCGCAAATGGCTGTAGAGGACAGCGGCATGGATCTGGAGACGGAGGACAAGGACCGCGTGGGCGTAATCATGGGTGTAGGTATCGGTGGCATGAAGACCTACGAGGAGGAAGTGACCTCGTATGCCAAGACGGCGGACACCATCGGCCCGAAGTTCAATCCATTCTTTGTGCCCAAGATGATTGCCGACATTTGTGCCGGCCACATCAGCATCAAGTACGGCTTCCATGGCCCCAACTATATCACGTCCAGCGCATGCGCCAGCAGCACGAACGCCTTGGCCGATGCCTTTAACCTGATACGCCTCGGCAAAGCCAATATGATTGTCAGCGGCGGTGCCGAAGCTGCCATCACGGCAGCAGGTGTGGGCGGTTTCGTATCCATGCATGCCTTGAGCACCCGTAATGACAGTCCCGAGACTGCCAGCCGCCCGTTCAGCGCAAGCCGCGACGGTTTCGTGATAGCCGAGGGAAGCGCCTGCCTCATCCTGGAGGAACTGGAACATGCCAAGGCACGCGGTGCAAAAATCTATGCCGAAATGGTGGGTGCAGGCATGAGTGCCGACGCACACCACATCACCGCCTCTCACCCTGAGGGCCTTGGAGCAATCCTGGTGATGCGCAACGCATTGGAGGACGCAGGCATGCAGCCCGGGGACATAGACTACATCAACGTGCACGGCACCAGCACCCCGGTTGGCGACATCAGCGAGGTGAAGGCCATAAAGGCACTCTTCGGAGAGCATGCCTACAAGCTGAACATAAGCAGCACCAAGTCCATGACCGGACACCTGTTGGGCGCGGCCGGAGCCGTGGAGGCCATGGCCAGCGTAATGTCAGTGAAGGAAGACATCGTCCCCCCCACAATCAATCATGAAGAGGGCGACGAGGACCCCGAGATAGACTACAATCTCAACTTCACGTTCGGCAAGGCACAGAAGAGAGAGATACGCGCAGCTCTGAGCAACACCTTCGGATTCGGAGGACACAATGCGTGTGTAATTTTCAAGAAGTACGTGGATTAAAGCAAGTCTTGACCCGGCGAAGAGGTGACACCGTCCGCCTCGGACCGGCCGAATGCATATCAACTGTGAAAGCAGGAAATATAATAGACGCGATAAGGTTGCCTTTCAGACGCGATAGGCAGCTTTATCGCTCTTTTTATGGAATCTTGGGATTCTATCCCAGAAAGATAGAACTGTATCAGCAGGCCTTGACACATAAAAGCGCCACCATCAAGGAGAAAGGCCAACGTTTACAGGACAACGAACGCCTCGAGTATCTGGGAGACGCCATTCTGGATGCCGTGGTGGGCGACATCCTGTACAACCGTTTCAGCGGCAAGAGCGAGGGGTTCCTGACCAACGTGCGCAGCAGGGTAGTGCGCAGGGAGACCTTGGGCAAACTGGCCGACGAGATGGGACTTACCGACCTGATACATAGCAAACAGATCGGACACACGCACAACAGCTACATGGCAGGAAATGCATTCGAGGCCCTGGTGGGCGCCGTGTATCTGGACAGAGGATATGAATACTGCAAGTGGTTCGTCGGAAAGCGCATCATGGGCAATTACCTGAACCTGGACGGCATTGCCAACAAGGAATCCAACTTCAAAAGCCGCCTGCTGGAGTGGTGCCAGAAGTATCATGTACAGGCTGAATTCGAACTTCTGGAAGAAAGCCGCGAGACGGAAACGGCCTCGCCACGGTTCCTGTCGCGCGTAGTCGTGGCCGGGATAGAATGCGGGCGCGGCCTCGGATACAGCAAAAAAGAAAGCCACCAGCTGGCATCAAAGGAAGCTTTGACGAAACTGAAAAGGGGAGGAACTTTTAGGACGAAAATACTGGAACAAGATAAGAACGTAGGTGATGTCAATAACACAGATGATAAGACCGCTGTTCTCGCTACGCAGGAATGCCCTGGACAAATATGCGAAACAGGCGGAACTGTTGCAGATGCAAGTGCTCATGCGTCTGACGCACAAGGCTGAAGCCACGGAGTGGGGAGTGGAACATGGATTTGCATCCGTCCGCACTTACGAGGACTTTGCCTCTTCTTCCGCAATAAACACATACGAAGACCTGAAGCACGCCATAGACCGTATGCGGCAGGGCGACAAGGATGTCCTGTGGCCCGGACAGGTACGGTGGTATGCCAAGTCCAGCGGCACGACCAACGACAAGAGCAAGTTCATTCCCGTCAGCAGGGACGGACTGAAAGATACGCACTATGCCGGCGGCAGGGATGCCGTGGCGTGGTACTTGCGCAACAATCCGCACAGCCGCATCTTTGACGGCAAGGCCTTGATACTGGGCGGCAGCCATGCTCCCAACTACAACAGGAGAAATTCCCTGGTGGGAGACCTGAGCGCCATACTGATAGAGAATATCAATCCCCTTGTAAATATGGTGCGAGTACCGCGCAAGGAAACAGCCCTGCTCCCAGATTTTGAAGTGAAGCGCGACAAAATAGCACATGAGGCCATAGGCGAGAATGTCACAAATCTAAGCGGTGTGCCCTCGTGGATGCTGTCGGTGATGAACCGTGTACTGGAAATTACCGGCAAAGACAATCTGACAGAGGTGTGGCCAGACTTGGAAGTCTTTTTCCACGGAGGCGTGGCCTTCACTCCGTATCGTGAGCAGTATCGGAAGCTAATCCCATCGGAAGGTATGCACTATATGGAAACGTATAATGCCAGCGAGGGCTTCTTCGGCCTTCAAGACGACCCTGCGGACACGGCCATGAGCCTGATGCTGGACTACGGCGTATTCTACGAGTTCATTCCCATGGACGAGATAGAGGCCCCCACCCCTAATGTGGTTCCGCTTTGGGGCGTAGAGACCGGCAAGAACTATGCCATGGTCATAAGCACCTCCAGCGGTCTGTGGAGATACATGATAGGCGATACGGTCAGGTTCACAAGCAAGAACCCGTACAAGTTCATCATTACCGGCAGGACAAAATTCTTTATCAATGCCTTTGGAGAGGAGCTGATCGTGGACAATGCCGAGGTGGGACTGGCGGAGGCTTGCCGCAGGACGGGGGCACAGGTGCTGGAATACACGGCGGCTCCGGTGTTCATGGACGGCACAGGCAAGTGCAGGCACCAATGGCTGGTGGAGTTCGCCCAGGCTCCTGCCGACATGTCGGAGTTCGCACGCATCCTGGACGAGACCTTGCAGCAGGTCAATTCGGACTACGAAGCCAAACGCTACAAGAATATCACTCTCCAGCCTCTGGAACTGGTTGTAGCGCGCAAAGGCCTCTTCCACGACTGGCTTGCATCAAAGGGGAAATTGGGAGGACAACACAAGGTTCCACGCCTTTCCAACAACAGGGCTTACATAGAGGAGATGCTTGCCTTAAACTAAGTTCTCTGTCCGGACATGGCCACGGACTCGCCATGAAAGGACAAAAGCCCGATTGCCACGATGATAACAAATTCCCTTTTGTAATGCGTAGATTCACAATCATTTTCCTACTGCTTGCGACAACGTTGCTCGCTGTCGTGTCCTGTGCCAGCATCGGCAGCCCCGATGGCGGCAGATACGACGAAGAACCGCCCCGGGTACTGGGTTCCACTCCGGCAGACAAGGCAGTCGGGGTCAAGTCCAAACGTATAAGCATCCTCTTTGACGAGTTTGTGAAAATAAACAACGCCAGCGAAAAAGTGGTGGTCTCCCCGCCACAGATGGAAGCGGCCAACGTGCGTGCGGCCGGCAAGCACATAAAAGTGACGCTATACGACTCGCTGCAAAGCAACACAACGTACACCATAGACTTCAGCGATGCCATAGAGGACAACAACGAGGGTAACCCGATGGGGTTCTACACCTACAGTTTCAGCACAGGGCCGGTGATAGACACAATGGAAATGTCGGGGCATGTGCTGGCCGCAGAAAACCTGGAGCCTGTCAAAGGATTCCTCGTGGGACTGCATCGTGCCGACAGTGCCTATGACGACAGCCTGTTCCGCACCAAACCGTTTATACGTGTGGCACGGACCAACGGCAGCGGACACTTTTCCATCAAGGGAATAGCACCCGGACGATACAGAATCTTTGCACTGAATGATATGGACAACGACTATCGCTTCAGCCAAAGAGCCGAGGCGATTGCCTTCGACACCACCGTGTATGTCCCATCTTCACGTCCCGACCTTCGCATGGATACCTGCTGGAGAGATACGATATACTACGATTCCATACGGGTGGTACCATACACGCATTACTATCCCGACGATGTCGTGCTGATGTCGTTTCTGGAGGCCAAGCAGGATTTGCATTTGCTGAAAACCGAACGTACCGAACCGGATTGGTTCCGTCTGTATTTCACTGCTCCGGTGGATACACTGCCTGTAATCAAGGGCCTGAATTTCGATGAGTCATGCCTGGTCATGGAGACTTCGGAGAAAAACGACACTTTGACCTACTGGATTACCGATACGGCTTTCACACACAGGACGGATACTTTGGAGATGCTGCTCAGTTTCCTGGATACGGACTCGACCGGGCAACTGGCATGGAGGCCGGATACCGTCACCTTGGTTGCCCGCAACAGCTGGGAAAAGATCCGGACGGAGAAGCAAAAGAAGATAGACGACTGGAACAAGGAACGCGAAAAACGTGCAAAACGAAGCAAGACACCATTGCCTCCGGAACAAAACCCGTATGAACAGGATTTCCTGGATTTGAGAATAGCTCCCATCGGAGCCTTGGACCCGAACAAGAATGTCACCATAAAGATAAACGAGCCTATCAGTGCCATAGACACGGCAAAGGTACATCTTTACATGCAACGGGACTCCAACCTTTACAAGGAACCATTCATATTGCTGCCTACACCTAACGATGCGAAATCCTACACCTTGTATGCCGAGTGGAAGCCGGAACTCAAGTACAGCGTGGTGATAGACTCTATGGCAATAACGGGAGTGATGGGACATGCCAACAAGAAATCCAAAGGGGATTTGCGTGTGCGCTCCCTTGATGAATACGGCACCTTGATTGTAAATCTCGCCATACCGGATACCGGAATGGTGGTGCAGCTGCTCAACCGCTCGGACAACGTGGTCGCCAGGCAGCGGGCTTCGGCTTCAGGCGTTGCGGAATTTTATTACCTGCGCCCAGACATGTACTACATGAGGTGTTTTGCAGACAGGAACGGCAACGGAATATGGGATGCCGGCGAATACGGCAACGGCACACAGCCGGAACCGGTTTTCTACTTCCCCAAACCCATGAACGTGCGTGCCGGATGGGACGTGGAACAGGCCTGGGACGTGCGTGGAATCCCTGTGCTGGAGCAGAAACCACGCGAATTGGTCAAGCAAAAAGCAGACAAGGGAAAAACACCCCGGGAACGCAATAAAGAGAGAGAAAAAGAGAAGGCGAAAAGGAACTGACACCTGTTATGCCCGAATAACAAGTAAATTTATGTTAAACACAAATGACCCGTGTCATTACCTGTGAATTTAGTAGGCTCATTTTCATTGTTTAGTGCTAACTTTGTAAACCGGATGCGCACTAAATCGCATCATAATCAAATAAAATAGATATGAGAGACAGAAAATTTATGACCAGGTCAGAGCTTCAGTGCATGCTGAACCTATGGAACCTGCCGACGAGAGGAGGTTTTGTTCGCGACATACAAGAAGGCTTCGAAGATCCCAAACCGGCGTATACGACGACTGCCACTTTCATGAAGATACTTGTCCACAAGGGTTTTTGCAAGATGGAGCGCGTAGGTGCCATGCAGTATTACACACCCTGCATCTCCAAAGAACAGTATTGTCGTAGAGTGTTAGATAAGATACAGCACGATTATTTCAATGACGACCTTGTTCGCTTTGTGGAGTTCTTGTTGGACAACAACAAGGTTGAGCAGGAGCAGAAGGAAGCCATCGTTGCAAAGTTAGGATAGCAAAACCCGTGTTTTCTTCAAGATAGTACTATATACATAGATGTACTGTCCCCGGAAATCACTACCTTTGTGGCGTGGAAGGGAATAGAAAACAGATATATTCATAACATTTAACTTAATAAGACAATGGCAACATTAGATTTGACACAGTATGGCATCACCGGTTCTACCGTGATTGCACACAACCCCTCCTATGAGCAGTTGTTCGCAGAAGAGACCAAGGCTGGTCTCGAGGGTTATGAGAAAGGTCAGAACACCGAACTCGACGCTGTAAACGTAATGACAGGTGTGTACACCGGCCGTTCTCCTAAGGACAAGTTCATCGTCATGGACGAGAATTCAAAGGATACCGTATGGTGGACTTCTGATGACTATAAGAATGATAACAAGCCCATCTCCAAGGATACCTGGGCTGCCTTGAAGGACATCGCCAAGAAGGAACTGTCAAACAAGGAACTCTACGTGGTAGACTGCTTCTGCGGCGCCAATGCAGACACCCGTATGGCTGTCCGCTTCATCGTGGAGGTTGCATGGCAGGCTCACTTCGTGACCAACATGTTCATCCGTCCCACTGCAGAGGAACTGGCTAACTTCGAGCCTAACTTCGTAGTATACAACGCTTCCAAGGCCAAGGTAGAGAACTGGAAGGAACTCGGCATCAACTCCGAGACTTGCGTGGCATTCAACATCACAAGCCGTGAACAGGTTATCATCAACACTTGGTATGGCGGTGAAATGAAGAAGGGTATGTTCTCAATGATGAACTATTACCTTCCCCTGCAGGGTATCGCTTCCATGCACTGTTCCGCCAACTGCGACATGAACGGTGAGAACACTGCTATCTTCTTCGGTCTCTCCGGCACGGGCAAGACCACTTTGTCTACCGACCCCAAGCGTCGCCTGATTGGTGATGACGAGCACGGATGGGACGATAACGGTGTCTTCAACTTCGAAGGTGGTTGCTACGCCAAGGTTATCGGTCTTTCCAAGGAGCACGAGCCCGACATCTACGGTGCCATCAAGCGTAACGCTCTCCTTGAGAACGTAATCGTGGCAGAGGACGGCACCATAGACTTCAACGACAAGAGCGCTACCGAAAATACCCGCGTATCTTATCCCATCAACCACATCAACAACATCCAGCCCGGAAGTTCTGCTCCCGCAGCCAAGAATGTAATCTTCCTTTCTGCAGATGCATTCGGCGTACTGCCTCCCGTGTCTATCCTGACTCCCGAGCAGTGCCAGTACTACTTCCTGAGCGGCTTCACCGCCAAGTTGGCAGGCACAGAGCGCGGCATCACCGAGCCCACTCCCACTTTCTCCGCTTGCTTCGGCCAGGCATTCCTGGAGTTGCATCCCACAAAGTATGCTGAAGAGTTGGTAAAGAAGATGCAGAAGTCTGGTGCCAAGGCATACCTCGTGAACACCGGCTGGAACGGTACCGGCAAGCGTATCTCCATACCCGATACCCGTGGTATCATCGACGCTATCCTCGATGGCAGCATCCTGAAGGCCGAGACCAAGAAGATCCCTCTGTTCGACTTCGAGGTTCCCACTTCTCTGCCCAACGTGAATCCCGCCATCCTTGATCCTCGCGACACTTATGCAAATGCTGCAGAGTGGGAGGAGAAAGCCAAGGATTTGGCTTCACGCTTCATCAAGAATTTCAACAAGTACACCACCAACGAGGCAGGCAAGGCTCTCGTTGCCGCTGGTCCCAAGTTGTAATTCCTGTACAAGGAAAAGCAATATACACAACGCCCCATCGCCATATCATAGGCGATGGGGCGTTCGTTTTGTACATATCGACGTAGCAACAACTGTTACAGGAGCGATGTTGCCCTTAATCCTCGATGACGTACGCTTTCACTATCTGCCCGTAGAATGCGGTGTGCATGGTTTGGTTGCGGTCGTGATGCGAGGCATCCACATCCTTGGGATAGAATTTGTCGAGAATATCCGCTGGAATAGCCCGTTCGTCCTGCTTCTGAGCATATATCACACGACATTCGAGAGTCAGCGGCAGTTCCCTGATTGCCGGAACAGAGATTTCGTCGGCATCCACTGTGGTCAGTCCAAGGTCTTGGATTTTGTCGTAATCACGACCAGACTTGCTACCGCAGTAACCAAGAATACTCCTGTCCACCGGACCAAATGGTATGTTCACAGTGAACTCCGGATTTTCTTCAAGCATCCGGTGGGTAAATCTCCCCTGACGAATGTAGGTTGTGAAAACCGGAAAAGCCCAGTCTATACCCAACGCACCCCATGAGATGGTCATCGTGTTGACCTTGTCGCCGGACTTTGTGGTAACAAGTATGCCCTTTTTCAATTCGGACATGATCTCTCCGGCATAATCCTCGATTTTGATTTCTCTTTTAGTCATAATTCCTTTTTTTGTATATAGTATCCTTCTTTACATTTAGAGTATCATATTCGACAATCGGTACTGTAATCTTGCTCCTGATAACTTCCATTCAGGTATCATCATCAGAATCACTTCCATCCACCTTGCACATAACTCCAATAAGCACCAGTCCATATCCTCGTCTTAGAATTCTGAGATATTCCTGTTCTATAGTCAAAACACGACGAGACGGAAACACACAGCAAGGGGATGTTTCTCCACATCATGCGAAGGAACATCCCCTTGCCATTATATATAATATAAGGTGTAGCAGCGAACTACAATGCCAAATCGGCACCTGGCTTGAACTTCACCACTGTCTTTGCAGGAATCTCCAGTACCTCACCGGTGCGGGGATTCTTGCCCGTACGCGCAGGACGCTCGACGGAAGCAAACGTACCAAAGCCAACAAGAGATACCTTGTCTCCAGCCTTCAAGGCATCTGCAATGGCTGCTGTTGTTGCATTCAGAGCCTTTGCGGCATCTGCCTTGGACAACCCTGCCTCTGCGGCAATGGCATTAATCAAATCTGTCTTGTTCATAGTAATAGGTGTTAATCTGTTTTGTTTGTCTTACACTATTTATCTCTGTTCTTGCTACAAATATATGTATTCTAATCTATCCAACCAAGCTTTGACCCTTAAAAAAAGACAATAAAGAACAAAAAGCACACATTACGTCGTCAAAAGGCGACAATTAGTGACTAAAAAAGCGTAACTTCGCGCAAAATTCAATAAAAACACATTTTTTACATCAATATGAATCAGATGCCCCCGGTAACCAAAAACCTGCTTATCATAAACGTGCTGTGCTATCTGGCCATGCTGGTAGCCGGACGCAACGGCATAGACCTTAACGATATGCTGGGACTTCATTTCTTTCTGGCAGACAAGTTCATGCCATATCAGTTGCTGACATACATGTTCATGCACGGCAGCGTGGAGCACATATTCTTCAACATGTTCGCCGTATGGATGTTTGGCCGCATAATAGAGCAAGTACTGGGCAGCCACCGCTTCCTTTTCTATTATCTGGCCTGCGGCATAGGCGCCGGAATGATACAGGAACTGGTGCAATGGGTGCATTACATCAGCATGGAACATACCGACATGGCACGCATGGGCATGGAGCTGGTACACGGCAAATATGTAATCGTGCAGGGCATGGCCATGAGCATAGACATGTGGAATACCGTCGGTGCCTCTGGTGCCGTATACGGTATACTGCTGGCTTTCGGCATGATATTCCCTGACGAGCACATGTTCATATTCCCCATACCCGTCCCCATCAAGGCCAAACTCTTTGTGATAGGCTATGCGGTGATAGAGCTGCTGATGGCTCGAAGCAACGACGGAGTGGCACACTATGCCCACCTTGGCGGCATGCTGGTGGGACTGATAATCCTGCTGATGTGGAAGGACAGCGGACAAGGCGGCATGCTGGACAAGATACGAGGATGGTTCAAACACAAACCGCGCAACAACTTTCACGTCTATCGCAAGAACTGATATTGCAACACACCGCGATGGACACCAACAGCTTGAAATACAAGGTCAGGCATGGAGCGCACGTGATGCTCGTCGGCATATTGGCAGGAGCCAACATAGCCACCATCCTGCTGATGTGGGCAGCCTGCCTGTCAACGTATCTTCCCCCTGCCATGCACCCGAGATTGTCTCAGGCGGGACTGCTGTTTCCCATTTTCCTGTGTCTGGATATTGCTTTTATTTTCATCTGGATGCTACTGTCCCGTCGATGGACGGTGTTGCCGCTGTTTGGCATGGCAGCATGCTGGAGTTACGTGAGAGACTACTGTCCGATAAACTTCAGCAACAAGGAACTGACAGGCAGGGCTGTGCAGGTACTATCCTACAACGTGGCCGGATTGACCGCAGCCCCGACTGACGTTTTCGACGGATACAAGGCCGTGGACTATATCACCGCCAGCGGAGCAGACATCATCTGCCTGCAGGAATGTCCCAAAGGCGGCATGGTATACAACATGCTGACACACAAGATGGACTCACTGAACTACCATATAAAGAACGACGCTGGCATGTGTATCATTTCACGATGGCCTTTTGTGGGAGATGTGGTATACAAGACAGACGGTGCTTTCGGCAATGGTACATTGGCATGGCGCATAGACATGGACGGAGATACCGTCCTGGTAATAAACAACCATTTACAAAGCAACGGAATCAGTTCTGAAGAAAAGGCCGTCTATAGCGATGCCATAGATACCTATGACAAGGACAAGATGAAAGCCAGCGGCAAACAGCTATTCTCCCGCCTGACCAAGGCTGCAGCCAAAAGAGAGGAGCAGACAGATGCCGTGTGCCAACTGATAACCAGCCACTCCGGATACAGCATAATCACTACCGGAGACATGAATGACACCCCGATATCCTATACTTACCAGCAGATTTCCGCACTGTTGAAAAGTGCTTTCCGCGAAAGCGGCAACGGACTCGGCATTTCATTCACAGGCAAGGGATTCCCCGTGAGAATAGACCATATCTTCGTCAGCAATGACTGGAAAACCGACTCCACCTATGTAGACGGAGCTATCAAGGCTTCGGACCATCGTCCTATTCTAACACGCTTGTACAAGTGATTTGTACCATCCACCCAAATCAACAAAATAGTCCGTCTACGGGCTTTTTTTATGCGGTTGCCTTGGGGGTATCGGAAAAAAGTTATACATTTGCGTGCTATTATGCCTAAAAAGCGGCACTCAAAGAATATAATAACAACACATAAACATCTACAACCAACATGCAAAACAAAGGATTTGTAAAGGCTTTTGCCGTACTGCTGACTTTGGTTTGTGCCTTTTACCTGAGCTTTTCCGTGGTGACCAGCCATTATGACAAATGCTATCAGGAGAAATTGCAGACCGAGGGCAAGGAGGCCGCAGACCATTACATGGATTCTCTCAACACCCACAACGTTTATCTGGGTTCTTGGACTTTGAAAGAGTGCCGCGAGATGGGAATCGGTTTGGGTCTTGACCTCAAGGGCGGTATGAATGTAATCCTGGAGGTAAGCGTGCCTGATGTCATCAAGGCATTGGCAGACCACAAGGAGGAGGTAGACGGAACTTTCCGCACCGTTGTGGAAACGTCTGCCAAAGAAGCAACCGAAAGCCAAAGTGACTTTATCACCCTGTTTGTAAAGAACTTCAAGAAAGCCGCTCCCGAGCGTTCCTTGGCAGAACTCTTCGCCACACAGCAGTTGCGTGGCAAGGTGACTCCCAAGAGTACCGACAAGGAAGTCGAAGCTGTTCTGCGCGCAGAACTGAAGAGTGCCATAGACAATAGTTATAATGTATTACGCACGCGTATAGACCGTTTTGGCGTGGTACAACCCAACATCCAGGCCTTAGAGGGCCAGGAAGGACGCATCATGGTGGAAATGCCCGGTGTAAAGGAACCAGAACGTGTCCGCAAGTTACTGCAGGGTTCTGCAAACCTGGAATTCTGGGAAACATATAATTCACAGGACATCACTCCGTTCCTTGCTCAGTTGGACGGAAAGTTGGCTGCAGCACTCGGGACAGAAGTTGAAGCAGCTGCCGATACTACTGCCTCCACCGCACAAGAAGCCGACACAGTCAAGACAGACTTGGCTGCCGCCCTTTCCGGCAACAAAACCGAAAGCAACACAGACAAAGCGGAAATAGAACGCATAAGAAAGCAACATCCTCTCTTGAGCAGACTACAGCTGACTCAAGGCGCATACGGTTGCATTGTCGGTTTTGCACACAAACGCGACATGGAAGTTATCAACGAGTTGCTCGAAACTCCCGAAGCCAAGAGCATATTGCCGTCTGACCTACAACTCAAGTGGGGTGTAAAAGGCATGGGCGAAGGCGAAGGTACCAACTGGTATGAATTGTATGCCATCCGCGTAACAGAGCGTAACGGACGCGCCCCATTGGAAGGTGATGTCATTACTGATGCCAAGGACGATTTTGACCAGCACGGACGTCCATGCGTAAGCATGCAGATGAACGTTGACGGTGCACGCCGCTGGGGTGCCTTGACAAAGGCAAATCTGCAACGCAGCGTAGCCATCGTATTGGACAATAACGTGTACAGTGCACCCACTGTACAGACGGCCATCACTGATGGAAACAGCCAGATTACAGGCCATTTCACTGCCGAGGACACTCGTGACCTTGCAAACGTCCTGAAATCCGGCAAAATGCCTGCTCCGGCCAAAATCGTGAGCGAGGAGATTGTAGGCCCTACACTGGGTGCCGAATCTATTCGTTTGGGTATATGGAGCTGTGCCATCGCATTCGTTGTGCTGATGATATACATGATAGCCATGTACGGCACGATTCCGGGCATGGTGGCAAACGGGGCCTTGTTGCTGAACTTGTTCTTCACCGCAGGCATTCTCACCAGTTTCCAAGCATCTCTCACCATGAGCGGTATAGCCGGTATGGTATTGACACTGGGTATGGCCGTGGATGCCAACGTGCTCATCTATGAACGCACCAAAGAGGAGTTGAAGACGGGCAAGAAGTTGCGCGAGGCATTGAATGCAGGTTACAGCAATGCCTTTAGTGCAATCTTCGACTCCAACCTTACCAGCATAATCACCGGCATAATCCTTTATAACTTCGGTACCGGTCCCATCAAGGGCTTTGCTACGACATTGATTATCGGCATAGTAGTAAGTTTCTTCACCGCAGTGTTCATGACCCGTTTGGTCTACACAAGCATGCTGGCGCGTGGCAAGTGGCAGAATCTCAAGTTCAAGACTCCTGTGGGCAATTGGATTAGCTTCAAGAATCCAAACTACAAGTTCTTGGCCGCATACAAAAAGAGTTTCATCATCTTTGGCGCATTGGCATTGGTTGCTGTGGCCGGTATGAAATTCCGCGGTTTCAGTAAGAGCATCGACTTCACCGGTGGCCGAAACTTCGTGGTAATGTTTGACAAGCAGGTTACCGCAGAGAAAGCCAATGCCCTATTGGGGGATGCCTTCGATGGAGACAACATCAATGCCATAGCTATCGGTACCGATGGTAACACATTGCGTATCAGCACCAACTACCGCATCGACGAAGACGGTATGGAAGTAGATAGCGAAATCGAATCCAAATTGTTTGAAGTCCTTAAGGAGGGTGGCCTTTTGGCAAGCGACCTTACCCTGGAGACTTTCATCAACCGCGATGTGAGAGACGGTGGCTCAATCATTAGCAGTCAAAAGGTAGGTCCTGCTGTGGCAGAGGACATCACATACGGTGCCATATGGAGTGTGATTTTGGCTATCATCGCCATCTTCATCTACATCTTGGTTCGTTTCCGCAACATAGCATTCTCTATCGGCTCCATTGTCGCTCTAATGTCAGACGTGATACTGATTTTGGGTGCATACGCATTGTGCTGGGGCTGGATGCCGTTCAGCATGGAGATTGACCAGACTTTCATCGGTGCCATCCTTACCGCCATAGGTTACTCCATCAATGACAAGGTGGTGGTATTCGATCGCATACGCGAAGAATTGGGCCTGCATCCCAACCAGAACCGTTTCGAGGTATTCAACCGTTCCGTCAACAGTACTTTGAACCGTACCATCAATACCTCCGTATCCACTTTCATCGTGTTGGCCGTCATCTTCATGATTGGCATAATCGGCGGTGGTGCAAGCAGCATTATCAGCTTCAGCTTCGCCATGATACTTGGTGTGATATTCGGTACATTCAGCTCAATCTTTGTTGCCGCTCCCGTTGCATACTTGTGGATGAACAAGAGTGCGAAGAAAGATAAGTAATGCCCGACACAAAGGGTACACCTTATTACATATAACACTATCACATGCATGGTGATAGTGATGCCCCTGTAGTTAAATGGATAGAACGAAGGTTTCCTAAACCTTTGATCCGGGTTCGATTCCCGGCGGGGGTACGACCATTATTATTTTACGACATGGACATAACTGAAAGAGAATCAGTAGTTGTTCGCTTTTCCGGCGACTCCGGTGACGGCATGCAGCTTGCAGGCAATATCTTTTCCACCGTATCTGCAACAGTGGGTAACAGCATTAGTACTTTTCCCGATTATCCTGCCGACATTCGCGCCCCGCAAGGTTCTCTGACAGGAGTCAGTGGTTTTCAAGTTCACATCGGCGCAACCCAAATTTATACTCCGGGCGACATGTGTGATGTGTTGGTGGCCATGAATGCCGCTGCACTCAAGACACAGTATCGCTATGCCAAGCCCGATGCCACCATTATCATAGACACGGACAGTTTCACTCCCAAGGACTTGGAAAAAGCGCAGTTCAAAAGCGAGGACTACTTGGGTGAAATGGGTATAGATGCCGATCGCGTTATCGCATGCCCACTTACTACCATGGTGAGGACATGTCTGTCAGAAACAGGCATGGACGTAAAGAGCATCAACAAGTGCCGCAACATGTTTGCTTTGGGTCTTGTTTGCTGGCTCTTCGACCGTGACTTGGATATCGCGTTCAACTTCCTTAAAGATAAATTTGCAAAGAAGCCGGCGGTGGCAGAAGCAAACATCAAGGTAGTGCAGGCAGGTTATGATTATGGCCACAACACACATTCCAGTGCTGCCAATGTCTATCGCATAGAAACCAAGAACAAGATTCCCGGACGATACATGGATATCACCGGCAACAAGGCGACCGCATACGGCTTCATCGCAGCTGCGGAAAAAGCCGGATTGAAGCTTTATCTTGGTTCATACCCCATTACTCCAGCTACCGATGTATTGCACGAATTGTCAAAACACAAGAGTCTTGGCGTAACCACAGTACAGTGCGAGGACGAAATTTCAGGTTGTGCCTCAAGCATTGGTGCCGCCTTTGCCGGTGCCTTGGCAGTGACCAGTACTTCCGGTCCAGGCATGTGTCTGAAGAGCGAGGCCATGAATCTGGCCGTTATCATGGAGTTGCCTTTGGTTATATTGGATGTACAGCGTGGCGGTCCTGCCACCGGCCTGCCTACCAAGAGCGAACAGACAGACCTGTTACAGGCCCTCTTTGGCCGCAACGGCGAAAGCCCCATGCCAGTAATCGCAGCTATCAGCCCAACAGATTGCTTTGATGCCGCATACGAGGCATCTAAAATGGCTCTGGAGCACATGACTCCCGTGATTCTATTGACAGATGCTTACGTGGCAAACGGGTCGGGTGCATTCCGCCTTCCCAACTTGGCAGAATATCCGGACATCAATCCTCCATACGTTCCCGAAGAGTTGAAGGGCACATGGACTCCTTATATGCGTAAGGATGATTGCACGCGTTATTGGGCTGTGCCAGGACGTGAAGGCTTCGAGCATATCTTGGGAGGTTTGGAAAAGGATGACAAAACCGGCGCCATAAGCACAAATCCAGAGAACCACGACTTGATGACGCGTAAGCGTGCACAAAAGATTGCCAACATCCCAGTCGCCAACCTGGAGGTACTTGGTGACAAGGAAGATGCGGAGTTGCTAATTGTAGGATTCGGTGGCACATACGGACATCTACGGGCAGCCATGGAAGAGATGCGGGCAGCCGGCAAGAAAGTAGCCATGGCTCATTTCCGCAATATCAATCCGCTGCCGGCAAACACCGCGGAGATACTGACAAAATATCCCAAGGTGGTAGTAGCAGAACAGAACATGGGTCAGTTGGCCGGATGGTTGCGCATGCAGGTAGACGGTTTCTGCCCTGCGCAATATAACGAGGTCAAGGGACAGCCTTTCAAGGTAGCGGAGTTGGTGGCCGCTTTCACCGATATTATAAATAAGTAAAAACGGAGGACATTATCATGGCAACATATACAGCTCAGGATTTCAAAAAGGGACAGCCAAGATGGTGCCCCGGATGTGGTGATCACTTCTTCCTGGCCTCTCTACACAAGGCCATGGCAGAGATAGGCGTTGCTCCAGAAGATATCGCTGTCATTTCCGGTATCGGATGTTCCAGCCGTTTGCCTCACTACATGGCAACATATGGCATGAACACCATACACGGACGTGCTGCTGCAATAGCCACAGGATGCAAAGTGGCAAATCCGCGTCTGACTGTATGGCAAGTTAGTGGTGACGGTGATGGTCTGGCAATAGGCGGCAACCACTTCATACACGCCAATCGCAGAAACATAGACTTGAACATGATTCTGCTCAACAATCGCATTTATGGCCTTACAAAGGGCCAGTACTCTCCAACCAGCCCCCGGGGCTTCGTGAGCAAGAGCAGCCCCTATGGCACTGTGGAGGACCCGTTCCGTCCTGCAGAACTATGCTTTGGTGCACGCGGCCATTTCTTTGCGCGTGCCGTGGCCACGGATGCAACAGGTACAGTGGAAATATTGAAAGCAGCTTACAACCACAAGGGTGCATCTGTATGCGAGATTATGCAGGATTGCGTCATCTTCAATCACGGTGCCCACGACTGCATCTATGACAAGGCAGGACGTGCCAAGAATGCGATATACGTGAAACATGGCCAGCCGCTCGTATTCGGAGAAAACAACGAATACGGTCTGATGCAGGAAGGATTCGGACTGAAAATCGTGGAAATAGGCAAGGACGGCATCACCATGGACGATATCTTGGTGCATGATGCAAAATGTCAGGACAACACCCTACAGTTGAAACTGGCTCTTATGGGAGACGGCGACGGATTCCCAGTGGCACTTGGTGTCATACGCGATGTGGATGCCCCCACCTACAATGATGCCGTAGAAGCACAAATAGAAGAAGTGAAGGCACAAAAGAAGTATCACACCTTTGCAGAATTATTGGAAACTAATGATATCTGGGAGGTAAAATAAACCGACACAAGTGTGCGACCCCATATCGGTTAATACATATTAGTACACACAAGACGACACTAATTCGATGAACTTTGTAGAAGAACTGAGATGGAGAGGCATGCTCCATCAAATAATGCCTGGCACGGAAGAAATGTTGGCTTCAGGCCAGCAGACTGCATACGTGGGCATAGACCCTACGGCTGATTCATTGCACATCGGACATCTCTGCGGCGTGATGATGCTTAGACACTTCCAGCGTTGCGGCCACAAGCCTTTGGCTCTGATTGGCGGTGCAACCGGCATGATCGGCGACCCAAGCGGCAAAAGCCAGGAGCGCAACCTTCTGAACGAAGAGACACTGCGCCACAATGTTGCATGCATCAAGGCACAGCTGGCTCATTTTCTTGATTTCGACAGCGATGCTCCCAACAAGGCAGAATTGGTGAACAACTATGACTGGATGAAGGACTACTCTTTCCTTGACTTTGCCCGCGAGATAGGCAAATGCATCACCGTGAACTACATGATGGCAAAGGACAGCGTGAAGAGACGTCTGAACGGAGAGTTTCAGGACGGCATGTCTTTCACCGAATTCACATACCAGTTGCTCCAAGGTTACGACTTCCTCCACTTGTATCAGGAAAAAAGATGCCGCCTGCAGATGGGCGGCTCGGATCAGTGGGGTAACATCACTACCGGTACAGAACTTATCCGCCGCAAACTGGGCAGCGAGAACACGGCCTACGCCTTGACTTGTCCGCTCATCACCAAGGCAGATGGAAGAAAGTTCGGAAAAACAGAAAAAGGCAACATCTGGCTGGACCGCAACCGCACAACTCCATACGCATTCTATCAATTCTGGCTGAATGTGGGAGACGAGGACGCAGAACGCTATATCAAGATATTTACCTCTTTGGACAAGGCTACCATCGACGGACTCGTGGAACAGCATAGCCAAAATCCAGAACTACGTATCCTGCAGAAACGATTGGCAGAGGAGGTGACCTGCATGGTACACTCACGCGAGGATTACGAATCTGCCGTGGAGGCAAGCAACATCCTCTTCGGAAAGTCCACGAAGGAAAGTCTGGAAAAGCTGGACGAAGCCACCCTGTTGGACGTGTTTGCAGGCGTGCCCCAATATGAAGTCAGCCGCGATCTGCTCCGTGGCGAAGGCATAAAGGCTGTTGACCTGCTGGCAGGCGAAACAGCATGCTTTGCTTCCAAAGGTGAAATGCGCAAACTCACACAAGGCGGTGGCGTTTCCATCAATAAAGAGAAACTATCTGCTTTCGACCGTATGATTGGCGAAGCAGATTTGCTGGACAACAAATACATCCTTGCACAGCAGGGAAAAAAGAAATACTTCTTGGTCATAGCCAAGTAAGATTTCCTGCACTCCCCTCCCCCATGGGTAATCCTAAGGTGAGAAAGATACGGTACAAAAAGGTCGTTTTTAGCAAGCACAAGGCAAAATAATCATGCGTTAGGCATACTAATTGGATATTTATTTGTACCTTTGCACCGCAAATGTAAGCCATCTGTGCTATGATTTGCATAGGATTGGGCTATGGTGTAATGGCAGCACAAGACATTTTGGTCGTCTTTGTTCTGGTTCGAATCCGGATAGCCCAACCATCACAAGGGAGGTCGCCCATGGCAGACCTCCCTTTTATACATATACGACAAGATGAAGAAACTTCTGATAGAGACCTATGGTTGCCAAATGAACGTGGCAGACAGCGAAGTCGTAGCATCCGTAATGGGCATGGCAGGCTACGAAGCGTGCGAACATCCGGAAGAAGCCGATGCCATATTTCTGAACACTTGCAGCGTGCGCGACAATGCGGAACAGAAGATTCTTTCGCGTTTGGAATTCCTGCACAGCATGCAAAAGAAGCGTGGCGACAAGCACCGTCTGATTATCGGTGTCATCGGTTGCATGGCAGAACGAGTGAAAGAGAAACTGATTCAAGACTATGGTGTGGACCTGGTGGCAGGTCCTGACAGTTACATGTCCCTCCCCGATCTCATAGCACAGGTCGAATGCGGACAACCTGCCATAAATGTGGAGCTTTCACTTACTGAAACCTACAGCAACATCATTCCGCAACGCCTGCATTCCGGACACATAGGCGGATTCGTAAGCATCATGCGCGGATGTAATAATTTCTGTCACTACTGCATAGTACCATATACCCGTGGACGTGAACGCAGCAGGGATGTGGAAAGCATCATAAAGGAATGCCGGGATTTGCAGGCACGCAATTTCAAGGAAGTAACACTGCTTGGACAGAATGTCAACAGCTACCGCTACAAGGACATAGATTTTCCACAACTCCTGAGACTTGTGGCCCGAGCAGTTCCAGACATGAGAGTAAGGTTTACCACCTCTCATCCCAAGGACATGAGTGACGAGACCCTGTATGTCATCGCCGAGGAGCCAAACGTCTGCAAGCATATACATCTGCCTGTACAAAGCGGCAGCAACAGGATACTGAAACTGATGAACCGCAAGTACACTCGCGAATGGTACCTGGATCGCGTAGCGGCCATAAGGCGTATCATTCCCGATTGCGCCATCACCACAGATATATTTGCCGGATATTGCAGCGAGACAGAGGAAGACCATCAGGAAAGCCTCAGCCTGATGCGCATATGTGCCTACGACTCGGCTTTCATGTTCAAATACAGCGAACGCCCCGGCACATACGCCAGCAAGCACCTTCCGGACGATATACCTGAGGAAACAAAAATACGTCGTCTGAATGAACTCATCTCCTTACAGAACGAATTGTCCACGCAATGCAACCAACGCTGCGTTGGCAGAGAGTACGATGTCCTGTTGGAGGGCGTAAGCAAACGCAGTCGCGAGCAATTGTTCGGTCGCACAGAACAAAACAAGGTTGTAATCATAGACCGCGGCATTCACCATATAGGCGATACCGTCAGAGTGAAAGTGACGGAAAGTTCCAGCGCAACATTGAAAGGAATAGTTCTATGAAAAAAAGAGCCACCCTTCGCTGGCAGTTGCTGACCAGCACCATCAGCACCACCATGGTATTGCTGCTTTTGGGCATATTGGTGTTGTTTGTTCTCACTGCTAGGGAAATCCGCAATTATGTACAACAGGACCTTACGGTAACCGTGGTATTGACCAATGGCACCACACCGGAAAACGCGCATGAACTGGAATTCCAGTTGTCCCGTAAAAGGTACGTGCACCATATCCATTATATCAGCAGCGAACAGGCCCTTCAGGAACAGATTGATGCCATGGGCATAGATCCCCGCGAACTGTTGAAGAAGAATCCATTCAGCATCTCCATGGAATTGAAGATGAAAGCGGACTATGTTTGTGGCGACAGCCTGCAATGGATAACCGAGGAAATCAGGGAAAACGAGGCCGTAGCAGACGTATTTTACCAAAAAGAACTTGTAGAAAGCCTCAACAGCAACCTGCGCACCATTACCATCGTGCTGTTTGTCATCACGGCCATGATGGCCGTCATCAGCCTCAGTCTGATAAACAACACCGTACACCTCAGCGTTTACAGTCGCCGTTTTGTCATCAACAATATGAAACTCGTTGGCGCAAGTTGGAACTTCATCCGGCGACCGTTCATGCTGCGCAGTCTTGGTACAGGCGTGATTGCCGCACTGCTTGCCAACGGCATCCTCATGGCCATACTCCATTGGATGACCAAGTACGACCACGCCATATTACAATTTCTGCCACGCGAAAACGTGATCATCATGGCAGCCAGTGTATTGGCCTTTGCCCTGATTATCACTCTCACGTGCACATTTGCCAGCGTGACACACTTCCTACGTATGAGAGAACACGACCTGTACAAGTAACCTTTTCATACCCAACAATCCACACACATATACACATTACAATAATGAATCAATTGGCTTTCAACAAGACTAACTACATTCTGCTGGCCATAGGTATGGTCATCATCATCGCAGGCCTTGTGCTGATGAGTGGCAGCGGTAGCGACGAGGAGTTCTTCAACCCTGACATTTTCAGCGTACGCCGTATCAAAGTGGCTCCGGCCGTGTGCTTTGCCGGCTTCATCTTCATCATCTTTGGTATCATGTACCACAAGAGCGACAAGTGCTGCAACAATGCTCCCGACTCCAAGTAAACCGAGAAACAATAACCAGTACTTTATCATATATATACCAGTATAGACATGACTGAACTACAAGCCTTCCTCATGGGATTACTCCAGGGGATTACCGAATATCTGCCCGTGAGCAGTAGCGGACACCTGACCATCGCAAGTGCTCTTTTCAACATAGACGGTGAAGAAAATCTCACGTTCACCATCGCCGTACATGTAGCCACCGTACTCAGCACACTTGTCATCCTGTGGCGCGAAATCGCTTGGCTGCTACGTGGCCTTGTAGACACCAAAGCCCCTCTCTTCAGCCCCGAACGCAGATATGTCATGGCCATAGTGGTCAGCATGATACCCATAGGCATAGTTGGAGTCTTCTTCAAGGACTATGTGGAGCAAATCTTTGGCAGTGGTCTTCTCATCGTTGGACTATGCCTGATAGTCACGTCGGCTCTGCTCACCATGAGCTATTATGCACGTCCACGCAAATCCGACGACATCAGCCTCGGCCACGCCTTCATCATCGGCCTGGCACAGTCCATTGCCGTATTGCCAGGCCTCAGCCGCAGTGGCAGCACCATAGCCACCGGACTGCTGTTGGGAGTGAAGAAAGAAAAGATGGCACAGTTCTCATTTCTTATGGTCATCCCCCCCATCTTGGGCGAAGCATTGCTCAGCATTCTAAAGGCTGCCAAGGAAGGCACCGCTGCCGCTGCAGGGAATATTTCCACGACAGCCCTGGCAATAGGATTCATAACCGCCTTCGTCAGCGGATGCCTTGCCTGCAAATGGATGATTTCCATCGTGCGCAAGGGCAAGCTGGTTTATTTTGGCATCTATTGTGCCGTGGTTGGTTGCGCCATCCTGCTCAGCAGCCTGCTATAATCTCTCAACAACTACAACTTCTAATTACAGACTCTGTCACGTGGACTTCAAAGCCGGTACCATACTATCATTCGACAAGCCACTGAACTGGACCTCGTTCGGTTTGGTGAGCAAGGTTCGTTACCTTTTGTGCAAACACATAGGAGAAAAGAAACTGAAGGTTGGCCATGCCGGCACACTGGATCCCTTGGCCACAGGAGTGCTGATTATATGTACCGGCAAAGCCACCAAGCAGATAGACTGCCTGCAGGCCAAGACCAAGGAATACATAGCCACCCTGCAATTAGGTGCCACCACTCCCAGTTTCGACCTGGAGACCCCCGTGGATGCCACCTACCCTACAGCCCACATTACTACCGAGGGCACTGCCGAGGTACTGCAATCTTTCGTGGGCACCATCGAACAGATTCCGCCATCGTTCTCGGCATGCAAGGTGGATGGCAAACGTGCCTACGACCTGGCTCGACAAGGCAAGGAAGTGGAGTTGAAACCCAAGACTCTGGTAATAGACGAGATCGAACTCATGCATTTTTCCGCTCAATCCATGCAGGCCACAATACGCGTGGTGTGCAGCAAAGGCACATACATCCGTGCCCTGGCACGCGACATTGGCATGGCTCTCGGCTCCGGTGCACACCTTATAGCCCTTAGGCGCACACGCATCGGGGATTACCGTGTGGAAGACTGCCACACATTGGAGTCCTTCACAACATGGCTGGAGGCCCAACCCGTAGAATCCACCGAACACGAACAATAATACAAAACAGACATTGGCCGTCTGAATCGTTTCCCAATGCCTACTTACCAATACTTCACACAATATGAAACTTTCTCAGTTCAAGTATCGACTGCCTGACGAACGCATTGCGCAATATCCCCGCGAGTTCGGTCCGGACGAGGAACGCCCCTATTTCCACCGCGACGACTGTCGCCTGATGGTGGTACATTCCAAAAGCGGCATCATCGAACACCACGAAACATTCCGCGACATCATCAATTTCTTCGACGAAAAGGATGTCTTCGTATTCAACGACACCAAGGTTTTTCCCGCACGCCTCTATGGCAACAAAGAGAAGACAGGTGCCAAAATCGAAGTGTTCCTTCTCAGAGAGCTCAACGAGGAAATGCGCCTGTGGGACGTATTGGTAGACCCGGCACGCAAGATAAGAATCGGCAACAAGCTGTATTTCGGTGAAGACGACAGCATGGTGGCCGAGGTGATAGACAACACCACCAGCCGTGGTCGCACATTGCGTTTCCTGTACGACGGCCCACATGATGAATTCAAGCATGCCCTCTTCTCGTTGGGCGAAGCTCCCCTGCCCAAGGAAATCATCAAACGCCCCTCAGAACCGGAGGACATGGAAGACTTCCAGACCGTCTTTGCCAGAAACGAAGGTGCCGTCACCGCCCCCACGGCAGGACTGCACTTCTCTCCCCAGCTCCTGAAGATGATGGAAATAAAGGGCATCGAACAGGCTTTCGTCACTCTGCACTGCGGTCTTGGCTGTTTCCGAAGCATAGATGTCGAGGACCTTACCAAGCACAAGACCGACAGCGAGGAAATGCACGTCACCCAGGAGGCATGCGACATCATCAACCGTGCCAAGAACGGAGGACACCGCGTCGTGGCCGTCGGCACCACCGTACAGCGCGTATTGGAGACCGCAGTAAGTGCCGACAACAACCTCAAGCCCTTCAACGGATGGACCAACAAGTTCATCTTCCCTCCCTACGACTTCCATCTTGCCGATGCCATGGTGGCCAACTTCTACACTCCGCAGAGCACCCTGCTGATGCTCACCGCCGCCTATGGTGGTTACGACCTGATAATGAAAGCCTACAAGGAGGCCATGCGCTACAATGAGACCGACCCCAAACGTCGCTACCGTTTCGGCACATTCGGCGATGCCATGCTTATCCTGAAGGACTGACACCGCCAAGGATAACTCCGGACATACACATTTTAGATAGGGAACGGTTCGCTATCCGTTCCCTATTTATCCCCAATCGGTCATTAGAACGTCAATTTGTATAAATCATCTGATTTATATTGCCTTTTCCTCCATTTTGCCCTTCTCTTCGCCGTATTGCTTCCCGTTTGGTCTTGCCATAGCTCGATATGCCTTCGACAAAACGGTTGCAATACGAACGAACATAAAGGCAAAACGGATTGGAAAGCTAATGACCGATTCGGGTTTATTTTTATACCAAACCCATTTCCTTAATTGCATACACACTTATCCCCCAACTCTCCTAATTCCCGTTTTTCCATGCCCCACAATCTATACCTGAGCCTCGGCTCCAACCTCGGTGACCGAAAAGCAACCATACAGCAGGCCCTTGCACTCATCGACGAACGCATAGGCTCCGTCTACAGAGTGTCCTCATTCCTGGAGACCGACCCCGTGGGCTTCAGCAGTCCAAACCGTTTCATCAACATTGCCTGCCTCGTGCACACCATGATGTCTCCTTTGGCCTGTCTGCGCGAAACACGCAAGATAGAGCAGGAACTGGGACGCAGCGTCAAGAGCCTCCTGCCCGACGGCACCACGGTGTATCGTGATCGCACCATAGACATAGACATGCTCCTCTACGACAATCTGTCCATGGACACCCCGGAACTCACCCTGCCCCACCCACGCATGCAGGAACGCGACTTCGTAATGATTCCTCTGCGTGAAATCATGTAGTCGTATCCGTTTTAACCCGAATCGGTCATTAGATTTCCAATCCGTTTTGCCTTTATATTCGTGCGTATTGCAACCGTTTTGGCGAAGGCATAGCGAGCTATGGCAAGACCAA